>CAZWUJ010000021.1:0-69140 GCA_964636705.1 uncultured Vicinamibacteraceae bacterium
TATACCTAGAAGACGACAGCCAGACGGAAAATGTTTATCTGGGACAGTCCACTAGCTGCTGCGCGACCAAGATCAGCCAGTTTGGACGACTTCTTGCTTTGGAAGAGTAAGACATTGCTCGGTTTGACGTCTTGGTGGGCGATGCCGATGCCGTGCAGTTGTTCTAGACCGACAGCGATGTGATGAAGTGTGCGGAGTGCCATTACGATGTCGAGGTCATCGACCGCCGATATCAACCCTCGGAGGTCGCTCTCTGCAAGTTCGAAGATGATGTACTGGACGGTAGAGTAACTATTGAACCCAGGCACGGTGACCGCACCGGTGTCTAATGCGGTGACCACGCGCGAGAGACCCTTTTGCCTGCACTTCTCCAAGAGGTCGCGCTCGAAGTTGAAAGCGGCAATAAGAGGCTCAAGTGTGCGCGCTGGGTCAGCGGATTCGTCGAGTCGTGAAAAGAAGTCGAGGGCTTTCAGATACCCAGTTGAACCGTCGCTGTTCTGGACGACGTAGCCGCAGGAGAAGTTTCCCCCGCTGTGCTGCTCGGGAGGAGTGATGCGTTGGATAACCTGCCAGCCGCGCGGAAGGTTCAGGTCTTGAAGCGCTTCGTGAGGTCGAAGGGACGAGTTCGTCAATGTCTTGTCCTCCGGCGTGGTTCGGCGGGACTGTCGGCGAGATTTGCGCCGGCGACCTCGGTCTCGAGTTGTCGCCGGAGCTGTTCTTGGCGGGTCGTTGGGAGTTTCTTGATCAGTCGATAGAGTGCTATTTCGGTTGATGATTCTGGGATCGTGATCGCCGGGAACTTCGCGGCGGCGGCAAGCACCTGGTCGCGATCAAGGTCAAGTTGGTCGGCAATGGCGATGAGGGTGTCCTCGGAGACGCCAGGAACGATGGGCGCGCGTTCTAGTTGGACAAGGTAGGCGGGTGACTTTCCAAGCTGTCGGGCAAGGGCTCGGAGGGAGAATCGACGGCGTTGCCGGGCGTCGCGGAGCATCTGGCCAAGTCGCGATGGAGTGGTCACTGTTTAGTGAACAGTGAACACCGGCTTGGCGGTGGATGTCAAGCATGGTGCTTTGGTGCACCGCTACGGGCTGAAGTTGCTTGACCCGTTTCCACTGGGGTGTCACCTTCGGAGGCAGCTATCGGCGGGGTCACCACGCTGCGCCGGACGGAGGCTTAGTCCGTTGTCGCGCGGCCCGTTCGGAGCCGAGCCAGTCCGTACGCGATTCCGAGGGCGGGAACCACCACGAAGGCGAGCGCCAGCTCCCAGTCTCCCCGAATCACGCCCGTGGCAATCCACCGAGCCACGAGCACGTCGCCGGTCACGTTCACCGTCAGCAGGGCCACGATGGCGAGGATCTTGGCGGTGGAGAGGCGGGGTTGCAAGAGGAGCATGAGTACGCCGGCAGCTCCGATAGGGTGAACGACGATGAGCCGCAGCCGTTGCCAGATGTCGCCGCCGTCGGCGAAAGCCCCGACCAGGGCTGTGAACGCCGAGAAGAGGGCGTGCAACGTAGCCAACACCAGCAGCGGAATCCTAGTATTTGCCGGCACTTGTCACTCTGCGGATCGCCTGCTGGGACTTTGAAATCGTTAAGCGCGGCGCTGAAGGTCCCGGTAGGTGCCCTAGAAACCCTCCGGCTCCGAGGAAGTGAGGATCAATCCCGATTACGGGATTCAAGCTCCCTTTTGTTGATCCACGCGAGCGCATTGCCGCAGAACTCGTCCCACTTTGCGTAGGGGACGATCCACTCCGGTTCTCTCTCGTTATCCATAAGAACGACTACCCTGCCTCCTTCCGAACGCTTGAAGCCGTTGACTCGATCACGCTCGATGTCTCCGTCACCTGGAAAAGTCGGATAGATGATCATGATGACGAATCCTAGCATGGACTCAGGGGATATGGCCTGAGCGTGCCCGGATCTTGACGCGGAATCCGTGCCGATCTACAGTTTCGGTATGGCAACCCACACGGAACTGAATCGACGTTTGGAATGTGTCTGGAAGCATGCCAGTGCGGATGATCTCTTTTCGCTCGCCCGGGATTTTCCCGGCCTTCACGATGATGAACTGGATCTCCTTGGGGCATGCGTTGTCTGGGATCCGGGGAGGAGATCCCCGCATGATGCACGTGCAGTAGCTATCAGGCAGGGGCACATCAGGGATCACATTGGCATGCTTCAAAGCGATTCCAAGGTCACGCAGGGAAACGACGATTTGTGTGTCACTTGGACGGAAATGCCAGACCGGGAAGCAAGGGAGGGTGTGGAGCGTTACTTGGTTCGGTGGCTTCGGCCTGCCGTTCCGTTCGCTCTCCCCTCCGGGCCGTTGATTGCGGTCAATCCACCCTGGCCGTTTGATAAATTACTTAGACTACCGGACCACTTGAATCCCACAGACATAGAACAAGAGCTACATGCGTACCAAGCACGCATGGGACTACCATTCTACTTTCCTAAATGGTGCATGGATGCTCTGGCTGGATCGCAAAGTGGCTACATTGTCTACGCGTCCAACGATTTTCTTGGCAGTCAGTCACCTACATTTGGCTCGAAACACTTTCGCACACGGCAAGGGGCTGAAAACGCCCTCCAGTATACGAAGGAAGCGGCTGTCGTATTGGCTCACGTAGTCGAACCAGCGTGGGCCAATTGGCGTAATTGACGCATCAATTGGAGAAGGGGAAAGAATGGGAAACTACATACTCTGTTACTCCCACGCCGCCTCCTCCTCTTCCTCCGGCACCGACACCAGCAGCCCAACTGCAAGCAGCCGGCTCTTTGACGTTCACGCGCTGCGACCAGTTGTTGGGATACAACTGCGACATCAGCATATCCTCGGAGACCGTAGTGCGTCACGCGGCCGCCGCCGATCGACAGCTTCTGCTGTAAGCCATGAACGCTGACGTCACAATCGCACAAGCCATAGGTCTGCGCCGGGTAGCTGCCGATCTAACCTGCGACTTCCGCGACTTCCTCTCCCCCCATGGATCGTTCGACGGTTCACAAGTCGCCGGATATGCGATTGCCGCCCCGATCCTGAGGGCGCTAGCGGCGGAGTTGGCTCTGAAAGCCATCAGCGTCAAGTCGACTGGCACTCGCCTTGGCTGCCACAATCTCGTCAGGCTGTTCGACGCACTGGACGAGGACATGCGCAGCCGCATCGACCAGCGTGGGGAACCGATGCTCTTGTCCACCAATTGGCCATCGGTTCGGTCCATCTTGGCCGATCACCAGAACGACTTCACAGACTGGCGCTACCTCGGCGAGAAACCGCGCGACTTGAAGCCGTCTGGTGAGGATCTGCACGCCGCGCTGGACATCCTGATCGCCACTTACGAGGACATCTGGGGCTCGCCGTAGCCTTGTTCTTGAACCAAGAGGACTTGGATGCCACGTCGCGTGCCCTTCGACCCAGCCCGCCACAAGCCCATGTACGTTGCCTCGGCACTCGTGGCGCTTGCTGAAGCGTTCCCGGATGCGGATGCCTGCAGCAGCGCGCAGAACGAATCCACTCCCGGCGGTGGTGAGATCACGCTCTGCTTTCCGGCCGGCGTGACGGTCTACGCTTCACCGCCCGGCGGCTACAAACGACGTCGCAGCTCACGCTGGCGCATTGACATCGCCAACGTGATCTACTCGCCGGAATGCCTCGATGACGCGGTGGCACGCATCCGCGATGAAGTGAAGAACCGCGGCGTGCCGTTGACAGCCGATCCATTCAGGCCCGGCGTGTGGCGGTTTTAATCGAAGGGGCCGTTCCAGAGGACTTATACCGCGAACGGCCCGCAAGGGTACTTGGGATACAAAGTACATTCTATGCACATAGAGTGACATTCTGTGTCTTCGCTCCCCGGCCGACGACAGTTTGGCAGGTGCCTTCCTCGAGACGTAACACCGTGCGATCCAAGCACTTGTGAGAGCGCAGGCTAGCTGGCACGGTGCTTGCTTTGTTCAGGGTTCGTAAAGCGGCGTCGTAGCCCCACCGCCGCACGGGGACATGTCGGTCGCTCTGGCAAGGAGGAACGAAAGATGGCACTCAGCCCGGAACTGGTCGGTTTTGTCAAAGAGGGTCTGGAACGGGAACTGCCGCGGGAGCGGATCGCGGACATCCTGGTGCGGGCGGGGTGGCCGGCGGATCAGGTGCGGCGCGCGCTGGCCGGATTCGCGGACGTCGAATCGCCCATCCCGGTTCCGCGGCCAGCCGTTTCGACGCGGCCGCGCGAGGCCTTCCTCTATGTAGTGATGTTCATGGCGCTGTTCGTCAGCGCCTACAGCCTGGGAGCGGCGGTCTTCGGGTTGATCGACACCTTCCTGCCGGACCCGGCCGGATTGCCGCCGTTCGTGATCCGCGAGATCCTCCGGTTCTCCGTGTCGGCCCTGGTCGTGGCGAGCCCGGTGTTCGTCTTCGTCACCAGGATCATCGGCCGCGGCGTCGAGGCGCAGCCCAGCACCCGCCGGTCGCGCATCCGGCAGCAGCTCACGTACCTCACGCTCTTCGTCGCTTCGTGCGTTCTCGTGGGCGCCGTCACCGGCCTCGTCTACAGCTTTCTCGGCGGCGAGCTGACCGCCCGCTTCGTGCTGAAGTCGCTGACGGTGACCGCGATCGCCGGCGGAGTGTTCAGCTACTACCTCCGGGACCTGCGGGATACCGAGCGGGCTCCGCGCGAAACGCGGACGCCGCGCCGGCGCGATCTCCTTCCCGCCCTCGGCGCCGCGTCGGTGCTGGTCGCCGTCGTCGCCGGTCTCGTGGCCCTCGGGTCGCCGGCGGACCAGCGGCTGGAACGGCTGGACGCGCGTCGCGCGCAGGACCTAGACGCCATCTCGCGGGCCATCGACCGCTATGAGGCGACGCACGAACGGCTGCCGGCGACGCTCGACGAGTTGCAGCGCAACTCCGACGTGCAAGTCGCCATCAACGATCCGGTGACCAGCGAGCCGTACGGCTACGCGGCCGGGGAAGGAACGGCCTACGAGCTGTGCGCCACCTTCGAGCGGGCCAGCGAGGAGCGCGAGTTCCGCCGCGGGCGGCCGTTCTCGCGGCACGAGGCGGGCCGTCACTGCTTCCCGCTCAGGGCCGAGCGGGATCGCAGCACGCTTTGACATGAAATGTACGCCGACGTACATTTCATGTCTTGCCACTCTTTAGGCCGCAGGAGCGTCGAACCATGGAGTCGCTGGCGCGGCTGGCCTACACCAATCCGTTCGGCTCCGAGTTCATCGAGGTCGAGCGATCGGTTCTCGGCGACGACTTTGTCCCGCATGGGCCGGTCTGGAGCCTTGAGGCAGGCTACGAGGGGAATCCGGCCCTCGAACCGCTGGTGTCCGCCTCCGAACGGGCAGCGCAGGACGCCCGGGAACGCCTGCTCCGGGCGGCGTCGGCGACTCCGGAGGAGTTGGCGCTGTACGCCTACGTCGTCGGCCAGATGCTCTACTGGCGGTACGAGGGCGACCTGCACCAGGTCCACGTCGACCCCAGCCGCGGCCGCCGCCGGCTGGCGTTCTACGAGCGATTCCACCGCGACGTAGAGCACTTCCTGGCGCTCGACGGGATCCCGTTGCCGTGGCGCGTGGAGCCGCCGCACCTGTTCGCCTGCTTCTTCCAGGCCCGCCGCGCGTTCGACCTCATCTTCCGGAACATCATCGGCACGTCGAAGCCCGCCGCGAGGTTGCGGGCGGACGTCTGGCAGTCCATCTTCACGCACGACATGCGCCGCTACCGCCGCTCGCTTTACCGGCGGATGCACGACGTGACGACGCTCGTGACGGGGCCGTCGGGGACCGGCAAGGAGCTGGTCGCCCGGGCCATCGGGCTCTCCCGCTACATCCCGTTCGACCCCCAGCGCGGCATGTTCGCGACGAACCTCGACGGCGCATTTCACGCCGTCAATCTCTCCGCGCTGTCACCCACCCTCATCGAGTCGGAGCTGTTCGGGCACCGAAAAGGCGCCTTTACCGGGGCGCTGGCGGATCGCGTCGGCTGGCTCGAATCGTGCCCGCCGCTCGGCACGGTGCTGCTCGACGAGATCGGCGAACTCGACCCGGCGATTCAGGTCAAGCTGCTGCGTGTCCTGCAGACTCGCGAGTTTCAGCGGATTGGCGAGACGGCGCCCCGCGAGTTCAAGGGCAAGCTGATCGCCGCGACCAACCGTGACCTCGATGCCGAGATGCGCGCCGGCCGCTTCCGGGAAGACCTGTACTACCGCCTGTGCGCGGATCTCATCGAGACGCCGTCGCTCCGCGATCAGTTGCGCGACTCGCCGGACGAGCTCCGCAACATGGTGCTGTTCGTCAGCGAGCGGGTGGTCGGCCCGGACGAGGCTTCGGACCTGGCGGAGGAGGTGCTGACCTGCATCGAGCGGGACCTCGGCGCCAACTATGCGTGGCCGGGCAACGTGAGAGAACTCGAGCAGTGCGTCTGCAACGTGCTGGTGCACAAGCGCTACCGCCCGAGGACGGCTCCCGCGGCGTCCGACGTGGCCGATGGCGTCGCGGCGGCATGGCGTGACGGCGATCTGACCGCCAGGGAACTCCTCAGCCGGTACTGCACGCGCGTCTACGCGACGACGGGTAGCTACCAGGAGACCGCGCGCCGGCTGGATCTCGACCGGCGCACCGTCAAGCGGTCGATCGACCCCGATCTTCTCGAACGTCTGACGGCGAGCGAGCCGAACTAGCGCGCCTCCCGGCGGGCGCGGCCGGCGCGGGCTCCCGCGGCGGCAGGCTGCGCTCCAAGGCCGTCCGGGCGCTCCCGCCGCCGGCGGCTCCAGACGGCACGCAACTTGCATCCTGCTTCCGGCATGGATGCACGATTACTCATTCGGCGTTCCCTCGTGGCGGGCCTGGTGCTCGTCTGCTCACCCGCGGCGGCCCAGGAGGTCGAGCCGAAGCCGCGAACCCACCATGTAGGCCTGCAACCGGGCGTCTTCAACAACTCGGCCGAAGGCTTCGAGTTCGCCGGCCTCGACCTCGACGCCGGCAGGAACACGTTCTATGGCGCCGTCAGCTACCGGTACTCCCTCAGCCCCTCCATCGATCTCGCCCTGCACGCCGGACACTGGATTGGCCAATGGACCACGCCGGCCTCCCGGACCGTCGAGCTGGCCACCGGGTTCATCGGGCCCGGCGTTCGCGTCAATGGGCGGAGCCGGGGAAACGGGAAGCGCGTCGTCCCCTATCTCCAGACGAACCTCTACTTCGTTCAGGAGCAGTTGGTTGTCGAGAAGGCGTGGTCCAAGAGAGTGACGGCGAACGGCTTTGGCCTTGGCTTGATGGGCGGCCTCAACGTGGTGCTCGGCGAGCGTGTCTCGATTCCGATCGAAGCGATCTATCTGGCGACGACGGGTAACGCCGGCGTCGATGACCTCTCCGGAGTCGGTCTGTCGATCGGCGTCGACCTGAGCTTCTGACATGGGCGTCATCCTGCGAAGTCTGGTTCTGGCGGCGGCCGTCGCGTGGGCCAGCGCGACGCCCACCGCCCGCACGCCGGCCAATGACATCGACACGCTCATGGAGCGCGTGCTCGAGAACCGGTACACGGCATGGCGCACGCTGGGAGATTTCACCCTGCGCAGCAGCCTCTCCGTCAACCTTGAAGCGCCGCTGGAGTTTCCTTACTCCCGGCTCCGGCGGGAGTACGAGTGGTATGTGCTGGACGGCGTGGCCGTCCGCAGCCCGGTACGGATCGACGGCCTCGACATCGGTCCGGACGACCGCCGCGATGCGGAGGAAGACTGGCGGCGCGGCGAGCGGCGCCGGCGCGCCCACGGTGACCCGCAGGATCTCGCCCCGCGCTTCGTCAGCGACGCGTTCTACGGCACCGAGTTCCCGTTCGAGCCGGGCGCCTACTACTTCGCGGGCCGCGACACCGTCGCCGGACGCGACACCGTCCGCATCGAGTACTACCCGACCGGATTGGACGACAAGGCGTCCAATCCCCGGCTCAACCTGGGGTTCAACAAGACCTCGCTCGTGACGTTTTGGGTCGATCCGGAGGCGGAGCAAATCGCGAAATACGCGTTCGCCAACGCGGGAATGGACTTCCTGCCCCTCCAGTGGCTCGCGCGGGTCGAAGGATTCGAAGCGTCGGCCGAGATGACACCCATCGGCGGCGTCTGGATGCCGGCGCGCACCACCGTGAGCGGGCGCATCATGACGGCGGCCGGAGCATTCCAGGGCTCCATCACCCAGGAGTTCTTCGACTACCGGGAGGCGGAAACCGGCGCCCGGCTCGTCGGTCCTGCGGGTCCGCGATGACCCCTTTCTTTCTGACGGCCAACGAGGAGCGCGTGTCACGGGAGGAGCAGGACAAATTGCGGCTTGTCCGTGTGTACAATTTCTGGAAGGAGTCCCACGCCTTCCGGCTGAAGCCGCCGTTGGACTCCCAAGTTGATTTGACCGCATAAGTGTCCAAGGCGGAGCTACGCTCGTAGGGTCGACTGGTACTTGCCGCACTCGGAACGCCGGAACGAAGTGCGGTGAAGGAGGTGCTGATGGCTAACGACAAGACGAAGCGGCTGCCTGTTCCGACCGCCAGCGAGCCCAACCCCCGCGTGCCGGACGAGCCGAGCGAGTCCCTCGGCCAGTGGCTGATCGAGAACATGCCGCGGCTCGGTGAAATTGAGGTTCCGCCTCGCCGGGACGAGCGTGAACGCCCCGTGCCATTCGCTGACTGGACCGACAAGGATTGGGAGGCCTTCGACCGGAAGCACGCGCTCGAGGACGAGGGCGAATGAGAGGTCATCTCCTTGACGCGCGCACTCGGCTCTCCCGGGAGGTCGACGGGGCCGTCACGGAGGGGACACCGCGCTGGACCCACACTCTGCGGCGTTCCGGCAGGAGCCGGCACGGGGCAGATGCGTAGCGCGCTGTCACGCCACTGCGCTCAAGCCGTTCTTTGCTACTAGCGTCAGGAGCTTCAATGATGCGCCGCGCGGTCGTTTCTGGCCGCGCTCCCACTGGCTCACCAGCCCGGTCGTCACGTTGAGATAGCGCGCGAACACCGCCTGACTCGCGTTTTCGCGAAGCCGAAGCGCGCGGATATCCTCCGGGGCCATCTCTTCGACTGGCGTGAGGCACATCTCGTCGAACGCTCGCATCGTCCGCTTCGACATCAAACCGGCCTCGGCGAGTCCGAGCGCCGCCTCATGTGCTGCCGCTAGCGCTTCACTCTTGTATTGCTTGGTCATCGCATTTCACCTCGATTATCGCTCCAACCGCCTGCGCTGCCGAAAGGCCTGTCCGGTCCAGCGCCAGGTACTCGTCTGCCAGCAGCCGGAAAGTCTCCAACTCGTCCCGACGCAGATTCTCTCGGCCGCTCTTGGCGAATCCGTACACGAAGAACGCCAGCTCGCCCTGCCGAAACAGCACGATGGTGCGGAACCCGCCGGACCGGCCGCCACCCTTGCGCGCGATGCGCTGCTTTATGACTCCACCGCCCAAATCGGCATCCACCAAGCCCCTCCGCGCGCGCAGGATGGCCTCGCACAGCGCGGAGTCCTCCAGTCCCTCACGATCGGCGAAACGGGCGAATGCCTTGGTTTTGAACGTCTGCAATCCTGACCCCGCGAACGCCTATCGCCGTACGTATTCTATAGTACCAAGTGCGACGTTTATCAATTTGCCCTCGCTGTCCTGCGGCTCGGAGAGGGCTGCTGCCACCGTTCCCCCCGTCGCGTGATTCTTGCAGGGGAGATTCTTATTAAGAATTATAGGCTTAACATGCAATATGGGACCCTGCTAGAGGGCCACCATGTTAAACAAAATGAGACGAACGCTTAATAGCCGGAGTTCTGTTGGCTTACAGCCTCAGTTTCCCAGGCGGTGTTCGCGTTCCAGCTCGACCAATCGGGGGATCAGGTCGGAGTGGCCCTGGATACGGAAGAGGTAGCGCGGTACCTGCCGGTCGGTCGCGCGTGACATGAACGGCTCACCCCAGAAGCTGAGCAGTGCTTCGGTGCGGCCGTGCGGTTCCACGTCGGCGAGTACGAACGAGAGCGTCTCTGGAAGTGAGCGCCAGCGGGGTTCCGCCACGATGGCGCGGCCATCGCAGTCCTGGATCTTCGGCACGAGGTACCGATCCCAGAGTTCCCGCTCGCCTTCATTCGAAACGAACTGGATGGACGTAACGTTCGGATTCTCTATGGCGGGGCGCAGCATGAGGTCGAACACCTGCTGCGAACGGAACATGGTGAGACAGACGTTGAACCAGAGCATCTCGCCCCGGGCGTTCTCGGAGAAACGACGGCTCTCGTCGGCCAGGTCGCGGGGGCCGACGAGAATCGCGTCCGGTGGAGTCAGGGCTGCCTGAACGCCCTCGGTGGTTGCCTTGATCTCCTGAACGGATGCAGCCAGACGGTCATCCTGGTGCTCGCGCCGCAGGTCACGAAGCAGGAGAAGGGCCAGCAGGACGAGGATGATCGTGATCAGGACATCGAGTTCGACAACGTGCAGGAGGTGCGCGATGACCGCGACGACCGCCGCCGCGATTCCCGCGATGATGTGCCACTCGAGGCGCAGGAGTCGTTTCACTCGGTTGTCTGGTGAGCGTACCATGGCGTCCGGTCAGCCACAGCGCGGCTCACCCCGCCGTGCTACCTTCTCCGCATACGGGAGGAGGCCCCCCATGTTTCGAATCCAGGCGCGCGGCCACGGCATGACATCCCGATCAGCGCGGTTCACCTGTTTCGCTGTGGCTCTCGGCCTCCTGGCCGCGGCGGCGGCCGGATCGACCGTCCTCGCCGAGGACTGGCCGCAGTGGCGCGGCGCCGAGCGGCTCGGCGTCTGGACGGAGACCGGCATTCTGCGCGAGTTCCCCGACGAGGGACTCATCGTGAAGTGGCGCGCGCCGGTGAACGGCGGGTACGCCGGCCCGGCGGTCGCGGACGGCCGGGTGTTCGTCCTCGACTACATCGAGACCGAGCCGCGCACGATGGACGGCACGGAGCGCATCCTCGCCCTCGATGAGGAGACCGGCGAGGTGCTCTGGACCCACGAGTGGACGACCACCTACCGCATGCTGATGTTCACGTATGCGACCGGCCCGCGCGCCACGCCGACCGTCGACGGCGACCGCGTCTACCTGACCGGCTCGACGGGACGCATCCTCTGCCTGGATACCGCGACCGGCGCGGTGATCTGGGAGAAGGACACGGTCGCGGAATACGACACGAGCATCCCGATCTGGGGCACGTCGAGCGCGCCGCTCGTCGATGGCGACCGGGTCATCTTCCTCGTCGGGGGCGAGCCGGACGCCCTCGTGATGGCCTTCGACAAGCACACGGGCGAGGAAGTCTGGCGCGCCCTCGAGACCCGGACCGAGATGGGCTACAACCAGCCGAAGATCATCGAGGCGGGCGGCGCCCGGCAGTTGATCGTCTGGCATCCGCGCGGGCTGTCGTCACTCGATCCGGCGACCGGCGAGCTCTACTGGGAGGAGCCGTTCGAGGGGCGCGCCAACATGACCGTGGCCGACGCCGTCCAGAGCGGCTCGTACCTGTTCGTCTCGGGGTTCTACACCGGCTCGATGATGATGCGCCTCGACCTCGACCTCGACCGGCCGGCCGCGACAGCGGTCTGGAAGGACGGGACGAACCGTGTTGTGGAAGGCGGCATCGAGGTGGCGGAAGAGACCGGGCTGCATTCCGTGATGACGACGCCGCTTGTCGTCGGCGACTACATCTACGGCATCGGCAGCCACGGCCAGGTGCGCGGACTGCTCGCGGAGACCGGCGAGCGCGTGTGGGAAGCCGAGGGGCTGACGAACCGGAACCGCTGGGGATCCGCCTACTTCGTCCAGCACGAGAACCGCTACTTCGTCTACAACGAGAACGGCGATCTGATCATCGCGCAGTTCAACCCGGACGGCTACGTCGAACTGGACCGGACCCACCTGCTGCACCCGACGTCGCGTTCCGGCTACGGCGGGTCGCGGGCCGGCACGGCGTCGCGGTTCCGCCACGGGCAGAGCGACCGGCTCGTCGTCTGGGCGCACCCGGCGTTTGCCAACCGCCACGTCGTGCTCCGGAACGACGAAGAGATCATCCGGGTCTCGCTGGACGCAGACGACTACCGCTGAGGCAGAGGGATTCGGGCATGCGTGCGCCTCACCGCTCCCGGTGCCGCGCGGGGTTTCGCCGCGGGCTCCTGACTGCGTGGCTGGTGGCGGCTGCGGCGACGGGCGCGGTGCAGCCGGCCCGCGCCGGGCAATTGCCCCCGGGATTGCTGGAGCGCGCGGAGCAGGGCGACGCCGTGGCGCAGAACGAGGTCGGCAGCCGTTACTACGCGGGCCGCGGCGTGGAGCGCGACGACGCCGAGGCGGCGCGATGGATCCAGCTTGCGGCCGACCAGGGCTTCGCGCCGGCGCAGTACAACCTGGGCCTGCTTTATTTCCGGAACCGCGGAGTCGCCGGTAACGACGCGGAGGCGGCGCGCTGGTACCAGGCGGCGGCCGAGCAGGGCTACCCGCCAGCCCAGGCCGGCCTCGGGTACATGTATGCGTACGGCGCGGGTGTCGAGGAAGACGCCATCCGCGCCTACATGTGGCTGGAACTCGCGTGGCGGGGCGCGGATAGCGACTTCACGCGGCAGCTCTACGCGGCGCAGCGTGACGCGCTGGCGGAGTCGATGTCCGAGGAGGACGTCCGCGAGGGCCGGACACTGGCGGATACGTGGCAGCCGGCCGCGGGGCGCTGACCGGCGCTGGCGCCCGGTCCGGCCCCGAACCTTCTATAATGGCGCTCGCCGTGTGGGGCGAATCGTGTTCCCGCGCTGAACGACCCTGGAGGCTGATATGAAGACCCGCTACGCCCGTATAGCCGTTCTGCTGGTGCTCGCGCTCGGGTTTACGACCCTGGCCGCGGCGCAGAGCCGCACCATCGACCCGACCCGCTTCGAAGAGGCCATCCAGGCGTTCGAAGCCGAAGACAGCGCGATGATGCCGCCCGAGGGAGCGATCGTCGTCACCGGCAGCTCCAGCATCCGCCGCTGGCATCCCAGCCTGAAGGAGGATCTGGCTCCGCTCACCGTGGTCCCGCGCGGGTTCGGCGGCAGCACGATGCAGGACCTCGAGTACTTCCTGGATCGCATCGTCATCAAGTACAAGCCGCGTGCCGTCGTGATCTACGAGGGTGACAACGACACGGCGTTCGGTGTGGCGCCGGAGGAGATCGTCGGACGGCTCGAGTCGATCGTCGACCGCGTTCACGCCGAGGTTCCGGAGGCGCGCATCTACGTGATGTCCGTCAAGCCGAGCCTCGCCCGCGTAAACGTCTGGGACAAGGCGCAGGAGACCAACGTGCTCTACCAGCGCCTCGCGGACAGCAACGACCTTATCTCCTACATCGACGTCGCCAATCCCTTCCTGCAGGCGAACGGCAACGTGATGGACGATATCTTCATCGACGACGGCCTGCACCTGAACGAGAAGGGCACGCGCATCTGGGCGTCCACCATCAAGGCGGCGCTGATGAAGGACGAGGCCCAGCACGAGCCGACGGAGGAGTAGGCAGGCGCCGTCGCCTGGTCGGGTCAGAAACCCAGTTCCGAGTGTGATCCCAGGCGCACCATCCGCAGAGTGTCCGCGTCCGGCTTCTGGTAGAGCAGAATCAAGTCGGGCTTGACGCGGCAGTCACGGTGGTCGGACCAGTTGCCGCTCAAAGAGTGGTCGCGGTAACGAGGTTCGAGAGCCCGATCGTTCGCCAGAGCCGCCACGACGGGCACTAGGCTGGCATCGAGGACTCTTCGGTGCCGGCCTTTCGCTTCACGCCTATAGTCGCGCTTGAACTGGCCGGTTCGTTCAATCTTCCGCATGCAGGTCGTCCATTAGATCCTGCACGCTATCGAACTGAGGGAGGCCACCCCTACGGGCTTCCTTCATCGCCTGGACGGTGGCTTCGTTGGGGATCAGGGGCGCGAACGGCAGGGCCTTGTCATGAGCGATTCTCGTGAGCAGCAACCGCACTGCATCGGACACCGTCAGGCCCATGGCGGCCAGCACCGCGGCCGCCTCTTCCTTAATGGCACCATTGATACGCGCCTGGACGAGTTGATTTGCGGCCATTGCCGTGGTCCCTCCGCGCTTCCAGTGAATGACATTATCATTCATCGGACCCCGCCATTCAAGATGGCTGGGTTGATCCAGTCCGAGGAAGCGCAGGCCGCCGAGAAGCTACGCGTCGCCCCAGACCCGGTTCGCGAAGAGGGCGGCAACCGTCACGAGCAGCGCCGCGCCGACCCAGGCCGCGTCGGGAATGGCGCTCACATCAAGAAGCGCGGCCGGCGGACTCGGGAGGCTGGGGAGCACGATCCGCGGGATCGTCAGGTCGAGAAGCATCGGCCGAAGTCCCCACAGGAAGGTGCCGAGTCCGACGGTGCCCGCGATGCTGAAGGAAACGGCTTCCATCACCGCGAATGTCCGGCCGGCGCGTTCGACGCGGGCGTTGCGGGCGTTCAGTTGGGCCTGCCACCACAGGACGTCTGCCTTCCGCGCCGACGCCTCCGGGGAAGGCATGGCGTTCAGAAGGCGGCTGATGGCGACGGCCTCGCTGCATCGCTTGCAGCCGGCGACGTGCTGGTGCAGCGCAGACGTCCACTCCCCGGTGCGGATCGCCTCGTGGACCGCAGCATCGTTCCGGCAGATGCCGATCATAGGAACGTAGCGCCGCAGGTTCCGACGCTGGCGGCATGCGCCTGAGGAGCCGCAGATACGCTTCGTGCGCCAGGTCATCGGCCAGGCTCGAACTGCCGGTCAGCCGATGAAGGTAGGCCCGGAGCGGTCGTTCGGTCCGGTTGTAGAACAGTTCGAACGCCGGCCGGTCGAGCGCGAGGCGTTGGTCGTCACCTTCTTCGAGACCGGAGTCCTTCGCCAAGGCCGCTTCCGGACCCAGCGTCGTGTCCCACACCGGCGCCCAGCTCACAGGTTCACTCTATGGGACCAGAAGCGACTTGGCTATCAAGGCGGTCGCCGTCGTTCTTCTCGCGCAGGGCGTACTTGGCCAGGAGGGCAGCGGCGAGCAGGCCCAGGCCAAGCGCCAACAGGATCACGCCCGGCATCAGGATGTCACTGTCCCCGGTGGATGCCGCCATGAAGCCAAGGCTGAGAAATATGACCACGATCGCGCCCTGGGCCATCCCCACCCACCTGCGGCCTGACGGCTTGTCTTCGGAGTTGTTCTCCAGGAATTCCTTGCCGGCCTGGGTCTCCAGGAATGCCGCAAGCTCCGGGCCCGACTCGAACTTCTCGAGCAGTTGCTTCTGCGTGTCAGCCCGGAGGGTGGCGCGCCGGGTCCGGTGCGATATCGCGACCCAGACCACGAAGCCGACGAAGCCGAAGAAAAAGCCAGGGATGAAGATCGCTTCCATCAGGTCTCTCCTTGTCGTGCGGGCCGCTGCCTTGCGGCTTTCATTGGGTACAACGCACGGGAGGCGGAAGATGTGAACCGCGGCTGCGCCTTCCCCGGGTAGGGCGGCGGCTTCGCCGCATCATTTTCGCCGCGGCCTGGAGGCCGCGGTTGCCAGGGGAAGGCTGCGCCTTCCCCTTGCGCCGTCCCCGTACGGTTGGATAGAATCTTAGATACCCGACTAATTCAGTCGGGATTTTTTGACTGAGTCAGGCGCGGGATCCGGCCTGCCCAGGCCCCGCGCCGTTGCAGGAGACGGGTGATGGCGACATCGACCGACAACATCGAACAACTGGCGACCCAGGACTACAAGTACGGGTTCGTCACGGATATCGACGCCGACGCGATTCCGCCCGGACTGAACGAGGACATCATCCGGGTCATCTCGGCGAAGAAGGGCGAGCCGGAGTGGCTGCTCGACTGGCGGCTGAACGCGTTCCGCGTCTGGAGCGAGATGACCGAGCCGCAGTGGCACAATGTCCACTACCCGCCGGTCGACTTCCAGTCGATCATCTACTACTCGGCGCCGAAGCAGAAGCCGAAGCTCGAGAGCCTCGACGACCTCGATCCGGAGATCAAGGCGACCTTCGACAAGCTGGGGATCCCGCTCGAGGAGCAGAAGATGATGGCCGGCGTCGCGGTCGACGCGGTGTTCGACTCGGTCTCGGTCGCCACGACGTTCAAGGACAAGCTGGCCGAGCTGGGGATCATCTTCTGCTCGTTCTCGGAGGCGGTGCGGGACTATCCCGACCTGGTCCGGAAGTACCTCGGCTCGGTGGTTCCCGCCTCTGACAACTTCTACGCCGCGCTCAACTCGGCCGTCTTCTCCGACGGGTCGTTCGCCTACATCCCGAAGGGCGTCCGGTGTCCGATGGAGCTCTCGACCTACTTCCGCATCAACGCGGCGCAGACCGGCCAGTTCGAGCGGACGCTGCTCGTCGCGGACGAAGGCGCGACGGTCAGCTACCTGGAAGGGTGCACGGCCCCGATGCGCGACGAGAACCAGCTCCACGCGGCGGTGGTCGAGCTGGTCGCTCTCGATGACGCGACCATCAAGTACTCCACCGTCCAGAACTGGTACCCCGGCGACAAGGACGGCAAGGGCGGCATCTACAACTTCGTCACCAAGCGGGGCAAGGCGTTCACCAACGCGAAGATCACCTGGACACAGGTGGAGACCGGCTCGGCGATCACCTGGAAGTACCCGAGCTGCATCCTGCAGGGCGACAACTCGGTGGGCGAGTTCTACTCGGTCGCCGTCACGAACAATCACCAGCAGGCGGACACCGGCACGAAGATGCTCCACCTCGGGAAAAACACCCGCAGCACCATCGTGTCGAAGGGCATCTCTGCCGGCCAGGGCCAGAACACCTACCGCGGGCTGGTCCGCATCGGCAAGAACGCAAAGGGCGCCCGGAACTTCTCGCAGTGCGATTCGCTGCTCATCGGCGACAAGTGCGGCGCCCACACGTTCCCGTACCTGGAGGTGCGCAACACGTCGTCTCAGGTGGAGCACGAGGCGTCGACGTCGAAGATCGGCGAGGACCAGATCTTCTATTGCCGGCAGCGCGGGCTGTCGACGGAGGACGCGGTCAACATGATCGTCAACGGCTTCTGCAAGGAGGTCTTCCGCGAGCTGCCGATGGAGTTCGCGGTCGAGGCGCAGAAGCTGCTCGGCATCAGTCTGGAAGGAAGTGTCGGATAGCCATGCTGGAAGTTACGAATCTGCACGCCTCGGTCGCGGGGCGCGAAATCCTGAAGGGGGTCAACCTCTCGGTCAAGGCGGGCGAGGTGCACGCCATCATGGGGCCGAACGGCTCCGGCAAGAGCACGCTGGCCGCCGTGCTGGCAGGTCGCGAGGACTACGAAGTGTCCGCGGGGTCAATCAGCTACAACGGCCAGGACCTGTTGGACATGGAGCCGGAAGATCGGGCGCGCGAGGGTGTCTTCCTCGCCTTCCAGTACCCGGTGGAGATCCCCGGCGTCAACAATGCCTACCTGCTGAAGGCGGGCTTGAATGAAGTGCGTAGGCATCGCGGGCAGCCGGAGCTGGACGCCATCGATTTCATGGCGCTCGTCAAGGAGCGGCTGAACATCCTGCACATCGACCAGAGCCTGCTCAACCGGCCGGTCAACGAGGGGTTCTCCGGCGGCGAGAAGAAGCGGAACGAGATCTTCCAGATGGCCGTGCTCGAGCCGAAGCTCGCCATCATGGACGAGACGGACTCGGGCCTCGACATCGACGCTCTCAAGACGGTTTCCGAGGGCGTTAACGCGATGCGCAGCCCGGACCGCGCGATCGTCGTCGTCACTCACTATCAGCGGCTGCTGAACTACATCGTCCCGGACGTCGTGCACGTGCTGTCGGATGGCCGGATCGTCAAGTCGGGCGGCAAGGAGCTCGCCCTCGAACTCGAAGAGAAGGGCTACGGCTGGATCGCCGACGGCGCGCCGGCCGGGGCGGCCGCGGGGGCCTGACACGGTGACCGACACGACGACCTCCATCGCTCCCGCCGAAGCCTACGCCGACGCCTTCGAGGCGGTGCGCCGCGCCGCTCCCGTACCGGCCGGCGTGGTCGAGCTGCGGCGGCGCGCCTTCGAGCACTTCACCGGACTCGGCATCCCGACGACGAAGCTGGAGCGGTGGCGTTTCACGAACATCGCGCCGATCGCCGGCACCGCGTTCACGCTGGCGACCGATGCGGACCGTGACGCGGCCATCGCCACGACTGGTCCGCATGCCGTCGTGCCCAACGGGATCACCTTCATCAACGGGACCTACGTCGCTCCCGCATCGCACCTTGACGGTCTGCCGTCCGGCGTCGAGGTGCGAAGCCTCGCGGACGCGGTCGCGTCGAACGACGAGCAAACGCTGGCCGCGGTGGAAGCGCATCTCGGAGCGGACGCGCCGATCGACGGCGAGGCGTTGACGGCGCTCAACACCGCGCTGCTGCGCGACGCCGCCATCGTGCGCGTCCCCGCCAACACGGTGGTCGAAGAGCCGATTCAACTGCTGTTCGTAACCGTTCCGCCCCCGCACGGAACGCCGGTGATGACTCATCCGCGCGTCCTCCTGCTCGTCGGGGAGAACGCCCAGGTCCGCGTGGTGGAGAGCTACGGCGGCGGCGACGGCGCGCCGTACTTCTCGAACGCCGTGACCGAGGTGGTCGCCGGCCCGAACGCCGTCGTGGACCACTACAAGGTCGTCCGGGAGAGCGCCGCCGCGTACCACATAGGGTCGATGCATCTTCGTTGCGAGCGCGCCGCGACGTTCTCGTCGCACGCGGTGACGCTGGGCGGCGCGATCGTTCGGAACGACGCGCACGCGGTGCTCGACGGCGAGGGCGTCGAGTGCACGTTGAACGGCCTGTACCTGGCGGACGGAGAGCGGCTCATCGACAACCACACGACCATCCATCACGCAAAGCCGCACTGCGACAGCCACGAGCTGTACAAGGGCATCCTCGACGGCCGGGCGCGCGCGGTGTTCAACGGCAAGATCATCGTCGCCATCGACGCGCAGAAGACCGACGCGAAGCAGACGAACAAGGCACTGCTGCTGTCGGAAGATGCGCAGATCAACACCAAGCCGGAATTGGAGATCTTCGCGGACGACGTCAAGTGCACGCACGGTGCGACGGTGGGGCAGCTCGACGAGGATGCGATGTTCTACCTGCGTGCCCGCGGCCTCGGCGTCGAGCAGGCGCGCAACGTCCTGATCCACGCTTTCGCCAGCGACCTGCTGAACCGGATCCGGGTTGAAGCGATCCGGGATCAGCTCGACGATCTCCTCCTCGCGCAGTTGCCCGGCTCCGGCGGAGGGTCGTTCCATGTCACTCCCTGAGACGGTGACGGCGGCGGCGCCCGCGCCGGCTGCTGCGCCTGTGACGCCGTCCGCCGCTCCCGCGTTCGACGTAGAACGCATCCGGGCCGACTTCCCGATCCTCCGCCGGCAGATCCGCGAACACTCGCTCGCCTATCTCGACAACGCCGCGACGACGCAGAAGCCGCGCGCCGTTCTCGACGCGATTGCCCGCTACTACAGCAACGGGAACGCCAATATCCACCGGGGCGTCTACGTGCTGAGCGAGGAGGCGACGGCGGCCTACGATGCCGCGCGCGTCACCGTCCAGCGCTTCCTGAACGCGCGCACTCCGCGCGAGATCGTCTTCACTCGCAACTCGACCGAGAGCATCAACCTGGTGGCGCAGAGCTTCGGCCGGCGCCAGGTCGGCGCGGGCGACGAAGTGCTGATCACGCACATGGAGCACCACTCGAACATCGTTCCGTGGCAGCTTCTGTGCGAGCAGATGGATGCGCGGCTGCGGGTGGTCCCCATCGACGACCACGGCGTGTTGCAGATGGACGAGTTCGAGCGCCTGATCACCTCGCGCACGCGGATGATCTCCGTCGTGCACCTGTCCAATTCCCTCGGCACGATCAACCCGGTGGGCGATATCGTAGAGCTGGCGCGCCGCCACGGTGTGCCGGTGCTCATCGACGCGTCGCAGTCGGTCTACCACATGCCGGTGGACGTGCAGGCGCTGGACTGCGACTTCCTATGTTTCACCGGGCACAAGACCTACGGGCCGACCGGCATCGGCGTCCTCTACGGGCGCGAGGCGCTGCTCGACGCAATGCCGCCCTACCAGGGTGGTGGTGACATGATCCGGTCGGTGACGTTCGAGAAGACCACCTACGCCGATCTGCCGAACAAGTTCGAGGCGGGGACGCCGAACATCGCTGGCGTTGTCGGCCTGGGCGCCGCGCTCGACTATCTGACCGGCATCGGCTTCGAGGCGATTGCGCCGCACGAGGCGGATCTCCTCGCCTACGGCACGGCGGCGCTTTCCGAGGTCAAGGGTCTGCGGCTCATCGGCACGGCCCCGGACAAGGCGAGCATCCTGGCCTTCGTGATGAAGGGGGCGCACCCCCACGACGTCGGCACGATCGTCGACACGGAGGGAGTGGCGATTCGGACCGGCCACCACTGCACACAGCCAATCATGGACTACTTTGGAGTGCCGGCTACGGCACGCGCGTCCGTCGCGATGTACAGCACGCGGGCGGAGATCGATGCACTCGTCCGGGCTCTCGAACGAGTGCGGGAGATGTTTCCTCTATGAGCGAACTGCGCGAGCTGTACCAGGAAGTAATCCTGGACCACAATCGACACCCGCACAATTTCCGCGAGCTGGATGGCGCGGACCGCCACGCGGACGGCTACAACCCGCTGTGCGGCGACCGCCTGGGTGTCTATGTCAACCTGGATGGCGACACGATTGTCGACATCAGCTTCATCGGATCCGGCTGCGCCATATCGAAGGCATCGGCGTCTCTGATGACTGACGCCATCCGCGGCCGGACGCTCGATGAGGCACGGCAACTCTTCGAACAGTTCCTGACGCTCGTGACCGACAACACGGCGGAAGCGAGTCCGGCGCTCGGCAAGTTGGCCGTCTTCGCCGGCGTGCGCGACTATCCCACGCGCGTCAAGTGCGCCAGCCTCGCCTGGCACACGCTACGCGCGGCGGTCGACGACCGCCACGAGACGGTGACGACGGAGTAGATTATGGGGATCCTGAACCTGAGTGACGTGCCGCCGCCGTTCGACGACGCGCCGGACAGTTCGCCGACCGGTGCGCCGGCCTCCAGGCCGGCAAATGCTTCGGCGGGTTCGCCGGCCTCCAGGCCGGCAGATCCTGGTCCGCCGCCTTCCCGGCCGGCTCCCGGCGCAACCACCAAGACCACCGCGACCGGCGCCGTCATCCCGTCCCACGTCGACGGTTCCGCTCCGCCACCCGCGGCGCCGGGAGCGGAGTCCTCCATCTTCGATACCAGTGCGCTGACCGGTCCCGACCCGGCTTCCTCCGCGTCGGCGCCCGAGCCGCCCTCCGAGCCGGCTGCCGCGGTCGATGCCGATCCCGTCCGCACGCTTGAGCTGAAGCCGCAGATCGTCGAGCAGCTCTCGACCGTCTACGACCCGGAGATCCCGGTCAACATCTACGAGCTGGGACTCATCTACGACATCGGAGTCAGCAAGGACGGGGTCGCGGTGATTCAGATGACGCTGACGGCGCCCGGCTGTCCCGCGGCAGTCACGCTTCCGGCGGAGGTGCAGGGGAAGGTCAAGTCGATCGAGGGCGTGACCAAGGCCCGCGTCGACCTGGTCTGGGAGCCTCCCTGGGACAAGGACCGGATGTCAGACGCCGCCAAGCTTCAACTCGGCATCTTCGACTGAGCCGCTGCGCCCCGACCGGCCTCTGTGGCGCTCGGGATCTGGTTCGCCGGCCTCCAGGCCGGCAGAGTTCACGGGGGAAGTGCCGGCCTGGAGGCCGGCGAACCGTCACTACAGCGGTTCGACCGTGACGTCGGAGATCCGCACCGTCGACAGCAGGCGCATCGTGCTCGCGACGTAGTCGGGCGAGAGCGTGTCGACCGGCACCTTGCCCCCGTCGACCGCGTAGTTGTCCTGGTCGGAGAAAAGCACGCCGTTCACCCGCTCGAACGAAATGGCCCGGCGGTAGCGCAGCCCGTTGTCGAAGTCATAACCGAACTGCTCGACACGGCCGGTTTCCGGATCGAACCAGAACGTGTAGGCGTCGTCCGCGTCGTTGCTCGTGCCCGGATTGAACGTCACCTTCACCCGATGCAGGTCGCGGCCTTCCCATCGTTCGATGCCGCGGTCCTCGAACAGCACGTCGTCGCCCTTGAGCGTGTAGGGCAGCAGGGGGAAGAAGACCCGTGCGTTGACGAACGCGGTGGCGCGCTGCACATCCTCTTCGTCGAGTTCCGATTCCGCGCCGTCGATCCACTCGGAAACGCCCTCGTTCGTCAACTGCACGCGCCTTTCCGGCCGCTCGCCCTGGGCCGGGTTGATCACGACGAAGTCGAACTCTCCACCATTCCGCGTCGCCTCGATCTGAAAACTCCCCGAGAGCGACGAAATGGTCATCGTCATGCTCGAGCGCTCGTACAAGTCCCCGCCGTGGTAGGCGATCGCCTTCTCGACGATCTCCGGCAACGGCGGATCCGGCGCCGCCGGCGGCCCGCAGGCGAGCGTCGCGATGGAAACCGCGGCGACGATGATTCCGGCAACGGCATGGCGTGGAGTCATCACAGCATCCTCAGTTCTCGCGAGCCGGCACGGCACGCGCAAAGCCACAGTCTATACCCGCCCCGCTGTCTGCAACGTATGCCGCGAGGGCTGTCCGCCGGCGCCGCTCCGAAGCCTCGCTGTTCCTCAGGGCACGCGGGCAACGCCAGGGCGATAGTCGAATCCGGCGTCACAGGTGAATACGACCTGCGCGCCGCGCCGCTCCATCACCGCAAGGTGCAGGCAGTCACGCGCGGAAAGGACTCGCTGCTCTTGCGCGATCCGCCGGGCCGCCTCCACGTCGTCTCGAGTGATCGGAAAGACGGACGTCACGAGTTCATCGAGCATCCGGAACCCGTCGTCGATCGCGTGGCGGCGGTCTATGGCCACGTAGCGGTGCAGTATCTCCTGGTACACCTCGGCGCTCGTGACGTAGTCCTCCGCCGGATGCTGCCGAAGGAACGCCTCGATCCGGTCCCGGTTGGGGTGCGGGCCACCAACGAGGTACATCGGGATGTTGGAATCAACGAAGATCACGGCCGTTTTCTATATCGGCGAGCATCTCGTCGATGTTGCCCGTGGGGTGGCCGCACGCGAGCGCCTGGTCGAGCGCGCGAAGCCGGCTTTCCGGTGTCGGTCCTGAGCCGGCATCCCGAGCACGGCGTAACGTGCGTCGCGCCCATTCGCTCAGGGTCAAGCCCGCCCGCGTGGCGACCTGCCGCAAGGACGCCAACTCCTCCTCCGACATGACGATCTGAAGCCGAGTACTCACAAGTATGAGTATACGCTCACTTGCCGACCGCAGAGTTACCAGACAAGCGGAGTAGCCGCGAGGAGCCGTGCGTGGGCGATAATCCGGGCATGCCCCATCGGGTCCGCGTGTTTGCCCCGGCCACGGCGTCCAACCTGGGCCCGGGCTTCGACGTGCTGGGACTGGCGCTGGACCGGCCCGGCGACCTGGTCGAGGCGGAGCGGCGGGATCAACCGGGGGCCGAGATCGTCGCAGTGACCGGGGCCGACTCGCTGAGCACGGATCCCGGCGAGAACGTGGTCGGCATAGCGGCAGCGGCGGCGCTGGAACGGCTGGACGACACCGGCGCCGGCGTTCGACTCTGGCTGCACAAGCAGATGCCCCTGGGCAGCGGCCTCGGCAGTTCCGCCGCCAGCAGCGTTGCGGGGGCCGTGGCGGTGAACGCGCTGTTCGGAAGCGCGCTCTCGGCGGACGATCTCGTAGCCTGCGCGTTGCGGGGAGAGGCGGCGGCGTCGGGAACGGCGCATGCCGACAACGTGGCGCCGTGCGTGATGGGCGGGATCGTCCTGATCCGGTCGTCGGACCCGCTCGATCTGATCCGGTTGCCGGTCCCGGACGCGCTGCGGGTCGTCCTGGTGCATCCGCATGCGGAGGTGCTGACCGCCGAGGCGCGTCGGTTGGTGGCGGAGCGACGATTCTCCATCGGTCAGGCCGTCGCCAACCTGGGGAATGTCGCCGCGCTGGTGGCGGCGCTGCATCAGGGAGACCTCGCGATGCTCGGGCGAAGCATCAGCGACGCGCTCGTGGAGCCGATTCGGGCTCCGCTTGTGCCCGCGTTCGCGGAAGTCAAGGAAGCGGCGCTCGATGCCGGAGCCCTCGGCTGTTCGATTTCGGGGTCGGGACCGAGCGTCCTCGCGTTCGCGGACTCGGATGCGGCCGCCGACACGGTCGCGACATCGATGGAGAAGGCTTTCGCTGATGCCGGCGTTACGTGCGACCGTTACGTCGGGCCGGTCAACCGGGACGGCGCACGGGTGGTCGGCTAGCGGGCTGCGCCGTGGAACGGTGCAGGCTGCCAGGTAGGCCTGGCTGGGCGGCCATCGGAGCCGCAGGCGACAATAGTCGGGCTGGAGTCGGCGGAGCCCGCGGTCCTACGTGCGCGGTTCTTCCGCGGCAGCGTCGGTGGTCGAGGCCGAGGCATCCGTCGCCGTCGACGCGGTATCGGACGCCGTGGAGTCCGTCCCCGGCGCGGCGGCTTCGGTTGACCCGGCATCCGCTGACGGCGTGTCCGCCGCCATCCCCGTGCCCGTCGCAGCCGCGCCGGCGCCCGCCTGTGCGGCAGTGGCCTGCGCCGTCGCCGGAGCGGCCTCGGCCCCCGGCGCGCTGGCCGCCGCCGCTGGCGCTGCCGCGAGCGGCATGATGATCCAGGCCGCCAGGTAAATCAGCAATCCGCCGACCACGAGAGTGCAGAGGGTGAGGAGCACCCACAGCACGCGGACCACGTTTGCATCGACGGAGAAGTACTCGGCAAGGCCGCCGCAGACGCCGGCGAGCTGCGAATTGGTGGCGGAGCGCTGCAGCCGGCGGGCGCCCTGAATGATCGGTTCCGAACCCGGCGCCGCCTCCGGAACGATGAGCCAGCAAGCGATATAGGCGAAGATGCCGAGGAAGATCCCGACGCCCAGACCGAGTAGGCCGGCTGCCGTAAGGACCAGCCACAGCACGCGAATGATGGCCGGATCGGTTTCGAGATAGCGCGCCAGACCACCGCAGACTCCACCGATGCGCCGGTCCACGAGGGAGCGCTGGAGGCGCTTCGGGTCTGGGCCGCCGGTCGTATAGTCGTTCATCCGTGGTTCCTCGCTTCCTCTTGCCTTCCCCGCGCCGCGCCGTCCCCCCGCGATTCTAGTTGCCGTCCGAAGGAGGTGGGAACACCCCCGCGCGCCAACCGTTCACGATATGTACGACGTTCGGACGGCTCGCAAGTTCCATCATCACAAACCGGCCGTCGGACGTGACGTCGTACGCCGGCAGGTTGCCGAGCGGATCGGTCAGGAAGGGCCCGTCGAAGAGGAGTACCGGTGTCTCGGCGGCTGGTCGTCCGCCGGCGTCCGCGCGAATCCGCACCTCGTACACGCTGCGTCCTCGCCGAAAGAACAGGATGCTGTCCGCTCGCGCCCAGACCGGTTCGGTTCCGCCGGCGGGGGACACCCGGAGCGGCGGCGCGTCCCGGTTGCCCGCGGAGGCCCGAACAAAGACCTGATCACCGTCGGCGGTCTCGCTGTCCGAGACATAAGCGATCCAGCGGCCGTCGGGCGAGTAGGCCGGTGCGCGTTCGTTGGCCGCGGTAGTCAGCCACGGTTCCGGCGCGTCATCGCTTCCGCCCCCCCAGATCCAGATGTCGCGCGCTCGATCGGGGTGCGGTTCGTGGAACGCCAGGTCGCGGTCGCCGGGCGACCAGGATCCCGGCGTCCGGAGATCTTCCCCGAGGATCGGTCCGGATGCATCGAGCCCCGGCAGGTCGAGACGGAAGAGCTGCTGGAGGCCGGTGCGCGACGAGGCGAAGGTGATGGACCGGCCGTCGCGCGACCAGAGGGGTGAATGGTTATCGCCGCTGCCTTCCGTCAGCCGCAAGCGCGAGCCTCCGGCAAGGTCGAGCAGCCAGAGATCGCGCTGCAGGATCGACGCCGTGGCCCCGAACGCGATCTGCCGGCCGTCGGGCGACAGGCGCGGCGTCTGGTGCTGCGCCGCGACGTTGTCGATGGGTTCGGTTCGGCCGCTACGATCGACCATCACCAGGCGGTTGCCGCCAGCGGTCGCTGCCGGCGGAACGAAGACCAGCGTGCCGTCGCGGGCGGCCGCGAACCGCGCGCGCCCAAGACCACTGAACCCGACGCCGCTGCTGGCGACGCCGCGCAGGACCGGCCGCGGAGGCAGCGCTGTGGCTGCGCCATCCGTTCCGGCGCCGGCCGGGGCGCCCAGCGCGATCGCGATGTCGGTTGGACCGCCGGCGGGCCCGGAGGACGGATCAGCAAGGTCGTCCAGAAGCTCCTCATCGACCAGGGCCGCAAACGCCTCGCCGCGGCGCGCGACGACGACGGTGTTCGGATCGACCACGAAGCCGCCGCCGTCGGCCAGAAGCAACGGCAGAATGCGCCCGGTCTCAACGTGCAGCAGCGCGACCCGGGGATCCTGGCCGTGGCGCCCGACGGTGAACAGGATGTGTTCGTCGTCAAAGCGCTGCGGCCAGCCATGCGCCGTTTCGCCCGACCCCGCGTCGACAACGGTCAACGGCGCCGGCGTCCCGCCGCTGGCCGGCACCGCGAGCAGACCTGCGGCGCCCGGACCGCCAAGAACGATTGTCCCGTCGTGACGCCAGGAGCCTCCCGCCGGAATGCCGGTCAACTCGGCCACGAGGGCCGGTGGTTGCAGCGGCTGATCGGAGTCGGCCGGAACCGGCGACCGCTTGAGTTGGGGTCCGGCAAAGTACCCGACGGCGGAGCCATCCGGTGAGAAGAAGGGCTGTTCCGCGCCAGCGGTGTCCGGCAGTTCCACTGCCTCGAAGCTGTCCATCGGCCGGACGTAGAGTCGCGCACGGCCTTCACGGATGGCGGTGTAGGCGAGCTGCTGCCCGTCCGGGGACACGGCGATGTCGAGCAACTCCAAGTCGTCCGGCACGAGGACGGACAGCGCGCGCCTGGCGGCGGGCGGCGCGGGCGGATTGTCCGCGGCGCGCCACCAGGCAAGCATCGCGGCGAGTCCGGCGAACCCGACGAGACCCCCGATCAGCAGAGCCCGGCCGATGCGTCGCGCGTCCGCCGCGCCGTCCGCGTCCGGGCGCTCCGTTTCCATCCGGCCCCATAGTAGGTTAGAAGAGCGTCTGTCACGAGGAAGAGGCCGCGTGGTACGATGCCTGCCCGTTGGCACCTGCCTCGCGCATCACGATCCTGACGGGCCCGGCGGCGAGCGCGCGACTGGACGCGGCGGCGGACTATCTGCGACGCAACCTGCACGATTCCACGGCGCCCGAGGTGCTGCTGGTCGGGCAGACACGCGAGGCGGCGGACGAGCTGGCGCGCGGCCTGGCAATGGAAGCGGGCGCCACGTTCGGGCTGCACCGATTCGGCCTGCGGCAACTCGCGTGGCGCCTGGCGGCGGTGGAACTCGCGCGCCGCGGGCTGGCGCCGGCCAGTCCGCTGGCGGCGGAGGCGGTGGCCACCCATGCGGCCTTCGAGGAGCTGACCGGACGGCGGCTCAACTACCTTCATCCCATCGCCAGGTTCCGTGCATTCGGCCGCACGCTCGCGGCGACGCTCCGCGATCTGCGCCATGCCGGTATAGATGCCGCTACGGCGAAACAGACGGGCGGCAGCGGTCCGGACATCGCCCGGCTCGCCGGCCGGTACGACGCGCTGATAGATGCCGCCGGCCTGGCGGATGACGCGGCACTGTTCCGCGTGGCGGCCGACGTCGCCCGGGGCGATGCGGCAGCGGCGACCGGCCTCCCGCTCGGCGGCGAGCTTCTGCTGCTCGATGTGGCGGTGCTGGACGACGCCGCCTATGATTTCGTCTCGGCGATAACGAGCCATGCCAGGTCGGTGCTCGCGACCGTGCCAGCCGGAGACGCCTCGACGCTGGCTGCACTCAGGCAGTTGCCGGCCGCAGAGATGATCGACGCGGGGGATGACGCGGGCGGCAGCGACGCTGGCCAGGCCGCGCGCGATCCGCTCGACCGCGTCCGCCGCTACCTGTTCGCCACTGAGGATCCACCGCTGGCGGAGGGCGACGCGCCCGAGGGCGACACTCTCACGTTCTTCTCTGCCCCAGGCGAGAGCCGTGAGGCGGTGGAGATTGCCCGCGCGATCGTCGGGGAAGCGGCGCGCGGCGTTGCATTCGACGAGATGGCGATCGTAATCCGCTCGCCGGGCGTCTACGCCGGCCTGGTGGAGACCGCGCTGGCCCGCGCCGGCGTCGACGCCTACTTCTCCCGTGGCACCCGCGTGCCGCATCCGGCCGGCCGAGCGTTTCTCGCGCTACTTGGTTGCGCGCTCGAGAACCTGTCGGCCCGGCGCTTTTCGGAGTACCTCTCGCTGGGTCAGGTCCCGACGCTGGATCCCGACGGCGCGCCACCCGGCAGCGGAGAGCGCTGGACGCTCCCCGACAGCACGCCGGAGATGACGCCGACGCTGTCACAACCTTCGCTCTTCGACGCCAGGGAGGAGGCCGCCGGCGCCGACAGCGATGGTGGAGCCGCGGATGCGGAAACGGCGGACAGCGACGAAACGCCGGTCGTGGGCGGTGCGCTCCGCGCCCCGCGCCGCTGGGACGAGCTGCTCGTCGAATCGGCCGTCGTCGGCGGTCGCGACCGATGGGAACGCCGCCTCGACGGTTTCGCCGCCGAACTCGCCGCGCGCCTGGAGGAACTCGGAAGCGACGAACCCGAGTCACCTCGCCTGCGGCGCTTCGAGCGTCAGATTCGGAACCTGTCGCACCTTCGGCAGTTCGCGCTCCCCGTGATCGATCGCCTGGCCGCTCTTCCCCAGAAGGCGCTCTGGGGTGAATGGCTCGATCACCTCGAGGCGCTGGCGCCAGTGGTGCTGAAGGATCCGGACGACGTCCTCGCCGTCCTGGGCGACCTGCGGCCGATGGCCAATGTCGGGCCGGCGCCGCTTGCGGACGTGCGCGATGTGCTCACCGAGCGGCTGACCGACCTGCAGCGAAACCCGCCGCGCCGGCGGTACGGCCGCGTCTTCGTCGGCGACCCGGATCAACTGCGGGGCCGGCGCTTTCGCGTCATCTTCATCCCGGGACTCGCCGAGCGGGTGTTTCCGCACCGGCACCGGCAGGATCCCCTGCTGCTCGACCGCCACCGCGCCGAGCTCAACGCGGCGGCGAACGACACGCCGCACATCGGCCTCCCGAGCCGGCACGATCTGAACCAGCGGGAGAAGCTGCTGCTGCAGGTCGCCGTCGGCGCCGCCACCGAGCGGATCTGGGTCTCGTATCCCCGCCTGGAAGCGAGCAAGGCGCGACAGCGCGTTCCGTCGTTCTACGCGCTCGACATCGAGCGGGCGCGCGCCGGCCACATCCCGGATTTCCGCGAGATTGAGCGCAAGGCGTCCGAGCAGGTGACGGCGCGCCTTGCCTGGCCGGCGCCTCTGGATCCGGATCTCGCGATCGACGATACGGAACATGACCTGGCCGTGCTGCACGATCTGTTCAAACGGCCGACCGACGAGATCACGGGGCGCGCGCGCTACCTGTTTCATCTGAACGAAGGGCTGCGCCGCGCGCTCATCGCGCGGTGGGCTCGGTGGGACAGGCGCTGGTCGAGGCACGACGGCCTGTACGCCGTGAGCGACGCGACGCGAGCGATGCTGGCGGACCACCGGCTCGACCGGCGCGCGTACTCCTGTTCCGGCCTCCAGCGCTTCGCCGTCTGCCCATACCAGTTCTTCCTCGGATCGGTCGCGCGAATCCACCCACTGGACGAGATCCCGGCGCCGATCGAGCAGCTCGACCCGCTGACGCGGGGCAGCATCTTCCACGAGGTACAGGCCGAGTTCACGCGCGCGCTCCGGGAGCAGAACGCGCTGCCGGTGACGCGTGCGCGGCTCGCGCTGGCCGAGCAGGAGATCGACAGGATCCTCGACGATGTCGCGGCACGCAGGAAGGACGAGCTGGTTCCCGCGATCGAGCGGGTTTGGCGCGACGAGATCGAAACGATGCGGATCGACCTGAAGGGCTGGCTCCACCGAGTCGCCGACGAGGGCGGCGAGTGGATCCCGCTGCACGCCGAGTTTGCCTTCGGCTTGCCGCGCGGCTCCGACTTCGACCCGGAGAGCGTGGCCGAGCCGGCGACCCTGAACGGGCGGTGGCTGCTCCATGGCGTCGTCGACCAGATCGAGGCCCCGGCGCGGCCCAGCGAGAAGGGTGAGTTGCGCGTCACCGACCACAAGACCGGGAAGAACCGGACGAAGCGGGACATGGTGGTGAATGGCGGTGAGACGCTACAGCCCGTCCTCTACGGACTCGCGGTTGAACAGGCGCTCGGACGGCCGGTCATCGAGTCGCAACTCTTCTTCGCCACCTCGGCCGGCCGCTACGACCATCGGAGGGTTCGGCTGGGCGACAACGAGCGGCGACAGGGGATCGAGGTGCTCGAGGTCATCGACCGCGCGATCGAGACGGGCGTGCTGGTACCGGCCCCGCGCGAGAGAGCCTGCGAGTGGTGCGACTTCCGGCCGGTGTGCGGCCCCTGGGAAGAGCGTCGCATCGGGAAGAAGGAGAGGCGGCTCCTGAGCGACCTCGCGGCACTGAGGTCCCGGCCATGAGCGCGGACGTCGGCCCTGGGCGTCCACCGCTCGCCGACGGCGAGGCGCGCCAACGCATCCGGCATTCGCTCGACGAGTCGCTCGTCGTCGAAGCGGCGGCGGGGACGGGGAAGACAAGCGAACTCGTGTCGCGCATCGTCGCAATGCTCGAGCAGGGCCGTGCAAGAGTCGACCAGATCCTGGCCGTCACGTTTACCGAGAAGGCAGCGGGCGAACTGAAACTGCGCCTGCGCGAGGAACTCGAGCGAGCGCGGCAGTCGGATGTCCCGGATGCCGCCGCGGGTGTGCCGTCACTGGATCCGACAGCGCGCGCCCGCAATCTGGACGAGGCGATCGCGCATCTGGAAGAAGCGCAGGTGTCGACGATCCACGGTTTCTGTGCCGACCTGCTGCGCGAACGCCCGGTCGAAGCGCAGGTCGATCCGCAGTTTGCGGTCCTGGAAGAGTCGCAGTCCCATCAACTCTTCCGGGAGGCGTTTCAGGACTGGTTGCAGACGACGCTCGATCATCCGCCCGAAGGGGTCCGGCGCGCGCTCCGCCGCAGGAACGACCGCTCGAGTTTCGACGACCCGGATACGCGGGAAGACAGCCCGACCGACCGCATCGAGCGAGCCGCCTGGGCCCTGACCGAGTGGCGGGACTTCACCCGGCCGTGGCGCCGCGAGAATTTTCCGCGCGAGTCGATGATCGATCAGGTCACGGCGCACCTGATGGAGTTCGCGGACCTGACGGATCGGGCCGAGTACCTCGACGATCCGTTCTACCGGGCTATGCAGCCGGTGCGCGCCGCCGTGCAGCAGATCCGCGAGACCGACGCGATCGGGCCGCGCCGCCGAGATTACGACGGCATCGAAGCGCAACTGGTGCAACTCGCTGGTGACGGCTACGTGGTCCGTCCGCGGGCCAAGGGACGCCGGACCATGTACGGCGTCGACGTCACGCGCGAGCAGGTATTGGAACAGCACGGAAAGATCGTCGAGGTGCTCGAGCAGTTCCGGCGCGTCGCGAACGCCGACCTTGCCGCACGCCTCCAGACCGAGTTGCGCGATCCGATCGAGCGCTACGGGAGGCTGAAGGCCGACGCCGGGTCCGTCGACTTCGTCGACCTGTTGCTACGGGCGCGCGACCTGATCCATGACGACGACGTCGTCCGCCGCGACATGCAGGAGCGCTACACGCGGATCTTCGTCGACGAGTTCCAGGACACGGACCCCCTGCAGGCGGAGATCCTGCTGCTGCTTGCCGCTGACGACCCCGCTCAGCGCGACTGGCGCGAGGTGAGGCCGGCTGCCGGCAAGCTCTTCATCGTCGGCGACCCGAAGCAGTCCATCTACCGTTTCCGCCGCGCTGACGTCCGCATCTACCGGCAGGTGACGGAGCAGTTGGCGCGGGTCGGAGTGGAGATGGTGTCGCTGTCGACCAGCTACCGCGCGGTCCCGAGGATTCAGCGCCTGGTGAATGCGGCATTCGAGCCGCTCATGAGCACGCCGCCCGCGCCTGCTTCGGGTGAGAGCGCCTTCCGCCGGTCGGGGTACGTTCCGCTCGGACCCTACCGCGCGGACGAGCCTTCGCAACCGGCCGTGGTCGCGCTGCCGGCGCCGCGGCCTTACAGCATCCGCAACGTCACGAAGGGGCAGATCGAGGCGTCGCTGCCCGACGCCACCGGCGCGTTCGTCCATTGGCTGGTCCACCACAGCGGCTGGACCGTGACCGAGCGGCAGCCGGGGGGAGAGTTGGAGCGCGTGCCGGTCGAGGCGCGGCACGTGGCGCTCCTCTTCCGGCGATTCACCAGTTTCCGCGACGACAAGACGCGCCCCTACGTCGATGCGCTCGAGGCGCGCGGATTGCCCCATCTGCTCGTTGGGGGCCGCTCGTTTCACGATCGCGAGGAGGTGGCGACGGTGCGGGCCGCGCTCGCGGCGATCGAATGGCCGGACGACGAGCTGTCCGTGATGGCGACGCTACGCGGGTCGCTCTTCGCGTTCGACGACGAGACGCTCTTCGCCTGGCGATACCATTTCCGCCGTCTTCATCCCTTCCGCATCCCAGGCGCGCTACGCCCGGAGGCAGAGGGAGACGCCGCCACCGACTCGGGCGACCGCCTCTCGACGACGGATCGGGAGCGCTTCCGTCCCGTGGCCGATGCCCTCGCGTTGTTGCGGCAGCTCAGCCTGCGGCGTAACGACACGCCCATTGCGCACACTATCGGGATGCTGCTGGAAGCCACGCGCGCGCACGCCGGATTCGCCATGCGCCGCGCCGGTGAGCAGGTGCTCGCGAACGTCCTGCAGATTGGCGAGCTGGCGCGGCGCTACGAGGAACGCGGCGGGTTGTCGTTCCGCGGCTTCCTCGATCACCTGGCCGACGAGGCAGCGGAGCACGAAACGGGTGAGGCGCCGATTCTCGAAGCGTCCAGTGACGGGGTGCGCATCATGACCGTCCACGCGGCGAAGGGGCTGGAGTTTCCCGTCGTGATCCTGGCCGATCCCACCGCCCGGCTGCATGCGGCCACCGCGAGCCGGTTCATCGACTCGGAGGCGGGCCTGTGCGCAATCCGCCTGGGCGGCTGGTCGCCGATCGACCTCATGGAGCACGAGCCGGAGGAGATCGCACGGGACCAGGAGGAAGGGATTCGGCTCGCCTACGTGGCGGCGACGCGCGCCCGCGATCTGCTGGTGGTGCCGGCGGTGGGCGATGCGCCGGAGCCGGATTCCTGGATCACGAAGACCGCCGGCTGGAGGAGTTACCCGCTACAGGGCGTCTGGACAAGCCCACTCTACTCGGCTGTCTATCCGCCAAAAGAACGGCGCAGAGGCGCGGCGGAGGCGCCGGGGTGTCCGCGCTTCGGACGCGACTCGGTGCTGGAACGGCCGGATGACACCGGCGCCACGAAAGAGACCGTGTCGCCCGGCCTGCATAGTTGGGGTCCAGTACGGCAAGGAGTGTTGGCGGATATCGGCGAACACGCGCGCAGCTTGGACGGCCCCGGTGGCATCAACATGCGCGCGCCCGGCGAGCGGGGCGCTGAAGTAGTGCCATTTCCGGACCGCAATGTGCAAGAGGGGGTGGACTGGCAGGATCGGCCGGCCTCTTCCGCTGGCTGGGAAGTAGTGTGGTGGGACCCGTCCCGGCTGGAACTGGACGTGGAGGCGCCATTCGGAATCCGCCAGGAGGAGCTGCTTTCCAGGAAGGCGCCAACGAGCGTGGTGGAGCAAGACGTTCGCCGCTACCGGGAGTGGCGGCGGCGGCACGACGACACCCTGGAGCAGGGGACGCGCCGCAGTCTGGAGGTGACCACAGCGACCGCGCGCGCGCGCGACGCGGCGGAGAGCGCGAAGGGTGAAAGCCGCGCGCCGGACGCGGCTGCCCGGATTGGCGCTGACGGATCAAACGCGTCGGACGAGATCGAGGTGATCGACATCGACCGCGCGTCCGGCCGCCCCGGCGGCAAGCGCTTCGGGTCGCTCGTACACGCCCTGCTCTCGACTGTCCCGTTGGAGCCGCCGGATGGCGCCGGCGTCCCGGTGGATGAACTGGCGCTGGTCCATGGCCGGGTATTGGGCGCGACGCCGGAAGAAGTAAGGGCGGCCGCCGACGTGGCGACGCGGACCCTGGCGCATCCGCTGATTGCCCGGGCCCGCGACGCGCTCGCCCGCGGTGAGTGCCGTCGGGAGGCCCCGGTCACCATGCGGGACGCCGACGGTGCGCTGATCGAAGGCGTAGTCGACATCGCCTTCCGCGAGGACGGCGCCTGGACGGTCGTCGACTACAAGACCGACCGCGAGTTGGACGAAGCTGACGACGCGCTCGACATCTACCGGCGGCAGGTCGCTCTGTACGCTGACATGATCGCCCGCGCCACGGGCGAACCCGTCACCGGCATCTTGTTGCGGGTCTAGCCGTCGAGCGACAATGGGATGCCCAATGCAGACCGAACGGGACTTGATTGACCGGTGCACTGCCCTCATCGGCCATCGCGCCCGTCTCTCGTCCCCCGAGCGCGCGCTTCTGGCCGCCGCCGAAGTGAATCGGCGGGCTCCCGTTTCGTCTCTCGATGGTGTTCTCGCCACACGTGCCGCCATCCTGCGTGGCGACGATCCGCTGGGCGATGCGTTCATGGCGATTCGTTCGGCGCGGTCCCGGCGGGCTGCAGGCGCGGTGTACTCGCCGCGGGAGATCGTCCAGTCGATGGTCGGCTGGCTTGCTGCTCAGGGCACGCCGATGCGCGTGGTTGACCCTGGTTCGGGCTCAGGGCGGTTTCTCCTGGCGGCGGGCGAGACGTTTCCGAGCGCCCGCCTTGTTGCAGTTGAAACCGATCCACTTGCGGTGTTGACGCTCCGCGCCAATCTCGCGGTGCGTGGATGGAGCCGCCGCGCATCCGTCCATGTTGCGGATTACCGGTCGGTGGTTCTCCCTCGTTGCCGAGGTCTGACGGCGTTCGTGGGGAATCCGCCGTACGTGCGCCACCACGGCATAGACGGCAAGTGGAAGCAATGGTACGTGTCGCGCTTCGCGGAACAGGGTGTCCGTGCGAGTTCGCTTGCCGGCCTGCACCTCCATTTCTTTCTGCAGACCAGCCTGCTGGCCAGAAAGGGTGACGTCGGTGCGTTTGTCACGTCGGCAGAATGGCTTGACGTCAACTACGGATCCGCGCTTCGTCGTTTGTTCATCGATGGCCTCGGGGGCATCGCCCTCCACGTGCTTGAGCCGTCCGTCCAGGCCTTTCCGGCAACGGCTACTACGGCCGCAATCGCCTGCTTCCGTGTGGGCGGACCGCCCGAACAGGTAGGTGTTCGTTCTGTTGCGGCCCTCGCTAGTGTCGGGGAACTGACGCAGGGCAGGAAGATCTCCCGCGAGGAGCTCAAGGCTGCATCTCGCTGGACGCCCGTCGTGCGGCCCACCAATGGCGTTCCTAGGCGTGGCATTGAACTGCGAGAGCTCTTCCGCGTACATCGCGGGCAGGTGACTGGAGCAAACGGCGTCTGGTTGGAGGGTACGCACGCGGCCAATCTTCCGGAATGCGTCAAGCTCCCGGCCGTGACGAAGGCTGTCGACCTGATCAAGGCTGGTTCGACGCTCCACTCGACGGCCGGACTTCGCCGCGTGATTGATCTTCCACTTGACTTCGCGCAATTCACCTCCAGCGAGAGACGTCGTATCGAAGACTTTCTCGTGTGGGCGAAGGAACAGGGGGCCGACCGTACCTACATCGCCCGACATCGTCCCGCGTGGTGGTCTGTACGCCTTAAGGCGCCCGCGCCGATACTCTGCACGTACATGGCGCGCCGCCCGCCGCAGTTCACCGTCAACGCCTGTGGCGCGCGCCACATCAACGTGGCGCACGGCCTCTATCCGCGCGAACGGCTCAGTGCCGAGGCGCTCGCCCGTTTGGTCGTCTGGCTCAACACGAATGTCGGTACCGCGGACGGCCGCACCTACGCGGGGGGCTTGACGAAGTTCGAGCCGCGGGAAGTAGAGCGCATCAGGATTCCTCGTGACTTCTAGTCCAGTGCTCACGTCGCCACCGGAATGGACACTTGATCAGTTGAACCTTGATGCTGCAATCGCAATCGCCGGGTTTCGGGACGAACGTCTGGCTGTCTCGGCAGATATGTGGCCGAGTCACTACGCCGCGGCTCTCCGAAAGTTCGAGCAGTTGTTCGAGGTACTCGATGATCTTCGGTTGGACGCCATTACCGATCAGGCGCTCGCCGAGGCATTCGGCAAACGTCTGGGCGACCCGCTGCGCTACCTCGCCGGTCCGCCGATTTCCGAGGATGACCTCCGCGTCCTGGCAGCGGTCAAGTCTCTGGCGCCGGGCATACTCAAGAACGACTCGATAGCGGCGCGGAAGGTCTTCGACGTAATCGAGTGATTGACCAGTACCGGTTTCCTTGGGTAAGGGAACGCGAGGCGCCCACCGCCGACGCGAGGGCCACGGCCCTCAACGCCTCTGCCGTGCTGTTGGCGGCGCAACGGACCGAGACTGAACGGCGTAATGCGGGCAAGGAGCAACAGGAGGCCCTGGTCAAGGACTACCTCTGCGGCATGGGTCTTGATCAAGTTGCGCCGACAGCCATCAGGACGGTGGTCGATGGTCTCGCGGCCGGTCAGTTTTGTGGTGAATGCCAGCTCGGTGAACGCAAAGCGGATGTCGTTCTGCGGTTGGACGACACGCGAAGGCTACCTACTGGGCGTCGGCTTTCGGCAAGCGGCAGGTTGTATCTGCGGCGGTGTTGTCAGGTGTCTTCAACGTGATCAAAGGCGAGGTCTGGCGCTGTTCTGGGCGCATGATCTTGAGAAGTTGGGCCGCTTCATTGCCTCGACGAGGATCGACCGAGGTTGAGTCCGATCCCGGACCGGAGGCGCCGGATCTCTGTGACAGAATGGTCGAGGGTGCTGAGCGGTGAAGTCAAGCAAGAGAAGGCGGTCGTCGTCGCCCCGGTTCCCGGCGTCTCGGTCACCCGCCCCGGTCCGGCCCGGCGCCGGTCCGCGGATAGGCGGCCCGCTCCTCGGGCTGGTTCTCGTGCTGCTGCTCGTTGCGGCGGCGGCGGGTATCGGCGTCATCCGGTCGGCCGGAGTGGGGGTCACCAGCGCCCAGGCTCCCGCCGGTGAAGTCGAGTCGCTCGGCGTCAACGTCCTCCGCCGGTTCGCGCACGACACGTCCGCCTATACGCAGGGGCTGATCTGGTCGGAAGGCAAGCTGTACGAGAGCACCGGCCAGTACGGCGCCTCGACGCTCCGGCGCGTCGACCCGCGGACAGGCGCGGTGGAGCATCGCATCGCTATCTCCCCCGCCTTTTTCGGCGAGGGTCTCACGCGCGTCGACAACCGTCTGATCATGCTTACCTGGAAGGCACAACGGGCCTTCGTCTTCGAGTTCGGCAGCTTCGCGCCCACCGGAACGTTCACCTACCGGGGGGAAGGGTGGGGGCTCTGCGACGACGGCTCGCGCCTGATCATGAGCAACGGCTCGGACCGCTTGACGTTCCGCGATCGCGAGACGTTCGAGCCGGTCGGCGAGGTGGCGGTGACGCTGCGTGGCCTGCCCCTGATGCAGATCAACGAGTTGGAGTGTGTAGGCGGTGAGGTCTACGCGAACGTCTATCAGCAGGAGTTCCTGGTGCGGATCGATCCGTCGACGGGCCGCGTCAACCAGTACGTCGACGCAGCCGGCCTGCTGACGCGCGAGGAGCGGCGCGGGGCCGACGTCCTGAACGGGATCGCGTACGACCCGGAGGCGGAAACCTTCTACATCACCGGCAAGCTCTGGCCGGCGATGTTTGAAGTCACCTTCGAGTAACCGCGGCGCAGATGCCTAGCGGCGCGGCACCGCGGTCCGCCCGCCGCCACCCCCGCTGGTACTGGTTCCGCCACCGCCGCCGCCACTTCCGCCGCGGGTGTAGCCGCCGGTCGTGACGCGGCCGCCGGAGCCGCCTCCGGTCCGCGTCGAGACTCCGCCACCGGAGGTGGTGCCCCCGCCTCCCGCGCGGGTCGCGGCGCCGCGGCCGACCCCCGTCCGCTCGGCCACTCGCGTGTAGCCGAGTCCGCTGACGGCCCGCGGTGTTTCACGGGCCGTGGAGACGGACACATCGCGGATATTGATGAAGGGGTTGCTGCCGTAGTTGTACAGGTATGGGCTGTAGCCGCGACCCCACGCGCCGTAGCCCAGCGGCGTGAGATAGTACGGATAGAGGTCGCTGTACCAGATCGGATCGTAGACGCCGCCGCCCCAGCCCGATCCGCTGCCCCAGCCGCCCCAGTTGCTCCAGGCGCCGCTGCCGCCGCCACCCCGGTTGCGCCGCTGGACCATGAAGCGTTCCGGGTAGGCGAGGGCGACCAGCAGGTCGATGACGCTGCTGTCAATGCCGGCCGCGTCCAGTTCGATCAGGGCGGCCGCGTCCAGCTCCAGTCGCGGCTCCGTCTCCGTCAGCATCGCCTCGACGACGCGGGGATCGACGCTGACCGCGGCATCGCGGACCCCCGGAAGGGTCAGCGAAGAGCCGGCCCGCACGCGCGCCCGCCGGATTTCTTCGCGGGACACGGGAAGCGCGTCTTCATTCAGGTCGCTGCCGCCGGACGCGGGCGTGTACCGGCGGATCTCCATATGCTGGCGCTCGCCGACGGTGACGAGTTGCAGGTCCACCCAGGTGGAGCGACCGGACATCAGACTGATGCCGCTCGTCCGGCGAACCTGCGCGTCCTCGCCGCAACTCAACTCCGCGTCCGTGTAGAGGCGGAATCCGTCATTCGACCAGGAGCGCTGTTCCCAGCCGCTGCACTCGCCGTCGCTGATGTCGCGGCGAACGCCATCGGCAACGAGCGTGCGTTCCACGAGGACCCTGCCGTTCCCGCGCGCCGCGAGGTGAACGCCGGCGCTGCCGGCGCCGGTTGCCGGGTTCATGCAGACGACGGTTCGCTCCGGAAACTCGGCGCCGTCGCTGCCGGCGCGTTCCGTCTGCTCCTCCCAAAGCTGCCAGCAGCCGAACCAGGGCAGCCAGCGCGCGTCCGTTTGGGCAAGGGCCGCCTCCGGCTGCCCGGAAGCGATCGCCGCTGCTACCGTCCGGTCCTGCGCGGTCGATGGCGACGCCAGCATGAGGCTGGCGGCGAGCGTCGCGAACACCGTCTGCTGCATGATCCGCATCGTTGTTCCCTCTCTAGAACGCCACGCGTAATCCAGCCCCGATCCGGACGCCGACGAGATCGATGGGTTCGAAGCCGGCAAAGTCTTCCGACAACTCCGCACTTCCCCGACTGTAACTGATCTCGACGGTAGTCGCCATGCTCGTGGTCAGCCGGACATCCGCGCCGGCGATCAGTTGCGTTCTGCCGGCCCAGCCGCTTGAAATCAGCTCGGCGGCAAAGAGGACGCCGTCGATGGCGTCGACGAATTCGCCGAGCTGCGTCAGCCGGTACCTGGTGACTCCGGCCCCGACGCCGACGTACGGCACGACCCTGGCGGGGATCCAGACGTAGTTTCCGATTGCCTGACCGCGAGGCAGGAGGGCCAGCGTGATGCTGCCGCTCAGCCCCGCCTGGGCCAGCGTGGTTTCCTGCTCTATCGGCAGGCCGTCCGATCCCTCGAAGTGGCGCAGTTCGGACGGCTGGAACGCCTGGACGTAGTCGAGCCCGAGCCTGACGTCCAGCCTCGGGGTGACGGCAAGGCCTGCGTGGAAGGCGATTCCGGCTGCATTGAAGTTGAGGTGCCCGGCCGCGGGGTCCGCCGGGTCGTCATTCGGGCTCTTCCGCGCGAACAACTGGTCCTGAACGAAGTCGTAGAAGCCGCCTTCGGCCCGCGCCTGGTAGCCGATGGCGCGAATGGCGACCGACCAGCGCGGCCGGCCGAAAGCGAAGTCGGCCGGCTGCTCCTCCTCGGCCGCCACGGCGGGGCGAGGCGCGATCAGCAGACCGGCCCCGATCATGCTGGCCGCGAGCGCAAAACGGACTGAGCGGACGCGAACGATCCGGCTGACGCGCATGTAATGGAGGCAGGCCCAGTAAGCGTACCATCCTCCGGAGGCGCGAGACAACCACCGCCCCCGAACCGGCGAACCGGCTATGCTATGCTGCGATTCAGGAACGAGGGAGGCGCGCCGAGTTTCCCTGAAGCAACCGATGCATCCGTCACGAACTGTACGGGTCGCGGTCGTTCTGACCGCATTGATCGCCGCCGCCGTGGCGGTTCGTCCCGCCGATCCCGGTCCGCCGCCGGCGTTGTCCGACCCGCACCCGGCCACGAGTCCGGTTGCCGGCGAGCAGGCCGGCGAGAGTGTTCACGCCCAGCGGCGGGGACAGCAGCCTTTCGATCCACGCGAGTTGCTGAATCGCGGGCGGGGGACGCTCGATCGTCCGGTCGGGCCGCACGAGTTCTACTTCACCCGCGCCATCTACAACAGCGGCTGGGGCTACTCGCGCTGGGCGATCGACTATCCGAAGGCGGACCGGCAGTTCATGACTGTCGTCAACCGCCTGATCGACATCGACGGCTCGCCGTACGAGAATGCGGTCCGCCTTGACGACCCGAACATCCGGAAGTTCCCCTTCCTCTACGCGCTCGAGGTGGGCGACATCGCCCTGAGCCGGGCCGAGATCGAGGGGCTGCGCAACTACCTGCTGGCGGGCGGTTTCCTTGTCATCGACGATTTCTGGGGATCCTGGCAGTGGGCCGCCTTCGAACAGCAGATTCGCGAGGTGTTCCCGGAGTACCCAATCATCGAGGTTCCCCTTGAACATCCCGTCTTCAACGCCGTGTACCGGATCGACGAGATCCTGCAGGTGCCGGCGATTGGCAACTTCTACGGCGGCCGCACCTGGGAGCAGGACGGTTATGAGGCGCACGTGCGCGGCATCTTCGACGAGAAGGGCCGGCTGATGGTGCTGATTAACTGGAATACGGACCTGGGCGACGCGTGGGAGTGGGCCGAGCGCCCGGAGTATCCGCTGAGGTTCTCGACCTTCGCGGTCGAGATGGGAATCAACTTCATCGTCTACGCGATGAGTCACTAGGGCTCTGGCCCGCCACACCATGTTCGACGCGATTTTCGAGTTTTTCTTCAAGTATCGCCCGCTCATGTTCGAGCAGGGCGAGTTCACGTTCCGTGCGTCCTGGATCGGCGGCCTCGCGGCGCTGGCGGCGATCGCGGCCGGCGTGGCGACATGGCGGTCGTACGCGCAAGTGCGAGGCAACAGCCAGCCGATCGATCGGTCGATCCTCACGGCGGTCCGTCTCGCCGCATTCGCGGTGCTGGCCTTCTGCCTGATGCAGCCGGTGCTGATCCTGTCGTCCGTGGTACCGCAGCAGAATTTTCTCGGCGTTCTGGTCGACGAGTCGCGCAGCATGCGGATCGCCGATACCGACGAGACTCCTCGTTTGCAGTTCGTCCAGGAACAACTGGCGTCCACGGACGCTCCGCTGCGCGCCGCCCTGAACGAGCGCTTCTCCCTCCGTTTCTTCGGGTTCGCCAACGAGACGGATCGTCTCGATGTCGTGAACGAACTGACCTATGACGGGACGCGCACGCACCTGGGGCAGGCCCTGGAACGGGCGCACGACGAGCTGTCCGACGTTCCCCTGTCCGGACTGGTCGTCGTGACCGATGGCGCCGACAACGCGCCTGCGGGTCTGGCCGAGTCGCTGCTGCCGCTTCAGGCGGCGGGCGTCCCGGTCTTCACGGTCGGGCTGGGGCGAGAGGAATTCGATCGCGACATCCAGTTGGGTCGCGTCGAGACGCCGCGCCGCGTTCTTCGCGGCGCGTCGCTTGTCACCGACGTCGTGGTTTCGCACCGAGGCTACGAGGGCGAGACGGTGACCGTCCAGGTAGAGGACGAGGGCCGGATCGTCGGATCGGAGGATGTCGTGCTCGGCGACGAGGATGACCTGCAGACCGTCCGACTGCGCTTCACCGCCGGGGAGGAGGGTCCGCGCCTGTTCACCTTCCGGGTCACCCCGCAGCCGGGCGAGATGGTGACCCAGAACAATGTCCGGGACTCCCTGATCGTGGTCGACGACCGGCGCGAGAAGATTCTCTATTTCGAAGGGGAGCCCCGCTTCGAGGTGAAGTTCCTCCGCCGCGCGGTCGAGGACGACGAGAACCTGCAGGTCGTGATCCTGCAGCGGACCGCGGAGAACAAGTTCATGCGGTTCAACGTCGACGGGCCGGACGATCTGGTGGGCGGCTTCCCGACGACGCGCGGCGAACTCTACGGCTACAGCGGGCTGGTCCTCGGCAGCATCGAGGCGAACCATTTCACGCCGGACCAGCTCCGCATGATCGGTGATTTCGTCAACCACCGCGGCGGCGGCCTCCTGATGCTTGGCGGCCGCCGGTCGTTCGCCGAGGGGGGCTACGCGGGCACGCCCGTGGCGGACGTTCTGCCGGTCGTGCTTGCCGACGAGGAGGCCGACGGCGACGAGAGCTTCTTCACCGAGATCGCGGTCGAACCCACCCGGGCCGGGGCGACCCACGTTGCCACCCAGATCGCCGATACCGAAGAGGCCTCCGCGGCGCGGTGGCGGGAACTGCCCCCGATCACGGTGGTCAACCCGATTACCGAGATCAAACCGGGCGCCACCACGCTGCTGACGGGTCCGGGAGGCGACCTCGTGCTTCTTGCGTTCCAGCGCTATGGCGCCGGCAAGTCGCTCGCCTTTCCCGTCCAGGACTCGTGGACCTGGCAGATGCACGCCGACATCGCGGTCGACGACATGACCCACGAGACCTATTGGCGGCGGCTTCTCCGCTGGTTGGTGGACGGTGTCCCGGATCAGGTGACGATCGACCTTCCCACCGACAGTGTTCAGCCTGAGGAGACGGTGGAGATCCTGGCCTCGGTCGGCGACGCCAACTTCGAGGAACTGAACAACAGTCTGGTGTTGGCTTCGATCACACATCCCGACGGCAACTTCACGGATCTGCCGATGGAGTGGACCGCCCAGCGCGACGGCGAGTACCGCACGTCGTTCACCCCGGCGGCCGAAGGGTTCTACGAGGTCCGGGTCGAGGCGATGCTGGGCGACGAGTTGCTGGGCGAGGACGTCGCCTACGTCCAGGTGGCGCCGAGCGATGCCGAATTCTACGATTCGACCATGCGGGCGCCGCTGCTCGAGCGGGTTGCCGAAGATACGGACGGACGCTTCTACACTCCGGCGACCGTCGACACGCTTCCGGACGACATCCAGTACGTCGGCGGCGGTGTGACCGTGGTCGAGGAGCACGACCTGTGGGATATGCCGGCGCTCCTTCTTCTGCTTGCCGCTCTGGTGCTGGGCGAGTGGGGCTTCCGGCGGTTCCGGGGGTTGGCCTGATGCGCATGCGCGCCGCGGTTCGAACCGCGGCCGCCGGCGCAGCACTGCTTTTGGTTCTCTGCGTGGCGTCCGCGCGAGCGCAGCAGACGCACGTGCTGGTGGTGGTCGGCCTCGGGGGCGACCCCATGTACACCGAACAGTTCCATGGCTGGGCGACGTCGCTGATCGATGCCGCCATGGAGAACTACGGTGTGGCGGCCGACAACATCACCTACCTCGGCGAATCGGTCGACATCGACCCCGAGCGGATCGACGAGCGCTCGACGCGCGAGAACCTCGACGCCGCGGTCGCGGCGATCGCGGAACGGGCCGGCCCGACCGACCACATCGCCATCGTGCTATTCGGCCACGGCACTTTCACCGACGGTCCGAAGTTCAATCTGCCCGGCCGCGATCCGTCGCCGGAGGATTTCGTGCCGATGCTCGACTCGCTGGGCCGGCGCCGCGTCACGTTCGTCAACACGGCGAGCGCGAGCGGGCCGTTTGTCGAGACGCTGTCCGGTGAGGGCCGCGTCGTGATGACGGCGACGCGCAACGGCCGCGAGCGGAATGCGACGCGATTCGGGGGCTACTTCGTCGAGGCCTTCGGTGAAGGCGGGGACGAGGCGGATCAGGATCGGGATTCGCGGGTCTCGATGCTGGAAGCGTTCACCTACGCGCGCCTGAGGGTGCTGGCCGAGTACGAAACCGAAGGGATTCTTCTGACCGAGCATGCGATGCTCGACGACAACGGCGACGGGGAAGGGACCGAGGAGCCGGACCCGCTTGAAGGCGATGGAATGCTTGCGCGTACCGCGTTCCTGACGGCGGGCGAGGTGCTGGCTGCGGAGCGGATGCCCTTCGCCGACGATCCCGAGCTGGCTCCGCTCTACGCCGAGCGGACCGAGCTGGAAGAGCGCATCGATGAGCTCCGCATCCTGCGGGGCGGCGCCGATCAGGCGGCGTACGAGGCGGAATTGGAGCGTCTGCTGATCGAGCTTGCCCTCAAGAGCCGCGAGATCCGCCGGCTCGAGGCAGCAAGGCAAGGGGCGCCGGACGCCACCGATCCGCGATGACCGTCCGGACTTTCGTAGCCGTGTCGCTGGCGCTGGCGGCTTCGGTCGCCGGGGTTGCCGGCTGGGCGTACACCGGCGCTCTTCTCGCCGCAGCGGAAGATGTCCGGCCCGGGAACGTCCCTTACGACGGCCGATTCACTTTCGTCCGGATCAGCTACGAGATGTACTTTGGCCTGCAGACCGGGGCGTTCCCCGGCGACATCAAGTGGGCGCACGACTATCCGCACGCCGAGCAGAACTTCGGCCGGATCATCGAGGAGATCAGCGGCCTCGACATCGTGCTGGCACCCAACGGCGGCAACGTCCTGCCGCTCGACGATCCCGCCCTTACCCGCTACCCGCTAGCCTATATGGCGGAACCCGGCTTCTGGCGGCCTTCGGAAGCGGATCTGGAGGCGCTCGGCAACTACCTCCGCAAGGGCGGCTTCATCATCTTCGACGACTTCACGGGCGACCACTGGTACAACCTGGTGCGGCAGCTCGATCTGGCCGTCCCGGGACTCGTCCCGATCCAATTGACCGCGGAACACCCGATCTTCCACTCGTTCTTCGAGATCGACACGCTCGAGATGGCGCCGATGTACGGCCCGCCGCCCACGTTCTGGGGAATCTTCGAGGACAACGATCCGAACGGGCGGATGATGGGCATCATCAACTACGAGAACGACATCGGAGAGTACTGGGAATACTCGAACACCGGCTGGTTCGCCGTCGACGTGACAAACGAAGCCTACCGGTTCGGCGTCAACTATGTGATGTACGCGCTGACGCATTGACGCTTGGCGCCTGACGACTGGAGGAACCGATCCGTGCCACTCAATATCAGCGGCAAACCCGACCCGAGTGACGAAGAGCAGTCGAGCGGCGGGCAGCAGGCCTCAGCCGGGGCGGCTGCGCCGTCCGGCCCGGTGCCGGACATCCCCTCGCCGGGCGATCTGGAGTCGCCCGACGACATCGCTCTGGCCGACAAGATGAAGGCGGGCCGGGAGCAGATTCTCATCGAGCTGCGGAAGAAGATCATCGGCCAGGAGGACATCATCAACCAGGCGCTGCTGACGCTCTTCGTCGGCGGCAACAGCCTCATCGTCGGCGTCCCGGGACTCGCAAAGACGCTGTTGATCCAGACGATGGCGCAGGTCTTGGATCTCAAGTTCGCGCGGATTCAGTTCACTCCCGACCTGATGCCGTCCGACATTACCGGGACCGACATCATTCAGGACGACCCGGAGACGGGCGGACGAAAGATGGTTTTCGCGCCCGGCCCGGTCTTCACCAACATCCTGCTGGCGGACGAGATCAACCGGACCCCGCCCAAGACGCAGTCGGCACTGCTCGAGGCGATGCAGGAACACCGCGTGACGGTGCAGGGGCGGACCTACCAGTTGCAGGAGCCGTTCTACGTCTTCGCGACACAGAACCCGATCGAGCTCGAGGGGACGTATCCGCTGCCGGAGGCGCAGCTCGACCGGTTCATGTTCCACATCGTCATCGAGCATCCGCCCGAGCACGAAGAGCTCGAGGTGGTCCGGACCACCACCATCACCAACAACCCGACGTACAACCACGCGGTGACCGGGGCGGACCTGGTGGCGTTTCAGGAACTGGTCCGGAAGGTTCCGGTCTCCGAGCCGGTGATGCGCTACACGCTCGATCTGGTCCGGACCAGCCGGCTCAAGGACGGGGACGGGCCGGAGTTCGTCAAGAAGTGGGTCCAGTACGGCGCCAGTGTCCGCGCCGCGCAGTATCTCATCCTGGGAAGCAAGGCGCGTGCGCTGACGCAGGGGCGCTACCATGTGAACTTCGACGATATCCAGGCGCTCGCGCGGCCCGTGCTCCGCCATCGCGTGCTCCTGAACTTCCACGCGGAGTCGGAAGGGATCACGTCGGACCAGATCGTCGATCAGCTCGTCGAGGCGGTGCCGGTGCCCGCGTCGCGGATGTAACGGCGCGACGCGGGCTCTCGTCTGACACTGGTAGAGGAAGAGGCAGCGACCGTGCCGACCACGACCAGCCCCCTTGCTCCCGGCGCCCGGTTCGTCGATCCGCAGGTGCTTGCCCGGATCGGCAACTTGAAGCTGCTGGCGCGCAATGTCGTGGACGGCTTCATCAACGGCCTCCACAAGGCGCCGTACCTCGGTGTGTCGATCGACTTCGCCGAGCACCGGGGCTACATGCCGGGCGACGATATCCGCTTCATCGACTGGCGGGTGTTCGCGCGGACCGACCGCTTCTACGTGAAGCAGTTCGAGGCGGATACGAACGCCAACTTCTCGGTGCTCTTCGACATCTCGAAGTCGATGAGTTTCTCGAGCGGCGGCGTCTCGAAGCTGGACTACGGGCGCTACCTCGCGGCGTGCCTCACCTACTTCGCGACGACCCAGCGCGATCGCGTCGGTATCGTCACCTTCGACGACGACATCGTGCTCCGTGTCCCGCCCTCGGCGAAGCATCTCGACATCGTGCTCCACACCCTCGACCGGATAGAGGCGGGCAATCCCGGCTCGTTCGCCCGGCCTTTCTTCCGGGCAACCGAGTTCTTCAAGCGCCGCGGCATCCTGCTGGTGATCTCGGACTTCTACGACGAGCCGGAAGCCATCGTGACCGGACTGAAGCCGCTGACCTACGGCGGGAACGACGTGATGGTCTTTCACGTACTCGACCCGGCCGAGGTGAACTTCCCGTACGACGACGCGACGAACTTCAAGGACATCGAGACCGGGCGCCGCATGCCGGTGGTGCCGGAGAAGCTTCGCGAACAGTACCGCGCCCTGGTCCAGGAGCACATCGAGACGCTGTCGAAGCTCTGCGCCGAGAACCGGATCGACTACGCCTTCTTCAACACGTCGCAGCCGATGGACCACGGGCTGTTCAAGTTCCTGGCGATGCGCGAGAAGCTGAACCGCGTTCGGTAGGTGCGAACGAGAGGTGAACTGAATGGGCTTGCTGGCGCCGTTGTTCCTGCTCGGGGCGGTCGCGCTCGCCGTGCCGATCATCATCCACATGATTCAGCGCGAGCGGAAGGAAGAGGTGGAGTTTCCCTCCCTGATGTTCGTCCGGAAGATCCCGTTCCACTCTTTCCGGCGCCAGCGGATCCGCAACTGGTTCCTCCTCCTGCTCCGGTGCGCCGCGCTCCTCCTGCTGCTCTTCGCCTTCACGCGTCCCTTCTTCCGGGCCGCCGCGATCGCGGCGGTGACCGATGGCGCACGCGAAGTCGTCGTGCTGCTCGACCGTTCCTGGAGCATGGGGTACGGCGACCGCTGGGCGGACGCGCAGGCCGCGGCGGTCGAGGTGCTGGACGATCTGGCGCCGGACGACCAGGCGACGGTGATCCTGTTCGACAGCGGCGCCGAGTCGGGCCAGCGTTCCACCATCGACCGGGCGAGCCTGCGCAGTCTCGTCACGAACGCCGAAACGAGTTCCGGCGTCACCCGCTACGGTCCGGCGCTGCAGTTGGCCGAGGGCATCTTCGAGGCGTCGGATCTGCCGCGACTCGAAGCGGTGTTGATCAGCGACTTCCAGCGGAGCGGCGTCGAGAGCGCATCCGGGGTGCGCTTCCCCCCGGGAACCGTGCTGACGCCGATTCAGGTGGGAGGCGACGAGGGAGACCTCGCGAACGTCAGTGTCGCCGGGGTCCTGTTCCAGCGGGAGTACTTCTCCGGCCGGGAGCGGATTCAGGTGGCGGCCCGCCTGACCAACCGGAACGCCACTCCCGTGAGCGGCCTGGATGTCACGCTCGAGATGGAAGGCAGGCCAGTGGAATCGCTGACCGCCGACCTCCCGGAGAGCGGGTCCGTGACAGTCGACTTCGCCCCGGTGACGCTGGGGGACGAGTCGATGGCCGGCGCGGTGCGTATCGAAGCCGATGCGCTGCCGGCGGATGACGTCTTCTGGTTCGTCGTCTCGCCGGGCCAGGTCGTGAGGGTGCTCCTCGTAGGCAACGGGCTCGCCGGCGATGAGCATCTCTTCCTGACGCGCGCGCTCGGCATCGGGTCGGAGCCGGCGTTCGACGTTCGCACCGTGACGGTCGACGCGCTAGCGGCATCCGACTTCGCGGACCGGGAGGTCGTGATCCTCAACGATTCGCGTCCCCCGACAGGGGCAGCCGGCACCGCCCTTGCGACCTTTGTCGAGAACGGAGGTGGTCTGTTCGTTGTCTCGGGCGAGCGGAGCGCGTGGTCCGCTGCCGCGCCCGACCTGTTGCCGGGCGCGCTGGGTCCGCCCGCGGATCGCGCCGGCCGTGGCGGCGCGCTCGGCTTCGTCGACTACAGCCACCCGATCTTCGAGGTGTTCAGCGCACCGCGCAGCGGCGACGTGACCACGACGCGCTTCTTCCGGTACCGCCCGGTTCAGCCGGCCGAAGACGCGGCGGTCCTGGCTCGATTCGACGATGGCAGTCCCGCTCTTGTCGAGCGGCGCATCGGTAGCGGCGCGGTCCTGCTCTGGGCGTCGACCATCGACACGTTCTGGAACGACTTCGCAAAGAAGCCGGTCTACCTGCCGTGGGTGCACCGGGTAGTCGAGCATCTGGCGGACTATTCGCCGCCGACGCCGTGGTTCTCGTCCGGGCAGGTGCTGAATCTCGCGGAGCAGGATGTCTCACTCGGCGACGGAGGCGTCGGTGGAGCGGACTACGTGGTGATGTCGCCCTCCGGCCAGCGGATGCCGGTGGACGTCGGGGGGCGCACGGGCTACATCGATCTTTCGGAGCAGGGGCTTTACGAGGTGTACGACGCGACCGCGGCCGGCGCGCGTCCACTGTCGGTCGCGGTCAACGTCGACCTCGCCGAGTCGGATCTGACGCCGGTCGATCCGGAGGAGCTGGCGAGCATGGTCACCGGCCGCGCCGGCGGCAACCGGGCGGACGGAACGGCGGAGCCGGAACGGGTAATCGCGGCGGAGGATCTGGAACGGCAGCAGTCGATCTGGTGGTATCTGCTGCTGGCGGCGGCGTTGCTGTTTTTCAGCGAGACGCTGGTTTCGAACCGGCTCTCCCGGACTCAACTGAGCATGGAATAGAAGCACGCGCGCCGGAAACGGAATAAGATGGGAGCTTCCCGGGTCTCAGAATCCGGACGGACCGGCTGAAGACGGAAGGCAAGACGATGCAGAACGAGCCACTGCTGACCGGCGAACGGGATGAACTGCTCCGCGCTATCCGGCACGTGCGGAACCGGTGGCGCCTTCGGGTCGGATTGCGGAGCGTGGCGGTGCTCGTGGCGGCCACGCTCGGCACTCTGCTCGCATCGTCGTACGGCCTCGAGCTGATGAAGTTCTCGCCGGGCGCCATCATCGGTTTCCGCATCCTGACCTATGTCGCCCTGGTGGCCGCCGGTTGGTGGTTCTTCATCCGCCCAATCTCGCGCCGGGTCTCCGACGAGCAGGTTGCCCTTTACCTCGAGGAGCACGAGCCGTCCCTGCAGGCGGCGGTGCTGAGCGGGGTCGAAGAGGCACGCAAGGGTACGCGTGAACGCGCCGCGGACCACTCCCCCGAGTTGGTCCGGCGCCTGATCGAGACCGCCGCCGAGCGGGTGCGCAATGTCGACATGGGTCGCACGGTGGAGCAGCAGCAGTTGCAGCGATCCTCCGGCATGCTCATTGCAGCCGGCGTCGCGGCGGTATTGCTGTTCGTCTTCGGTCCTGCCTACCTGCGCCACGGACTGTCGGCGCTCCTCACCCCGATGGCGGACGTCGAGGCGTCCAGCCCGTACCAGATCGAAGTACTGCCGGGCGACGCCACCGTTGCGCGCGGCGCGGATCAGACCATCACGGCCCGCCTGGTGGGCTTCGAGGCGGAAGAGGTCAACCTCCTGATGCGCGGCGCGGGCACTGGCGACACCTTCGAGCGCCTGCCGTTGATCCCGCTGGAGGACGACGCGGGCGAAACGGTCGCCGGAACGTTCGAGGTGCTGCTGTTCGACCTGCAGGACGCGGTCGACTATCTGGTCGAATCTACCGGTGTCGAGTCGTCCACCTACACGCTCGATGTACTCGATTTACCGTATGTCGAACGTCTGGAGCTGGAGTACCACTTCCCTGAGTACACGGGACTGGAACCCCGCCTGGTGGAGGAGGGAGGCGACATCGCGGTGCTGCAGGGGACGGAGGTGCGCCTGCGCGCCATCCCGACCATGGGTACGGCGGGCGGTCTGCTGATCTTCGATGACGACGACGCGAAGACGATGGACCTGACGCTCGCGGAGGATGGCTCGCTTACGGGCAGCTTCGTGGTCGAGGAGGAAGGCTTCTACCGGGTCGACCTCGAGGCGCCGGCCGGGGATCTGGTCGCCGCTTCGCCGCAGTACACGATAGACGTGCTGACGGATCAGCCCCCATCGGCGATGTTCATCCGCCCGGGTCGCGACACGACCGCGAGCGCGATAGAGGAGGTGTTTGTCGAGGCGCGCGCCGATGATGACTTCGGCCTCTTCTCGCTCGATTTGGTCTACTCGGTGAACGGCGGGCCGGAGGAGTCGGTCAGCCTGTTCAACAGCGGCGGCGCCGGCGACAACGCCCTCAGGGAGGTTTCCGCCGGCCACACGTTCTTCCTGGAGGAACTGGAGCTGGAGCCGGGCGATTTCCTGAGCTACTACGCGCGGGCGACCGACCGGAACCTGCTGCAGCAGGACGACGACATCAAGTCGGACCTCTACTTCATACAGATCCGCCGCTACAGCTCCGACTTCCGCCAGCAGCAGTCGCAGGGCGGGGGTGGCGGTGGAATGGGCGGCGCTGGTGGCGCCGACGCGCGCGAGCTGTCGAAGGCGCAACGGGAGATCATCTCCGCCACCTTCAACCTGATCCGTGATCAGGAGGACTACACCGACGAGGAATTCCAGGAGAACGTGGTCTTTCTGACGCTGGCGCAGGGACGGCTGCGCGAGCAGGTGGAGACCCTCATCCGCCGGATGAACAGCCGAGTCATGCCCGCGGATCCGGCGTTCCGCACGATTCAGGAGATCCTGCCCCAGGCCGCGGAAGCCATGCGCGAGGCGGAAGACCAGTTGCAGGAGCAGGATGCCGAGGCCGCCCTGCCGCATGAGCAGCGCTCGCTACAGTTCCTGCAGCGCGCGGAAGAAGCGTATGAAGAGGTGATGGTCACCATGGGCGGCGGCGGAGGAGGTGGCGGCGGCGGCAACGCCCAGGCCGCCGAGGATCTCGCCGATCTGTTCGAGCTCGAGCTCGACAAGATGCGCAACCAGTACGAGACGCTGCAGCGCGGCCAGCAGCAGCAGGCGGACGAGACCATCGACGAGTTGATGGAGCGACTCCGCGAACTGGCCCGGCGGCAGGAGCGCGAAGCGGAGCGCCAGCGCCGTCGCGCCCGCGGGCAGCAGTCCACGCAGGGTGGCGGTGGCGGCCAGCGCGCCCTCGCCGAGGAGGCGGAGGAAGCCGCCCGGCGGCTCGAGCGACTCGCCCGGGAGCAGAACTCACCGCAGATGATGGACGCGGCGCGCCGCCTTCAGGAAGCGGCCGACGCGATGCGGCGCGCCGCCGCCAACGACGACAACCTCGGGTTCTCGGAGGCGGGTACCGCGCTCGACCGCCTGCGCGAGGTCCAGGATCGGCTCGGCGACGAGCAGCGGGGCCGGCTGGAGCGGGACATTCAGGAGCAGTTGCAGCGGGCGAACCGGCTGGCCGATCAGCAGCGCGAGATGCAGGGCGAAGTAGCGGAGTTCCCCGGCCTTCCGGACGAGGATCGCGCCGACTCGCTCCGGCGCATGCTGGAGCAGAAGACAGCGATGGAAGAAGAGGTGGCCGACCTGGAGCGGTCGATCGATTCCACCTCGGCCGAGTTCCGCCGCGACGAGCGCGACGCTTCGCGCGAGTTGCAGGAGGCGGCGGCAAGCATCCGCGACAACAAGCTGAAGGAGAAGATCCGCTACTCGCGGGGCCTGGTCCGGAGCCGTCCGGGCGAGACCGCGAACGCCTTCGAATCGGAGATCGGCGGCGATATCGAGGAGCTTGCGGAGATGCTAGAGGAGGCGGCCGCCGCCGTGGGTCGCTCAGAGGGCGACCGGATGGCGCAGGCGCTGGAACAGACGCGCGACCTGATGCGCAGCCTGGAGTCGCTCGACCACCGGATGTGGCAGGAAGGCCAGGACGGCGAGCAGGCACAACCCGGAGAGGGCCAGGAAGGTCAGCAGGGACAGCAGGCGCAGCAGGGCCAGTCGGGCCAGCAGGGTGGTCAGCAGGGACAGCAGGGCGGCCAGCCGGGCCAGGGTGACAGTCCGGGCTCGCAGCCGGGCGGTGTCGACGGCCAGCCGGGTGGCGGAAACGCGTTCGGCGGCGTCTGGGGCGGCTACGGCTGGGGTGATCGCAGGCCGGGAACGACCGTCTGGGAACCCGGCGACGTCCGCCAGTGGAGCCGCGAGTACGCGCAGCGTGCCGGCGAAATGGAAGGGTTGCGCCGTCTGCTCAACGAGGAGCAGTTCGAGGTAGGCGATCTGGATGCGATCATCCAGCGCATGCGCGAACTCGACGACTTGCGCCGCTACCAGGATCCCGAGACGATCGCGCAACTCCAGGCGTTCGTGCTCGAAGAGCTGAAGCGCTTCGAGTACCGCCTCCGCCGGGAAATCACCGAGGAGAACGAGGAACTCTTCCTCGCCGGCAACGAGGAAATGCCGGACAGCTTCCGCGACCTGGTCGAGGAGTACTTCCGTTCACTGTCGGAGGACGACGACTAGTCACTGTGCCGCCAGAAGGCGGATGGACCCGTTCCGGGTCTTGAGCAGCAGGCTGCGGCCGCCGTCTCCCAGCCGGCCCGCCAGGTGATCGCGTTCGTCCGTATGGGCGTCGAGCGGAAGATCGGTGCGGACGGAGCCGCGATTGGTGCGTAGCGACACGTCGGCGTCGGCGGTTTCCGGGACCCTGACCGTCACGCTGCCGTTGCGCGTCTCGAACGTGGAGTCGCCGGTCCAGTCTGTCCCGCCCAGGGTGGCCCTGACGCTGCCGTTGCGCGTACGGGCCCGCGCATGACCGCCTGCCTCCACGCGAATACGGCCGTTGCGAGTAACGATGTCCGCGTTGCCGTCGGCCATCACCGCGACGCCACCGTTGCGCGTAACGACCCGCGCGTCGCCGGCGATGCCGGTCAACGAGACGGAGCCGTTCCTTGTCTCGACCTCCACGTTGCCGCCGAGGCCGTCTGCTGAGACACTGCCGTTCCGGGAACGTGCTACCAGGTCGACGTCCGGCGGGATGGCAACCGAGAAGTCGATACGCGGGGATCGCCCGAACCAGGAACGCGGCCACCAATCTCGTTCGGGATAGATCGCCTCGATAGTGACGCCGTCGGCATGCTCCGTCACTTCGATGCGGATGCCGTCAGCGTCGTGGCCGCGCCGTTCGCCGCGCACCTCGACTTGACCGCTCGAGGACGGCTCGGCCGTGATCCGGCCGTTGCGTCCGATGATCTCCAATTGCTGCCCGGGGCTGAGTTCACCCTCCCACGTGAAGGGCTCGCCGGAGGCCGCTTCCTGCGCGCTGAGCGAGGACGTGAGCAGTACCGTGTTCCCGCAAGCCGTCGTGGTGGCGACGACGATCCCGACGAGCGCCAACCTGAGCATCCAATGCATCGGCTTCCCCCTCCTTCTGCGACAGCGCCATCGCTCTGTTGGACGGGCGGCGGCGCGACGAGGTTCCCGGCCGATGCCCTTACGTCAAGGCGGCGCCGCGCGAGCCGTTCTCACTGCGCTACGCCAAGACGCGGGCGAGCCATCCTCCGATGTCCCGCACCTCCTCCGCGCACACGGTGTGCGGCACCGGATATTCGCGGTACTCCACCTCGTAGCCCATGGACGTCAGGAGGTCCCGCGCCCCGTGCGCCAATCCCACCGGCACCATCGGGTCGTCCGTCCCATGCCCCTGAAACAAAGGCACACCCCGGTTCGCCTCCGACGCCTCCGCCTCCAGTGTTTCGTGCAGTACCAGGTAGCCCGACAGGCACATCACGCCGGCCAGCCGCGCCGGATGGCGCAACGCGGTAAACAGCGCCATCGCGCCGCCCTGCGAAAAGCCCGCCAGGACGATCCTCCCCTCCGGCACTCCGCGTTCCACCTCACGCGCAATCAAGTGACGGACGCGCTCTGCCGACGCCCGGATCCCGGTCTCGTCCTGATCCCGCGGCCCGAAGCCCCGGATGTCGTACCACGCCGGCATCACCCACCCCTGGTTGATGGTCACCGGCATCCGGGGAGCGTTCGGAAAGACATAGCGGACACGCAACTCCGCCGGCAGTCCCAGTTCCGGCGGGATGCCATAGAAGTCGCGCGCATCCGCCCCGAGTCCGTGCATCCAGATGACGGAGGCGCCGGGCCGGCCCGGTGGGTCGACTTCCAGCGTGTCGAGCAGCGGCGCGGCAGGCAGCGGTCAGTCCGTGCAGTCGATAGCGACCGCTAGTTCGTCATCGCATGAACGACGGTGTTGATCCCGACCGCATAGGCCTTGACGGAGAAGCGGTAGAAGAACTCGTAGTCCTCCCCCTCGCGCTCCCAGCCGTCCGCGATGTCGGTGTTGTGACTCATCAGCACCATCAGCCGGCCGTTGGTGTCGGCGATGCCACGGAAGTGCACCTCGTCGCTCCGCATGCCGCGTTCCGACGTCGTCGCCCCGCCGCTCCGCCGCCAGTGCTGGATGGACGGAATCTGCGGGATCTCGTCCACCTCGTACTGCACGCTGCGGATCGGATGGTCGTCGGGGATATCGAAGACCGGGTAGTTGCCCGGGGGCAGCACCTTGCCGATCTCACCGAGCCACTGCTCCCAGGCGTACGGGCCCCAGAAGTCGTCCACCCAGAGGAAGCCCCCCTTCAACAGATAGTCGCGCAGGCGATCCGCTTCGAGCGGGCTCAGATAGATCGTCCCGACATCGGACATGAAGATGAACGGATAGTTGAACAGCTCGTCGTCGGTCAGCCGCACGACAATGTGATCCGGCTCGTTGCGATGGTCGAACCCGACGTGCGTCGTCGTCATTTCCGACAGCCGGATCATGAGATTCTGATCGGCCCACGGGTAGTCGGTATACCAGCCCTGGCCGCCCGGCTCGCGGCGATCGCTGTCGTACAGGACCCGCGAGAAAGTGAACGCGCGGTGCGTGGGCGTCGCTTCCGGGAACTTTGGCGGCATGCGGTACCAGCCGCCCCGCCAGCCACGCTGGGCGAGGAGATCCGATCCCCCGACCAACGTGAGCGCGATCGCCGCGAGCCCCAACGCCGCCGCCAGCCTCCAGCGCATGTGGCTTCCCTCCCTGCGTAATCGGCATCATACTCCACTCGCGGACCGTCAACCGCTTCGCGGCACGCAGGCGGGACGGCCGAACGTGATATATATCTTGGGATATTACATGCTGGGAGTGTGACGCATGAAGTCCGTGCCCGAGTATCGAGGTGTCGCCAAGGTCTTTTGGAGTGGACGCAGTCAGGCCGTGCGCCTACCAGCCGCGTGCCGTTTCGAGACAACGGAAGTCGAGATCGTCAAGGAAGGCGACCAGTTGACATTGCGCCCGCGCGGCAAGGACTGGCGCACGTACTTCAGTGCCCGATCGCGCGGTTCCCTGCCGGTGCGGGAAGACCTGCCGCTCGACAAACGGGAACGAGTGCGCTGATGTTCATGCTGGACACCAACATCTGCATCTATGTCATCAACGAGCGCGACAGCGGCCTGCTCGAGCGCTTCGAAGCGGGCGCCGGCAGCATCTGCATTTCCGCTATCACCTGGGCCGAACTCTGCTATGGCGTCGAGCATTCTGCCCAGCGCCGCCGGAACACGCGGGAACTCGAGGAGTTTCAGAGAAACCTCGACATCGTGCCGTTCGACCGATCGGCGGGCCGCCACTACGGCGAGATCCGCGAAGCGCTTGTCCGGCGCGGACAATCGATCACGGCGAACGACCTGCTGATCGCCGCGCATGCCCGAAGCATGAACGCGATTCTCGTCACCAACGATGAGCGGCACTTCCGACGCGTGCCGAGACTGAAAGTGGAAAACTGGCTTGAGGGTCGGGTCGTGCGGTGACCGCTTCGGCACGCCGAGCGATCAGCGTTCCGCCGTCGCGCCGTCGAGATAGCGACGCCCGGACACCACCGATGTCTCGGCGACGACGCGGTACGCGGCATCGGGCGTCTCTGCCGCCACCTCTTCGGACACCACTTCCGGCGCCGCATCCGATCCGTCGACGAACGCCTCGGTCAGCGCCCGCCCGGCCATGGCGGTTCCGACCGGCAGACCCAGCAGGGAGAGAATGGTCGGCGCGAAATCGACATTGGAAGACGGCAGCGACACTTCGACGCCCGACTTCAGGTCGGGGCCGGCGGCGATCAGCGTGTTGTGAATGTCGAACGGGCTGGTGCTGCCGTGGCCGGCCGTGCCATACGAGGCCGCGGTCCCTCGATAGCCGTACTCGTTCTCCGCGTCGGTCCACGCCGGCGAGTAGAGGATGTCCGCCGCCCGCGGGTGGTCCCATCGGGCGACCTCGAGCGACAGCGTCCCAGGGACATCGCCGCCTCGCGTGAAGATTGCCCCGACCTCCTCCGCGGCCTGCAGCGCCTCGACGATTCCCGACACCGTCCCGGCGTCTCCGTCGCGGACGTAGATCGCGTCCCCGCTGGCTACGACGCTCGGCGATCCATCCGCCAGCGTTCCCGAGAACGGCTCGAGGAGCGCCTGAAGATCGAGGAAGCCGGTGTGCGTCGAGAACCCGTGGTCCGACGTTACCCAGATGTTGAAGTCGTCCAGTTGTCCGGACGCCTCCAGCGCGCTCTGCAACCGTCCCAGCTCCGCGTCCACGGCGCGGATCGACTCCATCGACGTCGGATGTCCCACGCCATGCACATGGGCGGTGGTGTCGGGATCGGTCAGCCACATGAAGGTGACCTGCGGATCGACCGCGTCGAGCCCCACTTCTAGGAAGGAGTCGACAATGTACCGGTTCCGCTCCCCGCTGGGCGACTCCAGAGTCGGCGGAGGCCCGAGTTCCTGCGCCACCCGCTCGGCCAGCGAATTCGGCAGCACGTACTCGTAGTGGATGATCCCGCCCCCCGCGACCGTGTGGTTCAGCAGAAACGAGGATCCGCTCGACCCCGCGCTCACTACGAGCAGCCGTTCGCCTGCCTCCTGCAGGGTCTGTCCCAGCGTCGGGGCCGTCAGCAGCCGTCCTCCCTCCGCCTCCTCGACCCGCAGCAGGTTCTGGCGCACCGAGGTACTGAGGAACTGCGTCGCGTCCACCTCCGGAAAGAAGATCGAGTTGCCCATCAGGCCATGCGTTTCCGGGTAGGCCCCGGTCGAGATCGAAGCGGCATTCACGCGCGTGACCGTCGGATAGACGGCGTGGTGATCCGTGAAGATGACGCCCCGCTCGCCGAGGGCGTACAGATTCGGCATCGCCTCCGGTGTGACGTAGTCGGGCCGGAGCCCGTCGAGGACGATCAACAGGTGCCGGCGTGGTGCGGTCTGGTCGGCACCCTGGGCGGACTCGGCCAGCCCGGAGCCCGCGTCACCTGGGGGCGCCTGGCCGCAAGCAACGAGCAATGCGGCCAGCAGTCCGAGTACTCCCCAGCCCGAAGTCACACGAATCGTTCCTGTAGCCGGCATGGCGCCACTCCCGCTGCTTCGTCGTTCCCGCTACGCGCGGTAGTAAGGCTCGAGCGCTTCCAGGCGGTAGTCGATCTCCGCCATCTGATCCGCCGTGAAGCTGTAGTCGCCGCGCCGCGACTTCATCGTCTTGAAGATGCCGCGCTTCTTCAGGACGTAGAGGCGGATCCCGGGAATGGAGGCGTCGAGGTTCAGCATCAGCAGCAGCTTGCTGAACAGATCGCGCAGTTCGTCATCCTTGCCCGCTTCGTGCAGCTCCCAGAGCCGGGCGTAGATGTCGGCATACATGACGCCGCCAGTCATCACACCGTCCATGCCGAGCCGCATCTCGTAGAGCCATTGCCGCCCGAACGCGGCGCCGAAGATCGACTTGATCGTGTCGGGGCGGTGAGGCTTCAAGGCAAGCATGCGCTCGTGCACCGGGTCGCGCTCTTCCTTCACATAGGCGAGGTTCGGGAATTCCCGAGCCATGTCCACCATGAACTCGACGGTCGGGACGACGTCCGGCGCGCCGCCGCTCGTCTGGAAGAAGATGGGTCGGTCAGTGACGCCACAGAGTGCGGCGTAGTAGTCGCGGAACTCCCGCAGCGTCGACGCCTCGGTCGGCGGGATGGCGATCATGCCATCAGGAGCGAGCGCTTCGGCATGCCGCGCATACTCCAGCATGCCCGGGGTGTCGTTGCCCTGCACGCCGAAGACGAGGGCAGGCTGCCGTCCCTCCGCCGCCTCGGCCAGCACGTCGAAGCCGCGCAGCCGTTCCTGTTTGGACAGGTACCGCTGTTCGCTCGAGTTCTGCGGCCACACCAGGCCACGGATTCCGCAGCGCTCGCAGAAGTCGACCTGGCCCGCCAGGTCCTCGTAGTCCACCTCGTTGGCGTCCGTGTACGGAGTGCTCAGAATCATGAACGCGCCGCGCATCGGTTTCCCTTCCGCCGCCCGCAAGGACAGCGCCGGCGCCACCGCCGCCGCGCCGGCGGCGCCGCCAACCGTGGTCAACCACTCACGACGGGTATAAGTGTGTGCGTGCAGCATCGTGTCTCCCGCTCTCGCTTCGGGTGTCCAGACTATCACCAGCCGACGAAGACGCCCGCACGAGACAATGTGAAGTCCCGCGCGCGATCGACCGAGGCCACTACACCGACTCGTCTTCCGATGCGCACGCCGGCGCCGACCGTCGCACTGACATCAGGCTCCACCGCCGGACCGCTCACGGGCGTGTTCGTGCCGAATCGGAGGAGGACGCGCGCCGCTTCCATCCGCATGACGGGCACCGCGACGCCGGCCTGTATCGCCCAGACGCCCGCGTCATGACTCAAATAGCCGTACGGCTCGACACTCCAGACCTCGACCGCCATCCCACCGAATCCGCCGGCGAAGGCGACCTCGCCGGTGGCGAAGCGCATTACGCCGCCAGCGACGACACCATCCGCCGCGGCGGCCGGCGCCGCGAGCGTGAGCGCCAACGTCGCTATCCAGAGGGCGCGAAGGGCCAATATCGGCAGCCGGTCCGGCATGGTCGTCCAATGGTGTCACAAGTCCTGTCATCCGCCCGGCATCGACCGATCCGGCAAGATACGCTAGGCTGAGGGTTTCGACGTTCGGAGGAGAACATGGCCGGATTGCGACACGGCGCCTGGATTGCCGCCACAGCGTTGCTGGCCGCCTGCGCCACAGGGGAGACCGTGACCGATCGGGGTATCGAGGTGCCGCCGCCGCCGCCGCCGCCGCCGCCGACCGAGGTGCGCGAGGTGGTCGACACGCTCCACGGCGTCGAGATCACGGATCCGTACCGCTGGCTCGAGGATCAGGACGCCCCGGAGACGCGCGCGTGGATCGACGCCCAGAACACCTATACGGACGGCCTGCTGGATGGACTCCCGGGCCGCGATGCGCTACGCGAGCGAGCTGCGGCGGTGCTGGAGCGCGACACGATCGGCCTGCCGAACGAGCGGGGCGGCCGCTACTTCTTCAGCCTCCGCCGCGCCGATCAGGACCTGTCCGTCCTCTACTGGCGCGAAGGACCCGATGGCGCCGATCAGGTGCTGATCGACCCGCACCCGATGAGTCCGGACCATACGACGTCGGTCGAGTTGCGGGACCTGTCCGACGACGGGACGATGGCCGTCTACGCAGTGCGCGAAGGCGGTGTCGACGAGGTCGCGATTCACGTCCGCAATGTCGACAGCGGCGAGGATCTGCCCGATGTGCTGCCGCCCGCCCGCTACGGCTCGGTGGTGCTGGCCCCCGACGGCAGCGGTCTCTATTACGAGCGCTACGGCGACGTGACCCCGCGCGTCATGTTCCACGCGCTCGGGTCGCCGATGGCGGAGGACGTGCAGCTCTTCGGGGAGGGCTACGAACAGCATCACATCCCGGTGACGGTGATCTCCGACGATGGCCGGTGGATGGCCGTGCACGTAATCGAGGGATCCTCCGGTCCGACGGAGATTCACATCAAGGACCTTGCGAACGACACCCCGTTCGTGACCGCGGTTGCCGACGGCGTCTCTGAATCGTGGGGCGAGTTCGCTGGCGATCAGTTCGTCATCGTCACGAACCTGGATGCGCCGAACAAGCGCGTAGTGGTCGCCGACCCGGCGAGCCCGGCGGTGGACCAGTGGCGGGAGGTGATCCCGGAACGGGAAGGCGTGGTCGTGCAGGGGGCGCGCCCCCTCGGCGGGAGACTGGCGGTCCTGTACCTTCAGGATGTCCAGCCGCGCGTCGCCATCCACGAGATGGACGGCGCGCATGTCCGGGACCTCGCCTTCGACACGGCCGGGTCGGTTGGCGGCGGCGCGGGCCGCTGGATGAGCGACGAAGCGTTCTTCACGTTCCAGACCTTCCACGTCCCGCGGACCATCTACCGCTACGACATCGCCACCGGCGAACAGTCCGTCTGGGCCGCGCCGGAAGCGCCGGTCGATCCCGCCGCCTACGAGGTGACCCAGCAGTGGTTCCACTCAAGGGACGGGACCCGCGTGCCGATGTTCGTCGTCGCCCCGCCCGGGGTTGCACTGGACGGCGCGAACCCGACGCTGCTGACCGGCTACGGAGGCTTCAACAACGCGATGACGCCGCTCTTCTCCGCCCTCGCGACGACGTGGCTCGAATCGGGCGGCGTCTTCGCCCTGGCCAACATCCGGGGGGGCAGCGAGTTCGGCGAGGTGTGGCACGAGGCGGGCATGCTCGGCAACAAGCAGAACGTCTACGATGATTTCATCGCTGCCGCCGAGCATCTGATTGCCGAGGGATATACGAGCAGCGAGCACCTGGCGATCCGGGGCGGCAGCAACGGCGGTCTGCTGGTGAGCGCCGTCGCGAACCAGCGTCCCGACCTGTTCGGCGCGGTGGTGTGCACCTATCCGCTGCTCGACATGATCCGCTATCACCAGTTCCTGGTGGCCAGTTTCTGGATACCCGAGTACGGTTCGAGCGACGATCCGGAACAGTTCGAGTGGTTGCGGGCGTACTCGCCCTACCACAATGTGATCGACGGCGGCGACTATCCGGCGACGCTCTATCTCTCCGGCGACGGCGATACCCGCGTCGCGCCTTTGCACGCCCGCAAGATGACGGCGCTGATGCAGGCGAAGAACGGATCGGACAACCCCGTTCTGCTGCGCTACCACACACAGGCAGGTCACTCCGGGGGCCAGCCGGTGAGCCAGCAGATTGATGAAATGGTCGACACAATCAGCTTCCTGCTCTGGCAGGTGGGGCGGGAGTAGCCCGCGGAAACGCGGCGGGGAGGATGGGATGACGAGGCGCAACATCCGGGTGTGGGTGGCGATGATGGCAATGGCGGCAGCGGCTGGCGCATGTGGCGGCGGCGGGGCGATGTCGGACGAGCCGGCGGCGGACGACACGGCGGCGGACGACTCGGCCGACACCGACGCTTCGCCAGCCGTCATTGCGGACGGTATTTCGATCGAGACGCTGATGGAGGCGACCGAGCGCATGGCCTCGGACGAGTTCGAGGGGCGCGCGCCCGGATCACGCGGTGAGGAGTTGACGCTTGCCTATCTGACCGAGCAGTTCGAAGCGGTCGGGGCCGAGCCGGGCAACCCGGAAGGCACCTGGGTCCAGGATGTCCCGCTCGTCGGCATCACGCCGCAGCCGGGCGATTACCTGACTGTCACCGCGAACGGCGAGAGCCGGACGCTGGAACCGGCGGCGGACTACGTCGCCGCGACCAAGCATGTCGTCGACGAGGTGCAAGTGAACGACGCCGAGTTCGTCTTCGTCGGCTACGGCGCGCGCGCGCCGGAGTACGACTGGGACGATTTCGGGGACGCCGACCTCAGCGGCAAGATTCTCCTCTTCCTCGTGAACGACCCGCCGCTCGACGACATCTTCGGCGGCCACGCGATGACCTACTACGGCCGCTGGACCTACAAGCACGAGATGGCGGCCGAGCTGGGCGCGGCCGGCTCGCTCGTCATCCACGAGACCGGACCGGCCGGCTACCCGTGGGAGGTGGTCGGCAGCTCGCCCTACGCCGAGGCGTTCGACCTGGTGGCGGCCGACGACAACCTCGGCCGGGCCACGTTCGAGGGCTGGGTGCAGCGCGCGACCGCCGAGTCCCTGTTCCAGATGGCGGGCCTCGACTTCGAGGCGGCCAAGGCGCAGGCCGCGACGCGCGAGTTCACGCCGGTCCCGCTGGGCATCACGGGCAGCCTCCGGATCCGGAACGAGCTGCGCCGGATCGCCTCGCAGAACTTCCTCGCGAGGATTACCGGGAGCGAGGCGCCGGACGAGGTGGTCATCTATTGCGCCCACTGGGACCACATGGGGCGCGACACGAGCCTGGAAGGCGATCAGATCTACAACGGCGCCGCCGACAACGCGACGGGGACGGCCGGCCTGATCGAAATCGCCAGGGCGTTTCTGTCGGCGCCGGAGCCCCCGCGGCGGACGGTGCTCTTCCTTGCGGTCACGGCGGAAGAGCAGGGTCTGCTCGGCTCGCGCCACTACGGTGAGAACCCGCTCTATCCGACGGCCCAAACGGTCGCCGCGATCAACATGGACGTGCTCAACCAGTGGGGCCGCACGCGCGACCTGACGGTCGTCGGCTACGGGCAGTCGGAGCTGGATGACGTCGCGGCCGAGGTCGCCGCGCGTCTGAACCGGACGCTCGCACCCGACCCGGAGCCGGACAAGGGCTTCTACTTCCGGTCCGATCACTTCTCCTTCGCGCGGGTCGGCGTCCCCGCGTTCTACGGCGACCCGGGGATCGAGTACATCGGCAAGGCGCCCGGCTACGGACTGGAGAAGCGGAACGAGTACAACGTGAACGACTATCACAAGGTGTCGGACGAGGTGAAACCCGACTGGGACATGTCCGGCGCGGTGGAGGACCTGACCTTCATGTACGAGATGGGCGTCCTCCTCGCCAACGGCGGGCACTGGCCGGCGTGGAGCGAGACGAGCGAGTTCCGCGCCATTCGCGAGGCGGAGCGCTCGGAGTAGGAGTCTATCGACCGGCGTCGAACTGTTCGAGCCGGCCGCCTAGATCATGCAGGGGCAGGACGTCTCCGCCCCGGCGCGTTTCATGAGCATCGCCGCCATGGACGATGGCGGCGGCCTCGCACCCGGGTATAAGTGGCTTCACGCGCTCCAGTCCAGTGAACCAGTCCGACGCGACAGTGGCGCCGGACTTGGCCTCGATGGCGAGGATGCGTCCTTCCGAGGGATACAGCAGGTCGCACTCGAGCCCGGTGCTGTCCCGAAAGAAGAAGATCTCCGGCCGGCGCCCCCGGTTGCAGGCGTGTTTCAGTACTTCGGTGACGACCGCATTCTCGAAGAGCGCTCCGCGTAGCGGGTGGGTCTGAAGCTGTCGTCGGCTCTCGATTCCGAGCAGCCAGCTCGCAAGCCCGACGTCGTGGAAGTACAGCTTGGGCGACTTGACGAGGCGCTTGTTCACGTTGCCGTGGTACGGCGGCAGGCGAAAGACGACGTAGCTGGCTTCGAGCACCGAGAGCCAATGCCTCGCCGTTACATGCGTCACGCCCGCGTCCGCTCCGAGCGCGGAGAGATTGAGCAATTGCCCGACGCGGCCCGCGCACAGGCGCACGAAGCGCTGGAACGCGGTGAGATTCCTCACCTCCAGCATGCGGCGCACATCGCGCTCGACGTAGGTCTCGATGTAGTCGCCCAGTGCCTGCCGCGGATCGAGCCCCTGGTCGTGGATGCGCGGATAGAAGCCGCTGAAGAGCATCTCGTCTACACCGGCGTCAACTCCCGCGACGCGTAGCTCGTCGATCGAGAAGGGCAGCAACCGCAGCAAGGCCGTCCGACCGGCGAGGGATTGATCGATCGCGTCGGAGAGCAGAAACTGCCCGCTGCCAGTCAGCACGTACAGGCCGTTTCCACCGTGCTCGTCCGCGAACACCTGTAGCCACGACAGCAGTGATGGGACTCGCTGGATTTCGTCGAGGACTACGCCGCCCGGCCACCTCGCAAGAAACCGCTTCGGATCGTCTTCGGCGAACTGTCGGTGCTCCGGTGACTCCAGGTTGACGTAGGCAAGCTCCGGCAGCGCCGCCCGGCAGAGTGTTGTCTTGCCGGACTGGCGCGGTCCGGTCACCGTGACGAACGGATACCGGCGGAACAGTTCCTTCAGGAGCGGCGCGATCGTGCGTTCGACCACAGATGCATGTTACGCGCTGAGAGAGACAGATTGAAAGTTGAACTTTCAAATTGCAGCACGGCTTCTCGGACCGGACCTTCGCACTTCCCGGACCTATCGCGCGGGAGGTGTCACTTCCGCAAGCTCCAGGAAGCGGCAGAAGGGATTGGCCAGGCGCATCCGCTCCGGGGTGCGGCAGTCCGGCGCGAACAGGTTCGGGCTGGCGACGATGGCCGCCACGCAGCGGGCGCGGGAGGTGGCGACGTTGAGGCGATGCAGGCTGTACAGGAACTCCATGCCGCGCGGCGCCTCGTCGGCGCTCGATGTGGCCATCGAATAGACAACGATTGGCGCTTCCTGCCCCTGGAACTTGTCCACGGTGCCGACCCGCGCGGCGTCCGGAAGCCGGGCCCGCAGCGCCGCGACGTGCGCGTTGTAGGGCGCCACGACAAGGATGTCCGCCACACGCAGCGGCTCCTGAACGCCGTTCTGGTCGATCCAGGCGGCGTCGGCGTCGAGCAGTTCATGAACCAGCGCCGCGACACGCTCGGCCTCTTCGTCCGAGGCATTCGTATTCCCGGCATGCGCAACGGGGATGAAGCGGAGGCCATGGCCGGACAGAGGTCCGGGGCCGAGCACCATCTGCCGGTCGAGGCCGGGACGCGAACCGAGCCGTCCGGCGTAGAACTGCTCGGTCGTGAAGCCGCAGACGTCGGGGTGCATGCGCCAGGTATGGTCGAGGAAGACGCCGCGGGACGGATCGACTGTCGCGGATCCGCCGAGAAGATGGCCGAGGGCCGACACGTCGGCTCCCGGCGGGTGGATTCCCTGGATGGGTTGATCGAGCTGGCGCGGGTCGCCGAGCAACACGAGGCTGGACGCCGCCTGGGAGACGGCAAGCGTGTTGGCGAGACTCATCTGCCCCGCCTCGTCGATGACAAGCACGTCCACCGCGCCCGCCATCTCCTCGCGCGCCCACAGCCAGGCGGTGCCGCCGGCGAGGTTCGCCTCGCCGGACGCGAGTGCCTCGGCCACTGCGTCGTTGGACCTGGCCTGGACGATGCGTTCGTCGGGGCAGCCGTCGTCGTCCTTCGCCTTCTGGATTCCACGCACGTCGACCGGCGCCGCGCGGCAGACGGCGCCGAGCAGGTTGGAAATCACCTTGTGGCTGTTGGCGGTCACGCCGACGCGTCTACCGTCGGCCAGCAGATCGAGGACGGCCTGCGCGCCCGTATGGGTCTTCCCGCTGCCGGGCGGACCCTGGACCGGCAGGACCGACCGGTCGAGTTGCCGCGCGATACGCCGCACTGCCTCGAGCGGACTCTCCCTGGGTGCCACGAGGTGCCCCCTCGGATCGGCGCACGATGGGTCCGGCTCAGAGACTGTCTTGGCCAGGCGTGGCGGCGAGCGCCGCAGCAGGTCGAACGCGGCGCGCCGCGGGCTGTCGGGCCGAAAACCCTGGGCCGCGACGTTGCTGGCCAGCCGGACGAGGCTCTCCTGCAACACCGTGCTGGTGACCACCTCCAACGGGACCAGCGCTTCGGGATGTGGAACCGGTGAGTTGCCTGCCCGCTTCAGGTCGACGATCCCGGCCGCGTCGTCGATGTCGACGACCTTGCCGCAGGATCCCCACTTGAATTCCTCCGATTCGGCGGTTGCCGGGTTCTTTGGCGAGTCGCTCTCTTCGATCTCGTGCGGCTGCTCCGGGAAGCGGTATCGATGGACGACGGATCGCTTGACCCGCCCGACTTCGCCGACGTAGGTCAACCCTCCCAACGTCGCCCGGTTCTCGATGAACTCCTCCCCCTTGAAACCGCAGCGGTCAAAGAACTCCCACCACATCGACTTGTCCTCTCGACGGTGGAATTCCAGCAGGTAGGCCAGGAGCCGCCGCGCCCGCTGATCGTCATCCAGCGCGTCGTCGTCGACGGGCAGGTCGCGGGTCAGCGCCTCGAAAAGCGCCGCCGCTTCAGTCGTTTCTTCCTGCTCCCGATCACTCTCCGCGTCCCGAACGATAGGCCGGGGAACCGCTTCGCCGGTCAGATCCTCCAGATCGCTCCGGCAGCCCTCGAGCCACTCGGCGAGCCGAAGCGTCGAGATGCAGTCGTCCCGGTTGTAGCCCTCGATTTCCGTGCGAAGCGTATCCGCCGTGCCGCCGGGGTGACCCGATTCCAGTGCCGCTTCGAACCGCACGAGCGCCCGCGTGGCGGCCGTCAGATCGACGTCGCGCGCGTAGCCGTAGAACGGCTCCAGGTTCTTGATGGAGTACCCCTCGACCGAGGCGCGCAGCCCTTGCCGCACTGCGCGGTGCAGGTCGACGAACACCCTGCCGCGCAGCAGGCAGTCCACTTCGTCCTCGCGAGTGGCGTAACGGCTCATCAACCGCTTGACGGCGACAGTCTCGTAGGCGCCGTAGTGGTAGATGTGAAAGCCGGGATGCCGCGTCCAGCTCGCCAGGGCCCGGTCGATGAAGCGTTCGAACGCGTGCTTCTCGCTCTCGTGGTCGAGCGCCCAGGACGCGTCGTAGCGGCCGTTCCGATCCGCAACGCCGAACAGGTACTCGAAGCCGTCGTCCGCCGCGAAAGCGTCTCCTTCGAGGTCGAAGAAAAGGTCTTCGCCGGAGGGTTCCGGCAACGACGCAAGCCCCTTGTCCGGCTCGACGGGCGTGATCAGCTCGTGGATATGCCGGCGTTCACGCTGCCCCTGGACTTGCAGTCGGGCCTGCTCCCGGATCCGGGTCAGGGCGCCCGCAGTGACGCCCTCCAGCCGAGGGTCCATGGGCAAGCGGAGCGCGGCGAGATCGGTCATCGTCGTCACGCCCCGCTCGACAAGCCGGCGCCGCTGGCCGCGCGCTATGCCGGCAACGAGCGACAGGTGATCGTCGGCGCGGCGCTGTCGCGCGCACGATTGCTTCCAGTCGCAGATGTCGCAGTGGCTGACCGGTTCCGGATAGGTCTCCGGCGGTGCGGCCGCGTGCGCCTCGAACCGCCGTCGGACGGCGCGATAGTAGGCCGCATACTCCACCACCCGAAACTGCGTCGTGCCTTCGCGGTTCGTCCCTCCCAGCGCGAGGTGCATCCACTCGGGGCCGGTTCCCTGGGCCTGGGTCAAGAGGTCCGAGTACAAGAGGAGCTGCAACAGCGCCTCGCCCTTGGCCGTTCGCGCCAGCTTCGCGTCTAGCGCCTCGTACGACCAGCCGCCCAGGCGGCTCGGCCGGTCCACCCGGAGCAGGAAGTCGGGGTAGCCGCTCCAGCGCCCGCCTTCGTCCTGCAGGCGTCCCTGGTAGATGACGTGGACGCCGCGGCGCATTGCCTCTTCGGTGCGCGCAGCGGCAGCGGCGGGATCGCGCTCCGAGAATGGTGCGTCGGCCGCGGTGACGACCTCCACGGTGCGGCCGCTTCCCTTGAACTCCTCCAGAAGGCGTTGCTCGTGCTCAAGTCCCCGTTGTTTCAGCACATCGGCGCGCGGATCGTCGTACGGCGGCGGTGATTCGATTGCCCCGAGGGCGAAGGCGCGGCGCAGGCTCGTCAGGTGGTTGCACGCCAGATGGCGGCTGAGATCGGTGGCCGCGAACAGAAGCTGGCCGACGACATGGCGCATAGCGCCGGACCATAGCAGAACCTTGTCGGAGCGGGTCGTCTCGCGCCGTACCGGTTGGCTGACAGGCTTCCTCGAAACAGGCTTGATGGATAATTGGGGTATGGCCATAATGGTGATATGGCCATACCCAAGATCAAGTCGACGTACGCATTGGATGTGGAGTCCGTGCACGCCCTGGAGGATCTGGCTCGTCGCTGGGGGGTGTCGAAGTCGGAGGCGTTGCGGCGCGCCATCCGGAGCGAGGCAAGGCGGCAACCCGCTGGAGGCGCGCTGGCGGCGCTCGACCAGCTTCAGTCGTCGCTGCGTTCGCGCAAGGTCGATCTGGAGCGGTGGGCGCTGGATGTGGAGTCCGAGCGAAGGGCAGCCGGCAGGCGACTTGAGGCCGAACCACGATGATTCATCTGGACACGAGCTTTCTCGTTCGCGCCCTGATACCCGGGACGCTGGAAGACGCGAAACTGAGAGGATGGGTCCAGAGGGGAGAAACACTCATCATGAGTTCGGTCGCGTGGGCCGAGTTCCTATGCGGTCCTCTCGACATTGGGGACCTCGAATTGGCCGAACGACTCGTCGCACGCCGGCAGGACTTTACGCCCGATCAGGCGGTAGTCACGGCACGTCTGTTCAACGAGTCGGGACGGCGCCGAGGGACGATCATCGATTGCATGATTGCGGCGACCGCTCTTGCGGACGGCGCGCCGGTCGCCACGACGAACGTGGCGGACTTCCAACGGTTCGCTTCCGCGGGTCTCGCGATCGCGTGAGGGACGACCGTCGGTGCAAGTCAGAGCATGTTGAGGGTTGCGGCCCGCAGCGGAATGCTGCTGGAATCTAGTGGTCTGTCCCAAGAATGACTTTACACTTCTTGACCTTATCAAGAATGGC
>CAZWUJ010000022.1:0-11897 GCA_964636705.1 uncultured Vicinamibacteraceae bacterium
ACCACTCCCAACCTGCGGTCAGCGTGCCGATCCGAGCCTCCAGCCCGTCCGACACAATGAGCGCGGCGTTGAAGACGAACAGCGACGGGATCTCCGCCTTGTAGGTCTGAAGCTGCTTGAAGGCCGAGTGAATCGTGGCGTTCTCGTCGGCAGGGTTCTTCAACTCGATGACCCCCAGCGGCAGCCCGTTGACGAACAGCACGATGTCGGGCCGCCGCTCATGCCGGTTCTCGACGACGGTGAACTGGTTGACCGCCAACCAGTCGTTGCCCTCCGCGTCGTCGAAGTCGAGCACGCGTACCTGCGCGCCGCGGATCCGGCCATCTTGGTCGGCGTACTCCACAGTGACGCCGCCGACCAACATCCGATGGAAGTCGCGGTTGCGGGCCTCCAGCGTCGCCCCGGTCGGGCGGAGCAGTCGGCGCAGCGCGTCACCGATCGCGTCGCTAGGAAGGTCGGGATTGAGCCGTGCGACCACGGACCGCAAACGCGTCTCCAGGACGAGCTGGCCGTAGTCGTCGCGCTCCGCCATTGGTGTGGCAGCAGCGATGTCCGGGCCGTATGCGATGGCCCAACCCAGGTTCTCCAACCAACCAACCGAAGCCGCTTCGACGGTCGATTCGCATACGACCGAATCTCTCACGAAGTAGTCCTCTGGTACCGTAGACTCACCGTTGCAGCAATTGCTCAATCGTACGCTGCTTCGCCTCGATCATCCGATCAACAAAACTTCCATAGTTGTCGCGTGGATCACCTGTAAATGCCATCGCTAACGCAAACGTCAGCGGCCTTCTCTCATCGTAAAGTATCTTCAGTTCGTCAAGATGTTCTCTCAGCGTCAGTTCTCGCTCCGTCGAATGCCCGGTCTCAATTCGCCGATTCAGTATTCTCTGAAGCTGTTCGTGCGTCGCTGGCCGCGTGGACGTCCCAGCACGAACATAGACGACCGATGCCTTAATGTCGTCTCCGTCTCGATTTGCAAGAAACGGAAGACGCTCTGGACAGTTCTCGACAAATAGCACCTGGAACATCTTGCCCTTGATCGCGTCGTATTCTGACTCCGTGTAGCAAAAGTCGCGCACGTCGAACTCAAGTCCATCTGGAAGGTAGGTCGTCACGGCGTCATATATGTCCGTCTTGTCGGCCAGCGTCGGCAGACCCTTCGCTGTCATGGAGCCGTCGTTCCGTTCCTTGACGCCAAGAACCAAGACGCCACCGCCTGAATTGGCAAACCCGAGCACATGGCGCGCAAGCTTCGGTCCCGGCGGAGGCCATTTCTCCTTGAAATCAAGATGGTCCGACTCACCAACGTGGCCCTTCAATAAATCACGCAAAGTAACCCGGTTGGGTTGCTCGAAGAACGTGGCGAATTCCTCATGAAGATGTTTCATTCGCACTCATCCAACTACGTTCAAGTCACCTGCTTCCTTGGTAACGAGACACATTGCCGATATTGCGGCCATGTACGTGCAATCGCAATTCTCCAGAAACAAGTCTCGGCAGCAGCGTATTTCGCAAAGCAGTCAGCGATCGAGATTCTCGGAGCGCATCGGCAGCTCGCGCAAACAGTGTGCGGGCTGCAAGGCCGAATGTTGCGGCGACCCTCTCTGGAGGAAACGGCATGGAGAATCCGTGCAGAGCTGTAGCGGGTACACGTTGACGCCCACTGGTACCGCTCATGTTCCGAATCGCGAAATCCCGAAACCTGCTACCGCGTGCTAGGCAGTAAGCGAACTCGTTTGGCAGTGGAGCTCTAGGCTTCATGACGATGTACTCTGTCGATCCCCATCCGATTTCGTCGTCCCGCAAGAAGTCGACGTAGGCTGTTTTCCCATTCTCCAGGCATGGGGTGATCCGAGCGACAAGTGTGTCTCCGTTGGCGAATCGCATTCCCGAGCCGAACGGCCGCTGGATGACGGAATCCGGCGCATGGCCACGCGTCGGCATGTTGGCCATGTCGAGATACGGCGCGATCTTTCCTTTTCGCAGTGGTCTTGGTGGATTGACCTCTATCACTTCCGGCAGTGGCACTAGTGGCCACCCCGCTGGTACCCTTCCCAGTTCCGAGTCTACCAGCCGGTCGGGGAACAGGTCGGCGATGTCCTTCGGCAGCCCGGTGTCGCGTCCGTCCATCTTGGCCCGGACCGGATCGAAATCGACGAACCAGGACCGGAACAGCGCCCGCGCCATCGCCTCCAGCGTCGCGTTCATCCGACGGTTCAGCTCGATCTTGTCGTCTAGCGTGCCGAGGATGTGCGCGATCGTGCGCTGCTCGGACAGGGGCGGGAGCGGAACTTGAAGCGTTCGAAGGTAGCTGACGGGCTGCGCGATCGACGGCACGCCGACCTGGGACGCGTTGGCGAGAAGCTGATGTTGCCCTTCGGCGGAAGTAAAGTATCGGGCGATAAACTCAGGAATGGCCTTCGAGGTGTCGCAACGCAAGTAGAACTGTCGCTGCGAGATCACGTAGCGCTCGAAGCGCGAGCATTCTGGAATATAGGCGACTTGCCCGATGTTGCCCGCGTGCGTGAATACCACGTCGCCACGCCGAACATTGGCGTTCGCGAGGCGCTGCGCGTGTTCATGGGTTATGAAGTTGAAGCCGGGCGTCTCGTCGACCCGGACGCCGTGAAGATGCTGGCCACTGATGATGGGAACGCCATCCGGCACGAACGTCGAGACCTTGATTGAGGAACCAAACGGACCCATAGCGACCTTCTCGGACAGGTTCTCGACGGTGACAACCGGCCACTCAGAACCGGCTTCCGAGGCGATGTTGGAGCCTTCGTGCTGAGGCGTTCTCGCGTACCACTCAACACCTTGACGCCGGATATGGTCCCGCAGCGCCCGGTCTTGTACGGAGTCGTGCAGCACAAGATCCACGGACTGCGCCATCGGAATCTCTTCCAGTTGGGCGGCGAGACGGGCCTGATCCGTCAGCGTCAGCCGGGCGCCGAACAAGGCGATGTCCACATCCGAGGACACAGTGTTGGTGCCCGTCGCCCGAGAGCCGAACAAAACCGCCCGCTCCACGCGGCCGTTGGCCGCTAGCGTGGCGATGATCGCCTCGCGATGCGGGTCCTTGAGACCGTCCGTCATGGCGTCCGCTTGGCGTCGAGAGTCCGGTAGAGTCGCAGCAGGACCGGGTGGTACCGTTCCTTGATCAGGGCCTCGGCTTCCCGCGCCACGTCGCCCCAGTACGTGTGGCTCAACAGGTTGCGCTTTTCCAGCGCGTCGAGCAGGGTTTCGCAGTCGTCCTCGTCGAGGTAGTCGACCTCGAAGCTCCTGCGGATCACAGCGCGCGGCACCTTAACTTCGTGCCCTTCGTAGTAGAGCAGGTCCTTGAGGACGTTCCACGATAGCTCGAAGCAGAACTCGAAAGTCTTGATCAGGCCGGCCCGTTCCAGGTCGTCGTACCGGTTGCGCTCGCAGGCGCTAGTCAGTTGCGCGAGAGCCGTCCCGAAGTTCTCGAGCCGCTGCTGCCAGCGGCGCTCGTCGGAGTTGCTCAAGGCACCTTGCTCCCGAAGCCGAGCGCCTTCAGGTTCTCGGCGATGGCGGCATCGAGCCGCGCACCCTCGGCTTGGTGCGCTTGCAGTTCCCCGACCAGCCGACGCATTTTCTCCTCGAACGGCTCCCCGTCGTCCAGCTGCGGCTCGGCACCGACGTAGCGCCCCGGCGTCAGTACGTGCCCGTGCCGGCGTACCTCGTCGAGTGGGGCGCTCTTACAGAAGCCCGGAAGGTCTTCGTAGGCCGTCGCGCCGTCGCGCCAAGCGTGGTAAGCCCCTGCGATGCGGGCGATGTCATCGTCGGTCAGCTCGCGGTGCGTGCGGTCGACCATCCGGCCCAGCTTGCGGGCGTCGATGAACAAGATCTCGCCGGCCCGCGGTCGGCGCCGCGCCAGGAACCAGAGGCAAGCCGGAATCTGCGTCGAGTAGAAGAGCTGCCCCGGCAAGGCCACCATGCAGTCCACGAGATCCGCCTCAATGAGGTTCTTCCGGATCTCTCCCTCCCCCGACTGGCCCGACGACATCGACCCGTTGGCGAGCACGAAGCCGGCGACACCGGCCGGGGCCAGATGGTGGACCATGTGCTGGACCCAAGCGAAGTTGGCGTTGCCCTTCGGCGGCACGCCGTACCGCCAGCGCTTGCCGTCGGCGAGCCGGTCGCCGCCCCAGTCCGAGACGTTGAACGGCGGATTGGCGAGGATGTAGTCGGCCTTCAGGTCCGGGTGACGGTCGTTGTGGAAGCTGTCGCCATGGGAGATCTGGCCCTCGATGCCCCGGATAGCAAGGTTCATCTTCGCGAGCCGCCACGTCGTGTAGTTCGACTCCTGCCCGTAGATGCTGATGTCCGCCCGGCCCCTGCCGCCGTTCCCGTTGCCGCTGGCGTGCGCTCGCACGAACTTGATCGATTGTACGAACATCCCCGACGAGCCACAGCACGGGTCGTAGACCCGGCCCCGGTACGGCTCCAGCATCTCGACCAGCACCTTGACGACGCAGTGCGGCGTGTAGAACTCGCCGCCCTTCTTGCCCTCTGCGCTCGCGAACTGAGACAGGAAGTACTCGTAGACGCGGCCGAGCACGTCGCGGGACCGCGCGTCCTCGTCGCCCACCTGGATGTTGCTGACAAGGTCGATCAACTGGCCGAGCCGGCGCTTGTCGAGCGCGGGGCGGGCGTAGTCCCGAGGCAGCACGTCCTTGAGCGCCGGGTTATCGCGCTCGATGGCCGCCATCGCCTGATCGACGGTCAGCCCGACCGTCGACTGCCTCGCTTGCGCCCGCAGATGCGCCCAGCGGGCCTCTGTCGGCACCCAGAAGATGTTCTCGGCGATGTACTCGTCGCGGTCTTCGGCTGCGTCCTCGCCCCACTGTGCGACCACAGCCGCGTGACGCTCCTCGAAGGCGTCAGAGATGTACTTCAGGAAGATCAGGCCGAGCACGACGTGCTTGTACTCGGCGGCGTCCATCGAGCCGCGCAGCGCGTCAGCCATCGCCCACAACTCGGCCTCGTGGCCGATGGTGGCCCCGCTGTCTGGAACCGCTCGGGCGTTACCCGCCGGCTTCGCCGACCTTCGTCGCTCCATGCCATGATCTCCGGTCGAACGCATCTGGACTCGCGAGCCTGCAAGCTGGCTCTCAGCCACCCGATAGCGTACAACTAGCCGCCAGCCTCTCTCAACGGTACGACCTTGCTCGCCGCCGTCGACCGTGAGCGAAGGTGCTCCGGGCTCTTTAGGACAAACTGCGGGCCGTGTCAGGCCTCCCAACGTCGGCCGTGTACCATCGACAGATGATTCCGAACGCGAAGTTCTGGGCGCACTACTTTCGAGAGTTTCATGTTCGCGCGATTGAAGGCTTCCGTGCTGGGGCGCTCGAAAAGGTGACGACCGCGTTCCGTGGCATTGCCGAGGAAGCGGAAATGGCAACCGAGGCGGAGTTCGAGCGCCTCGGATCCATGCCCGCGGATGATGGGATCGACATGGGTGACGTCGCGGAGTGGGCGCAGGAACATGGCATCCAGTACTACGAGACGATGTCGGGCGTCCGACAGGGTGTGCTGAATCTGCTTGCTGTGGGTCTCCACCACCTGTTCGAGCAACAGCAGCTCTACTTCCTACGACGAGAACTGGCTCGTGACGACGAGGGATCGCTCCCGGTCGCGGAACTCGAACGGCGGCTTGCGCGACTGGGCGTCGACTGCCGGAACTTCCGGTCCGCCGGCAAGCTCTACGAGCTCCGGAACGCGGCGAACGCAATCAAGCACGGTGCGGGGCCGGCTGCGAAGGAATTGGCAGCGCTGCGACCCGACCTGTTCGAGGATCCCCTCCTCGGCAGCCACGGACTGGCGAAGGGCGGCATGTCGGGATCCGGTCGTGCGGCCGTGCTCGCATCCTCTCTTTCTGTGCCGCTCGCGGGAGATGATCTCTACGTTTCAGAACGCGACCTGTCCGATTGGTGTATGGCAGTGGCGGACTACTGGGCGGCGCTTTCGACGATACTCGACGAACAGCATCGGTGACAGGTGACCCGAGTCAACGTCGTGTGGCACTCCGCCCTTCACCAACGCAGGGACCCTTCCAGGATGGAAGAATTAGAGGGGAGCGACCCGACCCGGCAGGTGTGACGGAGGAACAGGGCCGGGACCGGAAAACGCCAGTTTTCCGGTGGGTCGCTCCCGTCTTTTCCCCGACTCCATCTGTGGATCCGGTTGGGGATCGAGAGTTGCAGTTTGGCCAATGAGTACGGGGGTTCTCTTGCACGGCAGGTGTGACGGAGGCTGTGACACTCCCTGTGACACCAGACCCATGGCCAGTCACAGGCTGTCACGGCATTCACGGTCCGGTTCTTGCGGCCGTGTCGCTCAGATGCCCCATGATCGGATCAGTGATCTGGCTCGTCCTGCGGTCGCCCTCAACATCGCCGGTTCGCTCTGCAGGCGTCAGCGGCCGAGGATCGAATTCGGTCACGGTGATTTACCAGGGCGTCGAAAGGCGGCGCTCATCGACGTCACTCTGTGCTGAAGCCTTGCTTGATGAGCATCAGACCGAGGCTCCCCGGGCTGCGGCAACTCTAGGCGAGAGTGCCCGGTAGAGGCGCTGCATGGCGCTGACGGTCTGTTCAATCGCGGAGGGCCCACGTCTGGTTATCCGCCCAGCCGCCGGGCACCGCGACGCTGATGCGCGAGGCGCGCTTGTCGTCGAGGCGTTGCCACGAGAGCGCGCCTCCGAAGTCGGCCTCGATCGCCAACCGCTCGGCGTGTAGGGCATCGAACAGCGCCTTGTTCTCCGCCGCCTCGCGTGCGTCGATGTACAGCTCGGCGCGGGTTTCGTCTTGCAGGACAACGTAGTTCCGCCGATCGGTGTCATGAGCCAGCGCCGACGGTGGGCGAACGGGACGGGGTCCCCCCGTGTGCCTTGGTCCCGGCCGGCGGCCGGCGGAACGGGGCGAACTCGCCGGGCTGAGCGCCGAACGCGACCAGCCTCCGTGGCAAGCGGCGGTCGTCATGGACTATGCTATAATGCCCCACGGCATCGTATGGCTCCATCACCACCGGCGGGCTTCGGATTACTGGCGGATCAGGCAGAACCGATGGGTCGCACCGGGGACCACGTGCTCAGCCCGGTCGGGGTCGGTCCGACAAAAGCCGGAGTCACGCCGACGCTGACTGCGCTCATCGAGCGGGCGCCTTGGCACGAGGCGGTGACGTGGCGAGAGACGTGGCCGCACGAGTACGTCTTCGTCAAACGCGACAACCAGCGTCCGTTGATGGAGGCCATATGCAAGCGCCTCACCGATGGCGAAGGCGTCGACGGCCGATTCTGCGGCCGATCGTCCACCTACCTCTTCATCGGCGAGCACAAGTACTGGGTCATGACCCCCTGCGCCGAAATGGACTTTGACTCCGACGACTACATCATCAACCGCGCGCGGCTGTACCGGGATCGCCGGGACTTCGTCGTCGAATAGGAGATATCGACCATGAGTCTGCTCGGACACCTCATTCCCCGAATCGCCTCGATTGGCGAAGAGCCGGTTGCGACAAGAGCGCTCGCATACGTCCTTAACGAATCGGCGGATATCGCTCAGGCGTTCGTTGAAGTCGTGGGACGCACCGGCATCGCCGCGTTCACGCCAGGACGAATCGCTGCCGAAGAACAGCACGGTGATCATTCCCCGGATCTCACGATCCGTGACGGCGGTGGCGTGGTGCGGATCCTCGTCGAGAACAAGTTCTGGGCCGGGCTGACTGATGCACAGCCGGTCGCCTACCTGGATGCGTTACCCGAAGACATGTCGTCCGCGCTCGTCTTCATCGTGCCGCATCAGCGAGTCCACAGTCTCTGGGGCGAGCTGAGAGACAGGTGCAGGCGCAGCGCGGTCGAGCTCGGAAGTGAATCCTCGACGGCTTCGATCACTTGGGCGTCGGCCGGTAATCGTGCCTTGGTGATAACGAGCTGGAAGCACGTTCTGGGAACCCTGGAGCAAGCCGCCGTGGACGGAGGGCACTCGGTGCTTCGACAGGACATCGTCCAGCTTCGCGGGTTGACCGATCAGATGAACGTCGGTGAGTTCCTACCGTTGCGTCAGGACGAGGTCACTGACGTAAACGTGGCGCGCCGCCTGATCAACTACATCGAGTTGATCGAAGAGATCGTTGGTCGTCTTGTAGCGGACGGTATTGCCACAACGACGGGTCTGCGACAGGGGAATACGTACTGGGCTACGGGGCGCTACCTGCGCCTGCATTCGGTGTTCGACGCGTGGTTGGGCGTCGATCTGACGGCATGGCGCGACTGGGGTATCACGCCGATTTGGTCGGAACACAACACCAGTTCCTCCAATTCTGGTATAGGGGCGACGAGCCAGGAGGCCGCGAGACTGTTCGACAGTGCGCAGGAACACGACGACTGGCTCTACGTTCCGATTCGCCTCATGACCGGAGCCGAACGGGACGGGGTGGTCGACGACGCGGTTCGTCAGATGCGCCGCATAGCCGAAACGCTACGGGAAGAGTTTCCGGATGGATAGGAGATTGGTCCAGGGACGGTAGCGCGGGCCAACGTCGACGTCTCGAATCGCTCGGATCTGGGAAGATGCCGTCCGCTGGCGGCTTGGCCGCCCCCGACCTGCAGCGCGCCGTAGGCGCTAGCCTCACCGGCCGCGGCGTCGACCGGCTCCGCACTGACGCGGGCCGCGTGGCGATGCTGCGGGCGTACGACAAGGCGAGCGGCCAGGATGTCGGGCGCGGCCCCCATGCCGGCACCGCAGTCGGGCTCACCGCTGACCTACCAGGTGGACGGCCGAGAGTACATCGCCCTTGATAATCCAGCACCCCGACCCACGCGACAACTCCGCCGTCGTGGTCCTCGGCGAGCTACCGGATCTGTGCCAGCCGGACTGCCAGCCGTTTCTGATGCACAGAGCCGTTTTCTGACGTTTTCTGACGGGCTCTGCTCGCGATTCCCTCAACAAATGCGGGCTTCGTTGCACTTATCGCGCGGAAGTGTACCGAATGTCAAGCAGGCGCTCTAACCAACTGAGCTACGCGCCTAGAGTTCAGAAACGGCAACGAAGTTCATGATCGCGCATACCGGTCACGGGCGTCAAACGGCGCCGGTGACCTCCGCGACCGCCCGGTCGAGAACCGCGTCCTCATCCGGCAGCGGCTCGCCCAGTTCCGGCAGGGTGAGCTCCACGGGTACGTCCGGCTGGAGGCCGAAGGGGTGGATGGCATCCCCGGACGGCCTCAGGTAGCGCGCCCAGGAGATCCAGAGGCCCGCGCCGTCGGGGAGCCGAACGAGGCGTTGCAGGCTGGTCCGCCCGGACGTCTGCTGGCCGACGGATGTGGCCCGATCACGATCGAGCAGCGCAGCAGCGAACAGTTCCGCCGGACCCGAGGTGCCGTAGTTGGTCAGCAGGGTGACGGGGAGAGTAACGGTTGCCGCGCCGTCACCGTCCGCTTCGATCGTCTGCTGCGCGTCGCCCGGCTCCTCGCGCACCGCGATGGCTCCGTCCGCAAGGAACAGTTCGGCGGCGTCGATCGCTCCGTCGAAGGTTCCCTCCGCGGCGCCGCGGAGGTCCACGATCAGGTGCGTCGCGCCGCTGTCCTCCAACTGCGCGGCGGCGTCGGCGATCTGTTCCGAGGCGTCGTCGTCGAACGCCGGAATGCGCAGATAGCCGATGCCCGCGCCGGCCTCGGCCAGCATCCGTCCCGCGGCGGGCGGGGAGGTCAGGGCCTCGCGGGTCAGCGTGATGTCGTACGGTTCCTGGGTGCTGCCGCGGATCAGGGACAGCGTCACCTCCGTCCCCGGCTCGCCGCGGAGCAGCCGCTGCCCTTCGATCGCCGAGAGAAGCCGCGTCGGCTCGCCGTCGATGGCGCGGACGAAGTCGCCCGGCAGAATGCTCGCGTCGGCTGCCGGCGAGCCTTCCTGGGAGGCTACTACCTGGAGGTAGTAGCGGCGGGTAACCTCCAGGCCGATCCGGCCGGCTGGCAGCGGCTCGCCCCGCTCGATCCGATCCGCCTCCGCGGGCGCCAGGTAGGCGCTGTCGGAATCGAGTCCCTCCGCCATGCCGCGCAGCGCTCCGTCCATCACCTCGTCGAGGTTCACCTCCTCAACGTAGTTGTTGGAGATGAGCGATACGACATCTTCGAAGACGCGCAGGTGCCGGTACGTGTCCTCACCGGCGGAGACACGTGCCAGGTAGCCGCCAATCAGCGTGAAGGCGGCTACGGAAACGGCGGCGAGGAGGACGGTGACGCGGGTCTTGCTCGACATATCAGGCTTTTTCCCCGTTACGTGAGTGCAACGCCATATTAACGGATCGGCGTTTGGGTGGACACCTCCGGCGGTCGGGACGTAGGCTGAGTGATCGGAGCAGGGCGATCACGGCCGCCACCTCGGGTGATTGCGCATGCGCATTCTGGGAATCGACTACGGCGAACGGCGCATCGGTCTTGCCGTGAGCGACCCGACCGGCACCCTGGCCCGTCCGTTACGGACTATTGCGCCGACCGGCTCAACTGGCGTTCGTGCGGGGGCGGTGGCCGGAGAGGTGGCTGCGCTCGCGGCCGAGTCGGATGGGCTGCAGAGCGTCGTGGTCGGGTTGCCGCGCCGGCTCGATGGCGGCGTCCACGCGCAGACCGCCCGCGTCCTCACGTTCGTCGAGGCGCTTCGACAGTCGGTCGCCCTGCCGGTGGCGCTGCAGGACGAACGCCTCAGCAGCGTCGAAGCGGATCAGCGCCTCGCCGCGCGCGAGCCCGACTGGCGCCGCCGCAAGCGTCGCCTCGACGCCGCCGCCGCCGCCGTCATCCTGCAGGACTATCTCGACGCGGGGGGTGGTAGCTGATGTGGCGGCTTCTACGGCGGCTGCTGCTCGCCTTGCTCGTGCTGGCGCTGCTCGCCGGCGCGGCCGGATTCTACGCCTGGCAGGAACTGGAAAGGCGTCTTGCCACAGCCCATGCGGGCGTTCCGGCCGGCGGCGTGTTCGTCGACGTGGCGCCCGGCCAGGGGGCACAGGAGATCGCGGCGGGGCTCGTGGAGGCCGGGGTCGTGGCGGACGAGTTGACTTTCCGCCTCGCGCTTTGGCGGAGCGGCCGCGATCGTGAGTTGCAGGCGGGAGAGTACTTCTTCGAGGCGCCGGTCGCACCCCTCGATGTCGTTGCCACGATCGCGGACGGCCGCGTCTTCCTTCGGCCGATCACCTTTCCCGAGGGGTTGACGCTGCCGGAGATGGCGGCGGTCTTCGAGGCGTCCGGTCTCGGCGAGGCGGCCCCCTTCCTGGAGGCGGCCTCGGACCCGTCGCTGGTCGCCGATCTCGATCCGGACGCCACCGACCTCGAGGGCTACCTGTTCCCGGAGACCTACTCACTGCCGCGTGACGCAACCGCCCGCGACCTCGTGGAGGCGATGGTGGCACAGTTCCGCGAGGCATTCGACTCCGGGTTGCGCGCGCGTGCCGCAGAACGCGGCCTGACGGTGCGGGATGCAGTGACGCTTGCCTCGGTCATACAGAAGGAAACCGGACAGGCGGCCGAACATGAGCTGGTTTCGGCCGTCTTCAACAACCGCCTCCGCATCGGCATGCCGCTTCAGAGCGATCCGACCGTCATCTACGCGCTGACGCTGGCCGGCGTCTACGACGGGAACCTGACCCGCGACAGCCTTCAGTTCGATTCCCCCTACAACACCTATCGCTACGGGGGGCTGCCGCCCGGCCCGATCGCGGCGCCGGGGCTCGCCGTGCTGCGCGCCACCCTCGCTCCGGCCGACGTCGACTACCTTTACTTCGTCAGCCGCAACGACGGCACGCACGCCTTTGCGCGCACGCTGCGCGAGCACAACCGGAACGTGCGCGAGTTTCAGGTGGAGTACTTCCGCCGCCTCCGCGCCGGCG
>CAZWUJ010000022.1:11997-65308 GCA_964636705.1 uncultured Vicinamibacteraceae bacterium
CCTGAGGGTGCGCCGGTTGGTTATGGTAATGCCGGCCTGGAGGCCGGCGCACCAGGCTGGCAGTCCCACGCCGCCGGCGCCTGAGGGTGCGCCGGTTGGTTATGGTAATGCCGGCCTGGAGGCCGGCGCACCAGACTGGCAGTCCCACGCCGCCGGCGGGCCCGCTACTTCTCCGCCTTGGCCACCAGCCCCTGCCACCCGTCCACTTCCGTGTAGAAGAGTCCCGTCGCGTCGCGCCCGGCGTCGACGTTCGCTTCGATTACGGTGGCCGCCCCGTCCGCCCCGCCGGCAGCGTCCGCCACCACGGGCCGATCGAACAGGATCCCGCCGAACGCAAGGTATGCGGCGAGCAACGTCAACACGAGATTGAACGCCTGGCCGGTGACGTAGAGCTGGAGGGGACGGCTGCCCCCGGCGCGGCGGGCCAGCTCGCGGAAGCTGGATTCCAGGCCGATGCTGACGAAGGCCAGACAGAAGAGCCAGCCGCGCAGGTCGGACGTCAGATCAAGCACGCCGGCGACGCGCGTCTCCCCGAGCGACGGTGTGAGGACGAACGAGAAGACCAGCGACGCCGCCACAAAGCCGATGATGAACTTCGGCAGGCGGTACCAGATCTCCATGGCGTCGGGCTTGCGCGCGCCGGTCGCCTCGATCCGGGTCACCCAGAACACCGCAACCAGGAACGCCACGACGCCGATGAGCGTGTTCTGGATCATCTTGACGACGGCCGCGATCTGTTCCGCCTGCTCGCCGAGCAGCGCGCCCGCGGCGACGACGGCGCCGGTCGCGTCGACCGTGCCGCCGATCCACGCGGCGCCAACCACCAGATCGATGCCGGCGGCGCGGACGCCAAGCGGCATCAGCACCATCATCGCTACCGTGAAGATGAGCGACATGGCTACCGCCAAGGTCAGTTCCTGCTTGTGGGCGCGGACGGCGGCGGCTACTGCTATGGCCGCCGACACGCCGCAGACCGACGTCGCCGCAGCGATGATGATGACGAGGGAGCGGCTTGCCATGCCGAGGAAACGCGTCCCGAACTGGTACATGAAGATGATGACGACCGGCGTGACGAACCACGCGACGAACAGTCCCGGCAACCCCAGATTGAGGATGTTGCCGAACAGCACTTCGGCGCCGAGCAGCACCAGACCGGTCTTGATGTAGAGCTCGCCGCGGATCGCCGGCCGCAGCCACGCCGGCGGGCCGACCGTATTGGCGATCACGAGGCCGATCAGCAGCGCCCAGAAGGCATAGCCGAAGCCGGCCGCCCGGATGCCCGCCTGATTGGCCAGGGTGTAGGCAATCACGGCCAACACGAAGAGCGGCACGAACGCCGCCGCCTGGCGGGCGCCGTCGCCCGACATCACCTGCACCGCCGCCGCAGTGAGCGATGCGAGGCCCAGGCCGAGCGCGAGCAGACCCCATTCGCGACCGGCCAACGCCTCGAAGGGCAGTGTGTTCCAGCGGCCGACGCCGGGGACGAAGGCGACAAGGCCGGCGACCGTGGCGGCCAGCAGCAGGCCCGCCATCCAGACCGCCCACCAGTCCTCCGAGGCCAGGAGCGGGTTCCGCGGCGGCAGTGACTCGTCAGCCATGGCGTCTCTATGGGTCGCTATAATGCCGGAAAGCCCGCGCGAATTGGGAGAGTTGCATTATGGCATGGCTCTTGAGAAGGCGGATCGCAGTCGGCGCCGCGGCGATCTGCACGTTGTTGCTGACCGGCGGCGGGGGCGACTTCGGCACGCCGGCGGCGGCCCAGGATGGGGCGACCGAAACGCTGCGGACCCCCGGTCTGCAGGCCCCGGTCGAGATTGTGACCGACCGGTGGGGGATCTCGCACATCTACGCGGAGAACGAGCACGATCTCTTCTTCGCGCAGGGCTACGCGGCGGCGCGCGACCGGCTGTTCCAGTTCGAGATGTGGCGTCGCCAGGCGACCGGCACGGTGGCCGAGATCCTCGGGCCGCGCGAGCTGGAGCGTGACATCGGCGCCCGGCTGTTCCGGTTCCGCGGCGACATGACGACCGAGATGCGCCACTACCACGACCGGGGCGACACCATCATTCCGGCGTTCGTCGACGGCATCAACGCCTATGTCGCCCGGACGGAGCAGGAGCCGGACCTGCTCCCCATCGAGTTCCAGCTCCTCGGCATCACGCCGGGGCGCTGGACGCCGGAAGTCGTCGTGTCGCGCCATCAGGGGCTGGTCGCCAACGTGACGTCGGAGATCGACCGTGCCCGGGCCGTCGCGGAACTCGGGCCCGACGCGGTGAAGGAACTGAACTACTTCATTGGGAATCCCGACCTGTCCCTCGATCCGGCGATCGACGCGTCGCTCCTGTCGGACGCGATCCTCGACCGCTACCGCGCCCATCGGAGGCCCGTCCGCTTCGAGCCGGAGGACATCACCGTCGCCTACCGGGGCGACCCCGAGACGTTCGAGCGGCTGGCGGCGGCGATGCCGTCCGAGATGGACCTCCAGGGGCAGGAGCGGGACGCCATCGGCAGCAACAACTGGGTGGTGCACGGGACGCGGACCCTGAGCGGCTATCCCATCATGGCGAACGACCCGCACCGCGCACAGTCGGCGCCATCGCTCCGCTACTGGGTCCACCTGGTGGCGCCGGGATGGAACGTCATCGGCGGCGGAGAGCCGGTGTTGCCGGGTGTCTCGATCGGCCACAACGAGCATGGCGCCTGGGGGCTGACGGTCTTCGGCCAGGACAACGAGGACCTGTACGTCTACGAGACCAATCCGGCCGACCCGAACCAGTACCGCTACCTGGGCGACTGGGAGTCGATGACGGTCAGGACCGAAACGATCGCCGTGCAGGGAGACGCGGACGCGGAAGTGGAACTGAAGTACACGCGCCACGGCCCGGTCGTCTACGAGGACACCGCGAACAACGTGGCCTACGCCGTCCGCGCGGCGTGGCTCGACTACGGCTCGGCGCCGTACCTGGCAAGCCTCCGGATGGACCAGGCAACCACCTGGGAGGAGTTCGTCGAGGCGTGCAACTACAGCCGGATCCCCTCGGAGAACATGGTCTGGGCGGATCGGGCCGGCAACATCGGCTACCAGGCGGTGGGAGTGTCGCCCATCCGGCCGTACCACAGCGGACTGGTGCCGGTGCCGGGTGACGGACGCTACGAGTGGGATGGCTTCCTGCCGATCAAGGCGTTGCCGAGCGTCCATAACCCGGCGAAGGGGTACTTCGGGACCGCGAACAACTACGTGCTGCTGGACAACCCGGCGACGTATCCCCACTGGGAAGCGCTCCACTACACCTGGGGCGACCAGATGCGCGCCGCGCGCGTCGAGGAAGTGCTTGCGAACGCGCGGCATATGACCGTCATCGACAACATGCGCCTCCAGATGGACGAGGTCTCGGTCGCCGCGCGCAACCTGGTCCCGCTGTTGCGCGATGTCCCGGGGCTCGACGACCGTTCCGCCCGCGCCCGCGAGATGCTGCTCGACTGGGACGCCGTGCTCGACAAGGACTCGGTCGAAGCCGCGATCTACGTGAGCTGGAACCGCGCGCTGCGCGCCGCCGTGCGCGACGTGGTGGTGCCGGAGTCCGTGCGTGACTACATCGGCGGCATCAACACGAAGCGGATGATCGATTGGCTGACGGCGCCCGACGGCCGCTTCGGCGACGATCCCATCGCCGGGCGCGACCGGGTGCTGCGCGACGCGCTGGCGGCGGCCCTCGACAGTCTCGAGGAGCGCTTCGGCACCGCCGAGACCACGACGTGGCGCTACGGCGGGGAGCGCTTCAAGCACGCCCTGATTCGCCACCCGATGAGCGCCGCGGTGAACGAGGACCTGCGCCGCCGTCTCGATGTCGGCCCGCTGCCGCGCGGCGGGTACGGCGGCACCGTCCACAACACCGGCAACGGCGACAACCAGACCTCCGGCGCGTCCTTCATGCTCATCACCGACACCGCCGACTGGGACAACTCGGTCGGTCTGAACACCCCCGGGCAGTCGGGGGACCCGGACAATCCCCACTACCGCGACCTGTTCGACGTGTGGGCTAGCGACCGCTACGTCCCCATCTTCTATTCCCGCGAGAAGATCGACAGCGTGACGGAGTCGATCACCCACCTGCAGCCGGCCGGAGCGTCCACATCGGGCGGCGCCGGGCGGTAGCGGCGGACCTCCGTCATTGCGCGGCGCATGGTGTTAGCATCAAACGGCAGGCAGAGCAGACGGCGTGAACGGCACAGGCACAAGTAGGGAAGCGGCCCCGGGCGGCGAACTGCAGGTTCCATCGGCCTTCGTACCCGGCTACGAAAAGGCCCGGTTGATTGATCCCGGGCTCGCGGCGCGGTACGTCGCCCACCTGTGGGTCGGCGATCCATTGGCCGATGCCGTCATGAAGGACCTGGGAGGTCTGGACGGCAAGGAGGCGGCACGGTTGATCGGCGGGGCGATCGAGCTGGATGAGCGCGTCCTGCGCGACGCGCCCCAGAGCCTGCAGGACCTGATCCAGGAAGCGACCACCGTGCCCGCGTGGTACGACCCCATGGCGGGGCAGCGCGGGTGCCAGGCTTTTCTCAGGAACTCGGATCACGTTCTGGCGGCCTTCGTGGCGGGCGCCATCGTGGAAGGCTTCGCCACGATGATCAGCAAGTCGTTCGCCATAACGGGGCGGCTGATCGACGACGGCGTCCGGCGCCTGAAGCAGAACATCCGACACCTGCTGGACATCTTCATGCCGGGTGGCGTCGAGCCGTCGGGCGACGGCTGGAAGCTCACGATGCGCATCCGCATGGTGCATGCGCGCGTCCGCTGGCTGTTTCAGGACGCGGAGGAATGGGACTACGACGCCTGGGGCATGCCGGTCAGCGCGGCGCACACGACTCTGGCGGCGGCCGCCTTCTCCGCGCGGATGATCGAATGCTCCGAGATGCTCGGAGCGTTGCTGGACGATGACGACCGCGCCGGGCTCATGGAGATCTGGTCCTACACCGCCTGGATCATGGGCGCCCCCGAGGCGCTCCTGTTTCACAACAAGGCCGAGGGGTTGCACCTGCTCCGGGTGGCCACTGCTTGCGAGCCGGAACCCGACTTCGATGCCGTTGCGCTGGCCCATTGCATCGTCAACAGCGCTCCCGTCGTCGTCGGTGTCCGTGATCCCGCAAAGCGTCAGGCGGCGGCGCAGTACATCTTTCGTGTGTCTCGTGAACTTGTCGGCGACGCAAGGGCGGAGTCGCTGCGTTTTCCGGCGCGGCATGGGATGCCGCTGCTGCCGTGGTTGAGAACGAAGGTCCGGTTCCAACGAGGCATGGGAAGGCTCTTTCCCGCGTGGGGCAAGGCGAGGAGCCGGCGCAACTTCCTGCATATTCTCGATCTGGCCGACCTCGGCGAGACCAGATTCTCCTATCACCTTCCGGACGAAGTGCAGTCGGACCGATCGAGCCGATGGTGAGCCAGTTTCCCTAACAACAACCGGAGAAACCGCTGATGCCCGCACGTAGTCAATCACGGTCCGTGCCTGCCCGTTGCTGTCTTTTCCTGCTTGGCGTGCTCGTGGCGTGGCCGGGCGCACTCGCGCCGGTTCCTGCCGGCGCCCAGACTCCCGAAGAGGCGGGACTCGCAATCGCCGAGGATGCGCGGGCCCGGGAGGAAGGGTTCGGCGACTTCACGGCCACCCAGGTCATGGTGTTGCGCAACCGGCAGGGCCAGGAGAGCCGGCGCGAGCTGCGGGTGCAGGTTCTCGAGGTGCCCGACGACGGCGACAAGAGCCTGTTCGTGTTCGACAATCCCGGCGACGTCAGGGGAACCGCGTTTCTCGTCCACGCCCATCGCGAAGACGCGGACGATCAATGGATCTATCTCCCCGCCCTGCGCCGCGTGAAGCGCATCAATTCGGCCAACCGGTCAGGGTCGTTCATGGGCAGCGAGTTCGCGTACGAGGACATGACGCCGCCGGAAGTCGAGAAGTTCACCTACCGATACGTACGTGACGAGCCTTGCGGCGAGTCGACGTGCACGGTCACGGAGCGGGTTCCGGTGGACCAGCGGTCCAACTACCGCCGCCAGGTGGTCTGGCGTGACAAGGACGAGCTTCGCACCCGGAAGGTGGAGTACTACGACCGCAAGGACGATCACCTGAAAACGCTCACCCTCTCGAACTACAACCAGTATCTGGACCGCTACTGGCGGGCGGGCGAGATGGAGATGGTGAATCATCTGACCGGGAAGAGCACGGTGCTCAACTGGACCGACTACGATTTCGGCACGGGACTCGAGGACAGCGACTTCACGCAAACGAGCTTGCGACGAGCCCGGTGATGCGACACCGAACCGCGCTGCGCTGCGCGACGCTGGGCGCGGTCTGCGCGATCTGGGCGATGGCATCCGCGGCGACGGTTGCCGCACAGGCCAACGACGACGAAGAGGAGACGCCGCTCACGGTCGGCTTCTCCGGGCGCCTGAGCGCGGAGAGCCGGGGGTTTCCCGCTGCTCCGGCGTTCCCCGCGCAGCGCTCGCTGGCTACCGGCGGCGCCGCCGAAGCGACCCTGTACGTGGAGAACGTGAACGGCCAGCGGTTCACCGCAGCGCCCTTCTTTCGGTACGACCACGCGGACCCGCGGCGCACCCACTTCGATCTGCGGGAGGCCTATCTTCTGCTCTTCGGCGACGTTGGCGGCGGGGGCTGGGAGGCGCGCCTCGGGGTGGGACAGGTGTCCTGGGGGGTCGTCGAGTCGCAGCCCCTGGTCGATATCGTCAACCAGGTCGACTTCGTCGAGCATCCGGGCGGAGAGGCCAAGCTGGGACAGCCGATGGCTCACCTCACCTGGTTCGGTGAGTGGGGGACGCTGGAAGTGCTGGGCATGTCGGGGCACCGGGCCCGCACTTTTCCGGGAAGCCGGGGGCGCCTGCGCCTGCCCGTGCTCGTCGACCATGAGAACGTTCAGTACGACAGCTCGGCCGGTCGCTGGCGGCTCGACGTGGCGTCGCGGTACAGCCACAGCGTGGGTCTGGTCGATCTGGGCGCCAGCTTCTTCGATGGGACGAGCCGGGAACCCTTCTTCTTTCCCGCCGGCGGAACCGATGGCCAGCCGGTCCTGGTTCAGCACTACGCGCCGATACGCCAGTTCGGCGCCGACCTCCAGGTGACCGCCGGGGCCGGGCTGTTGAAGGCGGAGGCCATTCAGCGCACCGGCGCACGGAACCTTCTTGGCATCGAGCAGGTTTACTTCGCCTCGGTGCTCGGTGGGGAGTACAGTCTCTACGGCGTGGCGGGATCGGCCATCGACGTCACTCTGCTGGGGGAATGGAGCTACGACAGCCGCGGCCCCACCGCGACACCGAGCCGGACGCCGAACACCCTGGAGAACGACATCTTCCTTGCGACGCGGTTCGCGTTCAACGACGTCCAGAGCACCGAGTTCACGGCCAGCGTGCTGCTGGATGCCACTCGGGCCAACCGGCTGCTGGCACTGGAATTCGGCCGGCGCCTCGCGAACGACTGGTCCGTGCGGGCGGAAGGCGTGGCCATTCTCAGCCTGGACGAACGCGATGTCTTCTACGAGATGCGACGGGACAGCTTCATCGACATGAGCCTGATCTATAACTTCTGAGGCGATGAGTTCTTCACGGCTGGACCGCTACGTCGAAGCTACCTTCCGCTACCGGTGGATGGTCGTCGCCGGCACGCTGCTGCTGATGCTGGCGGCGGGGGGAGGCGCCCGCTTCATCGGTGTCACCAACGACTATCTCGTTCTCTTCCGGGACGACAATCCGCAACTCCTCGCCTTCCAGGCCATGGAGAACCGGTTTTCGACCAGCGACCGCGCCCTGATCGCGGTCGCGCCTCGCGAGGGCTCCGTGTTCACGCGGGAGGCGCTGGGCGCCGTCGTGGAGTTGACGGAGGCTGCGTGGGGTGCGCCGTATTCCAGCCGGGTCGACTCTCTCACCAACTTCAGTCACAGCGAGGCATTCGGCGAGGACGACCTTATCGTCGCTCCGCTGGTGGAGGACGCGGCCTCACTGAGCGATGCGGATCTGGCCCGGATCGAATCGATCGCCCTGGACTCCGTGGAACTCGTCGGACGCCTGGTAGCCGGGGACGGGCGCGCGGCCGGGGTAGTGATCAACTTCGTGCTTCCGGAGAATCAGGACGAGGCGGTGGTCGAGATCAACGGGTATCTCGACTCGCTGCTGGAAGAGGCTCGCGCCGCCCATCCCGAGGTCGACTACTACGTGACCGGCGACGTTCCGATGCACCGGGCGTTCGCGCAGGCCACGGCGGAGGATCTCCAGACGCGGACGCCGCTCGTGTTCCTCATCATCGTGGTCCTTGCGGCCCTGCTGCTGCGCTCGGTCCTGGGCACGGCGGCGGTCGTTGCCGTGCTTACCTTCGCCGTCGGCACCACCCTCGGGTTTGCCGGCTGGACGGGCGCGGTGTTCAGCCCCGCGAGTTCAGGCGTCCCGATCATCGTCATGGTGATTGCCGTCGCCGATTCCATTCACGTCGTGAGCACGGTCCTGTTGGGGCTCAGACGCGGGCTGGACCGGCGAGCCGCGATCGCGGAGGCTTACCGCGTCAACACCTATCCGATATTCCTGACGTCGGTCACCACCGGGATTGGTTTTCTCAGCCTGAACGCCGCCGACGCGCCGCCGTTTCACGACCTGGGCAACTACGTCGCGTTCGGCGTGCTCTGCGCCTTCGTCTACTCCATGACGCTGCTGCCGGCGTTGCTCGCGCTGCTCCCGATGCGGGCGAACCGCGCCGTCGGCGGGCCAACCGCCGCGCTCGACCGCCTCGGCGGTTTCGTCGTCGGGCGGCGGCGGGTTCTCCTGTGGTCCGTCGCGGCGGGCGCGGTGATCCTCGCGGCCGGCGTGCCGCTGGTCGAGTTGAGCGACAACCCGACGGAGTACTTCGACGAGGGTTACGAGTTCCGGCGTCATTCCGACTTCGTCGGCGCGAACCTCACGAGCCTCGACACGCTGGAGTACTCGCTGGACTCGGGGCGCGAGGGCGGGATTACCGACCCCGCCTATCTGGGTCGGATAGACGCTTTCGGTCAGTGGTTCCGGGAGCAGCCCGAGGTGACGCACGTCCAGGTCTTCTCGGACATCATGAAGCGTCTGAACCGGAACATGAACGGCGACGATCCCGCCTTCGATCGCCTGCCTGACGACGGCGACCTGGCGGCGCAATACCTGCTGCTGTATGAGCTCTCGCTTCCGTTCGGAAGCGACCTCAACGATCGCATCGATATCGCCAAGTCGGCTACGCGGATGGTGGTCGGCACCAGCGGTTCCTGGTCCCGGGAGCTGCGCGGGCTGGATGCGCGCGCGCAGGCGTGGCTCGAAGCCAACGCGCCCGGCCTGGCCGGCGAGGCCTCCGGACTCAGCGTGATGTTCGCGCACGTATCGCAGCGCAGCATCGACAGCATGCTGGGCAGCACGATCACCGCCATGGCCCTCATTTCGTTCCTGCTGATCTTCGTGTTCCGGAGCGTGCGGCTCGGCCTGCTGAGCCTCGTGCCGAACTTCCTGCCGGCGGTCATGAGCTTCGGCTTGTGGGGCTACCTCGTGGGTCACGTAGGTATTGCATCATCGGTGATGGTCGCCATCGTCTTCGGAATCATCGTGGACGACACGATTCACTTTCTGTGTGAGTACCAGAAGTCCCGGCGTGAAGGCCGGTCAGCGGCCGACGCCGTCCGCGCCACCTTCCGCACCGTGGGTCAGGCGTTGCTGACGACCACCGTGGTCCTGTCCGCCGGCTTCACGGTGTTCGCCACCTCCGGTTTCCAGATCAGTTGGTCGCTCGGACTTCTTGTGACCACAACGGTTGTCCTCGCGCTCGTCGCGGACTTCCTGCTCCTGCCGCCCCTGCTGATGGCTGTCGACGCGCGGAGCCGCAATACGCGAGCCCAGATCAAGTAGCCGGTCAACGGCGGCGGCCGTGGTCGTCAACCCACGCGTTCACACCTGCCGCCGGGACTCCCGGTCGTCACCGGGTTTGCCCGCTCCCCGGGCTGTAAACGCGATGCGGACGCGAGAGCGTCTCGTACGCAGGAGGCAGGGGGATGATGAAGCGATTGTTGACGCTGATCGCGTTGGTGGCGGTACCGGTGGCGGGCGTGGCGGTGGCCATCGGGGCACAGGACCAGAGCCCGGTGACTCCGGAGGCCCAGGCCCATCTTGATGCCGCCGCGAGGCTGGCCGGCGATGATCTCGCCTATGTCTATGAGTTCCGGTGTCGAGTGCCGGGTGCGGAGCGGGGCGGCGGCCCCGGTGGTGGTGGCAACGCAGCGGCCCCGCCGGCAACGAAGGTTCTGGACGACCTCTACTTCGTCGGGGGGCCGAGTGTCATGGGCTGGGCTCTGGAGACCAGCGGGGGCATCATCATCTTCGGTGCGATGAACGACGGTGACGAGATCGAGGAGTACATGTTCACCGGCCTGCGGGAGCTCGGCTTCGATCCGGCGGATATCCGGTACGTCGTGGTCATGCACGGTCATGGCGACCACTTCGGCGGCGCCAGGCACATCAAGGAACAGACCGGGGCGAGCATCGTGATGAGCGCCGAGGACTGGGACTACATGGCGAGTCGCACCGGCGGTCCGGCCAGGTGGTCGGAGCTCATTCCCGAACGCGACCTTGAGGCCTCGGACGGCCAGGTGCTCGCGCTGGGGGATACGCAGGTGCAGTTCTACGTCACCCCGGGCCACACCCCGGGGACGATGAGTTGACCGAGGAGGCCGGTGTAGACGTGCTGATCTCCAACCACCTCCATTCCGACAACTCGAGGGCGCATCTGGAGACGTTGAGACTGAACCCCGATGGTCCGAGTCCGTACGTGATCGGCGAGGCTGCCGTGGCGCGCCATTTCGGCGTGTTGAACGAGTGTGCGAGAGCCCAGCAGATCATGCGCCAAGTCAACTGACAGTTGTAGTTCTCGCAGGCGCCCTACGGGCGCGGCGTCTCTCCGGGGCTGTCCGCTCAGCGGGGTTCCTCCGATGAAGCGGGGCCACAGTCGGGCAGCAGGAATCTGCACGAGGGCCCTGGCGCCCGGCCGAGGCGGGCGTCGAGCGTTGCCAGGGGCACCGCCAGCGCCTCGGCGCACGCGACGTACCAGGCGTCGTAGGTGGTCAGGTTGGAACGGAGTTCCCAGATCCGCGCAGCGAACGGTGCGAAGCGCACCAACTCGATTGGCAGGTCGACTATGTCCCGATAGGCCGCCGTCGCCTCCGGGCCCGATACGCTGCGCGCCAACTCCGCTCGACGCAGCACGTTGCCGGCTTCAACCGGGGCCAGCTCCGGCGCGATCAGGGGCCCTTCGGCCGTCACGCTGCGAGCCCAGTCGCCGTCGAGACCGGTGTCGATCACCGCCGCGACGAGCACCGAAGCATCGACGACAACCGGCGGCATGGATCTCAGCGCCGGCCGGCATCAAGGTGGCGAACAATCTCGCCGGCCGGCAGACGCGTCCCCGTGATGCTCTGGCGCTCGCGCACCCTTTCGAGCCAGCGATCGATGGACGGCCTCGATGCCAGCCTTTCGAGTTCTCCGCGCAAGTACTCCTGCATCGACTTGTGGGCCAGAGCGGCGCGGGCCGCGAGCTCGTCGCGCACCGCCTCGGGCACGTTGCGCACCGTGATTTGGACAGCCATGCTGTCATTATGACGCCGTTGCTGTCTGTCGGCAATCGCGGACGGTCGCTTGGCGCAAGAAGCGCTCCGGTACACCGACACGCAAGCCGCCTCCGATAGAATGCATCGGATAGCGCACATTGACTCCATTGGGAGATACCGCCATGAACCACCAGCATCTCCGCAAGTCGTTTGCCGCCGCGGTCGGCGCTCTGGCCACCGTGGCGTTCCTGTCGCTCAGCGTGGCAGTGAGCCAGGCGCAACAGCCTCCCATCGTGCAGCCCGGCGCGCCTGGCGAGCCCAGCCGTGCAATCTCGGCGAGGGAAGCGTCCGATCTCGCCGCCATCCGGTACACGGAGGCGGACGTGCGATTCATGCAGGGGATGATTCCCCATCACGCGCAGGCGCTCGAGATGACCGCGTTGCTCGAGGCGCGGACCACCAGCGATGCGATGCGGCAAATGGCGGAGCGCATCGAGCTGTCCCAGGAGGACGAGATCGCGATGATGCAGGAATGGCTGCGCGACCGCGGCCAGACGGTCACGGCGACAGATGCCCACCATGCGCCCGACTGGACGCCGATGCCGGGCATGCTGACCCCGGAAGAGATGGACCAGCTCGCGGCAGCGGAGGGTGTGGAGTTCGACCAGCTCTTCCTCGAGTTGATGATCAAGCACCACCGCGGCGCCCTGACGATGGTCGAGAACCTGCTGGATCAGCCCGGCAGCGCCCAGGATTCACAGCTCTTCGCCTTCACGTCGGACGTAGAGTCGGACCAGAGCATGGAGATCGATCGGATGGACGCCATGCTCGCGCAGTTGACGGTGGATCCGCGCGTGGACCTTGCCGCCGGTTTCGATGATGCCGGCGAGGCGATCTGGAATATGGCGCTCGTCGCGACCCGCCCGAAGCCGGACGGCTTCTTCGACCCCAACGCGCAGGCGCAGGAAGAGGAAGACGACGCCGAGGAGGAGGCGGAAGGGGAGAGGCGGCGGCGGCGCGGACTGCTCAACTTCGGCAATACCGACCTGGCCTTCTCCGGCGATCAGGTGTTCGTCGGCAGCTACCACGGGTTCAACACCTATCGCGTCGAGGTCCCGGCCTCACCGCAACTGGTCACCTCCGTCGTCTGCCCCGGCGGGCAGGGCGACGTCTCGGTAGTCGGCAACCTGCTCATCATGTCGGTGGAGCAGACGCGGGGACGGCTCGACTGCGGTCTGCAGGGGGTCGCGGAACCGGTGAGCGACGAACGGTTCCGCGGTATCCGGATCTTCGACATCAGCGACATGCGGATGCCCCGGCAGGTGGCGGCGGTGCAAACCTGCCGCGGATCGCATACCCACACCGTGGTGACCGATCCCGATGACGAAGGGAACATCTACGTTTACGGCTCCGGCACCGGCTCGGTCCGCTCCGGGGAGGAACTGGAGGGGTGCTCCGACGAGTCGCCGGCCGAGAATCCGGAGACCGCGCTCTTCCGGATCGATGTCATCCGGATCCCGGCGGCGCAGCCCGAGGAAGCGGCCGTCGTCAGCCGGCCTTTCGTCTTTCGGGATCCGGAGACCGGCAACGTCGCCGGCCTCTGGCGTGGCGGCGACCACGGCCCCGGCACGCAGCGCACTTCCGAGAGCAGCCGCTGCCACGACATCACCGCCTTCCCGGAGATGGGTCTGGCGGCTGGGGCGTGCTCCGGCAACGGCATCCTGCTGGACGTCTCCGATCCGGTCAATCCGGTACGGCTGGACGATGTCGTCGACCCCGGTTTCGCCTACTGGCACTCGGCGACGTTCAACAACGACGGCACCAAGGTGATCTTCACTGACGAATGGGGCGGTGGCGGGCGCCCGCGCTGCCGCGCATCGGACCCCCGCAACTGGGGCGCGAACGCCATCTACGACGTCGTGGATGGCCGTCTGGAATACCGCAGCCACTACAAGTTGCCGGCGCCGCAGACCGAGCGCGAGAACTGCGTGGCGCACAACGGTTCCCTCGTCCCGGTGCCGGGACGCGACATCATGGTGCAGTCGTGGTACCAGGGCGGAATATCGGTCTTCGACTTCACCGACTCGGCGAATCCGGTCGAGATCGCCTACTTCGACCGCGGCCCGATCAACAGCGAGCGGCTCGTCATGGGCGGCTACTGGTCGTCCTACTGGTACCGCGGTTACATCTACGGCACGGAGATTGCGCGCGGGCTTGACGTGCTGGAGTTGCTGCCGAGCGAGTACCTGACGGATAACGAGCTTGCGGCGGCCGCATCGGTCGCACCCGCGGAGTTCAACGCCCAGCAGCAACGCCGCATCGACTGGTCGCCGCGGCCGATAGTCGCCCGCGCCTATCTCGATCAGCTCGACCGTGCCGACACCATCTCCGCGGCCCGCCGCAACGCGTTGTCGAGCCTGCTGGATCGCGCGGACGCAACAGACGCCGACGCGGGTCTTGCGGCGGAGCTGGTTGCTGCCGCGGACGAGGTGGACGGCGAGAGCGCCGGCGCATCCGGTCGCAGCCAGGAGCGGCTGCGCGCGCTGGCGGAAACGCTGCGGGGCATCGCGGACCGCCTGCGGTGACCGTGATGGCACGAAATTCGTGTTACACTGTTCTCGTGTCATGAAGAACGTTACCGTGACCCTTCCGGAGGATGTGGCGCTTTGGCTGAGGATTCAGGCGGCCAGGCACGATCGCAGCGTTTCCAGTTGGCTGGCCGAACTGCTGGAGGGCATGAGGCGTCAGGAAGACGAGTACGACGTAGCGATGGAACGCTTCCTGGCGAGGGCAAGGCAGCCACGCACGCTGAAGCGACCCGGCGACCGTTACCCCACCCGGGACGAACTGCATGACCGCTCCGGTCTTCGTTGACACGAACGTCTTCGTGTACCAGCACGACGACTCCGAGACGGTGAAGAGGCCCCGCGCCGATGACTGGATCACGCATCTCGTGCACCGCCGGGCCGGGCGGCTGAGTTACCAGGTGCTGCAGGAGCTATATGCCACGCTCACGCGCAAGCTGAGACCGGGCATGGCGGCGGCGGAGGCGCAACTGATTGTCCGTGACCTGTGTCTGTGGCAGCCGGTAGGCACCGATCGCGCCATTCTGGAGCGTGGCTGGCACCTGCAGGAACGACACGCGCTGTCCTGGTGGGACGCGCTGATCGTCGCGGCCGCGCAATCGTGCCAGTGCCGCGTGCTTCTGAGTGAGGACCTGCAGCACGGTCAATACTTCGGCTCACTCCGGGTGATCGATCCATTCGGGTCGCCGGATCGGTCGCCGCAGGACCTTCTCGATTCGTCCGCGCCTTGACGACCGCCGCCGGTTGCGGTTCAGTGCGGGCTACCACGCGGGCAGGTCCGGCGCGGCGATCCCGGTCGGGCTGTACTCCAGAGGCTCTCCGTCTTCCGTGGAAAGCAGGCTGACGAGGAACGAGTAGATGGCCTCCATCCGGAACTCCGTGCCGGTGGAGGCGTCCCAGGCAGTGTCCGCGCCCCGTGCGAAGCCAGCCCACGCCAGTGGTTCCGGAAGCGAGGCAATGTCGGTGACAACGTGCAGGGCGACGTCATTGTCGCCCTTGCCGTCGGCGATGAACGGCGGCTGGTGATCGCCAAGCACGATCGCGATGAAATCCGGCTCGATCCGATTCCGGAACGCGTCGAGGAGGAGTTCCCACTCGTAGGCCACCGTCACGAAGAAGTCCCGCTTCGGACCCTGGGGAATCGTCACGGCCAACTCCACGTACTCGGGCCGCGTCTCGAGGAAGGTCGGCTGGGGCGCTTCCAGATCCGCGAGGGTCTCGGTTATCCGCGGCGGCGCTTCCCAGGCGTAGTGCGTCGACGTGCCCACGAAGTGGAACAGCCGGGGACGCGGGTGGCGGCTCCAGTAGTTGTCGAACGCGTAGGCGAGCGCCCACTGATCCGGCACGTGGCCGAAACCGTAGTCGAAAGCGTCGTAGGAGAAATCCTCCCGGATGATCACGTCGTCGTAGTCGTACAGATCCTCCTTCCACGTCGCGCCAGGCTGAACGGACAACGCGTGGTAGCCGTGGCCCTTCAGATAGGCAATCAGGTGAGGATACCGATGCGCCATGCGCTTCCAGGCCCAGTACGTCGAATGGTTCTCGATGCGGATCCCGCTCAGCGCCGACGCCGTGCTCATCCACGATCCGCCGCCGTACACCGGCGAGGTCACGAAGCGTGTGAAGATGGGCAGCCCGAGTTCGTCGAGTCCGTCCTGCACGCGGCGCATCAGGCCCTCGCGCGCGGCGCGGTAGTCCTCGTCCGCCCACAGCGCCGCGCCGTACGACTCGACCGAGAACAGATGGATGTCGGGCCGCCGCAGCGGCGTCGTCCCCCCGAGGCGAGCCGCGTCCGGAGCCACCGTGCCGTTCAGCGCCTCGACGGTGTCCAGTACCGCCTGCGATCGTTGCCAGTTGTAGGCCACGTGCTTCGCCTGAAGCTGGATGATCGGATCGTCCCGCTCCACGCCGAACCAGGTGAGCGACAGCAGGCAGTACGCATTGACGAGCACCCAACCCGCCGCGAGGCGCCGCGGTGGAAGGGTAGCTCCCCAGCGCCACGCCGCCTGGAGATAGCGCGCGACGAGCAGGCCCAGTCCGGTCGCCGCGGCCAGCAGGACGGCGGCGTAGAGGAAGTCCGACACCCCCCAGGCGTCACGGACGACGATCCAGGCGCTACCGAGCATCATCACGTCGTCGAGCAGCGTGCCGGGTCGCTCGAAGAGGTACTGGATGAAGCCGCTGTAGGCCATGAACGCCAGCAGCCCGGCGTACGCGATCCCGGCCAGCGTAAACGCGACGCGCCGCCAGTCGCTCGCGAACCGGCTCGCGAGGACGAGCGTGGAAAAGATGAAGATCCAATCCGCGCTCACCCGGAAGATGTCCTTGTTGTGGCGCCGGACGAAAAGCTGCATGACGTACTCGTACATGCTGCGTCCGATGCCCGGCCATCCCCAGTCGTAGTCGCCGCGGGGATGTCCCAGGGGAAAGAAGGGCCATAAGTTGTTCTCGTGCGAAAGCAGAAGGTAGATGGGGACGAACAGCAGCAGATTGAGTGCCGCGAAACCGGCCGCGACGTATGCGCCGGCGGGTAGCGACCTCGGGGTCAGCCACTCTGGAATCCGGAGCGTCAGACGGACTTCAGGAATGACTGGCCTCCCAGGGTTGCCGCGTCGCTCGGGTTGCTAGTTGCTTCCGGCGGCCCGGGCGCGTTCCACGATGGCGTCCGCGTCGTCCGGCAGCAGGAGCCGGTCCTCTACCAGCGACTTGGCTGCTGCCGCGACGGCCGCCACGTATGCGGTGTGGTCAGCGTACCGCGATTCGAGGGGCGGGCGCGGATCGCCGGCCGTTCTGCGGTCCGCTTCGGTTGCCGCGAACGGGATGAACGAACCGGTTCCGGCGCACTGCGCCCCTGCTCCGAAGCCGTCGCGCCGGAGGTTCCAGCCGGTGTAGGTCCCTACCGGCGCCGCCAGGTTGGGGTGCCGCACGCCGTCTGCCATGTTGCCGTCGGCATCGACACGCCCGACCAGCACGGTATAGGCGTCTCCGTACATCGGAGGCAGCGAGCGGTGGTCCGCCAGGTGCAGCGGGTTGTACGACCCGGAGTAGGTCACGCCGGGGATGCCGGGGAAGCCGAGGCCGCCCGCGGGAACGAGACCCCCGCCGGCGACGGTGGGGAACCGGCTCGGCGGCGGCTCGACGCGGTTGGCCACCCACTCGTACAACGCGACGCTCAACGCGGTTCGTGTCGGCGCGAGGGCCAACGGATTGCTCAGGTTCTGGCAGATTCCACGGGATGGCGGCCGGGTATGGACGCCGGGGCCGCCGCCGTGCTGCGTGCCGGACACCAGATAGACGCGCACATTGTCGGGCAGTTCAATGTGATTGCCCTTCGGGTCGGTCACGATCAGGGACGCGCGCGCCTGCCAGAGTTCGGCCTCGCCGTCGCTGTGCACGATCTTCGGGCACGTATTCGAGGCGCGGCAGCGTTCCTGGAGGCCGTCCGTCCGGCCGCTGATGGGATCGGTAAGGGCGGCGTAGGTGAAGGGAAACTGATCGCCGGGGTAGACGTGGTCCTCGTGCTGCTTCTGCCAGCGTCCCGGCTGGCCGAACTGATAGTTGGTGAACGTCTTGCGCGATCCCGCGATGTTGGGGTGGATCCCGTCGAAGACGATCCGGCCCGCGGCGTCCTCGTTGAATCCCTGGTAGAGGAAATCCCGCAGCATCCGGCCGCTCTGGGAGATGCCCAGCGACAGGGCGGTGGTCGCGAGGCCGTCCGTCGTCGCGAGCGGGTTCGGGTTTCCGGCGGCGTCCGCCATCTCGTAGCGAAGGAACGAGATGGCGTCGCGCATTGCGGCGAAGCCCAGCCCGAGCACCAGAGGATCCTTGGCCTCGTAGATGAATTCGTAAATCGCGCCGCCGTCGAAGCCGGCCGGTCGCTCGATCTCGATTTCGCGCTCGCCGACGTAGCGCCACCGCATGTCCGGCGGCGCCTCCCGCTTACCGCTCTGTGTCGCCCGGACGGAGAGCATTCCGCCGCCGGAATCGAGCGAGGCGGCCGGATACGTCAGGCGGGCCCGGGATCGGGATTCCGCATCGTTGAAGATGAACTCTTCGAGTGCCGGGCCCACAATCGGCGAACCGTCGGGGTTCGTTGCAACTGGCACGTAGGCGACGATGTTGGTTTCCGTTGGCGTCAGGTCGCCCTGCCATCCCACCCGGACGAAAGCGAACCCGCGCTCCAGAAGCGCCGCCTCTGCCGCTCCCGCGCCGCCGCGGTTGGAGACCGTGTGGAAGATGGCGCCGTTCCACCTGCTCATGTCGACCGGGCGGTAGATCTCCACGGTCGCGCGATAGGCAACCCGGCCCGCCGCGGTGCGGCGCGCGCGATCGAGATTGACGATGTGCCGGTGGCGCGGGTCGGCTGGGTCGACCTCGCCCGTCACGATGCCGCGCAGCAGCTCGTACTGGCCCGCCGTGCCGAAGCGTTGGCCATCGAGGGCGGGCGACTCGATCACGTCCAGGTCGAATTCGGTGACTTGCGCCAGCCCGGGCGCCGCCGCGAAAAGGGCAATGACCGCCGCGATCGAGACTGTGGGGAATCGTCTGTTCATGGAGCCTCCGTAGCGGCCATGATATCCGGCCCCGGAGCGTCGATACAGCTACAATCGCCCCGCCCCGCCCCGCCCCGCCCCGCCCCGCCCCGCCGCGGAGAACCTCCAGTAGAGTTGACGGTGCGGTTGCGCGCCTGACACACCGGCGACATTTCTGGCGTTTCGGCGGCGTTCCGGATCGGTGGTCGCTGTTCTATACTCTGCCGATAACCCGTCCGCAGAGAAAGGAAAAGGCCATGACCAGTCGATCCCTCGTCGTCGCCTGCATGCTTGCCGTTGTCGCCCTGGCGGGGGCGCCATCCGTCGCGGACGCCCAGCTCGGCCAGACCGAGATCTGGGCTTCTCACGTTTCCAACGAGTACCGGGTGGTGCCGAACGTGACGTACCACGTCGCGAACGGTTTCGAGAACCGGGTCGACCTCTACCTGCCCCGCAACAGCGTGGGCCCCGCGCCGGTCCTGATGTACATCCACGGCGGCGGCTGGGTGGGCGGCAGCAAGGAGTCCAGCGTCCTGCGGCTGCTTCCCTGGCTCGAGATGGGTTGGGCGGTGGTGAACGTACAGTACCGCCTCGGCCGGATCTCTCGCGCGCCGGCGGCCGTGGAGGACTGCCTCTGCGCCCTCCATTGGGTGAAGGCGAACGCCGAGGAGTACGGCTTCGACGCCGACCGGATCGTCCTCACCGGAAACTCGGCCGGCGGACACCTCGCTCTGACGACGGGCATGATCCCTGCTTCCTCGGGTCTCGACATGGAGTGCCAGCCGCGCGACAGCGACCTGGAAGTGGCCGCCATCATCAACTGGTACGGCATTACGGACGTGGGCGACCTCTTGTCGGGGACCAACGAGAAGACGTACGCGGTCCGGTGGATGGGCAGCCTTGCCGACCGCATGGACGTGGCGGAGAGGGTTTCGCCGCTCACCTACGTCCGCGACGACCTGCCGCCGGTGCTGTCGATTCACGGCGATGCCGATCCCGTCGTCCCGTATCAGCATGCGACGCGGTTGCATGAGGCCCTGGGAGGGGCGGGCGTATCCAACGAGCTCCATACGGTGCCGGGTGGTGGCCACGGCAGGTTCAACCGCGAGGAGACTATCGCGATCTTCGAAACCATCCAGCGCTTCCTTGGCCAGCACGGCCTGGGTGGTTCGCAGGCGCCTACAGAAGGCCAGCAGTGACCCGGGTGGCGCGCGTCAAGCTTGTGACGCGCGTCCGACTTGCGCTGGTCACCGGGGCGGCGGCGCTGTTGGCCGTCGCCGTTCTTCCCGCGCAAGCCGGACAGTCGTCGGCCGACGATGCGGCGCTGGACGCCGCGGTAGAGCGGTTCTGGGCGTCCGCGACCGAAGCGGAGTTCGCCGCGGCGTCTTCCGAAATACTTGCGCTCGATCCCGACATCCAGTCCGTCTGGCGCCGGTTGCGCGCCGGGCGTGCCTACCGGGATGACGTCCCGACCGGCCGGCAGTTGCTGACCCGCGCAAACCGCGACGGGGTCGAGCATCCCTACGTCGTTCTCGTGCCGGACAGTTACGACCCGGCCGTCCGCTACCCGCTCGTCGTCTACCTGCATGGCGGTGTCGCGCGTCCGAAACGGGACGACGGGAGCTGGTGGCGGCGGGAGGAGCGCTTTGCGCGCGAGGACGCGATCGTCGTCGCGCCGCTCTCGTGGTCGGAGTCGCTCTGGTGGCAGCAGAGTCAAACAGAGAACCTGGCCGGGGTGCTGAACGACCTCAAGCGGACGTACAACGTCGACGAGAACCGGGTCCACATGATCGGCATCTCCGACGGCGCCACGGGCGGCTACTACCAGGCGATGACCGCCACCACACCCTGGGCCGGATTCATCCTGCTGATAGGCCATCCGGTCGTGCTCGCCAATGCCTCGACCGGCGTGGACACCGACATGCACGCCACGAACCTGCGCAACAAGCCGCTGTTCGTCGTCAACGGGGGACAGGACCGGCTCTATCCGGCGGCGACGGTCGTGCCGTTCATGCGGCTCTTCCAGGAAGCGGGCGTCTTTCTCGATTTCCGCGCCAAGCCGGAGGCCGGCCACAACACGGAGTGGTGGGACGAAGAGGCCGAGCCGATGGCCGCGTTCATGGCCGACCAGGCGCGCCGCCCGTTGCCGCCGCGGGTCTCGTGGGAGACCGGCCGCACGGATCGGTTCAATCGCGCTCACTGGCTGGTGATTGACGAGCTGGGCTCGGTAGAGGGGGAGCCGGATCTCGATCCGTACAACACGATCCTCGATCCGAACCAGGGGGTGCAGCTCGGCATCAACATGATCGGCGAGTTGCAGGACGGCACCGGCCTGCGCGTCCTGGAAGTGGGGGCGGATTCCATCGCCTCGGCCGCCGGCATGGTCGACGACGACACCATCGTCGCCGTCGACGGCCAGTTGAACCCGTCGGTGGACGACCTGAAGGAGGCGCTCATCGGCTTTGCGCCGGGGCAGCGGATTCCGCTGGTAATAGAGCGATCCGGCGAGCGTATGGACGCTACGCTGGTCTATCCGGCGGATGCCGCGCCGCAGGGGCGTCAGGCGTTCCCGAGAGCTAGCGCGGCGGGGCGCGTGGAGCTCGATCAGCGGGGCAACCGCGTCAATGCCTACACGCGTGGCGTCCGCCGGTTCACTCTGTTGCTGTCACCGGAGCAGTTCGATTTCACGCAGCCGGTCACGGTCAGCGTCAACGGCGTCACCGTGTTCGAGGGAATGGTCGAGCCGGATGTGGAGGCGCTGCTGCGCTGGGCCGCCGTCGATCAGGATCGGACGGCGATGTTCGGCGCGGAACTGTCGATCGAAGTGCCGCCGGCACCGTAGCCCGGGAGCCTTCGACCACCGGATCCCGGATGTCGGATCTCCGGAAAATCTACGTCGCCGATGATCAGGGTGACGCCCACCTGCTGCGCGGCCTTCTCGAGCGGGAGGGAATCGACGTCGTCATCCGCGGCGCCGACTTCGTGCCGTTGCAGGGTGGATCACTCTTCGGCATGGAGACCCGCCCTTCGCTCTGGGTGCTTGCCGACGACGCGGTTCTGTATGCCCGCGCCGTCGAAATCGCCGAGGAGTACGCCGCCTCCAAAGGAGTCCCCGTCAATGCGGAAGGGGAGATGTGGCGGTGCCGCCGGTGCGGTGAAACGATAGAAGCACAGTTCACCGCCTGCTGGAGCTGCGGCACGGAACGCTAGCGGCCTGCGCCGGCCTCCCCGGTGCGCCGGCCTCCAGGCCGGCAAAACAACGATGCGCCGTGCCCGGTTCCCGGCCTCAGCCGGTCGGAATCGACACCATTCCGAGCGCGATGCCGGCGCCTATGCCAGCCGCATAGAGCGTATAGAGGGCGAGCAGCACGATTCCCGCCGGCCGCCGGACGACGCGGTACTTCAGCACTACGGTGATCACCGTCAGGAAGAACACCGCCATCCAGGGAAAGCCGTAGCGCTGGCTGAAGAGATCGAGGTTGAGTGGTTCGATCGCGCCGGAGAGACCGACAATGAGGAAGAGGTTCAGGACGTTCGCGCCGATGATGTTGCCGAGCGACAGGTCGGGCACGCCCTTCCGCGCCGCCGTCACGCCGGTGACCAGCTCCGGCACCGAGGTCCCTATCGCGATCACGGTGAAGCCGATGACCGACGACGGAATGCCTGCGGCCAGTGCAAGGTTCTGCCCCGAGGTCACGAGGAAGTAGCTGCCGGCGAGAACGCAGCCGCCGCCGATGGTGAACCAGCCGACGGCCCCGGCCAGACCCGCCCGGTCTTCGGCCGTCGCTTCCGGCGCCCCGCTGTTTCCCTGCGACCGGAGGATGCCGAACAGGTCCCAGCCGAGATAGGCGAAGGCGCCGGCCAGCAACAGGCCGCCGAAGATCCGTTCCATCGACAGGTCCCAGGAGAAGGCGATCACCAGCAGTCCGCCCGCCACCATCCAGGCCGCTCGCCGGATGAAGTCGGACCGGTCGACGTCGACCGGCATGATCAGCGCCACCGCGCCGACAATCAGTCCGACGTTGCAGATGCAGGAGCCGACCGCGTTCCCGAGCGCCATTCCCGGATCGCCGCGCAGCGCGGCGGTAGCCGACACCACCAGCTCGGGGGCGGTCGTCGCCAGGCTCACGAGCGTGCCGCCGATGACGATCCGCGGAATCCTGAGCGCCTTCCCGATCTTGATGCTCGAATCGACGAAGAGATCCCCACCCTTGGCGACCAGCGCAAACCCGACGGCGATGAGCAGGAGATCAATCAGCACGGAACTGAATTCAGATGCCGAGCACCAGAACCGCGGCCCCGCTAGCGGCAACCATCAGGCCGGCGACCACGTCGGCATGGCGCTGAAGCAGGCCAATCCCGCCTCGCCCCGGTCCGCTGACTGCTGCCGCAGCAAACCAACGGACGCCGGTGTAGCCCGCCGCCACCGCGGCCAGCATCACGGCCACCGTGAGCAGGCCGAACACCGCCACGACGGCCACCAGCGCTACCCAGTCGCCCGCGATCCCGGGAACCACCATCAACGGGATCAGCGGCTCGCACGGTCCGAGGAGGAACAGGACAAACAGGGCGCCCGGCGTAACGCGGCCGTCCGCGCTGGCGTGCCGGTGAGCACCGTGCACGCCCCGGAAGCGACGCCAGACGGCCCATGCCGCATAGGCCAGGCCGAAACCGATCAGCAGCGCCGCGGCCAGCTCGCCGCGCGCTGACTCGATCCACAGCAGGCGGTCGGTCGCGACACCCAGGCCGACGCCGAACGTGCCGATGACGACCGAAGAAGCGACATGTCCCGCGCCGCACAGCGCGGTCACCGCGAGGGTCCGGCCGAGCGTCCACCCCCGGGCGCGGGCAAGCGCGACGAACGGGAGCGAGTGATCGATGCCGAGCAACGTGTGGAGAATCGCCAGCGACGCGGCAGTGCCGAGCAGCAGGGTCGTGGTCTGAATCGGTTCGGGCATGATGCAGTGAGAAGACGTGCGGTGGAGTGTCGGCCCGGGGGCCGCCGCAAACGTGAAACGCTACACTATTTTCGTGTCGCCGGCTGACATCCCGCTAACCGGTAGCGCCGGTCCCGCCACCGGTCAGACCGCGAGTGCGGGGCCGGATCGGTGCGCCGGTCATACGGCCAGCGCAGGTGTCGGTCGGTGCGCCGGTTTCCAGACCGGCACCCTCGAAGACCGCATTGCCAAGCTCCGGCTGCTTCTGCGCGAGTTGGACAGTGCAGTCGTCTGCTTCTCCGGCGGCGTCGACTCCGGCTACCTGCTCGCCGAGGCGGTCGGCGTGCTGGGTGATCGGGCGGTCGCGCTTACCGCGGTTTCCCCCAGTCTTGCGCCGGAGGAAGGCGTCGCCGCCGGCGAGCTGGCCCAGCAGCTTGGCGCGCGCCACCTGCTGCTCGAAACGGCGGAGGTGGACGATCCGCGCTATGCGGCCAATCCGGTGAATCGCTGCTATTTCTGCAAGACCGAGGTGTACGGCCGCGCGGTGGAGGAAGCCGCGCGCCTGGGCATTCCCCATGTCATCGATGGGTTCAACGTCGACGACCGGGGCGATGTCCGCCCGGGACGTCGTGCCGCGCAGGAGCTGGGTGTCCGTTCCCCGCTCGACGAGACCGGTTTCACGAAAGCGGACATTCGCGAAGCGGCGCGCCGGATCGGGCTCCCGGTGTGGGACAAGCCGGCCCTCGCCTGCCTGTCGAGCCGCTTTCCGTACGGGACCGAGATAACGCCCGAGCGCCTGTCACAGGTCGCCGACTGCGAACGCGTGCTGCGCGAGCACGGGTTCCGCGTCTGCCGGGTGCGGTACTTCGGCGAGCTGGCGCGCGTCGAGGTTGCGCCGCAAGAAGTGGCGCGGCTGATCGGCGACCCCGCTCTGATGCGTGAAGTCATAGCGAAGTTCCGCATGACGGGGTTCGCGCGGGTAGAAATCGATCCCGACGGCTACCGTTCCGGCGCGATGAACGAGCTGTTGCAGGTGGCTCGCTAGCCCGACCCTCGTCGCCTGCGGCTCCGATGGCCGCCCAACCAGGCCTATCTAGCAGCCTGCACCGTTCCACGGCGCAGCCGGCTGGCCCGACCCTCGCCTCCTCCCTCGCTGCGCTCGGAACGCGCCGCGTTAGAGTGCGCCGACCGCCTGGAACATCTCTCCGACGGGAACGATGCGCGTGCGTTCCGCCGTGAACGGGAGCTCGTAGACCTCGATCTCGGCGTCCTCGGCGCGGATCGCCTCGGTCACGTCGGCGTTGTAGGTCGGAGGCGAGGGCGTGTTCGCGAGTAGCGCGTCACGGAACGCCTCAGCGTCGCGCGTGACGACGGCGACGGCCAGATTGTCCGCCTGGAGGTGGCGGCGGATGGCGCCGTTGACATCGTCGAGAGTCAGCGCCGGAAGGCGCGTGGCGATCTCCTCGATGAAGTCGCCGGTGCCGTAGGCGGCAGAATCCATGAGGTAGCCGAGCCGCCGGCTGGTGGTCTGCACATAGAGGCGCGAGTAGTTCAAGAGGAACTCGCGCGTTGCCTCGAAGTCCTCCTGGCTCAACCCCTCGTCCACCAGGCGGCGCAGTTCGCGAACCGCCTGGCGTAGCGCGAAGTGCGCGTTGTGGTGTGGTACCGGGCGGATCCAGATGCTGAAGAACTGGCGGGTGCGCGGGATGTTCGGGACCGGCAGGCGCGAGCCGCCGTCCTGAATGAAGTTCTCGATGTAGGAATAGTCCCCGTAGTTCAGCCCGCGCGCGCCGCGCATCACGTTCATGAGCAGGCCGTTGAACGTCCGGTGCTCGCCGAAGTACGAGTTCGCCACCATCAGCGGGAAGAAGTCGTCGTCGGAGCGCGTGATGTCGATCGGGAAGCCGATCGAGATGGCAGTGGCGATGGCTTCCTTCTCGACGATGAGCAGCTCGTAGCCGTCCGGCCCGGCGGGCGCGGGGAGGGCGGCGCGAGCACCGCTTCCCGCCGGGAGAGCGTCGAGGATTTCTGTTTCGATCCGATCGACCAGCCCCTCGGGATAGCCGCCGCCGATGCCGACAAGCGCCCGGTCGCGCGTGTAGTGCGAGGCATGGAAGGCGCGAACGTCGTCGAGGGTGAGCGACCCGAGCCCTTCCTCGGTGCCGATGGACGGCGCCTCGTAGGGATGTCCCGCGTGCAGCCGGACGTTGAGTGCCTGCTTGCCCAGCTCCTCGTCGTCGCTGCCGCGGAGGCCGGCGGTCACGCTGTTCACGAGAAAATCACGGTTCCGGGCGAAATCCGACTGATCGAAGCGGGGCGCCGTCACGAGGTCGCGCACTATCGCGAAGAACGGCTCCAGGTGGTCGACATGCACTTCGCCGACGAGCACTGTCATCTCCTTGTCGGACTGCGCGCGGATCGCCGCGGACCAGGGGTAGAGGGCCTCTGTGATTTCCTCGAAGGTCATCGACGAGGTGCCGCCCCGGCCGATCATGAGCGCGGTAAGGGCGTTCAGGCCGTTCTTGCCGGGAGGATCGTCGACCGAGCCGGTCCGGAAGCCGATCCGGAACGTGACAAGCGGCGAATTCGCCGCCGGCAACTCGACGATGCCCGGTTGGCCGTCGCTCGCGCCGCTGTTGCCGCTGCCCAGGTCCGATGGGCCGCAGGCGGCGAGGGTGACGGTGAGGAGGAGGGTGGCTGCGGTCAGGAGGGCGGGGCGCCAATGTAGGGATTGCCGGCCTGGAGGCCGGCGCACCGGCCGGCGCACCGGCCGGCGAGCCAAGAACGTCATTGCCGTTCCTCCTGCGTCATGATGACCACCGTGCGGTTTGTCGGTGCGAAGTACTGCGTCGCCACCTGCTGCACGTCCTCGGCCGTCACTGCGTCGTAGAGCTGGTAGACCCGGTTGACGGTCTGCGGATCCTCCGTCAATTGCAGGTAGTGGCCCAGCGTCCGCGCGATGTCGCCGGGGTTGTTGAGCCCCATCGCAAAGCCGTAGCGCATGTGCGACTTGGTCGCCGCGAGCACGTCCGCGTCGACCGGCTCGGTCTTCATCCGCTCGATCTCGGCGATGATCGCGTCGCGGACGTAGTCGATCCGCTCCGGGTCGGTGATCCGCGCGATGATCGTGAAGAGCGGCGGGTCACGGCTGTCGAGCGCGCTCCCCTGAACCACATCGACGACCTGTTCCTCCAGATAGAGCTTCCGGAAGAGCGGCGAAGTCTCCGAGAAGAGCAGCTGCGACAGCACGTCGAGGGCCGGCATGTCGATCTGCTGGTCCGAGAAGGCGGGCGCGTGGTAACCCATCATCAGCCATGGCAGCGTCGGGTTGGGCCAGGTAATCCGGTCCTCGCGCGCCTCGGTCTGCGGCGGCTCCTGCGGAATCTCCGGCACGAAGCTCCCTCGCTCCCAGCCGCCGTAGTACTGGCGCACGAGCCGCTCGAGCTCCGCCGTGTCCACGTCCCCCACGACGACGATGATGCAGTGTTCCGGCCGGTAGTACCGGTCGTAGAACTGCAGGCTGTAGTCGTAGTGGTTCGGCATGTTCCGGATGTCCTCCAGCAGGCCGATGGTCGTGTGCTTGTAGGGATGCGTCGTATAGGCGAGGTCGACCAGCCGCTCCCGCAGCAGCGAAACCGGGTTGGAGAAGTTCAGGTTGTACTCGCCCAGGATGGCCCCGGCCTCGGTCCGGAAGTCCTCGTCCGTGTAGCGGAGGTTCATGAACCGGTCCGACTCGAGGTCAATGATCGTCTCCAGCGCATCGGCCGCGGCAACGTAGTGATAAGCCGTCCAGTCGCTGGTCGTGAAGGCGTTCGAGTCGGCGCCCATCACCTTGACCGCCTCGTTGTAGGCATCGGTGGGGTACTTTTCCGTCCCACGGAACATCATGTGCTCGAAGAAGTGGGCGTAGCCGGAAAAGCCCGGTTCCACTTCGTTCCGCGACCCGGTCCGGACGACCGTGTAATAGGCGATGACGCTGGGGCTGTCGTAGTCCACGGCCACCACCTTCAGGCCGTTCTCCAGCTCGAAGGTGGTCACCGGGAACGGAAAGACGTCCCCGCGATCCTGTGCGGTGGCCGAGGTCGCCAAGAGGCCGGCCGCCACCGCGACGGCCGCCGTCGCCGCGGCAAGCGCTCCCGCACGCCTCCGCGCGAACCTGCGTCCCACGCCCTCCCGGAGCTGCACTCTCCGCCTCCTCTCCATCACCTGCTCCTTCCGTGTGCGCGGCACGGGCCGTGATGCGTCAGTGCGGCGTCGGCCGCCCCATGATCTTCGGGTTCTGATCCGCCAGGCTGTCGATGACCGCCTGCGAGACGACGTTCGAGAAGAGCGGGCGGATGTTCAGGTGGTTGTAGGGCCGGATCTGAATCATCAGCAGGCCGATCAGGTCCTCCACCGGGTCGGCCCAGTAGAGCGTGCCGTAGGCCCCGCCCCAGGTGTAGCTGCCGATGGAGAGCGCGTCCGTCGCCTGCGCCGAGTCGGTCAGGACGCCGAAGCCGAGGCCGAATCCGTAGCCGGGGCCCCGGACATAGACATCCTTGCCGGAGCCGATGTGATTGCTGATCATGTTGTCGACGGTCATCCGGCCGAGCAGCCGCGCCCCGTTGAGCTCGCCGCCGTTCGCGATCATCTGCGCGAACTGGTAGTAGTCGGCGGCGGTGCCGGCGAGCCCCGCGACGCCCCGGAACATCGGCCGCGGCTCGATATACTCCGGCTGCACCATCAGCTCGATCTTGCCAGCGGCGTTCGGCCGATAGACCGACGCCATCCGTTCCACCTTCTCGCGCGGCACGTAGTAGTACGTGTCGGTCATGCCAAGCGGCTCGAAGATCCGTTCGCGCAGGAACTGACCGAGCGACTGTCCCGAGATCTTCTCCACGAGGACGGCGACGTAGTCGGTGGAGTCGCCGTACTGCCACTCGTCGCCGGGATGGAATGCGCCCGGGATGACGGCGGCCGCCGCCACCCGCTCGGCGAGCGTAGGCCAGCCCTTGCCGTCGTTCGTCACCTTGGCGATCTGCTCCTCGCTCAGCCCCTTGCCGGCCGGGTTCATCGTGAGCCCGGAGGTGTGGGTCAGGACGTGCCGCACCGTGACCGGCCGCGCCTCCGGCACGGTGACCGGCCGCACGCCGTCGGTGTTAATCCGGACCATGTGGTTCTCGTACTCCGGGATCCACTTGGCGATCGGATCGTCGAGCAGGAACTTCCCCTCCTCGAACAGCATCATCAGGGCGGACGAGACGACCGGCTTGGTCATCGACATCAGCACGAAGATGTCGTCTTTCGTCATCGGAACCTGGTTCGCGACGTCCCGCCAGCCCTGCGCCTCGAAGTGGACCACCTTCCCCTTGCGCGCCACCAGGGTTACCGCCCCGGCGATCTGGTCGGTGTCGATGTACTCCTGGATGAAGGTGTTGATCCGCTGCAACCGCTCGGTCGACATGCCGACCGACTCCGCCTCGGCCACAATGATGTCGTCCGCCGCGCCCGCCGCGCCCGCCGCGAACGGCGCGGCCCCGTATTCGCCCGACGCGAGCAAGGCCCCCGCAATCACGCCAGCCGCCGCCACCGCCGGCCAGCACCGGCGTCCGGTCATTCTGTTTCTCATCGCTCTGCCCTCCGCGAAAGCCCGCGTTACTGGTAGTCCTCCGCCGCCAGCGAGACGCGGATGATCTCCTCGTCGTTCCGTGTCACCAGGTGCCGGTTGGCGTAAGCCGGGTGCGTCCAGTTGACCGCCCGGTCCTCGAAGCGCCGCGGTCCGTAGCCGGCGCTCGACGTCGCCGCGATCAGCGTCGTCCTGTCAATCTCCTCGTACCCTTCCGGCGTGAACCTCGCGATCATCAGATCGCCGGCGTCGTTGTTGACGAAGTACCGATCGCCGTGCCGCACCATGAACGCGGCGCCCCACCGGCGCTGCACCGTCATCTCGTCCGACACCCAGAGGCGTTCGCCGGTTCGCGCGTCGAGGCCCCGCAACTCGCCATAACTGTCGACCCCGTAGATGTAGTCGTCCTCGAAGATCGGTGTCGTGATGAGCGAGTGGAGCGCCCGGGTCTCAGCCGCCATTTCGCTCGTCCCGTTGACCTGCCACACGCGCTCGGCGGCGGGACGGTCGGTGGCGAGGCGAAGCATCATCGATCCGCCGTAGAACTGCGTGAAGAAGAGCTGATTGCCGTTCCGGACCGGCGTGGCCACCGTCATCGCTGAGGGGACCTCCCACGGTTCGGTCCAGTAGGTCTCGCCGGTTTCCGGATTGAGGGAGCTGACCGCGGTCGGGTGCCAGACGATCAACTGCCGGACGCCGCCCGCCTCGTAGATGACGGGCTGTGCGTAGCCCATCTCGTTGGTCACGTTGATGGCGCGCCAGATCTCCTCGCCCGTCATCTTGTCGAACGCCATCACGAGACCGTCCGGTTCGCCGCCAACCAGGTGGATGAGGCGATCGCCATCGACGAGAGGCGCGCTGGCCGTCCCCCAGATCGGCACCGTCGTGTCGTACTCCGTCACCGTGTCGTGCTGCCAGAGCACCTCGCCGGTCTCCGCGTGCAGGCAGACCAGCATGCCCGCCCCGCCAGCAAAGTAGACGCGGTCCTCGTCTACCGTCGGCGTGGCGCGGGGTCCGGTGGCATAGGACAGCATCAGGTTGCGGTAGGCGGTCGGCCATTCGTAGGTCCACAGGACGCGGCCCGTTTCCTCGTCGAGGGCCAGCGCCCGCTCGGTACCGTCCATCACCCGCGTCTCCTGGAGGAACTCGAAGTCGGTGACGAACACGCGGCCGTCGGCGACGGCCGGGCCGGAGAAACCTCCCCGGATCGGCGTCCGCCAGGCGACCCTCAGTCCGTCGGCGGGAAAGCGATCGATGATGCCATCATCGGTCCAGACCGCCTGGCGGCCGGCGCCGCGCCATTCCGGCCAGTCGGCCGCGCCGAGCGCTGGCGCCGCGACGGCCAGGCCCAAGGCCACCGGGATCCATCGTCCCATCGTTCGTTCCGACCGCCGCTGTCCTGTTCGCATCAAGAGTCTCTCCGTTGCCGGGCACAGTCCGGGCGCACGCCCGACCCGGATGTTCCGCCTATTGTCGCGCAAATCCGGCAGCGGGCAAAACGCCCTGGCCCTGCGAGTCGGCGTCGTGTCAGCACATTTTGGTCTTGGCGCCCCGCGGGCAGGGCAAGACCATGCTCTTTGCGCGCGTGCAGGCGGAACTCCGGACAAGCGAGGAACTCTCCGCTCACCTGCTCCCGGTCCGGTTCATGGAGGAGAACCACGAGATTTCGTCGGTCGCCGACTTCTGGCTCGAAGCGCTGTTCCACCTAGCCCGCTGGATGTTTGTGGCGTTCGGTGTGCCGGCATGCTTCGATCGTCCGTGGGCACCGGCGTGACCGTCACCGTCCACTGTCGAGGACAGGCCGTCCGCTTGAGAGTCATGGGGTTGGCGCGGCGGCCATCCGGCCCCCCGGAAATGCTCAACGTTCCGGCCCGCGGGTCGTGCAGGGGAGTTGGCACGCGCTATGCATGACTTCCAACTGGTTTCTGCTTGATCGTTGGAGGGAGATGCACCATGTCACGTTCAATGCCGCGTTCCACATCGCCTGTTCTGGCCGCGTTCCTTGCGGCCGTGTTCGCCGCGCCCGTCGTCACGATCTCGGCGGAAGCAGCCGAGGCGGCGCAGCGGGCGCGCGTTCGCGGCGGCAGCCAGGCGTCGCCTCCCGCCCGGTCCGCACCGGCGCCACGCGCCCAGGCTCCGTCCCGGCGACCACCCGCCGCACGCCCTTCAGCTCCCCGTAATCAGGCTCCATCGCGGCGGCCACCCGCCGCGCGCCCGTCGGAGCCACGGGCTCAGGCTCCAAGGCCAAGCGCTCCCGCGGTGCAGCGTCGCGCGCCGTCGGCGCCTCCGCCGTCAGCTTCGCCTCCTCCGACGTCGAGCGGCCGCGACCGCACCGCCCGCCCGGTTCAGCGCCGCCCGGCGGAGGCGGACGGACGCCGTAACCCGCGAGCGCCGACCCCGGCTATCTCGCCGCGTGATACGCCGTCACCGCCACGCACCGCACGGCCGCGACAGCGTGCGCCGCAGGTGACCGACCAGCGCCGCGCCGTCCCGCGGCAGCGCGCGCCACAGGTAGTCGACCGGGGTCGCGCGGTCCCGCGCGCCCGTGACGTCGGCGGCGGCCGCCGCGGCGTCATCGATACGAGCCGGCCGCGGCTGTGGCGCGATGGGCCGGACTATCGGGCTTCGCGGCCGGGTTACCGCTACGGCTACAACTACCGAACCGGCTATGGCTACTACCGTCCATGGCGACCCACCGTGCGGTACCACTACGTGCCGCTACCCGGTTACCGGCCGCCACGCGTGTACGGCTCCTGGTTCTACTTCCCCGGCTTCCACCTCGGGGTGCAGGTTGGCTACCGTCCCTACGGCGGCGGCGTCTGGTCCACGTACTACAATCCGTACGGCGGCTGGTACGACCCGTACGCCTACGGCGGTTACGGCTACAGCTACAACTACGGCGACTTCTACACGGGCTTTCTTCGGCTGAAAGTGCGGCCGCGTGATGCGCAGGTCCATGTCGACGGGTACTTCGTAGGCATCGTCGACGACTTCGACGGACTGTTCCAGCGCGTCCGGCTCGAGGAGGGGCCGCACACCGTCGAGGTGCGGCATCCCTACTATGAGACACTCACAATCGACGTGCTGATCGTCGCCGGGGAGAAGGTGACCTATCAGGGCGACCTCATCCCGCGGCCGTGACCGGCGCCGCGCGGGCTGAACCAGCCGCTTCCGATGAATATGACGCGTGCAATGCGAAACCGGTCTGCCGCCGCGGCCGGCACGGCGCTGACGATGGCGCTGTGGCTGGCGTTCGCCGCCGCGCCGCGCGCCGGCCAGCAGGATGGCGACAACGAGTTGGACCGCTTCATGGAGCAGGTGCTCGCGAAGCGCGAGGAGAACGCCGCGGTACGGCTGCAGTTCATCCTCGACGAAACGGCCGAGAGCCGGGTGAGCGGACCCGGAGGCCACACGCTCTGGGGCACCCGCGGCGACTACACCTGGTACGAGCGGGACGGCGTCTTCGTCCGTAGCCCGGTTCGGATCGATGGCGTCACCATCGGCGAGACCGAGCGGCGATCCTACGAGGCGGACTGGCTGCGGCGGGAGGAGCGGCGCTCGCGGCGCCGCCTGCGCGAGCGGGAGTCCCCGGCGCGCTGGTCCCGCCGGACGGCGCGCGAGAACGTCCGCATCGCGATCGAACGGGAGTGGGGCGGCAGCGTCGACTTCGAGTTGCTCGACACGATCGCGCGGCAGGCACGGGACTGGAACGACGGTCAGGCCGCGATGATCGCCGCGGCGGATTGGATCCTGGAGGAGCGCGGAGGTGTTGACTCGGTCGGATTCGGCCGCGCGGTCGCCAAGGTTCGGGACGGCTTTTCGATGCTGGAAGCGGACCGCCTGATGCGCGACGAGCTGCGGGCGATGCTCGATGGGGCGGTTCCGCAGATTGCGCCCGCCGTGGGGTCGGCCACCGACGAGGAGTTCGCGCAGTTTCTCGAGTTGTTCGAGCTGGCGGTGCGCGACGGCGTGCGGATCGCGCCGGTCGACGCCGCGGTTGTGGACGCGGTCGAAGCGGCGCCGGCGGACGGTGTGGGCGGTCGCCAACGGGCCGAGAAGTTGCGGGAGGCGAACCGTGCGCTGCTCGCCCTGCCTGAGGCGCCCGACGCCGATGGCGTGGCGGTCGGTTCGGATCGTGTCATGGATGGGCTCGAGCCGGGCTTCGTCTCCGACTCCTTCTTCCTCGACTTCCAGTTCGAACCGGGACGCTACTACCTGGTGGGGCGCGAGACGCTCGACGGCCATGAGGTCGTCCGGATCGAGTACTACCCGGAACAGATGTTCAGCGACATCGACGGCGGCCCGGACGACGCCGAGGACCGGGATGGTGACGCAAGGGCGCGCGAAATCGAGCGCGACCTCGACAAGACCGCACTGGTCACTCTCTGGATCGATCCCGGCGAGCATCAGATCGTCCGGTACACGTTCGAGAATCTCGGGTTGGAGTTCCTGCCGGCACGCTGGCTGTTCCGGGTGGAAGAACTGACGGCGTCGATGACCATGCGCCAGCCGTTCGCGGGCGTCTGGTTGCCGGCGGAGGTGGAGATGCACGCCGCGTTCTCGCTCGCCACCGGTCGCTACGAAGCGCACGGTTCGCGCCGCTACACGGACTACCGTGAAGCGGAGAGCGGCGGCCGGATCCGTTCCTTCGGTCCGCCCGTGCGATGAGTTCGCACCGTCTGCCGGGCATCCTCGTGGCCGTCGTGGTGGCGGCGCTGGTCCTCGCGCCGGCCGTGGCGGCACAGCCGCAGTCGCCGCCGGCCGAGGAGACCGTCGTCGAAGTGCGCGTTCACGGCAACCACTCGATCCCGGATGACGAGGTGGTCGCGCTGGCCGGTGTCGCGCTCGGCGATGCCGTCACGCCGGAGCTGATCGAGACGGTAGCGAACCGTCTGGAGGCGAGTGGCCGGTTCGCCTCGGTGGAAGTGCGGAAGCGGTACCGGTCGCTGACCGCCACGGACCAGATTGCGCTCGTGATCGTGGTGCGCGAAGAGCCGGCTGCCTCGGTGCGGAACGACCTGTTGCGTGCGTTGACCCGCTTGGCGGGGCAGACGATGTTCCTGCCGATAGTCGACTACGAGGAGGGTTACGGGCTGACGTACGGCGCGCGGTTCAGCCTGGTGGATGTTGCGGGCGAGGGAAGCCGGATGTCGGTCCCGGCCACCTGGGGCGGCGAGCGGGGCGTGGGCATCGACCTGGAGGTTCCGCTGCCCGGGCGCGTCGCCGATCGCCTGCTCGTGAGCGGGTCGCGTGGCCGGCGGCGGCATCCGGCGCTCGGTCTGGTGGACGACCGCACCAGCATTCGCGTTGGCGCCGACCGCCGCTTCACGTCCGGCCTGCAGTTTCACACCGCGCTGTCCCGAGACGAGGTGCGGTTCGGGGGCGGGGTCGACCGGTTGACCCGCACCGAGGCCGGGGTGACCTACCGCTCGGCTGCGGCCACCAGTTTTCCGCGCAACGAGGCGGTGTTGGCGGCGTCGCTCGAACGCCTCGCCATTGCGGGCCGTGCGAAGCCGATTGTGCGGCCACGGCTCGACGCGCAGGCGTTTGTCGGCGTGATGGGGCAGTCGGTCGTGGCCGCGCGGCTGCTGTACGAAGGCGCGTCCGGCCCCTTGCCGCTCCATGAACAGCCGCTCCTCGGTGGCGGCTCCACCGTCCGCGGCTGGCCGGTCGGGGCGCGGATGGGAGACCGTCTGCTGGCCGGCTCGCTCGAATGGCGGCTGCCGGTGACGTCGCCGCTGTCGGCCGGCAATGCCGGCTTGCGCTTCTTCTACGACCGCGGCGCGGTCTGGGACATCGGCCATCCGTTGCGCGGCGCGGCGTTCCTTGAGGGAGCGGGCGTCGGGCTGTTCTTCTCCGCGCCGTTCTTCCAGGTCAATGTCGACGTTGCGCATGACCTCGCCGGATCGGTGCGCGTCCATGCCGGTGCGGGCGCGCGGTTCTGATCCTCGGTTCGCCGGCGTCCACGCCGGCAAGCGCTGAGGCTACAATCGGGGCGCAGGAGGCCATTCCATTGCCAAGGACCGAGCAACCCGAAGCCGCCGCCAAGCTGTACCACGACTTCCCGACGCCGATCGGCACGATGCGCATCGTCGGCGACGACGCGCAGATCGATCAGGTCAACCTTCCGAAGGAGGCGTCAAGAGCGCCCAATCCGGCGTGGCGCTGCTGCGACGACGATCTCCCGGCGCCGATGCGCCAGGCGAAGGAACAGTTGGTGGAGTACTTCGCGGGCGCCCGCTCTACGTTCGACCTGCCCCTCGGCCTCGATGTCGGCACCGCGTTCCGGCGCCGGGTGTGGCGGGAACTGCAGCGCATCCCCTACGGCGAAACCATCTCCTACGGCGAGCTGGCCCGCCGCATCGGGCAGCCGACCGCCTCGCGCGCCGTCGGCAACGCCAATCATCACAACCCGATTGCCATCATCGTCCCTTGCCACCGCGTGATCGGCGCCGATGGGACGCTCGTGGGGTACGGGGGCGGCCTGCCGACCAAGGAACGACTGCTGGCGCACGAACAGCGCCATGACCTGAAGGGCCGGGAACTGCAGGTCAGGGCAGACTGAGCGCGACCCACTGGCCGGGGACGTCCTGGCCGCCGATCGGCACGACGAGGTACTGCTTCCCTTCGTACAGATAGGTCATCGGCACACCCGTCGTCCCCGCCTCCAGCTCCGTTTCCCAGACGACGTCCCCGGTCTGCTTGTCGTAGGCCCGGAACCACGGCTCGCCGTAGTTCGTGACGATCGAGTGCGGCATGCCCTCCGGGACGCGGCCGCCCGTCTGGATGCCGACGTTCGACCCCTCGCCGAGGAAGAGCAGCGTCTTCGTCAGCAACGGCCCGGGACGGCCCGGACTGCCGAGGCGGCCGAGGTTGAGATGGCGGATTGCCGGGTGGTTGCGCGGCCCGTGGCCGTTCGGGACCTGCCAGACGATCTCCCCCCGGTTCATGTCGATCGCGGTGACCCGGCCGTAGGGCGGCTTGAACAGCGGCAGGCCGCGCGGGCCGCCGATCCACTCGCGCGTTCCCTTGACGAATGCCAGGTTGGTCCGGTCCGGGTTTCCTTCCAGGATGTCCGCAACGAACGGCGACGTGATCGACGGGATGTAGAGGATGTTGGTCTCCGGATCGAACGACGCGCCCTGAATGTCCGCTCCTCCCTGCGATCCGGGCAACTGAATCGTGCCCTGGTTGTCGTTCGGCCCGGATCCGCGCACCGTCGGCGGCGTGAACATCGGCCCGATGGTGTAGCGCTCGACGATCTCCAGCGCCTCTTCGCGCAGCTCCGGCGTGAAGTCGATCAGGTTCTCGACCGTGGCGCCCTGCCGGTCGAACGCCGGAGGTTTCGTGGGGAACGGCTGCGTCGGCGAGGTGACCTCGCCCGGCGTGGTCGACTGCGGCACGGGGCGTTCCTCGATCGGCCAGACCGGCTCGCCTGTCACGCGGTCGAAGACGAACGCGAACGCCTGCTTCGTGATCTGGATGACGGCCTTGATGTCGCGGCCGTCGACCGTGATGTCGGCCAGGATCGGCGCGGCCGGGATGTCGTAGTCCCACAGCCCGTGGTGGACGAGCTGGTAGTGCCAGACCCGCTCGCCGGTCTCTGCGTCGACGCAGACGATCGACTGCGTATAGAGGTTGTCGCCCGGCCGGTGCCCGCCGTACATGTCGTTCGTCGACGACGAGGTCGGCATGTAGACGTAGCCCAGCTCCTCGTCCGCCGCGAAGAGCGACCAGACCGGCGCGTGGCCGGTGAACTCCCAGGCGCCGTCGGTCCAGCTCTCGGTCGCCGGGTCGCCGGCCTGCGGAATGGTGTGGAAGACCCAGCGCAACTCCCCGGTCCGGACATCGAACGCGCGGACATCTCCCCGGAGGTCTTCCTTCGTGACGAAGGTATCGCTCATCGACTGTCCCATCACGATGACGTCGCGCACGACAGTCGGCGCGCTCCCCCAGCGGTAGCGCGCCCCCTCCTGCAGGCCGGTCGTGAGGTTGACCCGGCCGTTGTCGCCGAAGCTGGGAATCTTCTCGCCGGTCTCCGGGTCGAGCGCGTAGAGCCATTCGCCCCGGTGGGCGATCAGCCGCCGCTCGTCGCCGTCGGCCCAGTAGGCGATGCCGCGATGGCCCGCGCCCCGGTAGCCGGCCGGGGTCTCGTCGTCGGGACGCTGCACCCAGATCGTCTCACCGGTTCCGGGATTCCAGGCCTCGACCAGCCCGACCGCGTTCGGCGCGTACAACACGCCGTCGATCATCAACGGCGTCGCCCGGTTCGCGTTGCTGTAACCGAGATCCGGGACCACGTCGAGGATCGACTGATCGACGGTCGGCCGCGACCACGCGACGCGCAATTGATCGACGTTGTCGGCGTTGATCTGATCGAGCGGCGAGTACTTCGTTGCGCCGTTGTCGGCGCCGTGCGCATGCCATTCGCCGTCTACCGCCCCCTGCTGGGCGGCAGCCGGCAGGGCGACCGCCAGCGCGGCGGCGACGCAGACCGCAAGCCCCGTAAGCCGAGCCGACAGATCTCGATGCAGCTTCATGTCGTTCCTCCGTATCGCCACGCGCGGCAAGGGGCGATTATAACGACCCGGTCGTGGTCTCCGGTCGCGCGCCGGGCAGGCGCCGGACGATGGCGCTGTAGCTGAGCAGCACGCGATCGCCTTCCCACACCTCGCCGCGGACGAACACCAGGGTGCGGGTGCGGCGGATCACCTCGCCGGATGCCTCGATCACCGCGCCCGGCGTCCCCGGCGCCACGAAGTGGCAGTCGCACGACACCGTGACGCACTTCTCTCCGGGTTGATCCCAAACCGCGGCCAGACAGAGCGCGAAGTCGGCGAACGTCATCAGCATCCCGCCGTGAATGGTCCCCCCCGTGTTCGCGTGCCGGCCGTCGGACTGGAACGCGAAGCGGATGCCGTTGCCCTCCCGCCGGTAGCCGAACGGTCCGACATGGTCCTCGAAGGGATCGTCGTAAGGGAAGGGACGGAATCCGTCCGGCAAGCGCGGAGTACTCGCTGTGTCGACGGCCATAGCGGCGGATCGTAGCAGGGCAGCTACGCCGTCGTCGCGCAGACGGCATCCGCCGGCGCGCGGGTCCCGACCCCGGCGCCGAGCAGGGCCTGCAATTCGCTGGCGTGCGCGGCGGCGTCCCGCTCTCCCAGCTCGAGGAGCTGCTCCAGGTATTCCGGGTGGAACGCCAGAAGGCTCAGCAGGTCGGGCGTGCGGACCTCGCGTGAGCCGAGCCCGCGCAGCAGGTACCGGAAGGCTGCGGGCAGGACGGGTTCGAACTCTGCCGACAGCCGGCTGAGGTTGACCGACGGGCGCACCACCAGCAGGTCGACCTCGCGCAGGCCGCGCCGCTTCTCGGGCGGCAGCTCGCCGAGCAGCCGGTTGACGCGCTGCAGCTCGCGCGCGTCGCGGTCGAGATCGTCCAGGAAGATCGCGTTCATGAGCTGGCCCCCGATCTGCAGCGGCGGCGGATAGGGGGAGCTCTCTGTCGCTTCCTCGGATCCATCGGAGGTCGTGAACCGGGTCGAGATGGCGAGAATTCGGTTCGCGCCGAAACGGAGCGCGGGCGAGAACGGATCCGTGAGGCGAATGCCGCCATCGCCATGCCAGCCGTCGTCGAGACGGATGGCGGGGAAGAACATGGGCAGGGCGGAGGACGCCAGCACGTGCCTGACATTGAGGCGCGTGTTGCGGCTCCGCCGCTCCGGCCGGCGCCATTCTGGAAGGTCGCGTCCCTGGGTCCAGATGACCGACTGCCCGGTGCCGTAGTGGCTGGTGATCAGGGCGAGCGCCCACAGCTTCCCGCCGGCGATGTTCTCGCGAATGCCGCCGATGGTCCCGTCCGGCTCCAGATCGAGGAGGCCGCCGAGCGTGTCACGGAGCGGCGAGGCGTCGAGCAGGCCGTGGGCGGGCCGCAGGAGCCTGGAGCCACCACCGAGCAGGCGCCACGCCCACCGTGCGACGTGACCCGCGAGCGAGCCGCGGTCGGTCCGGAAGACCTCGTCGACGGTCAGGCAGCGCCAGCGGTCGTGGAGCCGGGCGATCGTCTCGGCGTGGGCGCCACGGCTGGCGCCAAGGCAGGCGGCGTTGATGGCCCCGGCCGAGACGCCGGTGACGATGGGGAAGTGGATCTCCGGGAAGGCCCGCGCGATCCAGCGGAGAAAGCCGACCTGGTAGGCGGCGCGAGCCCCGCCGCCGGTCAGTACGATTGCCAGGTCGTCGGGGCCCCGTTTCGGAACGGGACTGCTCAAGGTGCCTCCTTCCTCAGTATAGTCGTCGCGCCCCCTTTTCCACTGGCGGCCGGACCATGACGGACCATTCCCGTGACCTCGCGATGGCGCTGCGCGAGGCAATCGGCCGGCTGATCGACGGTGTGCCGCTGGCGGCGCTGCAGCGGGCGGCGGACCGCTTGACCGGCATGTACCGGGACGGCCGCGCCGGGTTCGCGATGACGGCCGAGATCGACCGGCTGGCCTATGCCGCGGTCCGCATGCCCGCCACGTTCGCGGCGATGCGCGCGGTCCTCGCGGAACTGCGCCGCGGTGCGCCCGACTTCGATCCGCGCAGCCTGCTGGATCTCGGGTCGGGGCCGGGGACGGCGCTCTGGCCGGCTTGGGAGGCGTGCGAGGGGCTGGAGTCCGCAACCCATGTTGATCGCGACGCGGCGATGGGGCAACTCGGCGAGCGTCTATTGCAGGACTCGGCGGTTGCGCGCCACGTCCAGTCCACGTGGCGGACGCTCGACCTCGCGGCGCGCGGCGCCGAGGCCCAGGTCCGTGCCTTGGGCGCCCACGATCTCGTCCTCTGCGGTTACCTCCTGGGCGAACTGCCGGAAGCGCGGCGCGCGGCGGCGGTCGATGCCGCGTGGGACGTTACGGCGGGCACGCTGGTCATCGTCGAGCCGGGAACCCCGGCCGGGACGGCGCGCGTCCTCGCCGCGCGCGAGCAGCTCATCGCGCGTGGCGCGGTGGTCGCGGCGCCCTGTCCGCACGGCGCGGACTGTCCGTTGCCGGCGGGCGACTGGTGCCACTTCGGCGCGCGGCTGAACCGCTCGGCCGTGCAGCGGCGGTTGAAGGAGGCAACGCTCGGCTACGAGGACGAGAAGTACGCGTATGTCGCGTTCACGCGTGCCCCGGCGGACCGCTGCGCCGCGCGCGTGCTGCGCCGGCCGCGCATCGAGAAGGGACGCGTCACGCTGCACCTGTGCGAACGCGACGGAGTGCGGGCGAGCGTGGTCACGCGCCGCGACCGGGAAGGCTTCCGCGCCGCTCGCAAGGCGGCCTGGGGCGACGCGTGGAGCGCTACCTGAGGATCCGGATGCGGTGCGCTTCGCTGTCGCCGACGTAGAGGGCGCCCTCCTCGTCGGTCCAGATGCCGTGCGGGCGGTTCATCCGGCAGCGGCGCGGTTCCGGCTCCGGGCCGTCGCCGCGCTCCCCGGTGCCGAGGGCGGTCGAGATGACGCCCGTCACGGTGTTTATCCGGCGGATGACGTGGTTCTCGGTATCGGCGACGTAGAGCGTGCCTCCGGCCGCGTAGGCGAGACCCTTGGGTCCGGCCAGAGTCGCTTCGCGCGCCGGCCCGCCATCCCCGGCATAGCCCTGTTCGCCGGTGCCGGCGACATGGTGGATGGTTTCCGCCGCCAGGTCGATCCGGTAGATGGCGTTGCCCTCGCGCAGCGCCAGGTAGAGGTTGCCGTCCGGATCCAGCGCCATCGCGCGCGGGCCGTTGAGCGGCGTGCCCGCGAGCGGGGCGCCGTCCGGCGTCGGCTCGCGCTCGCCGGTGCCGGCCCACGTCTCGATCAGGCCGGTGGCCGGATCGACCCGGCGGATCCGGTGGTTGCCGATGTCGCAGATCAGGAGCTTGCCGTCCGGCGTGAAGACGATGCTGTGCGGCGCGCGCAACTGGGCGGCATCCGCCGGACCGCCGTCACCCGAGAAGCCGGCCTCGCCGGTGCCCGCGACGGTGGTGATCACGCCGGTCCGCATGTCCACCTTTCGGACCGCATGGTTGTCGCGCTCGACGATGAAGAGGTCGCCCCGCGCGTCGAACTGAATCTCGTGCGGCATGTTCAGCATGGCGCTGGTGGCGGGACCGCCGTCGCCGCCGTAGCCGCGCTCCCCGTTCCCGGCGATCGTCTCCGTGGCGCCGGTTGCGAGGTTGAGCCGCCGGATCATCTGGTTGTCGAGGTCGCAGAAGTAGAGCTGGCCGTCCGGGCCGATGACGACGCCGTAGGGGTTGTTCACCTGCGTGTCGGAGAGTCCCGGCATCCCGTCACCGATGACGGTGGCGACGGTGCCGAAGAGTTCGAACTGCTGCTCGAGGTTGAGCGTGATCCCGGCCGCTTCGTCACGCACGACGGCCCGGGCGGTGTAGCGGCCGAGCGGATCGTCGTCGCCGACCGCGATCTCCGCGTAGCCCACCGACAACCCGAGCGTTCCCGTGGCCGGCGCCGGCTTCCCTTCCCACAGTTCCAGGTCCGGGGCGCGGAAGAGCGTCGAGCCGTCCGGCTTGATCACTTCGAGATCGAAACGGGCCTGGCATGCGCCCGCGGCGTCTTGCGCACAGCCGACGAAGAGGATGAACGGCGCGAGCGGTTCGCCGCGGCGGGCGGACCGCGTGGTGCTGATCCGGACACCCGGCGTCCGTTGCACCCAATTGTCGAGGAACTCGTCGGGCTCGTCGGACAGCAGCAGCATCGCCCCGAAATTGCCCTCGGACTTGCTCCAGGGTTGATCCGGCACGCGGGCGCCGTCCCGGAACCACTGCGCGTCCGCGCTCGGAGGCGCGGCAAGCGCGACAACCGCGCCGAGCGCCAGCAGCGTGACCTTGCGGGACGGCAGTCGACTGGAGCGCACCGCTTCCTCGCCCTTCTCGCCGTTTCGCGGCCGCTAGAAGGTCGCGATCGGGTTGAGCGGCGAGCCCATCCCCATCTCGATCCGGAGTGGCGCCGCCGTGAACAGGAACTCGTATCGGCCCAGCTCGCGCGCGGTGGAAGCCACCGCGTCGAGGTCCAGGTTATCGAAGATGCTGACCCCGAGGGACACCAGGGCCAGGCGGTGGATCGGCAGCCGGACCGCGTCCGAGAACTCGTGCGGGAAGGCGTCGTTCCACATGTCCGAGCCGATGAACGCCACGCCGCGATCCTTGAGGAAGTAGGCGACATCGGCGTGGTAGCCGGCGACTCCGTCCTCGTTCGGATTCCACGGCCCGAGGGCGGCGCGGCGCGCCCAGCGTCCGGTATGGAGGAGGATGACGTCGCCTTCCTCGACGGTGACGCCCTGAATCCGCTCCAGCTCTTCCAGGTCGGCGTAGCGGATCGCGGTGCCCGGCTCCACCCAGCCGTTGCCGTCTTCGTCGAGCCCCGGAAGCAGTGTCGCGTCGAACAGTACGCCGCGCGTGAAGATCCCGTCGCGCAGTTCGTGGATGCTCCCCTGGGGGCAGCCGTTCGCCGCCTCCACGTCCTCGGCGGTGATGCCGTTGTAGCCCACGCCTTCGAACATGACATGGCAGGCCACCGAATCGAGGTGGCTGTGGATGACGCCGTGGTAGGTGCCGGTGTACTGGAGGCGGTCCGACGCGCCGGTTTCGCTGACGTTCACGACCTGGCGGTCGAGGTACCACTGGCCTTCGAGGGCCGGCTCCTGAATGATGTCGTGCGCGAGGGAGACGCTGATTCCGTCGGTGACCAGCGCGGCCGCCGCCTTGCGCTTCTCGGGCGTGATGAAGTTGGCGGCGCCCAGGCCGTCGCCCTCACCCCAGCGTCCGTGGTTGGAGAGCTGCTCCATCGCGTACCGGAAGTCCTCCTCGGTCGTCATGGCGCGGCGCGTCTGACTGTCGACCGAGGTCATGCCGCACCCGCCCACAGCCATCAGCAGCGCGGCGCAGGCGGCGGCGACGGTGAGCGTGCGGGTCATGTCAGTAGCCCTCCAGGACCGGGAAGCGCTCGTCGTCGTCGAGCGGCTGGACGCCGAAGGCATTGAGCGCCAGCGAAACCATCCGGTAGCGCGCGCCGGACAGCGTGACGCTCATCATCTGGTGCGTGTCGTACTGCTGAGCGAGCGCGGCCCAGGTCTCGTCCGCGATCATCGAGTCGCGGAACATTTCGTTGGCGGCATCGATCAGGGCCAGCTCGTGCGCGTTCCAGCCGGTCTGATCGCGCCCCTGGGCGATCCAGACGGGTTCGAGGCCGTGGTCGCGCGCCCGGCCCACGCTGCCCACGTGCTTCGCCCACTCGTAGACCGCCCCCGAGTTCCAGCCCATGCGCAGGATCACGAGCTCGCGATCATGCGGATCGAGGCGCGACCGTTCCGGATTCAGCACGTAGCCGGGATACCGGCTGCGCGACTCGACCATGTCGGGGCTGTGGGCGAAAGTACGGGAGACGCGGAGTCCGTCGCCTTCGAGCGGCTCGATCCTCGGCGTCGTGAGCGGAGGCTCCGGATCGGGAGCGAAAACCCGGTAGCCGACGTCGTTGGTCGGCATCAGCGCGTCGGCGGGCGCGTCGGCGTCCGGCTGGATGCCGAGCGAATTATAGAGAATGGCGGACTGCACGGTATCGCCCACCGTGATGACGGCGTCGATCAACTGCGGAATGTCATAGCGGGCGGCGAGGGCGTTCCAGGTCTCGTCGGTGACGGACGCGTTGCGGAACAGTTGATCCGCCAGACCGAGCAGCACCGTTTCGAACTCGTTCCATTCGTCTCCCCGTCCCTCCGCGACGCGCCGCACTTCCTCGGGACTCAGGCCGGCGTCCGCGGCCCGCCGCGCCACGTTGGCCCAGATGTTCCCGCTCTGCGTCAGCCAGGCAGTCCGGAGCAGGAGGATGGCGCGGTCCCGTGCCGGCACCGTCGACCGATTGGCGACGTAGTCACGCAGCGGAAAGATCCGGTCCGCCATCGCGGGGACGCGCGCGAGCGTACGGAGCGCATTCTCCGAATGCCCTTGACCCGCATACCGGTCGAGGATGACCCGTTGCGCCTCGGTCAACTCGTCGTCAGTCAGTGGCGCGACGCGCGCGTCCGCCAGCCGGACGGCCGGGATGATCGTGCCGGGCGCTTCGGTAATGGCGTGGGCCGGCTCGATTCGGAGCAGGGCGCCGTTGTCCTCCTCGGTCAATACGTAGAGGTACCCGTCCGGTCCCTGCTGCACCTCGCGCACTCGCTGCTTCAGTTCCATCAGGAGCCATTCGCGGCGGATCTCCTGGCCCTGGCGATTGAAGACGATGCGCTCCAGGTGGCCGGTGTTCTGCATCCGGCCCACCATCATCGAGCCGACGAAGAGGTTGCCGCGCCAGGCGGGGAAGTGCTCGCCGGTGTAGAAGGTGAGGCCCGACGGGGCGATGGACGGCCACCAGATGACGTGCGGGCCGGTGAAATCCGGGCTCCACGGCGTGTCGGTGATCGGCTGGCCCTGGTAGGTCCGGCTATAGGAGGCCAGCGGCCAACCATAGTTGCCTCCGGGCTGAATAATGTTTGCCTCGTCGCCTCCCTGCGGCCCGTGCTCGGTCGCCCACAGTTCGCCGGTATCGGGATGGAAGGCGAGCCCGATCTGGTTGCGATGGCCCATCGACCAGATCTCGGGATGAAAGTCCGCCTGGCCCACGAACGGGTTGTCGTCCGGCGCGGTGCCGTCGTCGTTCAGCCGGAGCAGTTTCCCGAAGTGGGTCGTGCCGTCCTGTGCGTACTCGCCGGTTCCGGCGAACTGGAAGGCGCCGCCGACACTCATGAAGAGCTTGTTGTCGGGCGCCCAGTGGAGCCGCGACGCGGCGATCCCGCCGCCCCAACCGTCGGCCACGAAGATGTCGCGCACCTCGGTGAGCGCGCCGGCGCCCGCGTCGAGCCGGCCCCGGGCCAGCGCGACGGTCGCGCCGCGCCGGCCGTCCCGCTCCTCCGGCTTGGAGTAGGTGAGATAGACGAGCGTGTCGTCCTCCGGGTGCACGGCGACGTCCATCAGCCCCGAGAGCCGGACATCGTCGAACACTTCGGGCACGCCCGGTATATCGCGGTCGAGCAGTTGCCCGTCGCGGATGACGCGGAGCGTGCCACGGTCGCGCTCGGTCACCAGGATGTCGCCGTTGCGCCGGAACGCCATCCCCCACGGGTGGTCGAGGCCGGTGACGATCGGCACCACGCGGATGCGGGGCTGCTCGGCCGTGTAGAGGACCACCGGACCATCGGGCGGCGGCAGGGCCGGCACTCCGCGCAGCCCGGCGCCGGTCTGCGCCGAGATTCCGGCATGCAGCCCGAACGCGGCGGCAACAGTGACGATGAGCAGGCTGACGCCCGCGGTACGGCTCAACGGGCTCTTCCAACCCATGGTTGACCTCCTGAATGACGCTCGACAACTCTAGCGGAACCGACCGGGGGACGCTAGAGTCTGCGCCGTGGCTGCACACGACAGACTAGTGGTGTATAGTACTGGTGTATACATCAATCTGGCATCCCAACATGGTACGAACCCAGATCTACCTGACCGAGGATCAGCGTGCGGAGATCGCCGCCATCGCCAACCGGAGCGGCAGGCGGCAGAGCGAGGTCATCCGCGAGGCTCTCGACCGCTTTATCAAGCAGAAGAGCCATCATCGACGCGAGGCGGTGCTCCGGGAGGCGGCCGGGATTTGGCGCGGCCGAACGGACCTTCCGGACCTCGACGCACTGCGCCGTGAATGGGACCGGCCCTGAGCGGTGGCGAAACCGATCCTCGTCGACACGGACGTCCTGATCGACTTCCTGCGAGGATCCGAGGAGGCGATGTCGCTGGTTGCCGTGAACTCGGAGCACGTCGTCGTATCCACCATCGTCGTCGCCGAACTTTACGCGGGCGTGAGAGGCGGTGCGGATGGCGTCGAACAGGGCGTGCTGGAAAGGCTGCTGGGGCTGTTCCGAGTGGTTCCCGTCAGCAGCAGCATCGCGCGGCTCGGCGGGCTCTACAAGCGGGACTACGGCCGGTCGCACGGCGTGGGCCTGGCCGACGCCATAGTCGCGGCTACCGCAACCGCAGAGGACGCGGCGTTGATGACCCTCAACGTAAAACACTATCCGATGTTCAGTGGCATCCAACCTGCGTACCGGAAGTAGCCGGGGTCACGTCGTGCATGCTCGAGGTGCCCATGACGGCGAACGCCTGGACGGCTGACAGAGTTCCGGACCAGACGGGCGCGACGGTCTTCGTCACCGGAGCCACCAGCGGCATCGGCTTCGAGGCGGCGAAGCTGCTCGCCACGCCGGGGGCCAGGGTAGTGACGGTGAGCAGCCTCGCGCACCGGTCGGGCCGGATCGCTTTCGACGATCTCGACGCTACCAGGCAGTACAGCCGAATGGACCGCTACGCGATGAGCAAGCTCGCCAACCTGCTGTTCACGTACGAGTTGCAGCGCCGGCTCGCGGCCTCGCGCGTCGGCGCCATAGCTGTCGCCTGCCACCCGGGCGTCACCCCGACCGACCTGGGCCGGCATTTCCCGCGGTGGCTGCTCGGCCTCCTGATGCTGCCCATCCGCTGGTGGACCCACTCGCCGTCGTCGGGCGCGCTGCCCACCGTCCGGGCGGCGGCGGACCCGGACGTCGCCGGAGGCGAGTACTACGGTCCGTCCGGCCGCCGGGAATACGGAGGCCCGCCGGTCCTCGTCGAGTCCACGCCGGCGAGCCATGACGAGGAGGCGGCGCGGCGGCTGTGGAACGTCTCCGAGGAACTCACCGGCGTTCGCCACGCTCTCTAGCGTCTGCACCGTTCCACGGCGCCCTAGTCGCCCCAGTTGTAGCCGATCCGCATGTAGTAGTAGGCCCCGCTGTAGCCCCACGGCGTGTACTCGCTGTACAGCTCGCCCACATCCATGGCGAGCTCCGAGACCTGCGAATAGGTGTCGAACACGTTCTGGCCCCCGATCGCCAGCGTCGTCCCACGCCCGAGATCGAAGCTCAGCTCCAGGTCGACGATCGGCCGTCCCTCGAAGAACCCGTTATGCAGGCCGCCGGCGGGTACATAGATCCCGGTTGCGTGGCTGAGCCCGCTGTCGTAGTCGTACCAGCCGCCGTAGTAGCTCACGCGGCCGAGCAGGCTGGTCGGCCCGATGCGCTGCGTCACCGCCGCGTTCCACCGCGTGCGCGGCAGCGCGTAGGCGTACTCGGTCGTGCGCCGGGCGTTCAGCAGTCCCCTGTCGTTGTCGGTTACCTCGGTGCGCGTGTAGTTGAAGGCGGCGCTGACTACCGTGTTGCCGCGCAGCGCGAGCGGCGTCCACGTCGAGACCACATCGATCCCCTGTGACGTCGTGCCGAAGGCGTTGGTGAAGAACTGGAAGTAGCGCAGGTCGCGCGCCGACGGCACCCCTGCCGCCAGCAGGTCGACGACCTCCGCGTCGGTCAGCGTGAAGATGCTCGTGACGCCGATGCGGTCGGACACCTCGATGCGAAAGTAGTCGGCCGTGAAGGAGAACGTGCCGCGGTCGAGCACCACGCCGGCGGTGTAGTTGATCGATTCCTCCGGCCCGAGCGGCGCCCCGCCGCGCAGTTGCGCCACCGGCGAGTTCGGCGGAATGATCGCCTTGATGATCAGATAGCCCGCAGTGGGGTCGAACCAGCTCGACAGGTTGAACGCGTTCTGCTGGCCTGGTGTAGGCGCCCGAAACCCGGTGCTCACGCTGCCTCGCACGAAGCCCAGGCGGCCGGACACCTTGCCGTTTGTCGTCACGCCGAAATCCTCGAAGCGCTCCGCCCGGAGCGCTCCGCCGACCGTCCAGCCGCCGTCGGCGCCGGTCATCTCCAGATCGCCGTAGGCGGCGAAGTTGGCGCGACTCCAGTCGCCGGCCTGCAACGACCCGTGGCCGGGGTAGCCGTGAGCGCCCGCGAAGAAGCCCTGCGCGTTGTAGGGACCGACGGCCGAGGTGGCCGGATCGCCGCTGCGGATGCCGTACCGCTCGTCTCGCCATTCGACGCCGGCGGCGAGGTTGATCCGGTCCGTGACCGAGTACGAGACGTCGGCGTGGAGGTTGATCTCGCGCTGCCGGTTGGTGCCGATGTCGAACTCGGTCGGCGAGTCGGGACCGAGAGAGGCGTTCACGGTGTCGCGGATGAACAGGTCGGCATGGTGGACGCCGAGCGAGCCGCTCACGTCCCAGTCGAAGTCACCAACGGCGCCGCGCGCCCCCCCGACGATCGCCAAGTCGGTCACCGCTCCGCCCATCCGCGGCGTGTAGCCGCCGGGGAATATCTCCTGCACGGAGAAGCAGTCGGGATCGTCGAGCACGTGCTGCAGGGCGACCGGATCGGGCCGGTCGTCGATGACGGTCACCGTCGGGCAGCCGGCCGACCCTTCGCCGCGCGCCGCTCGCGCATCGCCTATCAGCAATGTGCGGCCGTTGTCGTTGCTGTAGACGCCCCGCTGTACGTTCGGGTTGCGGAAGAAAAAGCCGCCGGTGACCGTCTTGCTGGCGTAGTTGGTGTGGGCGTAGAGCTCGACGCCGGAGGGCAGGGTGTAGCCGAAGTTCCCGAAGAGGGCCAGGTCGTCGTCGACGTCCGGCGCGCCCCAGAGCTGCGGCGCTTCGGAGGCGACGTGCGTGTTGCCGGCGGCGATGAGCGCGACCGCGTCGCGCCGGGGCGCGGCGCGGTTGGTCGGGTTCGACGCGCCGTACTGCAGGCTCAGATTGGCGAACCCGCCGGTGCCGAGGGGCAGGCCGACGTTGCCGGCCAGGCGGTAGGACTCCCCGTCGCCGGCGCCGAACATGCCGGTGTCGAGCTGCAGGGACCCGCCCGACGCGGCATCCTCGAGCTCGAAGTTCATGACGCCCGCTATCGCGTCGGAGCCGTACTGGGCCGCCGCGCCGTCGCGCAGCACCTCGACCTGCCGCAGCGCGATCGACGGGATGGTGGAGATGTCGGGCGCCTGCGAACCGTACGCCACGCCGTTGCCGCCATGCCAGTCGATGATCGACGCGCGGTGGCGCCGCTGCCCGTTGACCAGGATCAGCGTGTGATCGGGCGCCAGGTTGCGGAGCATGGCCGGCCGGACCACGGTCGATGCGCCGCCGATCGGCTGCGTGTTGACGTTGAACGACGGAATAACGTTGCGGAGCTGGTCCTTCAGGTCTCCGCCGCCCTGCCGGCCGAGGTCCGCGACCGTCAGGACGTCCACCGGGACGGCCGACTCGGTGGCGGTGCGTGGCTCCGCGCGGGAGCCGACGACCACCGTCTCTTCCGTGAATCCGGCGAGCAGGCTCTGCATCTCGGCGGGCGACAGTCCCAGTGCCTCGACTTCGGCCGGCGTCATCCCGAGTGCGCGGCCGAGCTCCTCGACCAGCGTCGCGGCCTGCTCGTCCTGTGAGCCGGCTTCCTGCATCGCGGTGCGGCCTGCCTCCGCCGCTGCCGGTGCAGGACCGCCGAACGCCGTCGCGATCAGAACCGTGGTCAACGCCGCCAGCGCATACTCGCGCCTGATGTACAAAGGTCCCCCCCTCTCCCGGAGTCGGCTGGTCAGTATAGGGCTGGCCCGGCGCTGATCCGTGCTGCGTCACTGCCCGCCACGCGGCGGTGATGGCGGAAACCGGACCGCCTCGCCATCGCAACCCGCGCGTTGCGGACGCGCAGCGCGGGATGTAGAATTGCCCCAAGCAAGTCCACTGTATTCCGGGGCTTACCGTTCCCAGGAGCTCGAACATGATCACGCCGCGTCGGCCAGTTCCTTGGACGGCAGCGCTCGTGTTCGTGCTGTCCGGCACGTTCGCGGGCGGCGCCGCGTCTGCCCAGGGGGCGGCCGAGGAAGCGGAAACCCAGCGCGCGCTCCTCGACCGCTACTGCGTCACGTGCCACAACGACCGGCTCCAGACCGGCAACCTCTCGCTGGAAGAGGTGGACGTTGCGCATCCCGAGACGGATCCCGCGCTCTGGGAGGCGGTGCTGCGCAAGTTGCGCGCCGGCGCGATGCCGCCGCAACCGCGCCCGCGGCCTGACCCCGCCGGCTACGCCGGCCTGATCGGCTACCTCGAGACGGCGCTCGATCGAGCCGCCGGCGCGTCGCCCGATCCGGGCCGGACGCCTACGTTCCGCCGTCTCAGCCGGACCGAGTACCAGAACGCCATCCGGGACCTGATCGATCTCGACGTCGACGTCACCGCGCTCCTGCCGCGCGACGACGTGATGTTCGGCTTCGACAACGTCAACGCCGGCGGATTGTCGGCGACGCTGATGGAACGCTATCTCGCCGCCTCGCAGAAAGTGAGCGAGCTGGCGGTGGGCAGCCGGCTGCCGGCGCCCGGCAGCCGCGTCGTCGTCATCCCGCCCGACCGGACGCAGGAACGGCACGTCGATGGTCTTCCGTTCGGCACGCGTGGCGGCACGGTCGTCGACCACACCTTCCCGGCGGACGGAGAGTACGAGATTCAGGTCCGGCTCCAGCGCAACCGGAACGAGAACGTCGAGGGCCTGACCGAACCGCACGACATGGAGATCACGCTCGACGGCGTGCGGCTGGACCTGTTCACGATGCACCCGAGCGAGAACCTGTTGATGCAGGCGAACGCCGCGTACTACGCGGACGTCGGCATCGACAACCACCTGAACGTCCGCGTGCCGGTGACGGCGGGTCCGCACCAGGTCGGGGCGGCCTTCATCCAGAAGAACTCGGCCCTGATGGAGACGACGCGCCAGCCCTACGACGCGGCCTACAACATGGACCGGCATCCGCGCCAGCAGCCGGCCGTCCGGTCCATCGCGATTGCCGGCCCGTTCGATCCGACGGGGGTGGGAGAGACCCCGAGCCGCAGCCGGATCTTCACCTGCCGCCCGGAGACGGCGGATGCGGCTGCGGCGGAGGAGTGCGCGACCTCGATCATCGCATCCCTGGCGCGCCGCGCCTATCGCCGTCCGGTGACGGTGGACGACCTCGATCAACTGGTAGCGTTCTACCAGGAAGGCTACGCGTCGGACGGTTTCGAGGCGGGGGTCGAGACGGCGCTCCGCGCGCTGCTCGCGAGCCCGGAGTTCCTGTTCCGGATCGAGCGTGATGCGGAAGCCGCCGCTCCGGGAACACCCTACCGAATCAGCGACGTCGAGCTGGCGTCGCGGCTGTCATTCTTCCTCTGGAGCAGCATTCCGGACGAGGAGCTCCTCTCGGCGGCCGAGGCGGGACGGCTGAGCGACAGCGAGACGCTTCGCGTCCAGGTCCGCCGGATGCTCGCGGATCCGCGCGCCGAAATGCTCACCACGAACTTTGCCGGCCAGTGGCTGCATCTCCCGAACCTGGATGCCGTCCAGCCCGACGCGCGCCTCTTCCCCGATTTCGACGACAACCTGCGGCAGGGTTTCCGCCGCGAGACGGAGCTGCTCTTCCAGAGCATCCTGGAGGAGAACCGAAGCGTCCTCGACCTGCTGACCGCCGACTACACGTTCGTCAACGAGCGGGTGGCGCGGCATTACGGCGTCCCCGGCATTCTCGGAGACCACTTCCGGCGGATCGACCTGCCGGAGGGGAGTCCGCGAGCGGGCCTGCTCGGGCACGGGAGCATCCTGACGGTTACTTCCTACGCCACGCGCACGTCGCCGGTGCTCCGGGGCAAATGGGTCCTCGAGACGCTGCTCGGCACGCCGCCGCCGCCGCCGCCGCCGAACGTGCCGCCACTCGACGAGAGCCGCTCGAGCACGCGCATCGTCTCGATGCGCGAGAAGATGGCGGCGCACCGCCGCAACCCGCAGTGCGCGGTCTGCCACCAGATCATGGATCCGGCCGGCCTCTCGATGGAGAACTTCGACGCGATCGGGCGGTGGCGGGACGCCGAGGGGGGCAATCCCATCGACGCCACCGGCAGCCTGCCGGGCGGAGAGGACTTCGCCGGCGTCGCCGGCCTGCGGGCGGCGCTGCTCGATCGTCCCCAGGTCTTCGCCGGCGTCGCGGTGGAGAAGCTGCTGACCTATGCGCTCGGCCGGGCCGTGGACCCTGCCGACCAGCCCGCCGTGCGGGCCATTCTCCGGTCGGCGGAGGCGGACGGCTATCGTCTGTCTTCGCTGATTCTTGGTATTGTGGACAGCGCTCCGTTCCGGATGAGGAGAGCACAGTCATGATGATCACCAAGCGGGCGCTCCCGCGGCGGACCTTCCTGCGCGGGGCCGGCGCCGCCCTTGCCCTCCCGTTGCTCGACGCGATGGTTCCGGCCGCCTCGGCGCTCTCCAGGACTGCGGCTTCCGCGCCGCGGCGATTCGGAATCGTCTACATGCCGATGGGCATGAATCCGGATCCGTGGACCCCGGCCGAAGTGGGAAGGATGACGGAGCTCTCCGTATCGCTGTCCCCGCTCACGCCGCACATCAACGACATCTCCATCGTCACGAACCTGGAGATCAGCGCGGCCCACACCACGGGGAACCACGCCTCGGCCAACTCCTCGTTCCTCACCTGCGTGAAGCCGAAGCGGACCGAGGGCAGCGACTTCGTCAACAGCACGTCGGTCGATCAGATTGCGGCGAAGCAGATTGGCGGCGAGACGCCGCTCCCGTCGCTCGAGATCGGCACCGATTTGATTGCCCAGGTGGGCAACTGCGACAACGGGTACGCCTGCGTTTATATGAACAGCCTGTCGTGGGCGTCGCCGACCTCGCCGAATCCAACCGAGGCGGACCCGCGCGTCGTTTTCGAGCGGCTGTTCGGCGACGGCGGGACCCCGGAGCAGCGCAGGGCGCAGTTGCGCCAGAACCGGAGCATTCTCGACTGGGTGCTCGACGACATGGCGAGTCTGCAGAAGCAGCTTGGCGGCGGCGACCGGCTTCGCGTCGACGAGTATCTCGACACCGTCCGCGAAGTGGAGCGTCGCATTCAGCGCGCGGAAGCGTCGGCCGCGACGTCTCCGCTGAGCGACCTCACCCGGCCGACGAGCGTTCCTGACGAGTGGGAAGAACACGTCAAGCTGCTGTTCGACCTGCAGGTGCTGGCGCTGCGCGCCGACCTCACGCGGGTCATCACGTTCCAGATGGCGCGCGAGGCGAGCACGCGGACCTACCCGCAGATCGGCGTGCCGGAGCCGCACCACCCGATCTCGCATCACGTCAACGATCCGGA
>CAZWUJ010000023.1:0-33419 GCA_964636705.1 uncultured Vicinamibacteraceae bacterium
TCAGCAGGAAGGTGCCGAGGACGGCGAAGATGGCGTAGAAGCAGAAGGGGACGCTCCGGAAGAAGAAGGCGATCCGGTCGCCCTCGGTTGCGAGGAAGCTGACCCCGGAGACGAAGATGAACGCCTGCACGTAGCCCGGCCACGCGTTGAAGGCGAGCTGCGACGCGATGGGCGACGCGGTGGAGTCGACGATGTAGGCGAGCTCCTCGTGGCTAACCCGCTGCTGGTCGGCGATCGGCTTGACGGTGGTGCCGACGACCACGGTGCTGACCGTCCCGCCCTGGAAAAAGACGATGCCGAGCATCCAGGCGACGAGCTTGGCGCTCCTCGGGCCGCGGACGAAGCGCCGCGTCATGAACTCCGCGAACGCGCGCGCCGCGCCGGTGCGCGACCAGACGCCCATCAGCCCGCCGAGCAGCCAGAGGTAGAGCAGTAATATCCCGGCCGCGTTGGTGGTGGAGAGCGACGGGATGAGGACCTCCCCGGTGATGTCGTACTGGCCGAGGAGCAGCGCGCCGGCGACGATGCCGGCTCCGAGCGATGTGACCGGCTCGCGCGTCACCCAGCAGAGCAGAACCGCGACGAAGGCGGGCAGCAGCGAGAAGTAGCCCCAGTGCCGTTGCGCGCGGAGTTGGTAGTAGACCGTCTCGGTCTGGCCGTCGCGCGTCTCCGTCGCCACGACGAACTCCTCGGTCACCGGCGGCACGGCGGTCGAGCCGTCCACCACCGCCGGATCGATCTGCGCCTCGGCGATCGGGACCGGCTCGAAATAGGCGGGTTCGCCCTCGGCGAGGTAGTAGAGGCGCCCGTCGTCGTCGGTGCGGGCATCCAGCGTCACCTGGTCGACGAGCCACGTGGGTGGCACTGTCGCCCCCACGATCCACGATGTCAGCAGGGCGCACGCGAAGATGGTAAATTTCTGGATTCCGGGGGTCATGGCTTCAAAGGATCGTGAGTGTCGAGGAAATCGAAGCGCCGGAAGTCACGGTCATGGGTGCAGATTGCCCGTACGCCGTGCTGACGCAGAAGTGTGGCGAGGTGTGCATCCGGCACCTGGTTTCCACGGGCCGGCGTCTCCGCCACCACCGCCGTGTAGTCTTCCCAGAACCCGTCCTCCTCGGCCAAGCATCGCACATTAGGGAGGGCGAGTAGCGTATCGATGTTGGCCATCGCTTCGGCGGACGAGAGTGGCTCGTCGAAAATGGACGGGTGCGTGGCGATCCGCAGGTAGCTCATCACCGTTGGCCATGCGATGTAAACGAGGTCACGCCCCGTCATGCATGACTGAACGAAGTCCCTCGCCCGTGCATGGAACGGGCTGGACGCGTCGGAGGCGTAGAGCAGGAGGTTGACGTCGATGGCGCAGCTCATTCCCGGTCGAGAGCGCGGTACACGGCTTCCTTGTCTTCCAGATCCACGCGGGCGCGCATGGACCTCGCGATCCACTTGGGCGTAGATGGGCGTGCGCTACTTGTGGGGGGCTTCAGCGCCTGCGCGAGCAGGTCCGAGGCCAGCCGTCCTAGCGAGGCGCCTTCGCGCTTCTGCATGCGCTTGAGTTCGCGCAGGATGGCGTCATCGATGTCGAGCGTCGTCCGCATGAACTGATGATCGTATTGTGATCATCAGATGTCAAGTTATATAACATCAAGTGACTCCTCTTGCGTCACGATCCATCCCGACCCCGATTCACACGCTGCTCGCCAATCGGGTGGGGACAGTGGTATAAGGAGCGAACGGCGTCCATAGCGGCGTCATCGAGCGGCGCCGGGGAGGGGCAACCATGGCGCATCGTGCGGCAACTTTGATCCTCGCGGCCATACTCGCCGGCGCCGGCGCGTTCGGCACGACCTGGACCGACCCAGCTCCGGTTGTCCACGCCGCCGCCGGGCAGCAGGGCGCCGACGGGTCGTTCACGGCGGCTCAGGCGTCGGACGGCTGGTCCGTCTACGGCGTCCAGTGCGAGGAGTGCCATGGACCCGCTCTGGAGGGGATGGTGCATGCGCCGCCGCTCTCGGGTGTGGACTTCCTGAACCTCTGGGCGGGGCGGACGACCGACGAACTGTTCAGCTACCTGCGCGACGAGATGCCGCCGGGGCAGGCGGGGGCGCTCAGCGATCAGGCCTACCTGGGCCTCGTGGCGTACATGCTGGAGGCGAACGGCGCGGTGCCCGGCGACCGGAGCCTGACGGTGGACGCCGGCGTGATGATCGGCGACGCGGCGGACATCGAAGAGGCGCGGCGCGCGGCGCAGGCGGGCGAGCGCGTGCGAAGGCGGTCGACGCGGTTCGTGAACCGGGAGGTGCCGCACGCGCTGACGCCGGTGACCGACGCGCTGCTGTCGGACCCGTCGCCGGGGGACTGGCTGACGTGGCGCCGCACGCGCAACAGCCACGGCTACAGCCCCCTCGATCAGGTGACGCGCGAGAACGTCGGCGATTTGAAGCTCGCCTGGTCGCTCGCAATCCGGCCGGGGAACCATCAGACGACGCCGCTGGTGCATGACGGCGTGATGTTCCTCGCCAGTCCGGGCAACGTGGTGCAGGCGGTCGATGCGGCCACAGGGGACGTAATCTGGGTGTACCGCGCGCGCCTGCCGGAGGATGCCCGTCCCGGCCCGACGCGCACGCTGGCCCTCTACGGCGACAAGGTCTACCTCGCCACCGCCGACGCGGCGCTCGTCGCCCTCGACGCGCGGACCGGCGCGGAGGTGTGGCGGACGGTCAAGACGGACTATACGGAGGGCTTCCGCCAGAACGCCGGCCCGGTCATTGCCGACGGCGTGGTGATTACCGGCACGAACGGCTGCGAGCGCTACACGGAGCAGACGTGCTTTATTACGGGCCACGATCCGGACACCGGCGAGGAGCTGTGGCGCACGTCGACGATCGCGCTGCCCGGCGATCCCAACGACGGGTCGTGGGGCGACACGCCGCCGTATCTGCGGGCGGGCGGCGACGCGTGGATTCCGGGCAGTTACGACCAGGATCTCGGGCTGTTCTACATCGGGACGGCGCAGGCGAAGCCGTGGGTGGCGGCAAGCCGCGGGATGTCGACCCGGCAGGACGCCCTCTACACCAATTCGACCCTCGCCCTGAACCCGCGCACCGGGCGGGTCGAGTGGTACTTCCAGCATGCGCCGGGCGAGACGCTGGACCTGGACATCGTCTACGAGCGGGTGCTGATCGACGCGGACGGCGAACAGTGGCTCTTCACCATCGGGAAGGACGGCATCCTCTGGAAGCTCGATCGGCGGACCGGGGCGTTCCTCGCCCTGCGCGAGACCGTCCATCAGGACGTCTTCGAGTCGATTGACAGGACGACCGGCGAGCTGACCTACCGGCAGGATCTGCAGGACATCGAGATCGGGCAGCGCGTGTTCGCGTGTCCGAGCCTGCTCGGCGGCCACAACTGGCAGGCGTCGGCGTACTACCCGGACGCCGGGGCGTTGATCATTCCCCTTCACCAGGCGTGCATGCACCTGACCGGACGGGCGGTGGAGTTCATCGAGGGGGGCGGCGGGACCGCCGGCCGCTACGAGCTCCTGGAGATGCCCGGCAGCAACGGCAACACCGGGAAGCTGGCCGCCTACGACGTCCGGACGATGGAGGAGCTCTGGAGCCACGAGCAGCGGGCGCCGTTCCTGACGTCGGCGCTGACGACGGCGGGCGGCCTGGTCTTCGCCGGCGACGGGGCGCGCTACTACCGCGCCTTCGATGTCGAGACGGGCGACGTGCTGTGGGAGACGCGGCTGGCCGCGTCGGCCCACGGCTACCCGATAACGTACGAGGCCGGCGGGCGGCAGTTCATCGCCGTTCCCGCCGCGCTCGGCGGCGTCTTCCGGTCGCTGACCGCAAACCTGAGCCCGGAAATCTATCAGCCGGAGGGTGGCAACGCGCTGTTTGTCTTCGCGTTGCCGGAGTAGGAACTACGTCCTGAGAGGAGTCGCGACATGAAGTGGAATCGCCGTGAGTTCATCGTCACCTCGACAGCCGGAATGGTGGGGACCGCGCTGTATCGCGCGCCGCTGCTCGCGCAGCAGCCGGCGACCCCCGAATTCACCGCCTTGCGCGGGAACGCGGGCATCTTCACCGCCCGCGGCGGGACGATGGGCTGGCTCATCAACCCGGACGCCGTCGTGGTCGTGGACAGCCAGTTCGCGGATACCGCCCAGATGTTCCTCGACGGCCTGGGTGAGCGCACGTCGCGGCGCATCGACGTGCTCGTCAATACGCACCACCATGGCGATCACACGGCCGGGAACCAGACGCTACGCCCCTCGGTCGACACGATCGTCGCGCACGCCAACGTGCCGGGACTGCAGAGGCGCCAGGCCACCGAGCGGGACACCGAAGCGGAACAGGCCTATGCGGACGAGACCTTCGACGACAACTGGAGTCTCGATGCGGGTGGCGAGCGTGTGTCGGCCAGGCACTACGGTCCGGCCCACACCGGGGGGGACGGCGTGATCTTCTTCGAAGGCGCCAACGTCGTCCACATGGGCGACCTGATGTTCAACCACCGCCACCCGTTCATCGACCGCCCGGGCGGCGCGTCGATCCGCAACTGGATCACGACCCTCGAGCAGGTCGTAGCGGACCACGACAGCGACACCATCTACATCTTCGGCCACGCGGGGCCGGGCAATCCGATTACCGGCCCCGCAAGCGTGCTGCTGGGGATGCGCGACTACTTCTCCGGGCTACTCGAGTACGTCGAACAGGGAATTGCCGACGGCAAGTCGGCCGAGGAGATCGCGCAGGTCGAACAGCTTCCGGGGTTCGCGGACTACTCCGGCCAGCCCGCGCGCAACATTGGAACCGCATTCGAGGAGATCACCGCCGGCTGAGTGAAACGGATTTCGCTCGCGTCGGCACGTTCGGACCGGAACCACGGGAGGGCGAACCGATGATGATGCGACGTTTCGTCTGGCTATTCGTAGTGGCGGTGGCGGTTTCCGGTTGTCAGCCGCTTCCGCCGGAAATGCAGCTCATACACGACGCCGCCGATGCCCACGGCGGTGTGGAGGCGGTCGAGGGGGTCGCCACGCTGCGCATCGAGGGCAGCGGGACGAACTTCCGGTTGGGGCAGAACCGGACGCCGGACACGGAGCTCCCGACGGCCGCGGTCGAGTCGTACACGGTCGAGGCCGACCTGCAGAATCACCGCATCCGGTGGGAGATTTCCGCCGCCAACTTCGCCGGGAACGTCAATACGGCGGTTACCGCAATGGATGCCGGCGTGGCGTTCAACGTCGGGCAGAACGGAGCCCAGCGGCAGGGCGCCAGGGTCGCGGCCGAGCGTCATGCGGAGTTCTACCATCACCCCCTGACCCTGCTCCAGTCCGCGCTGGGCGAGGAGGGGATGGCGGCGACGGTCAGCAACCTCCGGCAGGAAGGGGGGAACGACGTCGTCGACGTCACCACGCCGGACGGCAGCGCGCTGACGCTGCACGTCGACCCCGAGTCCCGGCACGTGATGAGAATCGCGTCGATGGCGTACAACACGAATCTGGGGGACGTCGAGACGGCGACCGCCTTTCGCGATTTCGCCGACGCGGGCGGATTGATGCTGCCCGAATCGATCACCAGGACCATTGACGGCCAGCCCGTCAGCGTTCTGCGGGTCAGTCATGCCGTCGATGCGGAGATCGGCGATCTCTCGGCGCCGGCCGATGTCGCTTCGGCCGCGGAGCCGGGTCCGCCCACCGCCAACGTGGTGGAGGAGGAACTCGCCGACGGCGTCTGGCTGCTCGCCGGCCAATCTCATCACAGTGTCCTGATCGAGCTCGACGAGTACGCCGTCCTGGTGGAGGCGCCGCAGCACGACACGCGAACGCTGGCCGCGATCGCGCGGGCGCGCGAGCTGGTGCCGGAGAAGCCGCTGCAGTATCTCGTCAACACGCATCACCACTTCGATCACTCGGGCGGCATTCGGGCCGCCGTGGCGGAGGGGCTGACCCTGATCACCCATGAGACGAACCGGGCCCTGTTCGAGGAGCTGGTGTCCCGCCCGCACACGATCGTGGCGGACCATCTGGCCCGGCAGCCGGCCGCGCTCACGCTGGAGGGGGTCGCCGGCGACGACGTCTACGAGCTGGGAGAAGGCGGCAGGACCGTGCAGATCTTCCGGATGGGCGACAACCCCCATGCCGACGGCGCGCTCCTGGTCTACTTGCCGGCGGAACGGATGCTGGTTCAGGCCGACTTGTTCATCCCCGGGATTGGCGGGCCGTTTGCAGAGACTGCGGCGGTCTTGCTCCAGACTATTCGCGACCGTGACCTCCGGGTCGATCAACTCGTGCCGATTCATGGCGGGGTCCTGCCGCTGAGCGATCTGGAAGCAGCGGTAGAGGCTGGCTAGGAGTCATGGATCGTCTATGATGCAAGCGTGAAACCCGTCTCGCGGCGGACGTTTCTCAAGTCAGGCGCGGCCGTTACGGCGGCGACGACGCTGCCGGCCGCCCGAACGCCGCTCGGCGCCCAGAGCGGCCCGGCCGATTCCGCGCCGCGAACTGCAATCACCCTGACCGTCAACGGCGTGCGGCGCACCATCGAGGTCGAGGATCGGTGGACCCTGGCCGAGTTGTTGCGGGACCATCTCGATCTCACCGGGACGAAGATCGGGTGCGATCGCGGCGAATGCGGCGCGTGTACGGTGCATCTCGACGGCGCCCCGGTCTACTCGTGCAGTCAGCTCGCGGTCTGGGCCGATGGGCGGGCGGTGACGACCGTGGAGGGGCTCGCCGACGGCGATCGGCTGGACCCGCTCCAGGAGGCGTTCATCGCCGGCGACGGCCCGCAGTGCGGCTTCTGCACGTCGGGCCAGTTGATGGCGGCCAAGGCGGTGGTTTCCGCCACGCCGAATCCCTCCGAGGAGGACGTCCGGCAGGGGATGACGGGCAACCTCTGCCGCTGCTCGAACTACAACCGCTACGTCGCCGCGGTCCTCGACCGCCCGCCCGAGCGCGCGACGGTTCGGGACCCGATGAATGTAGTCGGCCAGGGCCATCCCCGCGTCGATGCGGCCGAGCGGGTCACCGGCGCGGCGCGCTATACCGGTGACGTCAAGCTTCCCGGGATGGCCTACGCGCGGACCCTCCGCAGCCCGCATCCCCACGCCCGGATTGTGGGGATCGATACCCGGCGCGCGCGGGCGATGCCGGGGGTCTACGCGGTATTGACCCGCGAGAACTGCGATACCACGTGGGGAAGCGGCGATCAGCAGAACCCGCGCTACCTGTTCAACAACCCGGTCCGGTTCGTCGGCGATCCGGTGGCCGCCGTGGCCGCCGTGGATCGCCACGTGGCGGAGGCGGCGATCCAGGCGATCGAAGTCGAGTACGAACCGCTCGACTTCGTTCTGGATCCGGAGGAGGCGCTCCAGCCGGGGACGGTCGAGATCCAGCCGGGCGGCAACCTTGCCCGCCGGCGAGACGGCGAGGCGTTGCCCGACACCTATCAACGCGGCGATGTCGACGCGGGCCTGGCCGCCGCGGATGTCGTGGTCGAGGAGACCTACGTCTCGAAGCACCACAGCAACGCCCAGATGGAGCCCCGCGCCGCGGTGGCGCGCTGGGAGGGCGACGAGCTCACCCTCTGGACGCCGACCCAGGGCATCTCGAATTGCCGCTCGGATGTGGCGCGCGATCTCGGCCTTCCTCCCGAGCAGGTCCGCGTCGTCTGCGAGTTCATGGGCGGCGGCTTCGGCAACAAGAACCAGTGTCAGGACGCCGATCTCATCGCCGCCCTCCTCGCGCGGGAGGCGGGGCGCCCGGTCAAGCTGGAGCTGACGCGGAAGGACGACTTTCTCGGGGTCCACGGCCGCTGGCCGACGGTGCAGCACTATCGCGTGGGGGCAAGCCGCGCCGGAACGCTGCAGGCCATTCAGCTCCGCGGCTTCAGCGGCATGGGGCCGCATCGCAAGAGCAGCGGCGGCATCGCCGGAATCGAGTTGTTCCGGTGTCCCAACGTGCGCCGCGAAGTCTCGCCGGTCTTCACGAACATGACCGTCGCCGCGAACTTCCGGGGTCCGTCCTATCCCCAGGGCGTCTGGGGTATCGAGTCGGTCATGGATCAGGTGGCCCACGAGCTCTCCATCGATCCGGTCGACTTCCATCTCCGGAACCTGACCCGGGCCTACAACGACGAGACGCCCTATACGAGTTGGGCGCTGCGCGAGTGCATCACCGAAGGGGCCGAAAGGTTCGGCTGGCCGGGGCGCTGGCGGCGGGCCGGGACGCAGTCCGGTACTCACCGGCGGGGCGTTGGAATGGCGATCGGCATGTTCGCGGCCCGTCTCGGACGAAGCAGTGCGGTGTTGCGACTCGAAGGGGGACGCCTGTTTCTGCACATCGGGGTGACCGACATCGGCACCGCGACCAAGACCGCGATGGCCCAGTTGGCGGCCGAGGCGATGGGGATGGACCTTGACGACGTGACCGTCGTCTGGGGCGACACCGATCGATGTCCGTACTCAGTGGGGGAGTCGGGAAGCCGGACGACGACCCATACCGGACAGGCGATTCTGGAAGCGGCGGAAGACCTCAAGCGGCAGATTGCGGCGGGCGCCGGAGCGCTCGAGAGCCGGACCCTGATCGCGCAGGCGACGCCGGAGCCCATCATCGACGGCTTCGCGCGCTACGCCTCGGCCGCGCACTTCGTGGAGGTCGAGGTGGATACGGAGCTGGGCGGCATCCGCGTGCTGCAGTACCTGGCGATGCACGAGAGCGGGCGCATCATCAATCCGCTCACCTCCGCGAGCCAGGTCAAGGGCGGCGTCACGATGGGAATCGGCATGGCGCTGCACGAGGAACTGATCTACGACCGCCTGACCGGCATACCGGTCAATCCGGGGTACTACGGCGCCCGGGTCATGACGCACCTCGACGCGCCCGAGATCGAGGTCCGGTTCATCGAGCCCGACGACGCGTATGGACCCTACGGGGCGAAGAACGTCGGCGAGCCGCCGGTGATACCGGTGGTGGCGGCGATCGGCAACGCGGTGTTCAATGCGACCGGCCGCCGTATTCGGGAGCTGCCGATGACCCGGGACCGGGTCCTGGAGGCACTGGCGTGAGGCCCTTCACCAACGCGAATCCGGCGAACCTGGCCGACGCCGTGGAGCGCCTGGAGCGCGGCGGGGACGGGACGGTCCCGGTAGGTGGCGGAAGCGACCTGCTGGGGATGATCAAGGACGACCTGGCGTCACCCGACGTCCTCGTGAATCTCCGGACCCTTGCCGATTCGGAGGGCCTGGACGCCATCGAATCGGGACCGGCCCAACTGCGGATCGGCGGACTGGTGACGCTGACCCGGCTCGGCGCCCATCCCGACGTGAACTCCGGCTACCGCGTGCTGGCCGAGGCGGCGGGCTCCGCGGCGACGCCGCAGATCCGCAACGTCGGCACGCTGGCCGGCAACCTCTGCCAGCGACCCTGGTGCTGGTACTTCCGCCAGAACTTCCCGTGCTACAAGCGCGGTGGCAACCGCTGCTTTTCCAGGACCGGCGAGAATCAGTTCAATGCCATTTTCGGCGGCGCTCCGAGCTACATCGTCCACCCGTCGGACACCGCCCCGGCCCTCGTGGCCCTCGACGCCAGCTTCCGCCTCGTCGGCCCCGGCGGAGAACGGGTGGTGCCCGCGGGCGAGTTCTTCACGCTGCCTCGCGTCGACGTGTCGCGCGAGAACGTGCTCGAGCCGAACGAGATTCTCGCCGAGGTCATGGTGCCGGCCGCGGCCGGCACCGTGAGTACCTACGCCAAGGTGCTCGACCGGGAGGCGTGGACCCACGCCGTGGTCAGCGTGGCGTTTGCGCTTCAAATGGACGGCGACCGGATTCGCCGGGCCGGCGTCGTGTTGGGCGGCGTCGCTCCCATTCCTTGGCGGGTTGCGGCGGTGGAGGAGCTGCTGGCGGGACGGCCGGTGACCGCCGCGCTCGCGGCGGAGGCGGGGCGGCTGGCCGTCGACGGCGCCCTGCCCATGTCGAAGAACCGCTACAAGGTTCCGCTGGTCGAGAACCTGGTGCGGCGGACGCTGCTCGCGCTGGCGGACCGGGCGTAGCGGTAGCGCCTATGAATCGCCGGGACTTCATGCTGCTCGGCCGCGGCCGAACGCGGACCCTCGAGGTTTCTTGCGAGCGGCTGTACATGACATTCGTCGAAGCCCGGATGAACGGGTCGGCCGACGCGCTCCTCACCCGCCTCGCGGAGCAGTCGGCGCAGGCGCGCCGGGTCCGGTTGCGCGAGACCGTCTGGCTCGCGCGGGATGACTTCCGGTCGGCGGTCCGTCCCATTCTCGACGCGTTCGAGTCCCGCGGCGGAACGGTGGAGGTCGCGTCCTGAGGTCCAGGAGGGTGTGATGAACGTTAAAAGATTCGACTCGGGGTGGCGATCTGTCTCGGCGGCGGTGGTGATGGGCGGCCTCGCTGGCGTCTTCACGCTGGTCGGGCAGGCCCAGTCACCACGGCTGGTCGAAGACGGGGTCTATACCGCCGTGCAGGCCGAGGGTGGTCAGGCGGAGTTCAACACGCAGTGCGCGGTCTGCCATGGGAGGACCCTGGGCGGGAGCGCCGGCCCGCCGCTGGCGGGTGAGGCGTTCGTCGGGAGGTGGAGCAGCCTCCCGCTGTCGGATCTCGTCAACAAGGTCCGCAACACGATGCCGGAGAACGCTCCGGGCACGATGACGATGGCAGAGGCGGCAGGTCTTGTCGCCTACATACTGCAGGTGAACGAGATTCCAGCGGGCGATGCGGAGTTGAGCGACGATCCTGTCGCGCTGGCCCAGATTGCGTGGGGCGCGGCGCCGGCCGACCAGGCGGAGTCCGCCGGCATCGGGGCGTCAACCGCCCCACCGGTCGGCAATCTGGCGGAGGTGATGCGCGGCATCATGTTTCCGAGCTCGAATCTGCTCTTCAACGTACAGTTGCACGACCCCGGGGCCGACCGCACCGCCTACGACGCGACCGACAACTTCTCATGGGTCGAGTGGGGTGCGGGGATCTACTCGGGTTGGCAAATCGTCGACTACGCGGCGATCGCCCTGGCCGAGGCTTCGCCCCTGTTCCTGACACCCGGTCGCCTGTGCGAAAACGGTCAGCCGGTGCCGGTCGATCGGCCTGATTGGATTCGGTACACGGAAGAAATGGTCGAGGCCGGCAAGGCCGCGTACCGGGCTTCGCAGTCGAGAGATCAGGCGGCCGTGAGCGACGTCACCAATCTCATTGCGGAGGCGTGCTACAACTGTCACGAGGCCTATCGCGACAGGCCAGGTGGAACCCCGGATGATCCATCCAACAAGGCCGCCCGGTGCATTCCGTGATCGGGCCGGGCGGCCAGGGGTCTGTGCCGTGAACACATCGTCTTCGGCATGACCCACTGAGCCGGGCTTCCGCCCGGTCTCAGCGCGAGTACCACTCGTAGAACGCGTCGCCCTCCGGGATCTTCCGCGTGACGTCGATTTCCATCGTGGCGCTTTCCCAGTGGGTGACCACCGGCTCCCTGCGCAGATGGCCGTACATGAACTCCTCCGCGAACTCCTGGCAGCGGAACTCGAGGAGCTGCATGTTCGGTTCCATCCGGCGATAGAGAGGCATGGCGATCTGCCACGGACCGGTGAACGTGTTCGGATCCTCGATCGACACCTCGTAGTTGATGACGTTCGGCGTCACCAGCGTGAAGCGTTCTTCGAGGCGCATCGCACCGCTGTGGTGATTGCCGGCGCGGTCGAACCAGCCGTTGTCCCGGAAGTTGTTCACCTCGACCACCAGGGTGTCCCCCTCCCAGCGGCCTACCGAGTGGCCCATCCAGGTGTAGTCGGGCGGCCGCTCCACCGCGTCCATGTGGATCGTGCGGGCGGTCGCGGTGTAGGCGAACGCCATGTGAATCTTGTTCGTGCTCTGCGTGATCTCGAACGGGTGCGGCATGTACATGGCGCGCGGAATGCCCGGCAGGTAGCAGCGGATTTCCGGATCCCGATCGACCCAGTTCTCCACGTTCTCCTGCTTCCGGGCCAGTCCCTCGGGCGTGTAGGGGATCCGCCCGTCGCCCTGGACGACGCCGAGTGAACCGGGGACGGAGGCGACCGCTCCGAGCGCCACCACCGGCGGCGCCGGAAGCCGCGCGTAGTCGTAAGGATAGATGCCCGGCTGGGTGATCATCGCCGGCCGCGCGGCATGGGATTCCAGATCCCAGTTCGCCTCGTTGTTGGCCTGCCAGATGCCGCTGAAATTGGGACGACCTTCGATTCGGTCCGGGCGCTCCGGCCGGTTGGCCTGGCCCGACACCCGGCCGAAGGACGCCGTGAACATCCCGCCCGCCACCGCCGCCACGAGGGCGACGGCGATCAATGTAGCCGCATGACGATGGCGCATGGTCGATCTCCTCGTAAAGAGCCGGCTGCCCTAGCGAAGCGGGTTGTCCTCGACTCCTACGAAGTCGGTGGCGTTGTCGAACGTCGCGGGATGCGGGCCGCGTCCGGCGGCGTAGTCCTCTTCCGCGATCCGGGCTCCCAGCAGCAGGGCCGGGAAGCCGTAGTTGCCCTCGTAGCATCGGGGCTCGTAGTAGATGCGGTTCTGCTCGTCGCTCTGCTTCTTGAAGACTTGCCGGACTGTCCACGGCCGGACCCACACCGCCGGATCCTCAATCGTGACCTCGTAGTCCAGCGTGTCCGGGTCCGTACGGGTCCAGCGTTCGACCAGATGCAGGTTCTCGCGGGATCCGCGGAAGCCGCGCTTCGGGCTGAAGTTGGTGACGTCCACCACCAGGGTATCGCCTTCCCAATGGCCGCGCGAGTCGCCCCACCACTGGCGAATGTGGTCGGGGAGATGCGGAGTGCCGTTCATGACGATGTTCCGTTGGAAGCCCTGCCCCTGGCCGGTGTCATAGAAGATCGAGATTCCTCCCGGTGTCTGCACGATGCGCCGGAAGCTGCCGCCGAACGCGGTGCCGAAATCGGGGAGGCCGCCGCTCAGGCAGCGGTCGCCGAGCGAGGCGTCCTCGATGTTGTCCTGTCGGTTCATCCGGCCGGTGTTGTAGAGGGGTGGCTGCATCTCCGACCGCCGGGGAGAAGGCTCGGGGTTGTACTCGCCGCCGCGGCACGCTACCGACCCGCTCCGGCAGGTCTCGGTGGAACGCAGCAGCTCCAGCCGGAACGCCCGGTCCTGGGCGGCCAGGGCCTGGGCTTCGGGCGTCTGGTCGGGCACCCTCCCGTTCGGCGGGTCCACGATGAGCGAGGTTCTTCGGTCGGTAGGCTTGTACGACAGGAAAACCGCGTTGTAGGCCCCCGCGACGTCGAGCTCGGTTCCCCGCTCGACCCGCCGGTTCCGGCTTTGAAGCCCCGCGCGTTGCTCGTCGAGTTCGGCCTGCTCCTCGGGTGTCAGGAACTCCCGATCGCCGAAGCGCTCCGGCCGCTCGAACGGCGTGTCGACCTCGGTGGTCCAGATGCCCTGCAGGTCAGGCTCGCCCCACGGGGTCCTGACCGAGGTGTCGGCCTGGCTGCCGGCGGTCTGGCCGGACAGGCCGATCGGGGCCGCGCCGAGGAGAACCACGGCGACGACCAGTGCCGAAACCGCTCCCGCCACGCCGAACTGACGCATTCTCATGGACTTCCTCCATCGCTGCCGGATGTCGTCGCTTGCGCTCGCGACGTCAGGGTTCGACCGACGATTCCCGCTCTTCCGCCCGATGGCCGGCCAGGATCCCCTCCATGCCGTAGTTCCCCTCATGGCACGCGTACTCGAACAGGGGATCGGTACTCCGGGTGAGCGGGATCATCGCGGTCCACGGACTCTCCCAGATCGCCGGGTTGGTGACGGTGAGTTCGTACCGAAGCCGGTCGGGGCCTACCCGGGTGAAACGCTCCACCACGTGCATCTCGGCCCCGACATCCGGGATCCCCCGGAGCGTCAGCACCGGCGCATCGCTCCGGGAGGAGAAGTTCCGGGTCTCGACGACCAGCGTGTCTCCTTCCCAATGGCCGCGCGCGTCGCCGTGCCAGAGCCGGATGTCATCGTCCAGGGGCGGCGCATCGGTGAGAGGAATGATCCGCGCGTCGTGGATCAGTTCGTGGTGCATCACCACGTGGTCCTTCGTCTGGAGAATCTGGTAGTAACTGTTGTACCCGGCGAACAGGTTGGGCATGCCGAACGTGATGCAGCGCTCGCTCAGCGCCCGATCCTCCCAGGAGTCGGCGGGATGCGCGGCGAGGCGTGCGGCGAGTTCGACCAGCCGCTCCGTCATCGCCGGCTTCATGGCCGGGAGGCGTCCGTTCGGCGGATCGGTGATGAGCGACGTTCGATTGTCGATGTCGCGCTCCACCAGCCAGACCTGACTGTAGTTCCCGGTCGTCTCGTCGAACGTGAGAAAGGGGCTGTCCTCCTGGAGCGCGGCGGCGACCAGTCCATCGCCGAAAACCGCATCGCCTCCGTCCAGGACTTCGGCGATCCGTTGCTCCAGCTCGGCCAGCTCCTCGTCGGTAAGCTCATCCTTTCCCTCGAAGGCGACCGGACGCTCTAGCGGTGTAGCGACGTTGTTGGCCCAGATGCCCTGCAGATCGGGCTGGCCATCGGCGGTGCGCGGCGCGGTCCACGGCTCGGACGGCGTTCCGTCGGACTGCGCGGCGGCGGGGAAGGCGCCTGACCAGAGGAGTGCGGCGGCAAGGGCGACAACGGCGTGGGCGCGATATGGCATCGAAACCTCCTGACCGTGCTTGGGCCGCAGTATACTCCAGGAAAATCGTTGCGGACCCGTTCGAGAACTGGAGGAGGGATCACGATGACTTATCGACGACTCCACGTTTTGAGCGCGGTGGCGATGGCTGCAGTGCTGGTGGCGATCGCCTGGGCCGTCGGCGCGGGCGAGCCGTCGCTCAGAGCCCAGGGGCAGGCGGCCGACACGGCTTCGTCCCTGCAGACGGCATGGGGTGAGCCGGATCTCCAGGGGATCTGGAGTGTCGAGTTGCTGGTTCCACTGGAACGGCCCCAGGGCGTGACGACCGAGTTCTACACCGAGGAACAGCAGGCCGAGCTGGATCGCGAGCGCGCGGAGATGTCGGTCTTCGGGAATCATGTCCGCGCCGAGCGCGGGAGCGAGGCCGACGTGGCCGGCGCCTACAACGCGGTCTTTACATCGCAGCGTCCGACCGGCCGGCGCACCGGCATGGTCATCGACCCGCCCGATGGGCGGGTGCCTCCGACGACGCCGGAGGCCCAGGCGCGACAGGCGGAGATCGCCGGGTACCAGCAGGCCCTGATGCAGAACACGACGGTCTGCCGGGACGGCCTGCCCGGGTGCCGCGGCGAGTACGGACCGCCGTCGCCACGCCGCGCGGAACAGCCGCCGTACTACTCGGTCAGCAACATCAATCGCGCCGACGGTCCCGAGGATCGGAGCCTCGGGGAGCGGTGCATGAGCGGCAACCTGCCGACTTTCCGCGGCGGCTTCACGGGCATCCATGTCCGCGTCGTCCAGTCGCCGGGGGCGGTTTCCATCTTCTACGACGTCGGGCAGGGCCAGGGCTTCAACCGGGTCATCCCGATCACCGACGCGCCGCACCTGCCGCCGCACGTACGCCAGTGGTGGGGCGATTCGCGCGGCCGCTGGGAGGGCGACACGCTCGTGGTCGACGTGACGAACTTCTCGGAGAAAAGGGATTTCCGGGGGTCGCGCGAGAACCTGCACCTGATCGAGCGCTGGCGGCGGACGGGGCCGGAGACGATGGAACTGGTTACCACGGTCGAGGATCCCACGGTATGGACGAGGCCCTGGACCGTGATTCAGGACTTCGCCAGGCAGCCGGACGAGCCGAATCGGATCTACTACGAACCGCGCTGCCACGAGGGCAACTACGGGCTGCCCGGGCTGCTTGTCGGAGCACGGGCCGAGGAGGAGGCCTTCGAAGCGGGGCAGGGTCCTGATCCGGCGACGCGGTGCATCGCCAGTTGCTCGTCGCCCGAAGGGCGCGACCCGTTGGCGCTGCGCTGAGGCTTCTGCGGAGCAGGGAAGGAGACTCGACATGAGACGCCGATTCCTCGATCCGATCAACGGCCGGCTGGTGGGCGCGGTGATTGCCGCCGCCGCCCTGAGCGCCATCGTTTCCGTTTCGGTGACCCGCACCGCCGGCCAGGCTCCCGATGAGCGTCCGGCCCGCACCGTCGACGGCAGGCCCAATTTCAGCGGCATCTGGCAGGCTCTCAACGAAGCGCACTGGGATCTCGAGGCCCACGCGGCGCGCGCCGGCATGGTCACGCAGGAGGGGGTCTATCCGTATGACTACGCCAGAGTCCCGGCGGCTCCGGTGATCGCCCTCGGCGCGGCGGCCGGCGTGCCGGCGTCGATAGGCGTGGTCCAGGGTGACGGCCGGATTCCATACACGCCGGAGGCAGCAGCGATCAAGCAGGAGAACTCGGAGAACTGGATCGACCGCGACCCGGAGCTGAAGTGCTATCTCCCCGGCATTCCGCGCGCCATGTACATGCCCTACCCGTTCCAGATCGTGCAGAGCACGAACAAGATCCACATGGCGTTCGCGTTCAGCAGCACGGCCCGGACGATTCACCTCGATCCCGTCGTGGGGCCGCCTGACTACACCTACATGGGACATTCGGTGGGGCGCTGGGAAGGCGATACGCTCGTGGTCGAGGTGACTGACTTCAACGGAAAGAACTGGTTCGATCGCGCCGGCAATTTCCACAGCGAGGCGTTGCGGCTCGAGGAACGTTTCACGCCGATCACGCCCGACGCCATTCAATACGAGGTCACGATCGAGGATCCCAACGTCTTCACCGGTCCCTGGCGGATCTCGATGCCGCTCTATCGCCGCCTCGAGCCCAACATGCAGTTGCTGGAGTACCGCTGCATCGAGTTTGCCGAAGAGTTCCTGTACGGACACCTCCGAAAGGAACCGCTGGTGACCCGCTGGGAGGGCGAGACGATGATCGTCGACATCACGCGGAAGATTCCCGAGGGAGACGCGCTCTACGACTGGTATCGCAAGTAGCGTTCCGCGCGTTGTCCCGGTGCTCCCCGGCGGCCGAGAATGCCTTGAAGGGCGAGCTGTCGGCCCCTAGAATACTCGCGTGCGGTGTGCCTTGCGTCCATGTGTCCGACCCTTCGTCGGCGCGTGGCTTCTTCGTATCGCGTGCGGAGCCGCGGCGCTGTTCTCCTGCCTTCCCGCGCCGGCCGTCGCGCAGCAGCCGGGAGAGCCGGCATTCGCCGCCGAAGAGGGACGTCGCCTCTTTCGCCGCTACTGTGTTTCCTGCCACAGCGATCGGCTCGAGACGGCCGGTTTCAGCCTGGACGGCATTCTGGACCGTCTTGACGCCGATGGCATCGCGTCGGAGGCGGAGGCATGGGAGAAGGTGGTGCAGAAGCTGCGGACCGCCACCATGCCGCCCGCGGATCGTCCCCAGCCCTCGGCGGAGGAGCGGGCGGCGGCGCTCAACTGGCTGACGTCCACGCTCGACGCCGCCGCGGATGCCGGGCCCAATCCGGGCCGGACCGAGACGCTCCGCCGGCTCAGCCGGACGGAGTACGGCAACGCCGTCCGCGACCTGCTCGCCCTCGAGATCGACGCCGAAGCGCTGTTGCCCCCCGACGAGTCGGGCCACGGGTTCGACAACGTGATCCTGGGTGATCTGCCTCCGGCGCTGCTCGACCGCTATGTTTCCGCGGCGCGCCGCGTCAGCGCGCTGGCCGTGGGGGGCGCGCCGCCGTCGGTCGACAGCGTCGTGATCCGTGTGCCGCCTGACACGACGCAGGAGGCCCACGTGCCGGGGTTGCCGATCGGGACACGCGGCGGTCTGTCCTTCACCCACAATTTTCCCGCGGACGGCGAGTACGACATTCAGGTCCGGCTGGCCCGCAACCGGACCGGCAACATCGGCGGCCTGCGGGACCCCCGCCCGCACGAACTCGAAGTGCTGCTCGACCGCTGGCCGATCGCCAACTTCACGGTGCAGCGGCCGGAGCGGCTTGTCGACGACCTGCATGTCGACGCCAACCTCAAGGTGCGCGTAGCAGCAACCGCCGGACCCCACGATGTGGGCGTGACGTTCGTTCAGAACGCCGCGTCCCTGATGGAGTCCGAGCGCCAGCCGCTGCAGTCCCATTTCAACGAGACGCGGCATCCGCGTCAGACCCCCGCGGTCTACCAGGTGACGATCACCGGGCCGTACGAGCCGAAGGGGGCGAACGACACGCCGAGCCGGCGGCGCATCTTCGTTTGCCGGCCGGACGCGGCGAGCGCCGGCGGCCCTGACGGGGAGACGCTCGCGAGCGCCGCGAACGCGGAAGCGTGCGCCGACAAGATTCTCTCGGCGCTGGCGCGGCGCGCTTACCGGCGCCCGGTTGTCGCGGCCGACCTCGAGACGCCCCTTGCGTTCTTCCGGGAGGGGCTGGCGGAGGCCGGTTTCGATGCGGGGATCGAGCGGGCCGTGAGCGCGGTGCTGATGAACCCCGAGTTTCTCCTCCGAGTCGAGGCGGATCCGCCGGACGCCGCGCCGGGCGAGCTCTACCGGGTCAGCGACCTGGAGCTGGCGTCGCGGCTGTCGTTCTTTCTCTGGAGCAGCATCCCCGACGACGAACTGCTCGACGCGGCCGAACGGGGCGGGCTGAGCGAGCCGGACGAGTTGGAGCGGCAGACGCGGCGGATGCTGGCCGACCCCCGCTCGTACAATCTCGCAAGCAACTTCGCGGGCCAGTGGCTCCAATTGCGTAACCTGCCGGCGGTCAGTCCCAACGGCCGGCTCTTCCCGGACTTCGACGACAACCTCCGGCAGGCTTTCCGCGAGGAGACCGAGCGCTTCGTCGACAGCGTGCTGCGCGAGGACCGGGGCGTCGCCGACCTCCTGCGGGCGGACTACACGTTCCTGAACGAACGGCTGGCGAAGCACTACGGGATCCCGGGTGTCTACGGCGCCCGCTTCCGGCGCGTCGATCTGGACGAGGACAGCCGCCGCGGCGGCCTTCTTCGGCACGGCAGCATCCTTTCGGTGACCTCCTACGCCACCCGCACGTCGCCCGTCATCCGGGGCGTCTGGGTGCTGAGCAACATTTTCGGGGCGCCACCGCCCCCGCCCCTGCCGAATGTCCCCGCCCTCGAGGACGCCAAGGTGGATCCCAACCTGCCGCTGCGCGAGCGTCTGGCCGCGCACCGCGCGAACCCGGTCTGCGCTAACTGTCACCGGACGATAGATCCGGTCGGCTTCGCCCTGGAGAACTATGACGCGCTGGGCCGCTGGCGCGAATACGAACAGGACAATCCGTCCATCGACGTCTCGGGCGCCCTGCCGGGCGTCGGCGAGTTCGAGGGCATCGACGGGCTGGTGGACGGCCTGCTGGCCCGTTCCGACCTGTTCGCGGGAACGATTACCGAGAAACTGATGACTTTTGCCCTGGGTCGCGGCGTCGAGCACTTCGATCAGCCGGCGATCCGGGGGATCCTGCGCGACGCCGAGCCGGACGGCTACCAGTTGTCGTCGCTCGTTCTGGGTATTGTTCGGAGCGCACCGTTTCAGATGAGGAAAGCGGAATCATGATCATCACCAAGACGGCCCTGCCGCGGCGCACGTTCCTGAAGGGCGCGGGCGCCGCGCTCGCCCTGCCGCTGCTCGACGCGATGGTGCCGGCCGCGACCGCTCTCGCGAAGACTCCCGCAAGTCCGGTTCCGCGGCTCGGCTTCGTCTTCATTCCGATGGGGTGCGACCACGCCCGCTGGACGCCGTCCGATGACGAGCGGCTCGGGGAGTTGACACCGATCCTGAGTCCCCTCGAGCCGCTGAAGGATCAGGTGACGGTCATCACGAAGATGGAGTTGCAGAACTCCTATCCGGGGACGCACGACACGTCCAACTCCGGCTTCCTGAGCGCGGCCTACGCCAAGCACACCGAGAGCTCGGACTACCACCTCGGAACGACCGTCGATCAGATCGCGGCGAAGAAGATCGGGCAGGAAACGCAGCTCGCGTCGCTCGAGCTGTCAATGGACCTGAATCCGCTCTCGGGCGTCTGCAACAACGGCTACGCCTGCGTCTACCAGAACTGCCTGTCGTGGTCGTCGCCGACCACTCCGCTCCCGTCCGAGGCGCATCCGCGCATCGTCTTCGAGCGCCTTTTCGGTGAGGGCGGCACGGCGGAGGAGCGGCAGGCGGCGCGCGCGAGCCGGGCCAGCCTGCTCGATGCGTTCGGCGACGACATTGCCCGGTTGAAGGGGAGGGTGGGTCCCGGCGATGGGGCGCGGATCGATCAGTATCTCGACAGCGTCCGTGAGATCGAGCGGCAGATCGAACGGGCCGAGGCGGGCGCGCTGAACAACGCGACGATCGACGCGGACCGGCCAGTCGGCGTTCCGACCGCGTTCGCCGACCACGCCCGGCTGATGTTCGAACTGCAGAAGCTGGCGTTCGAGGCGGACATCACGCGCATCATCACGTTCCAGTTGACGCGCGAGCTGAGCAACCGGACGTATCCGGAGATCGGCGTGCCGGATCCGCATCACCCGACCAGCCACCACGGCGGCGATCCCGAGAAGCTTCTGAAGATCTCCAAGATCAGCACGTTTCACATGTCGCTGTTCGCGGAGTTCCTCGAGAAGATGCGGACGACGCCGGACGGCGACGGGTCGCTGCTCGACAGCACCATCTGCCTCTACGGCAGCGGCATGGGGAACCCGAGCCTGCACGACCACGTGGACCTTCCGATTCTGGTGGCGGGTGGCGCCGCATGCGGCCTGCGGGGTGGCCGCCACATCCGTTACACGAAGGGTACGCCGTTGGCCAACCTGCACCTGACGCTCCTCGACCGGGTGGGGGTGCACCTCGATCAGTTCGGCGACAGCACCGGCAAGGTGGAGAACCTGTTCGATGCCGTGCCGGTGTAGCGCACGGCGCGAAGCAGCGGGGAGACGAGCCATGACCTGGGGACGAAGGGTGCAAACCGCCGGGCGTTGCGCCGCAGTGCCGATCCTGATGCTTGCCTTTGCGGGCCTCGTGGGCGTCGCGACGGTGGCGCGGGTGTCGGCGGCGGAGAACGGCGCCGTTGCGGATGCGGTGGAAACCCTCGGCGCCGGCGAGCGGACGGAGCGCGTCCGTGCGCTGATCGCCGAGGGGGCCGACGTCAACGACGCGCAGGTGGACGGCATGACCGGCCTGCACTGGGCCGCCTACCACGACGACACCGCCACCGCGCGACTGTTGATCGACGCGGGCGCGGACGTCGATGCCACAAACCGCTACGGCGTGCCGCCGTTGTCGCTTGCCGCGACCAATGCCAACGGGGCACTCGTTTCCGCCTTGCTCGACGCGGGGGCGGACCCGAACGTCGCGCTGGAGGGGGGCGAGACGGTCCTCATGACGGCCGCGCGCACCGGCAGCGCCGAGGCGGTGCGGGCGCTGCTCGCGGCCGGCGCCGATCCGAACGCGACCGAGCGGCGCGGCCAGACGGCCCTGATGTGGGCGGCCGCCGAGGGCCACAACGACATCGTCCACACGCTGATCGAGACCGGCGCGCCGATTGAGACAACGCTCCCTTCGGGTTTCAACGCGATGTTCTTCGCAGTCCGCGAAGGGCACATCGATGTCGTCTCGACGCTGCTGGACGCCGGTGTCGACGTCAACGCGGTCCTCGAGCGGGGCGACGTGCCGTTGGACGAGGCGGTCAACAACGCCACCTTCCGTCCCGTGAGAAGGGGCATGAGCCCGCTGCTGCTGGCGGTTCGCAACGGCCATTTCGAACTGGCGCTCGCGCTCGTGCGGGCGGGCGCCGATCCGAACGACACGCGGACCGGTTTCGCCCCGCTGCACACGATCACCTGGGTTCGGAAACCGGATGCCAGCGACAATGGCGACCCGGCCCCGATCGGCTCGGGCGGCGTCACCAGCCTGGAGTTCGTTCGCGAGATGATCGCCCTGGGCGCCGACGTCAACCTGCAACTGGCCGACAACGCGCCGCGCGTGCCGAACACCGCGTCCAGCTTCGGAACCGGCGGCACAACCACCTTCGCCCTCGCGGCGGACCGGGCGGACGTCCCGCTGATGAACCTGCTGCTCGAGCTCGGCGCCGATCCGTTGATGCCGAACGCGGAGGGGAGCACGCCGCTGATGGCGGCGGCCGGCCTCGGCACCGGGGCGCCGGAAGAGGAAGCGGGCACCGAGGAAGAAGCGTACCAGGCGGTCGAGCTGCTGCTGGAGCTGGGCGCGGACATCAACGCGGTCGACGACAAGGGCGACACCGCGATGCATGGCGCCGCCTACGGCAGCTTCCCGAGCGTCGTGCAGTTGCTGTCGGACAACGGCGCCGACATCGAGGTGTGGAACATCCCCAACAACCTGGGACGCACGCCGCTCTACATCGCGGAGGGCCACCGTGGCGGACTGCCGCGCCAGTCACGCGAGACGATCGCCGTTATCACCGCGCTGATGGACGGCGCGGGCGTCTCGACTGAAGGCCAGCGCCCGGAGATCATCGACATCTACGCGCCGAAGCCGAAGGAAGACACGCCTCAGCAGTAGGGTGCTCACGGTGAGGCGGTGTCCACGCCGGCAGGAAGTATGCCGGCCTGGAGGCCGGCGCACCAGGCCGGCGCACCAGACGGGGCGCCCCAGGGACCGGCGCGTGGGAGAGTGGATGAGGGTACTGATCAGGAACGGCCGGATCGTGACTGCGGTCGACGACTACCGGGCCGACGTCTTCATCGACGGCGAGACGGTCGCCGTAGTCGGTCGTGACCTCACACTTCCCGCCGATCGGACCATCGATGCGACCGACCGGCTCGTGATACCCGGCGGCGTTGATCCGCATACCCACATGGAGATGCCGTTCGGCGGCACCGAATCGTCCGACACGTTCGAGACCGGCACCCGGGCCGCCGCCTTTGGCGGCACGACGAGCATCGTCGACTTCGCGATCCAGAGCCGGGGCGCCTCGACCCTGGCCGGCCTGGACACGTGGCACGCCAAGGCGGCCGGACACGCGGCGATTGACTACGCGTTTCACATGATCGTCACCGACCTGCCTGGCCAGCGGGTTCCGGAACTGCGTCGTCTGGCGGACGAAGGCGTGACCAGCTACAAGCTCTTCATGGCCTATCCGGATGTGCTTCTGTCCGACGACGCCACGATCTTCCGGGCCATGCGCAAGGCGGGTGAGGACGGGACGCTCGTCTGCATGCACGCCGAGAACGGCGTCGTGATTGACGAGCTCGTCAAGATCGCGCTCGCCGAGGGAAAGGTCGAACCGAAATACCACGCGTTGACGCGGCCCACACGACTGGAAGGGGAGGGGGCGCATCGGGCGCTGGCGATTGCCGAGGTCGCGCACGCCCCCGTCTACATCGTGCACCTGAGCTGCTACGACGCGCTGACCGAACTGCGCCGGGCGCAGGAGCGCGGTGTCATGGCGCACGCCGAGACCTGCCCGCAATATCTGCTCCTCGACATCGGCGCCTACGACGAGCCGGACTTCGGCGGCGCCAAGTACGTCATGACGCCGCCGCTACGGGAGAAGTGGAACCAGGACGAGTTGTGGCGGGGGCTACGCGCCAGGAATCTGGATGTCATCTCGACCGATCACTGCCCCTTCTGCCTGCGCGAGCAGAAGGAGCTGGGCCGGAACGACTTCAGCCGGATTCCCAACGGCGGGCCGGGCGTCGAGAACCGGATGAGCCTCATCTTTCACCACGGCGTCAACGCCGGCCGCATCGACGTCAACCGGTTCGTGGAGATCACCTCCACCGCCCCCGCCCGCATCTTCGGCATGTTCCCGCGCAAGGGAACCATCGCAGTCGGCTCCGACGCGGACATCGTCGTCTTCGATCCGGAGCGCGAGGTCACGATCAGCAGCGGCGATCCCCACACGCATCACATGAACGTCGACTACAGCCCCTATGAAGGCTTCCGCGTGCGGGGCTATCCCGAGACCGTGCTGTCGAGAGGCCGCGTCGTCATCGAGAACGGCGTGTACGTCGGCCGGGCCGGGGATGGGGAGTTCATCAAGCGGGGTCCGTACGGCGGCGCGTATGCGCCGCACGCGGGCACGCTGCGGCAGAACGCGGCGGCGGGTGGCGGTGGGGTCCCGCGGGCGACCGCGAGGGGAGTCTGAACGTGGCGAACTCCACTTCGACACCCGGCGTCGCGGCCGGCCGTCTGCCGGACCGGGCCTACGCCGAGAACTTCGCCGACCGGCATGCCCCATGCCGCCGCCAGGACCATCTTCGACCAGAACATCCTGGGCGGCATGTGCGCGCGGGCCTGCCCCACGGAGACGCTCTGCGAGCAGGCCTGCGTCCGCGAGGCGGCCGAAGGGAAACCGGTCGAGATCGGCCGCCTCCAGCGCTATGCAACCGACGCCCTGATGGCGCGGGGCGCGCATCCCTACCGGCGAGCCGACGCCACGGGCCGGCGCGTCGCGGTCGTCGGAGCCGGGCCGGCGGGGCTGGCCTGCGCCCACCGGCTTGCCATGAAGGGCCACGCGGTGACCCTGTTCGACGCGCGCGCCAAGGCGGGCGGACTCAACGAGTTCGGAATCGCCCGCTACAAGACCGTCGACCGTTTCGCGGAACGGGAGGTCGAGTGGTTGCTCGGCATCGGTGGAATCACGGTCGAGTTGGGACGGCGTCTGGGAGGCGATCTGACGCTCGACGGGCTTGCGGGCGACTACGACGCGATCTTTCTGGGCATCGGACTCGGCGGCGTCAACGCACTTGGGGTCGATGGCGATGGCCTCCGGAACGTGTCCGATGCCATCGATTTCATTGCCGAGCTGCGCCAGACCAGCGACTTGGCGGGGCTTCCGGTGGGGCGTCGCGTCGTAGTCATCGGCGGCGGCATGACGGCTATCGACGCGGCGGTCCAGGCGAGGCTCTTGGGCGCCGAAGACGTGGCAATCGTCTACCGGCAAGGACGAGAGCGGATGGGCGCGTCCGCCTACGAGCAGGATCTCGCGACGTCGCGGGGCGTGCGCATCGTAACCAATGCCCGTCCGGTGCAGCTGGTGGCGGACGGCCGAGTGCGTGCGGTGGAGTTTGTTCGTACCGAGGACGTGCCGCGCGGTTTCCGGGACACCGGGGAGACGTTCCGGCTACGTGCCGATCAGGTATTCAAGGCGATCGGGCAGACACTCGAGCCATCCGACGCGGGGCTGGTGCTCGAAGGCCGCAAGATTCGGACCACGGGTCCGGGACGCACCAGCCGGCCGGGTGTCTGGGCGGGCGGCGACTGCGTCGCGGCGGGCGACGACCTGGTGGTTACCGCAGTCGCCCAGGGACGCGACGCGGCCCAAGACATCCATTTCGCCCTTATGGGCTGACCTCTGGGGTTTCGCGACATGGCATCACTGGCAGCCGACTTTCTCGGCATCCGTTCTCCCAATCCGTTCTGGCTCGCCTCGGGACCGCCGACCGACAAGGAGTACAACGTCCGGCGCGGGTTTGAGGCAGGCTGGGGTGGCGTCGTCTGGAAGACCCTCGCGGAGGACGGACCACCGCTCGTCAACTCAACACCGTGAATTCGATCACGTCCGTCAATCTCGACACGTTCAGTCCCGAGCCCTCCATCGACGGGAAGGGGAGCCACGGTGGCTACGCCGGTCAGGCCATAAAGCCGATTGGGCTGCACATGGTGGCGGAAGTTGCCCGGGATCCCGCTACCGCGCGCCTGCCCATTTCGGGGATCGGCGGCATCACCACCTGGCGCGACGCCGCGGAGTACATCGCCCTCGGCTGCGGCACCGTCCAAGTGTGCACGGCAGCCATGGCCTACGGCTTCCGGATCGTTCAGGAGATGGTCTCGGGGCTGGAGCTCTGGATGGACGACAAGGGGTATGCGCGGCTGAGCGACTTCCGGGGGCGAGCGGCGCGAAATGTCGTCGACTGGCAGTACCTGAACCTCAACTATGTCGCCAAGGCGAACATCCATCAGGAGCATTGCATCCAGTGCGGGCGTTGTTACGCCGCGTGCGAGGACACGTCCCATCAGTCGATCGCCATCCGACACGGTCGCGTCTTCGAGGTGATCGAGGAGGAATGCGTCGCTTGCAACCTGTGTGTAATCGTTTGTCCGGTGGAGGGCTGCATCTCGATGGATGCGTTGCCGGCCGGGGCAGTGGATCAGCGTACCGGACAAGTGGTCGGCGAGTACGCCAATTGGACCACCCATCCCAACAACCCCACCGCGCGCTCGGACCGCGAGTCCTGACGTCCTCGTGTCAGCCAGTTCAGGAACGCGTGACGTGTGCCTACTACCGTACTGAATTGGTAGCACGGCGGGTCCGGTTCAGGACGGCGGGCGGTAGCGTTCCAGTTCCCGCCTCACAATCGGCGCCATCAGGTACAGGCCCACCAGGTTGGGGATGGCGACGATGAAGACCAGCGCATCCGAGAGATCCGTAATCGCGCCGAGATTGACGCTGGCGCCGACGACGACGAACAGGCAGAAGAAGAACTTGAAGCCAAGATCCTGCAGGCGTCCCTCGCCGGCGAGATAGGTGAACGCCTTGAGGCCGTAGTAGGCCCAGGCGATCATGGTCGAGAAGGCGAACAGAATGGCCGCGATGGCGAGGGGTACGGGCGACCAGGAGAGCGTGGAGGCGAACGCCCGGGTCGTCATCTCGATACCGCTGACGTCGCCGGAGGCCAGTGACGGGTCGTAAATGGTGGTGGTGATCACGAGGGCGGTGGCCGTGCAGATCACGACGGTGTCGATGAACGGCTCGAGCAGGCCGACGAAGCCCTCGCTGGCCGGCTGGGGAGTGCGCGCCGTGGCGTGGGCGATGGCGGCGCTGCCCAGTCCCGCTTCGTTGGAGAAGACGGCCCGGCGGAACCCGATGACAAGTGCCCCGATTGCGCCGCCGGCGGCTCCGGAGGGGGTGAACGCGCCGTTCCAGATCGCGGCGATGGCACCTGGCAGGCGGTCGGCGTTCATGGCGATCGTCAGCGCCGCCAGGGTCAGGTAGAGCAGCGCCATCGCGGGGACGAGCCGGACGGTGGTGCGGGCGATCGACTGGATGCCGCCGATGATCACCAGAGCCACGACCGCCGCCAGGACCAGGCCGATCAGCCATCCGCGGCCCGCAAGGAGGCTGGACTCGCCGCCGGTGATGTCGATGAAGATCGCGGCTGCCTGGTTCGACTGGAACATGTTGCCGATGCCCAGGCAGCCGAATACCAGGCTGGCCGCGTAGAAGACGCCAAGCCAGCGGCCAAGCGCCGGCCAGCCGCGTTCACCCAGCCCGCGTTCCAGGTAGTGCATGGGTCCGCCGGAAACCGACCCGTCCGGGTTCCGCCGCCGGTACAGCACGCCGAGCGTGCACTCGGCGAACTTGGACGCCATGCCGAGCAGCCCGGCGACCATCAGCCAGAACGTGGCGCCGGGCCCGCCCGTCGATATGGCGACGGCCACGCCCGCCATGTTGCCGATGCCCACCGTGCCCGAGACGGCGGTCGTCAGTGCGCTGAACTGCGAGATCTCGCCCGGATCGCCGGCGCGCGCATACTTCCCGGAGACGATACGGACCGCTTCGGCAAATCCGCGTACGTTGATGAACCGGAGATAGAGCGTGAAGAACAGCCCGCCGGCGACCAGCCAGAGCACAATCAGCGGCATCTCGGCTCCGAACACCGGAACCGTGAAGAAGATGAATCCCGACACCGCGTCCGCCACCGGACGCATGACGGCGTCGATGCGCTGATCGATGGTCACCGCAATGCGTCGGGTCCGAACGCGCCGGGCAGCATCTCGCTGATGGTGTGTTGCTCGTTGATGCGGAGGTCTCTTCCGCCCGCTTCGAAGAGCAGTTGGCGGCAGCGGCCGCACGGCTTGCCAGGCTGCAGATCGTCCACGTCCCGGCCCGCCACGACCGCGACCGCCACGAGCCGGCCTCCGCCGCTCGCGTGCAGGGCGCATACGACCGAGCACTCGGCGCAGAGCGCGAGTCCGTAGGAGGCGTTCTCCACGTTACAGCCTTCGACGATCCGCCCATCGTCGACGAGGCCGGCCGCCCCGACGTAGTACCCGGAGTAGGGCGCGTAGGCGTTGCGGGCAACCGCCCGGGCGCGGCGAAACAAGTGGTTCCAGTCGGGTCGGACGCCGCTCACGCGGGCAGCGTAGCACGTAGGCGTGGACCGCACTCTGGCACCGCCTCGTGGACCACGCTACGATGGAATTGATGGGGCAGCGCCTGGAGGGAGGTTCACCGTGGTGATACTGGCTGTGCTCGCGGCCGGCGCGGTTGCGTTCCAGGCTTCGACCGTCGATGTCCAGAAGGCGTTCGAGGCGGGCGAGCATGATCGCGTGGTCGCGGCGGCGCAGGGATCCGTCGATCCCGCGACGATCTATCTGGCCGGACTGAGCCTGGTTGAGCTGGACCGCATTCCGGAGGCGCGCGAGAGGTTCGAGCAGTTGGCCGCGCGCCCGGCCAACGATGCCTGGCATCTTGTCGGTGTCTCCGCGCTGCAACTCAATCCCGTGGCAGCGGATGGCGGGGTGGCGGAGGAGGTGACGGCTCCCGCGGCCGGGGAGGCCGAAGCGGCGGCGCGCGCCGCGGTGGCCTTGAAGGGCGCGCCGGCGCTGGCTCACTACCAGCTCGGGCTTACCCTCGGCCGACGGCAGGCCTACGAGGCGGCGGCGGCGGCCTTCGAAGAAGTCATCGCGCGCGAACCCGCGTTCGCCTACGCTCACTACTACGCCGGCCTGTCGTACTACCAGATTGACCGGACCGACCGGATGGCCGCGGCGTTCGAGATGTTTCTGAGGCTCGCCCCGGAGGCGCCGGAGCGCGACCGTGTGGAGTCGGTGCTGCGGACCCTCCGCGGCCGGAGGTAGGGCGCCCCGCGGGCGTGTCCGTCGCCGGACGTTGCCGGCGGCCGGGTCAGAACGCTTGGCCGAGCGATACGAAGGCGCGTCCGCGTGGGTCGTTCGGCTCCCTCCTCAGGGGAATCCCGTAGTCGAGCCGCACGAGTCCCACCGGCGTGTCGATGCGGACTCCCAGCCCGGCGCCGATCCTGAGGTCCCGCAGGGCCATGTCGCCAACCGAACGGAAGACGTTCCCGGCGTCGACGAACCCGACGCCGGTGAAGCGCCAAAACAGGGGGAAGCGGGCCTCCTGATTCGTGACGAGCAGGGCACTGCCTCCTGCGGGCGTGCCGAACAGTCCGGAAGGCCCGAGACTGTCGTGCGCGTAGCCGCGCACGGTGTTGCCCCCTCCAGCGAAGAAACGCTCCGTCGGAATCAGGTCGCTTCCGAATCCGGTCGCCAGTCCGACCCGCGCGGCCGAAGCGAGCACGATGGGTCCGATGCGCCGGTAAAGGAAATGCTGCCCGAGGTACTTGAGGAATCGCACGGGGCGCCCGATATCGGCGCCGTACTCGATGTTGGCGGAATGGTAGGAACCGTTCGTCGCGTCGAAAAGGTCGTCGCGCCGCTCCGCGACGGCGCTGGCGTCTAACCGCATGACCCTCAACCGCAGATCGAAGGGGAAGGACGGATCCGGAGTGCGATCGAACGTGTGGTCGAGGTCCAGATTCGCGCTGTAGGCCAGGGTCAGCCGGTCGAAGGGCCGTACCCGCTGCTCCACCGTGAACGTCTGGATGTCGGTGACGAAACCCGTGTCCCGCGGCCCGCTGACCTGTCGCTTGCGCGAGGCGAACAGATTCGTCTCTATCGGCCGGCCGAACAGCGTGGGAATCGTGAGATAGGTGCGGACCGCCTGCCGTTCGCGGTCGGCGACCGAGGAGACCCCCGCAGTCAGGCCGCGGCCGAACAGGTTGCGCCGGCGGAAGTCCGCCGCCGCCCCGACCCGCAGGATCCGGCCGGTGGTCTCGCCAAGCGCGGCCGCCTCGTCGGTCAGGCGCAGTCCGTAGCGGAACCGGTACCGCGGCCATTCTTCCAGCGTCACCCGCGCTTCGACCGGCATTGTCGCGTCCGGGCCGCCGGGATCGGCGGCCTCCACGGCACGCGCCTCGATGTCGACGCTGCGAAAGACACCGGTGTCGTAGAGACGCTTGCGGGCCAGGTTCCAGGCCGCGGGATCCACGGGGTTGCCCGCGTTGATGCGGAGCGCCCGCGCCACCAGGTCCGGACTCGTGCGAGAGGCGCCGTCGACGACGACCGTCTCCACTATCTGGCGCGGACCTTCCACGACATCGAAACGCACCGCCACGGTTGCTGCCGCGTCGTCCGGCGTGCTCCGCGCGACGACGCGGGCGGACGTATGGCCGGCCCGCCGGTAGCTTGACTCGATGCCGGCGCGTGCGGCGGCCACCGTGCCCTCCGTGTAGATGGCGCCCGTCTCGACGTTCGCCGCGGCCAGCACGTCCGCGGGGTCGCGGGCGTCGGTTCCCTCTATGCGGATGGCGCCGATACGGAACACCGGCCCCGCCGACACCCGCACCGCAAGGAGGGCCAGGGCGCCGTCGAAGCGTGGTGCGGCGGCGGTCGCCGTTGCTCGTAGCCGGCCTCGCCCGCGATACCAGGCGGTGACGGCGGTGGCCAGCCGATCCGGGTCACTCCAGGCTTGTGTGGCCAGATCCGGCGAGGCGGCCAGGGTCTGAAGTTCCGGTTCTTCATCCGCCGCCACGCCCTCGAAGACGACGCGGCGTTCGTCCGTGCGGGCGCCAGCCTCGATGCGAATGCTGACCCGCTTGGTCGCCGTGCCTGATGCGCTCTCGGACGCCGGCCCCGCACCGGCCCCGCCAGCCGTGGGTTCCTGCGCCTCTGCTTCCACCTGAACGTCGACCCGGGCGCGCAGGTGGCCGCGGCCGGCCAGATATGCGCTGACCCGGGCGGACAGTTCTTCGATCAGGAACGTGTCGAATACGGCACGCGTCCAGATCGTCTCGAGATCGCGCCGGACGTCGTCCGGCAGCGCGAAGCCCGTTACCGCGAGCTCCGTCCGCGGCCCGCGCGCGATCTCGTAGGTCAAGGCCACCTCATCCGAACCGGCGGGTTGGTCGCGGCGCGCCCGGATTCGCGCCTCCAGGAAGCCGCGCTCGAAGAAGAAGGCCTCCAGACGGTCGACGTCGCCCTGCCAGCGATGGAAGTCGAACCGGTCGCTGGCCCGAAGCGATAGCAGGTCCCGGAGCCTCGCCGCGTCGGCCCCGGCATCGCCGCTGAAGTGGATGGCCGACACCCGCAGCGGACGCCGCGAGGATCCTCCGGACGCAGCGGCCGTCCCCGGCGGCGCGCCTGCCGTCATGGCGTGCCGGAATTCGTAGGCTCGGGCCGCTTCGTCCTCGAAGAGGGCGCGCAGCTCGAGGTTGTCGGCCGGCAGGTAGTCGACGAGCCAGGCGAGGTCGTTCCGGCGCAGGCTTCGGGAAACGACAAGGCGGACGTCCTCCCGGATATTCCGCCCCACCGTGAATCGCGAGCCGGGATTCAGGTCGGCCGCAATCAGGCTGGAGTCGAGGCGGATTGCGCCCTGCGCGTCCGGCGCCTCCGTACCCACCTGGAGGTCGAGACCGACGCGGCGTCCCGCCTGTCCCAGGAGTTCGGTCGATACCAGGCCCAGCGCCTGATCGCGGGCGCCGGCGGTGGGTGCGGAGGCCTGAACGAGCCGCCGGCCGGTCAACAGGACGGAGACGATGTCGGATTCGGGGAGCGGCGGCTCGGAACGGAGGGTGGTCGTCAGCTCGTCGCGCCCGCCGCTGGCGTTGAGGGTGATGTCGTAGCTGCCCGCCCGCGTCCGCGCCGACAGCGTGACATCCGGCGTGATCCTGTCCGGATCGACGAAGTCCACCGCGCCAACATCGATCTCGTAAACGCGGTTGCCGAAGCGGATCCTGCCTCCCTCGCGCATCGTCACCCGGCCGGTCACCGCCGGGGCGCCCGGCGACCCCCCAATCCGAAGGTTCCCCCCGAGCTCCGCGTCGAGGTAGTTGTTGTCGACGACGATGTCCTCGATGGTGGTGACGCGGATGTCAAGCCGCACATCGGCCGGACTCGCTTCCTCGAGCCGGACCGCGCCAGCGTCCCGGTTCTCGCGAAGCGCCTCCAGCAGTCCGCCCGCGAGGGTGATCGGCTCGCGGTAGGCGCCACGGAGCAGCGTCACGGCCCCGCTCAGCGTGAGCCCCCCGTCCGCCTCCGCCGCCCGCAGCACGACATCGGCCTCGCTACGCAAACCGCTCGGAATGTCCAGCGCCAGGCCTTCCCCGGTGATGGTGAATCCGTTGGCAGCGGGATCGCCGCCGAATGTCCAACCGCCGGCCACAGTGACCCGTCCGCCGTTGGCGCTGCCCCCGAGGTCCTGGGCGGTCACGGAGTTGCCGGCCAGGAGCAGGGTGCCGTGGAGGTCGGTGACGGCGAGTCGCGGCTCGGGCAGCCGGACTTCGCCGCCGGCAATCCGGACCGACCCGTGTACGCTCGGCGCGGCGGGCGGCCCCGAGACCACTGCCTCGAGCTGCGCCGAACCGGCCGTCGCGATCCCGGCCTCGGCCAGCGGCGGCAGCAGGGCGCCGGCGGTGCGCAGATCGAGCTCGCCATCGACGGCGATTCGGGCGGTGGGAGAGTCTCCCAGCTCCACGCTGCCGCCGGCGCGGACCTCCGTGGTGTCGTTGCCCCACGCGAACACGGCTATTGTCGCCCGGCCGGCATCGACCACGATCTCGGTGGGGCGCCGTTGCGCGAACGGGATCCCGGAAACCACGAATGCCGCCTCCGGTGACGTGACGCGCCCGCGAGCCGCCTCGAGATTCAGCGCCGGCAGCTCCAGGTCGACGTCGATCGAGGCATGGCCGTCGATGGTGTCCAGGGTCTCCGGATCGAAGTAGCCGGCCAGCGCGGCAGGGCCGATTCCGGCAATCCTGGCGTGGATGCGTCCCGGACGGTCACGTGGGACGGACCGCTCCGCGAGACGGTCGAGAACGAGCTCCAGCGGGAGCTCGGCGCTGCCGTCGATCGCCGCTCCGGCCCAGGCGGCGCGCAGGGTGTCGAGATGGAAGCCTGCGTCTCGCAACTCGGCGCGGAGCATCAGATCGGTAATCGGGGGTCGATCGCCGACGGCCAGGGTCCCACCGTCGATGCGCAGTTCGCCGGTCAGCTCGAATGCACTCGGTGAACCGGTTGCGGTGAGTGCGGCGGTCACGTCCCCCGCTGCATCGATGACCGGCGCCGGAGAGCCTCGGCTGAGCGCGACCGCGGCGAGGCGGGCGAGATCGGCCGCCGCGCCCTCGAGCCTGGCGCGCAGGGTCGAGCCGCCCGACGGATCCAGGCCGCCGTCCACCCGCAGGCGGCCACTCCCGACGCGGGCTTCCAGTGCGTCCACCCGGAGGCCGTCGGGGCCGTAGTGGATGGCGGTGGGACGGACGAGACCGAGATCGAGGCCGGCGGCCGCGCCCGCCAGCGCGGTCATCGTGAGCTGCCCGCGCGTGGCGGCCGGATCGGCCAGCGTCCCGTTCGCGGATGCTTCGAGCGTGACGTGGCCGGATACCGGAACGCCAGGC
>CAZWUJ010000023.1:33519-64848 GCA_964636705.1 uncultured Vicinamibacteraceae bacterium
CGTCCCGTTCGCGGATGCTTCGAGCGTGACGTGGCCGGATACCGGAACGCCAGGCGGGATCAGCCGCGCCACGTCGCCCTCGCTCATGCCTCCGCGTATTTCGAAGGCGCGCTCGGCGGTGAGATCGAGCGACGCTTCGACGGTGGCGGCCAGATCCGGCAACCGCGAGTCGACCTGCACGCCGCCGGCAGGGTCGAACCGCGCGCCGCCGGCGACAGTTCCGAGATTCCGGCCGGCCACCGTGACGTCGTTGAATGCGAAAGTCGCGTCCGCCGCCAACCGGTCGAGACTTCCGTGGGCCGTTACTTCGACGCGCCCGCTTCCGGAGGGAGACCACGGGGGCGCAAGCCCCGGCGCGAGGGTAGAGAGATCCGAGACTGCCGCCGCCAGCGTGCCGCTGATGGCGCCGTCCTCCCAGCGGATGCTCCCGTCGCCGGTCACGGTGTTCGTCCCGAGAGCGAAACGGAGGTCGGGGACCCCGAGACCGTCCCGGTCGATGTCGATCCGTGCCGCCAGGTCCCTGACGGCCAGGTAGTCCAGCGGGACGTCCCGGTCGGTGAACGCGGGCAGGAGGCGGCTGCACCGGTCGAGGTCCGCGCACCAGACGGTGAGCGCGCCAGCGAAGGCGGTGTCGCGCCAGCCGCCTTGGCTGACGCCCGATCCAGTCGAGAACTCGCCGTCGATGGTTCCCGACACGTGCGCACCGGCGTCGAACCGCTGATCCAGGGTCAGGCGCCACGCGCCGCCCGCGGCGTCGAACTGAAGTCCGCCGCTCGCCCCGGGGCCGTCGACGAGGCGGTTCTCGGCCTCCAGAGTCATGGACCGGAGATCGAGCGTGTCCCACTCGGCGTACAGCGCACCCTCCGCGGTGGCGCGCGGCAGGGCCGCGGCAGTCGGCAGGAGTGACGCCGGCAGTCGATCGAGGTCGAAACCGCTCCAGGCGGCCTGCAGCCGGCCAGGCCATTCCAGGGAGCGGGCGACGCTTCCCTCGGCCGTGAGGGCGGCGTCCGCCGCTTCCATCCGAAGCGCGTCCAGGAGGACCGCGTCGGGGGTCAGCGTGACGCCGGCCTCGACGCGATCCACTTCCAGCCCGTTCCATCTCGCGTCCATCGCGGTCACGGATGCCGTGGCGGTCAGCCCCCCCGGAGTCAGCTCGACGTCGCCAGCCGCGGCCAGATTGCCGGATGCGGTCGTACCGGGACGCCAGGCCGCTGCGCGGGCCAGATCGACCTGTGCGTCGTACCGGAGATCCGGCCGCGGACGCCCGAGCAGGTCATGTACGCGTCCGCTGAGCGTCAGTTCTCCTTCGCCCGCGGCAACGTCCAGCCGCTCGATATCGAGCGCGGCGCCGTCGAATCCGATGTCGCCGTCCAGCCGGGAGATCTCCGTGGCGGTGTCGCCCCAGGCGATTCTGGCTGTTCCCTCCATCCTCAGTGGTCCGTCGGCTACTCCGTCGCCTTCCTGGCCGACCATCAGACGCACGGACGTGGCCGGCAGATGCACGGTGAGGTCCTGCTGCTCATCGCGCCAGTCCAGGGTGAGGTCCTGCAAGTCGAACCGCCGGATCGGCACGGTGCGGGCGGCCGCTGTTTCCCCGCGGGTCGCCTCCATGGCGCCGCCTGCCGGCAGATTCGACGTCCCGTCGGCACGGCGCGTCACGGTGACCGCCACGCCCTGGAGCGAGACCTTTTCGATCGATACGCCGCCGCTTCCAAGCACCGACCACGGAAGGTCGACGCGAGCCCGATCAATCGCGAGGAAGGGTTCGGTCGCGTAGCCGCCCGCGCCAAGCCTCAGGTCTTCGACCTCGAACAGCAGCCGCGCGACGTCGAGGTCGAGACGGCCGGCGGTTGCCGTCACGCCGTACTCTCGCTCCACGAACGTGAGCGCCGGGCGGAGCAGCAGCGTCCCGAGCAACGGCGTGAGGAACAGGAGGCCGGCCAGTACGACCGCAGAGGTCAGGAGCACCAGGGCGACGATGCGGCGAGCCGAAAGGCGGTGCGGAAACACGTATACTTTTTTGCCTACTATCAATCTACAGCGTTTGCCGGCTCCCCGTTCACGACTTCCATGCATCGATCCAGCATCGCCCTTGGACTCCTCGCCGCTGCGTTGACGGCCGCGGCGCCGGCGCCCGCTCTGGCGCAGTCCCGGCCGGCGGAGACGTCGCTCGCGGACTCCGGGATCGATCCCGGCCTCATTGACGGGCCGCCGGCGCCCGAAGCGCCAGCCGTCATGACGCGCGACGAGGAGGGACGCACGACCGTCCGGGCCATCCACCTCGACGAGGGGCTCCGTCTCGACGGCGTTCTCGACGAACCGGTCTACCAGGGGGCGCCCGCGATTACCGGTTTCATCCAGCAGCTTCCGGACTACGGTTCGCCCGCGACGGAGCGGACCGAAGCCTGGGTCATGTTCGACGACACGAACGTCTACGTGGCGGCCCGGCTCCACGAGTCGGCGCCCGAGAGTCAGTGGGTCGCCAACGAGATGCGGCGCGACACCAACCAGCTCCGGCAGAACGACACGTTCACCGCCTTCTTCGATACCTTCTACGACCGCCGGAACGGCTTCAACTTCTATACCAACCCGCTGGGGGCCCGGGCCGATCAGCAATTCACGAACGAGGGCAATCCGAACGGCGACTGGAACCCGGTCTGGGACGTCCGGTCCGGCCGCTTCGACGGCGGCTGGACGGTGGAGATGGAGATCCCGTTCAAGACGCTGCGCTACCGCTCAGAGCCACCGCATGTCTGGGGGATTCAGCTTCGCCGCGCGATCCGTCGCAAGAACGAGTGGGTCTATCTGACGCGGCTCCCCGAGTCGGCCGGCGGCGGCAACGGATCGGCCGGCATCTTTCGGGTCTCGGCGGCAGGCACGCTGGTCGGTCTCGAGCCGCCTCCGGCGAGCCGCAACATCGAGATCAAGCCTTACGCCATCGGCGGCGTCACGACCGATCTGACCGCGAATCCGGCGATTGTCGACGAGGGAAGCCGCGCCGCCGGCATCGACATCAAGTACGGCATCACGCAGAACCTCACCGCCGACTTCACCGTGAACACCGACTTCGCGCAGGTCGAGGTGGACGAACGGCAGGTCAACCTGACCCGCTTTCCGCTGTTCTTTCCCGAGAAACGCGAGTTTTTCCTGGAGGGAAGCGGCATCTTCGGGTTCGCCCGGGGCGGCGTGACGGGCCGCTTCGTTGGCGGCCGAGGCGGCGGCGACGTGCCGCAACTCTTCTACAGCCGGAAGATTGGGCTGGAGCAGGGGCGCGTGGTTCCCATTGTCGGGGGAGCGCGGGTGACCGGCAAGATTGGCCGGTTCGACGTCGGCGCCCTGAACATTCAGGCCGGCGACGAGATGGTTTCCCGCTCCGATCCGACCAACTACACCGTCGTCCGCCTCCGGCGCGATATCCTGCGGCGGAGCTCCATCGGCGCGATAGCCACCAACCGCTCGGTTTCCCGGGTGGCTCCGGGCTCCAGCCAGGCGTACGGCATCGATGGCACGTTCGCTTTCTTCGAGAGCGTCAGCCTGGTCACCTACGTCGCGCGGACGCGCCTTCCGAGCCCGGAGTACCGGGGCAAGGACCTGAGCTACCAGGGGAAGTTCGAGTACGCCGCGGACCGCTACGGTTTCCAGGCGGACCACCTGGTGGTGGAGGACAACTTCCACCCGGAGGTCGGTTTTCGGCGTCGCGGCAACTTCCGGCGCACGTTCACCTCGGCTCGGTTCAGTCCCCGGCCGCGGTCCATCGACAGCGTTCGGCAGTTCGTCCTGGAAGGGAGCATCGACTACATCGTCACCGCCGACGAAAACCTTCTGGAGACGCGTCAGAACACCGTCTCGTTCCAGACCGAGTTCGAATCGAGCGACAGCCTCTCTTTCCAGGCGACCGACAACTACGAGATGCTGTTCGCACCGTTCCAACCCACCGGGGCCGATTTCGACATCCCGGTGGGAGGCTACCGTTTCGCCGATGCCGAGGTGTCCTACTCGATCGGTCAGCAGCGGCGCGTCAACGGGACGATGTCGGTGAAGCGGGGCCAGTACTACGGCGGCGACCTGACGACGGTGGAGTTCCGGCAGGGCCGGATCGCGGTGCTGCCCCAGATGTCGGTCGAGCCCACGATCTCGTTCAACTGGATCGACACGCCGTACGGTGAGTTCCAGACCAATCTGGCCGTCACGCGGGTGAACTACGCGTTCAACCCCCGCATGTTCTTCAGCGGTCTGCTGCAGTACAACTCGGCCGGCAACTCGTTCGGCAGCAACCTGCGTCTACGGTGGGAGTACAGCCCCGGCAGCGAGCTGTTCGTGGTCTACACTGACGATCGCGACGTCACCGGCGGGTTGCGGCCCGACCGCGGCTGGGACCTGCGCAACCGGGGCTTCGTCGTCAAGTTCAACCGGCTGTTTCGATTCTGACGGACGTTCCCGTTCGGGAAATGCCGGCCGCCGGGTCGGGATCATTCCCGCGGCGCGCGGCCTTCACGCTCCGCGACAAGCGCCTCGTACTGTTCCTGGGTCAGCTCGTTGACGCTCGCCCAGGCGTGGCCCATCTCGTCCACTGCCCGGTCGCCCCACGTCACGAAATCGCCGGGATGCGGATTGTGCGGGTTGTTCTCCGTGTTGTCGAACCATGCGTGAAACTTGAGCACCGTCCCCGCCGGGAGCAGAGGCGCCGCATCGTCGGAGTAGATGTAGTTGTTGAACCAGTTGTGCTGGAAGTTGTCGATCTGGCTGAGCAACTCCGTCCGCCCATCCGGATAGATGGCTTCCATCGACATGCCCTTTCCCCTCCGGTGCATGTGCGCCTGAAAGCTCTGAAGCCGGACGGGAGTCCGCAACACGTGCTCCGAAGAGAAGATCGGGGTGGAGTGCGGCGGAATCCGCAGGGTGTCCCGAGTGGCGATCATGAACGCACGGGAGCGCGTCCAGGTGATGCGGTCCTCCCGAGAAAAGCCCGCAGGGACGGTCAGCGTGAACACCCCGTAGTGGCGGCCGGCCGGGAACCGCGTCGGCTGACCCCGATCCGGCGGATCGGGTGACACCGCGTTGCGCGCGCCCACCGGAATCTCGATCCGCTCTTCCGTGTTCCGGTTAATGAAGCCGAACGACAGCGTGTATGACCCGTCCGGGTTTACGTACCAGCCTTCGAAGGCCGGGCTGACGCCGAGCCCCCGAGGCTGCCGCCGGGCGCGCGGGTCATGCTGCGCCCAACCCGGTGTCCCCAGGCTGAGGGCGCCGAGCACAACCAGCGCGGCCGTCGCGCGCAGCGTGCTCATGGCGTCAGTACCGGAACAGGTACTGGAACTTCGTGAAGAACGCCCGGTTGGTGCGCTGCAGGGTCGTGACCGACGGGAACAGGTAGTCGTCCATCCCGTCGCCGTCGAAGTCTTCGCCCATGATGAGGTCGCCCTGCTGGTAGCGGTCGTCGTAGCCGATGTAGAACACCGTCCCCGCGTTGACGCGGTAACTCACCAGCAGGTTCAGCCCGGCCGTACGCTCGAGGGTGTTGAACTCGGCGATGTTGCGCAGAGCCAGCCGGTCGGTGAACTGGTAGGTGCTCAGGGCGCGCACGATGGTGACATCGAAGACGAGCTCATCGTCATTGCGCGGGTCGACCAGCCGGCTCGTGTTGATGTTGATCTGCGACTGAAACCGGGGAACCGGCCGGACGGTAAGGAACATACCGCCGCCGCCGCCCCGGCCGAGGAACGGATCCGCCTGATACCGCACTTCGTCGCCGTACTGGAAGAAGCCGCCGACGGAGAAGCGGCTGCTGCTGTTGATGCGTCCGAAGGCGCGGTAGCTGAGCTTGTCGAAGTTCACGCCGAGGAACCGTTCCATGTCGCGGCTGACACTGAAGTTGGCGCTGATGTTGTTGGCGAGCGTCGTGTTCAGACTGGCCTGCAACTGCTCGTCTTCGAGTATGTTGTCGAAGTTCCAGTTCCGCCCGTAAGTGACGCTCGGCCCCCAGTTGATTACCCAGCTCTCGGGCCAGAACCGGTACCCGATGCTGGTGACGTTCCGCTGCTGATCGGTTCGCCGCACGAAGCCGACGTCGGTCCGGAAATCGGGCGAGAGGGTATACGTGCCGTTGAAGATGCTCCAGTTGCGGCCGTTCAGCCGGTAGTTGACGTCGAACATCCTCCCCCGCGAGTAGACGCCGTCGAGATCGCGGTTGTCGGTCTGGACCGCCGTGAACGCGGCCGCCTGGGTCCGGCCCAGCCGGAACGCTCCGTCGACGAGCGCCATGCGGCTGTAGCCGCCCAGGAAGTCCCGGTTGGTGAACATCGCGCCGAGGTGCGACTCCGAGTACAGGTCGTAGCGCGCCCGCCCGATCACGACGTTCGCGGCCGCGTCGGCGGCGGGTCCGGCAAGGCCGGCAACCGATCCCGCCGCGGCGTCGTTTGCGGCCATGAAGCCGATGGACGTCCGTCCCACCTTGCCGGTTATCTTCGCGCCCCAATCCGGGTCCCGGATGGTGCGCGTGTGGACAAAGTTGACGGGCCCCAACACGTTGAAGATCTCGGCCCCCTCCAGGAAGAATGGCCGCAGCTCCGGATAGAAGAGCGCGAACCGCTGATTGACCTCGATCTGGGGACGGTCGGACTCGACCTGAGAAAAGTCCGGGTTGAACGTGAAGTCGGCGATCAGGTTCGACGTGATGCCGTACTTGACGTTGACGCCTCCCTCCGGCTGTGCGTCTCCGGGATCGAAGGCGCCGGTCGACATGTCGAGCGAACCGAGCTGGACACCCGTGGCCACCGGCATGATCTCCAGATTGCGGCTCGTCGAGAGGTTGGTCATGCCCTCGAGGAGGCCCATCTGGGGCAGGAAGCCGGACACGCCGCGCGATATCGGCGCCCAGACCACGTTCTCGTCCTTGTCGCGGATCTCGCGGACGATCTGGAACGCCCAGCGATGGGGGACGCCACTGTCCCGCCGCGGATAACGCAGGCTCTTGAACGGAATCGCCATCTCGGCCGTGAAGCCGTCGTCGACGATCTGCGCACCGCTGTCGAACAGCGCATCCCAGGAGTCGTCGCCGTTCGGAATTCCCGAGCGCCTGAAACCGCCGCCGCCGCCCCCGCGGCCGCCACCGCCGGCGCCGCCGCCCCCGCGCCCGCCGCCGCCCCCGCGCGCGTTGATGATTGCGTCGCCCTGCACGTTGTAGCCGTTGACGGAGAAGGAGTAGGCGCGCTGCTGGTCGAGAAACGGATCGAAGTACACCGTGATGTTGTCGTCGCGAAAGGCCTGATCGCGGTCCACCCGCGTCGCCCGCATGATGCCTGGATCCGCGTAATGGATGTGAAAGGCGACATACAGGTTCTGGCTGTCGTAGCTGATCCAGGCCTCGGTTGCCTCGCTGGCGGGTTCTCCCTCGAAGGGTTGCTCCTGAACGAATTCGGTGATGTGCAACGCGTTCCGCCAGACCTCGTCGTCGAGGCGGCCGTCGATGTCCGGGCGGACGTCGGTCCGCGTGGGACGGAGCGTAGGGCGTCCGGCCAGGATTCCGGCGGCGGCGAACCCCGCGGCCGGCGCCCCGTCGCGTTCCCGCGCGTTCGCGGTTCCCAGTTCCAGGCCACCCGCGACCTCCGGCGGCGGCAGCGGGGCGGATCGCGCGGACGGACCAGGCGGGGCGACTCCACCATTGCCGCTGCCGTTTCCGATGCCATTACCGTTGCCGGTGGCGTTCCTGCCGGGATTGCCGCTACCGCGGCCGGGTCGAAGCGCGGCGCGTGGCGCATCAGTGGCGGTGCGGGACGCATCAGCCGTCGCGGTACCGCCGCCGGCAACTCCAACCGGGAGCAGGTTGCTCAACTCATCGGCGATACGGTCCTGAAGAGCGAAGATCTCGCTCACGTTGCCGTCCGCCCTGGCACTGGCGGTCACGGCGCCGGTCTCCGTGTCTGTCACGCGCGCCGTGACGCGCATGCGATCGCCCACGCGCTGGTAGCCGCCGGTCACGAGCCATCTGGCGCCGTCGCGGTGGTCGACAACCGCCAGCATGTCCCGGCCCGCGAGGTCGGCCGACAGGGCCTCCGCGATCCCCGCGCCGATCCAATCGTCCGCCGGGTCGGCGGAAATGTTCTCGAACGGAGCGATCGCAACCGTCGTTGGCCCGGCGCCGCTCGCGCCCGCGAACGCCTCGGAGCCGGGGGCCACTTGCGCCTGGCCCAAGGTCGGAACGGCAGTCAGGCACCAGCCGACGACACCGACCAGCATCGGGATCCGCCTGTAGCGGCGCGCGGTTGTCGGAGGGCGGATCTGCATTGGATCCTTTCGGCAGTATACGCTACTGGGCGCGCAATCGCGGTAGACTCGTCGCCAGGGCGCCGCGGCCTTACCCTTGCCCGAGGCGGTGCGTCCGCATAACATCGGCGGCATCACCAATGGGTTGCTGGACGAATCCGCGTCAATCTGGGGAGTGTGCAGAATGAGCCGATCAACGAACTCCGTAGGGATTGCGATCCTTTCGCTTCTGTGGGTCTTCAGCATGCCGGTAGCTCCGGCCGGCCAGGAACCCTGGGAGAGTGATCCGGCGCAGTGGGTCATGCCGAACGCCAACTATGCCGGCTGGAACTACAGCCCGCTGGATCAGATCAACGTCGACAACGTACAAGACCTCACGATGGCGTGGACGATGCAGCTCGGCATCCAGGATTCATTCGAAGGTTCGCCTCTCGTGGTCGGCGACACGATGTACATCCAGACCCCGAAGCCGAACTACGTCTACGCCCTCGATCTTGCGCGCGACGGGGTCATCAAGTGGGAGTTTCGGCCTGAATTCGCCGACCTGGAAAGGACGATACGAAGCGCCTGCTGCGGCGCGCAGAGCCGCGGATTGGGTTACGCCGACGGCCACATCTTCATGGCGACGCTCGACGGCCAGGTGTTCGCTCTGGATGCGGAGACCGGCGAAGTCATCTGGCGGGCTGAAAACGCCGACATCTCGACGGGCGAGACAGTGAGCGCCCCGCCGCTGGTCGTCAACGACAAGGTGATTGTCGGTGTGGCAGGCGGCGAGTTCGGCGTCCGGGGCCACGTGACCGCTTACAGTATCGACACCGGCCGCATGCGGTGGCGCTACCACAGCATGGGGCCGAACAACGAAGTCGGTATCGGACCCCGTTTCGACCCGTTCTACCCGGATGATCAGGTCGCCAATCCGGCGCTCGACTCCTGGTTCGGCGATTCCTGGCGCCGCGGCGGCGGCTCCATCTGGGGCTGGTTCACCTTCGACCCGGAACTGAATCTCTTCTACTACGGCACGAGCAACTGCGGTCCCTGGAACCCGGACTACCGCCGGGAGTGGGGCGTGGTCGAGCTGGACGAGGACGGGGGGCTCACCGGCTACCGGAACAACTACTGTGCGTCGCTCCTGGCCCGCGATGCCGACAGCGGAGAGCTGGTCTGGGCCTACAACCTGACCCCGCAAGATCAGTGGGACCTGGACGAACCGAGCGCCAACATTCTCGTCGACCTCGAGATCGATGGCCAGGAGCGGAAGGCGCTGATTCGCGCGGCCAGGAACGGCTTCTTCTACGTGTTCGATCGCGCGACGGGAGAGATACTCATCGAGCCCTGGATGTTCGTCTACAACGATGTCATCGCCGGCGTCAACATGGAGACCGGCCGGCCGCGGTACGACATCCAGAGGATGATGTTCACCGACATCGAGGATCGACAGCGGTACGTGCCGGACGCCGACAACGTTGCCGTCGGCTGGTGCCCCGGGATCTCCGCCAGGAACTGGCAGAACGATGCGTATTCGCCGCGCACCGGATTCCTGTACACACCGACCTCGAACACCTGCGGGATCCAGAGGGTGGTCGAGGGCGAGTACGTCGCCGGTGACCGCTACACGCTCCGCGAGCGCGGTGGTCGCGCTCCGGAACCGCCCGATGCGGAGATCGTCGGAGAGCTGCAGGCCAACGACCCGTTGACGCGCGAGACTGTCTGGCGGGTCCGGTGGACGTCGGACAACAACACGCCGGTCATGGCCACGGCAGGAGACCTGCTCTTCCAGGGAGGTCGCAACGAGGGCGTCGTGCGAGCGTTTGATGCCCGCAGCGGCGACATCGTCTGGACGTTCCGGACCGGAAGCAACTTCCGGAACTCGCCGATCAGCTACCTCGGGCCGGACGGGCGGCAGTACGTGGCCATCATCGGCAGTCAGCGCCCGGGGACCGATCAGGTCATGCCCGATGCGGAACCGGACGAGAGCGTGCGTTTCCGCCGGGCTGGCAGCACGCTCTACGTGTTCGCGCTGCCCGAGTGAATCGAGTCCCCCGGCGTCGCAACGTCCGAGCTCTACTGATCGTCGGCTGGATGCTCCTCGCTTTCGTGTCGGCAGCGGCGCCCGCCGCGGCACAGTTCGGATCCGGCGAGATTGCAGGCGGCTACTCGTATTCCCGCATGGAGGGCGGCGGCCTGCCTGAAGGCTGGCTCGTGTCCGGCGCCGTCGACCTGAACCCTACCTTGTCGATTGTGGGAGAGGTGTTCAGCAACCGCAGGAACCTGTCGCCCCATGACTTCGTGGAGGAGGTGGACGCGGAAGCTGGTCCCGATGTGCCCGGGTTCGCCGAGCTCGTGGAGGACACAGGCATCGAAGCCAGCATCACCGTGCGCTCACTCGCCGGCGGCATCCGCTATGGCCAGTCGCTCGGGCGCGCCGGCTGGTTCGTGCAGTCTGTGGCAGGCCCTGCCTGGGTCGACACGCGCCTGTCGATCCTCGACGTGCGTGTGTCGATCACCCCCTCGTCCTGGGTATGGCAGACCGGTGGTGGCATCGACGTGTCAGTGACTCGCCGTGTGGCCGTGCGGCTGCGCGGCGACTATCGCCGCCTCGGCGGATTCACATTGGGTGAGGGGCTTGCCGGGGAGGCAAGCAGCCTCGCACGTGAGGATCTTGCATTGCCTGGAGCCAACGGGTTTGCCTTCTCCACCGGGCTGGTGCTCCGCCTCGGTGCCTTGCGCCAGCCCTGAGGGCGGGGCGGTAGAGCCGCTCGCGCCGGTCACCCGCCGCCGCCATCATCCCACTGCCTCCGCGTAGAGGCGCGCGCGACAGGTACGGCCGAAGCGGCCAGATCGCCGATGAATGAGGCGAAGGGCTGGATGTCCTGTCTCACGCTCGCCGATTCAAGCGCCGCCAGGTAATCGTCGCGGCGCTCGACCGGGATGATTGTCCAGGGATAGCCGCCCGCGGCCAGCATCACGTTCATCAGAAACCGCCCCATGCGGCCGTTCCCGTCCATGTAGGGATGGATGTAGACGAATACGAAATGCCCGAGCACGACGCGCGCGGCGGGTTCGGCTTCGGCCTCGAGCAACTCGAACAGGGCCGGCACGCAATCGCGGACCGCCTCGCGCGGCGGCGGCACATGCATGGAGTGCCGGACATAGACCTGACCGCTGCGGTAGCCGGCCAGATCGGCAGCGCCGACAATGCCCGCCGTCACGCTGGGGCCGAACAGGCGGCGATACCAGCCGCCATGGTCGTCGCGGGCAGCGGCGCCCGGATTCTCCCGGTGCAGCACCCTCTCCAGGCTCGCTTTCACCGCGCTGAAGGCATCGTAGTACCCGCGCGCCGCAAGCGCATCGCGGTTCTCGCGATCCTGCGGTTCGCCGTCGGGGTTCCATGCGCCGCTGCGCACTCTCTCGATCAGTTCATGGCTGACCCGGTATCCCTCGATCGACAGTGAGTGGTAGGCGTCGTTGACATACACATCGTCCACCGCCCGCAGATAGGACGAAGGCTCGACTGCACCGGGCGGCGCCGGAAACACTTCGAGCACGGGCGCGCGCATCGCATCCCACATCAGGCGCAGGCGATTTGCGTAAGGCGAGAGCTCGCGCGCCGGCAGCACGATGCCGGGCCGGTCCTCAAACGGATCGCTTTCCCGCACGTCATATCCGGCCGTCTCCATCGTCCGCAGGATGTCATCGGCGATCCGCGCATTGCCGGCGTTGCGGAACGCACCGGCCAGACGGCCGGCGACCGTGCTGCGGCCACCCGCGAGCAGCACGGCGAGCACATCGGACGCATCCTTCACGCTCGCCATCGCCGCGCGCACATCCGTCGGCGCGCGCCGAAAATACTGTTCCGACACGGCGGCGAGCGCCGTCGGCACGGAAAACAGGCGGAGGCCATCGCGCATCGCCACCTCGCCGTCCGGTGGCATGGCGTGGCGCACATCGAACAGCGACGTGTTGTGGGGCAGGGCCGTAGGCTTGTTGTCGCCGCGTGGTGTGCGCACGAGCAGTTGCGCCGGGACCGTCCGGTTGCCGGCGTGAAGCGCCAGCGACTGCTCGGGCGAGAGACACCATTCCTCGCCGAACCGCGCGGACAGATAGCCTGCGCAGAAATCCCAGAAGCACGCATACCAAGCCGTGCTGTCGCCGGGTGTCTCGTCCGGACGCGACGCGATGTACCACCCCTTGATCACTTCCCGCAGGAAGCCGCTGCGCAGCAGCCGTTCCCGGTGGGTGCGGCTCAAGTCCCGCGAACGGATCGCCGTGACGCCGCGCGCCTGCAACTTATTCAGGGTCTGCAGGGATTCAGCAAGTTTCTCTTGCGGTGTCGCCATCTGGGGTTCCGGGACTATCTGTAGGGTTTCGCGCCGTGCAATTTATATGCTATAGAGTTGTATAATATATATGCTTTTGCGTCAAGCCAATTGTAGGGTGCGCGACCGGCGCTACGCTATCGCCCGCCGCACGCCTGGTGACGCTCCGGTAGTGGAGCCTCCCGGAAAACCCGGCACGGTTCACTTTGCCTTGGGGCTGTTTGGGTGACGCGTCGACCGGCAATCACGGCTTGGCGCACCAAGGATGCCAATTTGCCTCCTTGGTTCCAAATGTACGACAAATGCGGGACTCGCGGTCACAACCCCGCGAAGGAAGGGCGATAGATGGGTAGATTCTCGTGGTTTGCTCTCATCGTTGCCTTGCTGGCGGTGTCTCATGCCTGTAGGCGGCCCCCAGTCATAGTCGACGTCGACGATTCGGACCTGACGGCCATCCGTGTGTACGTTGTGGAGAGCGGCAATCAGACGGTGGAGATCCGGAAGAACCTTCAGGATCAGCGAGCGTGTCGGGCCGGTGGACTGATTCGGGTGACGAACCGCGTCAGCCGCGCGCACTACGTGGTGACGCTGAATCGATCTGAACGAATCTGGGGTGTGTTTGCTCGTGACACGAAGATCGATCTCTTCGACGCCGCGGGCGACATGATCCACGCCGGCTCGACGCGGTCTGTCGGTAGTTCCGTCAAGGACGTTTGCAACGCGATCCTGAACGAAGTTGGGAGCGGGTCGGGAGCTCGTCACCGTCGGCGACGTGAATTGACATCGTCGCTTGGACAACTCCTGCAAAGGGATGGATCTAGACGAACACGAAACGCCTGAGCACGATGGCCGGTGAGTCGAACCGTATTCGCGGTCGCTCCGCTCCGCCAATTAAGGGAAGGGGACAGCACGACGAAAGTCTGAGTGGGCCAGCAATTCCGGTGCCGGGTCACAGCCGTCCAGACGGATAAGTGTGATCTGAAGTCCCGTCCGACGTGCGTACTTCATGGCTGGGACGCAATCCGTGTCGTTGGTCACGAGGCTGAGGACGTCGACGGCACGGGTCTGCGCGTAGTTGGCGATGTCAAGTCCAATTCGCATATCGACGCCCCTCTGCTCGAAGCGCGGCTTGAAATCGCCGTCGCTGAGCGCGGTTGCCTGGATTGGACTCTTCTTCGGAATCCAGCCCCTGAACTTCAGCACGCCACGACGGACGGCAAAGTACTCTCGCTGCTCAAGATCGTGGAGCCAAGCATCCGGGCGCGCGACCGGCGCTACGCTATCGCTGGCCGCGTCGGCCGCAAACACGCCGGCTTCGACGGCGCGGTCGTACTCCACGCGGCTCAACAGGGACCTCATGACAGTTCATCTATCGGATACGCCGACGTCTGCGGCCCCGCCGGCGCCAGCACGGCCTCGGCGCCGCTCCCGGGCAGTTCCTGATCCTGGTACTGCAACTGGTACAGCGTGTGGTACAGGCCGCGCTGGGCGAGCAACTCCTGGTGGGTGCCCGCCTCGCGCAGTTCCCCTTTGTGGAACAGCAGAATCCGGTCCATGTCCTGCACCGTCGACAGTCGATGGGCGATGGCGACCGTGGTCCGGCCCGCCATCAGGACGCTGAGGGCATCCTGAATGAGCCGTTCGGTGTCGGTATCGACGCTCGACGTCGCTTCGTCCAGTAGCAGAACCTCGGGCGCGAACGCGAGCGCCCGGGCGAACGACAGCAGTTGCCGCTGGCCGGTCGACAGCGTCGCCCCCCGCTCGGCCACCTCGCTGTCGAGACCATCGGGCATCCGGTAGATGAACCCGTCGGCATGCACGCTCGCCACCGCCGCGCGCACCTCGGCGTCGCCGATCTCCTCGTGGCCCAGTCGGATGTTCTCGCGGACGGTGCCCGAGAAAAGGTGGACATCCTGCAGCACCAGTCCGAAACGGCGCCGCAGCTCGGGCAGCGGCAGGTCGCGGATGTCGATCCCGTCGATCGTTATCCGGCCGCGGCTGACGTCGTAGAAACGCATCAGCAGGTTGATTAGTGTCGTTTTGCCCGCCCCGGTCGCGCCGACCACCCCCACACGCGCACCGGGCGGGACATCGAAGGTCACGTCGCGGAGCACGTAGTCGTCGTCCCGGTAGGCGAACCAGACTCCCTCGAAACGGATGTGTCCCTCGCCCCGCGCGACGGCCTTGGCGCTGGTCGAAACCTGCGGCTCCGCCGGCGACGTCATGGCGACCGGCGTGTCGAGCAGTCCGAAGATCCGCTCCGACGACGCCATCGCCGACTGCATCACGTTGAACTTCTCCGACAGGTCGCTGATCGGCCGGAAGAACTGCTGCGCATAGCCGATAAAGGCGATGAGCGAGCCGAGCGTGACCGTCTCCTGCAAGGCGCGCCCGCCGCCGTACCAGAGGATCAGCCCGGTTGACACCGCTCCGAGGAGCTCGACGGCGGGATAGAAGGTGGCGTAGTAGAAGATCGAGTCGATATTGGCGTCGCGGTGCGCCCGGTTGATCCGCCGGAACTGCGCGAAGTTGCGGTTCTCGCGGCGGAACACCTGGACGGTGGCCATGCCGGAGATGTTCTCCTGGAGGAACGCGTTGATCCGGGCAATCCACGTCCGCACTTCCCGGTACGACGCACGCGCATGGGTGCGGAACCAGTGGGTGATGCCGGCGATCAGCGGCAGTACGACGAAGGTGACCAGGGCGAGGCGCCAGTCGAGGATCAGCAGGAGCACCATGATGCCGGCCAGCATCACGACGTCCCGCACCACCGCCACGACTCCGGAGGCGAACAGGTCGTTCAAGGCATCGACGTCGGTCGTCACCCGCGTCATCAGGCGACCGACCGGGTTGCGGTCGTAGAACGCTACGTCGAGCCGCTGCAGGTGGTGGTAGATCTCCATCCGCAGGTCGTACATGATCCGCTGCCCCATCATCTGGAGCGTCAGCGTCTCGATGTAGCCGAGCACGAACGAGCCGAGCAGGACGCCAAGGAACACCAGGACGATCTGCCCCAGGCCATCCGGGTTGCCGGTGACGACATGGTTGTCGATAACCAGCTTCGTGAGCCATGGCGGGGCGAGTTGGAGCACCGATCCGGCCGCTATGGTTACCAGCGCGAGGGCGACCGAACGCCGATGCGGCCACAGGTAGCCCAGCAGCCTCCGCATCAGGCGGGCGTCGTAAGCCCTGCCGAGCACTTCCGGTTCGTGCAACTACGACTCCGCGAGCGCCGCTTCCAACAACTGCTTCCGGTGCAGGCCGGCGTAGAGGCCGTCAGCCGCCACGAGTTCGTCATGCGTTCCCCGCTCGACGACCCGGCCCTCGTCGAGCACGAGGATGAGATCCGCGTCGCGCACGGTGGAGATGCGGTGCGAGACGAGGATGGTGGTACGTTCGCGCATCACGCCCCGGAGCCGCGACAGGATCGCTTCCTCGGTGTGCGTGTCGACGGCCGAGAGCGCGTCATCCAGAATCAGGATGCGGGGGTCGGTCAACACCGCGCGGGCCAGCGCCGCCCGTTGTTTCTGTCCACCGGACAAGGTGATCCCGCGCTCCCCCACCTCGGTTGCGAGCCCCCTGGGGAAGCCGGCGACGTCCGTGTCGAGTTGCGCGAGCGCCACGGCGCCGGCAACATCGTCAGCGAGCGCAGCGTCCGACATGCCGCCGGCATCGTCCTCGCGATCCGCTACCGCTCCGAACGCGACGTTGCCTGCCACCGTCTCCGAAAACAGCAGCGGCTCCTGGGGCACGTACCCAATCGCGCCGCGCAACTCACGCAGCGGCAGTTCCCGGACGTCCACACCGTCGACAAACACGCTGCCGGCCGGTGGATCGAAGAGCCGCGGTAGCAGTTCAACGAGCGTTGACTTGCCGGAGCCGGTCGGGCCGATCAGGGCGAGCACCTGTCCCGGCTCGACATGGGCGGAGACGTTCGAGAGCACGGGACGCCCGTTGTAGGCAAACGTCAGGTTCCGGAACTCGACGTCGCCGCGTATCGCATCGACCTGCGCGGGCCGCTCCGGGTCGCGAACGGCAGGTTGCGCCTCCAGAATGTCAAGCATTCGCCGCCACGCCGCCATGCCCCGCTGAAGCATGTTGGTCACCCAGCCGAATGCGATCATCGGCCAGGCCAGCATCATCACGTAACCGTTGAAGGCGACGAAATCCCCGAGCGACATCCGTCCTTCGATCACGTAACGGCCGCCGAACCAGAGCACCAGGAGGCCGGAGATTCCCAGGAACAGCCCGAGCGACGGGTGGAACGCGCCCTGGAGGCCGACCAGCCTGCGGCTCCGCTCCAGGTACTCGCGGTTTGCCGCTCCGAAGCGTTCGACTTCAACGTCTTCCCGCCGGTAGGCCCGCACCACGCGGACCCCCGCGAGGGCCTCCTGCACGACCGCGCTCATCCGCGCCAGTTGCTCCTGTACCGCCTCTGACCGGCGGTAGATCGCACTGCCGAACCACTTCACGACGACCGATACGAACGGCATCGGGAGGAGCGCGATCAGCGTCAGGATCGGTGAAATCGACACCATCAACAGGACCGCGACGACGAACGTGATGGAAGTCGTGGCGGAATACATGATCGCCGGGCCCGCCATCATCCGGACCGCCGACAGGTCGTTCGTCGCCCGGGACATCAGGTCGCCGGTCCGTTGCCCGTGGAACCAGGCGGGGGGCAGCCGTTGCAGGTGACCGAAGAAGTCGTTCCGCAGGTCGAATTCCACTTCGCGCGACGCGCCGATTATGATCCGCCGCATGAGGAAGCGGCAGACTCCGGCGCCCGCCGCGAGACCGATGAGCATGGCGGCGTAGGTGACGAGTCCGGCGCCGGCGACCGGGGCAGCCGGCGCATCCTGGGCCAGCCGGGCATCCAGGTGATCGATCCCGAGCTTCAGTACCCACGGAGACAGCAGTTGAAGGCTCGTGGCGCCTACGAGAAAGACGGCGCCCACGGCGTATCGGCGGCGATACCGGAACAGATAGGGAAGGAAGGCGGACGCGGCTGACGACATCGATCCATTGAGGATAGCAGGCGCCGCCGGCGCCGTATCGGGGAGTAAGCGTTGACGACGAACAGACGGATTCGAGCGAACGAGCGAACTGCCGCACTGGCGGTCCGCAGAGTGATGGCGGCCGTGGCCACCGCCGGAGCCCTGCTGGCCGCCGGCGCCGCCGCCCCGGCGGCGGCACAGCAGCCGGAGGAAGAGATCCCGGAGTACCTCTGGGCGATCAACGAGTCGCTCTGGGTCGGGCCCCCGGTGGGCGAGGACTACACCATCGAGGTCTCGGGGGGGCTGTGGCGGCCAGCACCGACTCTGGTGGCCGCCAGCGAGCAGTTCGGGATTGTCGGCACGCGCATCGACTTCGGATCGGACCTCGGCCTCCGCCGCACCGACCACCCCGAAGGCCGCCTCACTCTCAAGCGGGGCCGGCAGAAGCTGCGGGTTTCAGTGGCGCCGATGCGCTACCAGCAACAGGTGGAAGCACTGGAGCGGCCGATCGTCTTCCACGGCATCCGCTTCGACACGGGTCTCCCGGTCGATTCGACGCTCCAATGGAACGCCTGGCGGATCGGTTACGAGTTCGACGTGCTCTCGTTCACACGCGCCTATCTCGGCGTAATCGGCGAAGCCAAGTACAACCAGATCGACGCAACGCTCGAGACGCCCTCGCTCGACCCGGAGTGGGTGAAGGTTAAGGCGCCGATCCCGGCGGCCGGTCTGATCCTGCGGATCTACCCGACGCGCTTCTCGCCGATCACGGTCGAAGTTTCCGGTATGCGCCTCCCGGAGGGCACGGTCGAGCAAGGAAGCGGCTACTACTTCGATCTCGATGTCTACGCGACGCTGAACCTCGCACGAGTTTTCGGCCTCAGCCTTGGCTATCGTTCGATAGATTTCAGTTACCTGTTCGAGCAGGACAGCGGCGACCTCAAGCTGGAGGGGTTTTACCTGCAGGCCACCGTCCGCTACTGACGGGGGTCGCCGGCCGCGACGGCGGCGCATGCGCGGGGCGCCAACCGACGGCCGCGCAGGTCAGTCGTCGCGAGGGATGCCGGCGGCGAGATCCGCGACGCGATTTGCCGTGAGCGATTCCAGGCGGCAGCCGGTATAGCGCACGAGCACTTCCGCGGCAGCGAACCAGTACCCCGCCCGCCGCACGCGTTCGGCGTCGTCCCGGTTCGCGCCAGTCCGCTCGCCGTCCGCATAGAGCACCGCCATCGGTTGGCCACCCACGACTACCGGGACCGCCAGCGCGCCGCGATCCGTATCGACCGCAGCCCCCTGCCCGGTGATCGCGCGGTCCATCAACGCCGGATCGACACCACCCGCCGCGTAGTCCATCGGATCACCCGCCGACGCGTCGAACCCCACGAGGCGCCAGCCCCGCAGCGACCCGCCGGTGCTGACGAACAACGCCGCCCGGCCCGCCTCGCCCGCGACCACGTTCACCAGCGCGTCGAGTACGCCGCTCAGGTTCTCCGCCTGGTCGATGCGCCGCACGCCTGCCAGCAAGGCGCGCGGGCCGCTCTCGGCCACTTCCGCCAGAGCGGCGGCGATCGCCGACTCCGCCGCCGCCGCCGACTCCGCCGCCGCCGCGTCGAGCGCCTCCGAGATGACTTCGTCGCGTTCCGCGACCACGGCGTCGAGCATCTCCTGCCGCTCCAGGTCCGCCCGGGCGAGCAATTCCTCGACGAGGCCGTGGATCTCGACCGACGCGACATCGCGCAGTCTCGCCACCCGCTCGGCGATCTCCTGCTCGTAGTCGCGCGCGTCGGCCATCGAAATTGTTGGTTGCGGTTGGTCTTTGCCGGGTACCTGGTGGATTATAATGAGTGCGTGTTCGTCATTGGGGGCGACACGGCTTCGACGGGGGTCATGGAACCGCCGGATGCATGCCGAGCACCATCGACTCGTAAATCCGATGGAAACCGAGTAACTGCGGACACGCAGCTGCCTCTCGCTGCCTAGACGGCAGCGACGCCTCTTCTGATCCTGCCCGCGGGCCGGAAGTCAGGTGTCATATCAGCGGGCTGGCCACCACGCGCGGCACCGACACGTGGCGGCGAGACGTCATCGGGGCTGGGTTCTCCGGCGGTTTCCGCCGCCCTTAGACGCCGGGGACGAGACAAACAAGGGCGGATAAGCATGTAGAGTCCGACGGGGCTGGGTCCTCGGACGCGGGTTCGACTCCCGCCGCCTCCACCATTTCGGACGCGTAAGACGCCGTCCTGCTGGCGGAAGATCTTCGAGGACTACGGGACGGCCGGAGCCGCTCCAAAGTGGACGAAGCCGCCTGGCAGCGCTTCCTCCTTGCCGCCGCGGGCGAGCCGCACGTCCCTCTCCTTCGTCACGACGCCGATTGGCGTCAGGAGGAGGCCGCCAATTTGCCGCCGAACATGCCGGAGCCGGCCCGTCCGGCGGGGCGGCGCCGTGAAGGCGAGCTCGTAGTCGTCGCCGCCCGCCAGAGCCGCGAGGACGGGATCTTCGCCCGCCGCCTTGAACCAGGCGCGCGCCTCCGGATGAATCGGCAGCGACTCGGCGTCGATCCGGATGCCGACGCGGCTGGCCGTCGCGATCTGGCGGACGCCGTCGGCGAGACCGTCGCTCAAGTCGACGCAGCCGTGAGCGGCCCGATTCCGGCCGAGCGCGACCCCCAGGGCAACGCGCGGCTCCGGGCGCCGGAGTCGTTCGACGCAGGCGGGAACGCCGGCGGCGGCCCCGGCGCCGCCCCGAAGCGCGCCGAGGCCGGCCGCAGCGGTTCCCATGGTCCCACTGACCCAGAGGATGTCGCCCGGCCGGGCCGCGTCACGTGTCAGCAGGCGCCGCCGCTTGACGCTTCCGAAGACGGTGACGCCAACGACGATCGGGCCGGGCGACGCGGTGACGTCGCCGCCGACGAGGGCTGTCCGGTGCCGGGTGGCGAGTGCCAGGAGGCCGTCCACCAGAGCGTCGACATCGGCGATCGGGCAACCGGCTGGCAGCGACAGCGCCAGCAGGATGGCCCGTGGAGCGGCGCCCATCGCCGCGAGATCGCTCAGGTTGGCCGCAATCGCCTTGTGGCCGGCGTCGGCCGGCGAGCCGATGGCAAAGTCGAAGTGGATTCCCTCTACGAGCGTGTCGGTGGTTGCGACCACCAGTGCGCCCCGGTCCGGCTCGATGACGGCGGCGTCGTCGCCGATACCGATCACGACACCCGGCGGCGTCTTCTCCGCGCGCGTCCGGATCCGTTCAATGATGGCGTGTTCGCCCCGGTCGCCAACCGTATCGGCCTTCACGCTGGCGCGCCGCCTACTTCGCGTACTCGACGGAGCGTGTCTCGCGAACGACCGTCACCTTGATCTGGCCCGGATACTGCAGTTCGTTCTCGATCCGCTTGGCGATGTCGCGCGATAGCCAGACGGCATCCTCGTCGGTGACCTGCTCGCTGTGGACCAGGATGCGGACCTCCCGTCCAGCCTGCAGGGCGAAAGCCTTACGCACGCCCTGGAACGATTCGGCGATCTCCTCGAGCTTCTCGATCCGCTTGACGTACGACTCCAGGATGTCGCGGCGCGCGCCGGGTCGGGCGGCCGAAACCGCGTCGGCCGCCTGCACGATCATCGATTCGAGCGATGGCCAGTCGATGTCCATGTGGTGCGCCGCCATGGCGTCGATGACCGCCTCGCTCTCGCCATGCTTCCGGAGGAATTCGATGCCGAGCTCCAGATGGGTGCCTTCCAGCTCGCGGTCCATCGCCTTTCCGATGTCGTGCACGAACGCGGCACGGACCGTGGTGTGCGTGTCGAGACCCACCTCGCGCGCCATCACGCCGGCGACGTACGCCACTTCCTTCGAATGGGCAAGGACGTTCTGCCCGTAGCTGGTGCGGTACTTCAGCCGTCCCATCATCCGGCTCACTTCGGGATGGAGATCGTGCAGGCCCAACTCGAACGCCGCTTCCTCTCCATCCTTCAGGGTCGCCGCGTCCATCTCGGTCCGCACCTTCTCGACCACCTCTTCCACCCGGGCCGGATGGATGCGGCCATCGACGACCAATTGCTCGATAACGCGCCGGGCGATCTCGCGGCGGTACGGGTCGAAGCAGGAGAGGATGATCGCACCCGGCGTGTCGTCGACGATCAGCTCGACGCCCGTGGCGGTTTCAAGCGCGCGGATGTTGCGGCCCTCGCGTCCGATGATTCTCCCCTTCAGGTCGTCGCTGGGCAGGTCGACCACGGAGACGGTCGTCTCGATGGCGTGGTCGGGGGCGCTTCGCTGAATGGCCTGCGTGATGATCTGCTTCGCCTTGGCCTCGGCGGTCTCGCGCGCCTCGTGCTCGAGACGCTTCACGAGGTGCGCGGCGTCGCGCCGGGCGTCGCTCTCGAGCTGCTGTATCAGCAGCGCCTTCGCTTCGTCCGCGGTCATGCCGGAAATCTGCTGCAGCGCGCTCTGCGCCTCGGCGACCATTTCCCGGCGTCGTGCCTCGTCCACCTCCGCTGCCGCTTCGCGACGGGCGAGCGCCTGATCCCGTTCGGCGACAGTGGCTTCCCGCGCCGCTATCTCCTTGGCGGCGCGGGCGAGCGCGGAGTCGCGGTCGTCGACCGCCCGGCGCTTTCCGGCCAGATCCCGCTCGAGGGCGGCAATCTCCGTGCGCCGCGCCTGGGTCTGCGTCTCGGCCTCGCGACGCAGTTCATGCGCTTTTTCCCTGGCGTTGAGCAGTACTTCCTTGAGCTTGGCTTCCGCCTCCCGCTCGGCGTCTTCCAGGAGGCGTTGGGCGTCCGCGGTTGCGCGTTCGATGGTCTCGGCGGCGATTCGGCGGCGCGCGGAAATCCAGTAGAAAAGGAGCAGCAGGCCGATAGCGGCAGCCGCTCCGGCCCCCGTAAGGATCGGACCCAAATCCACGCGCGTCCCCCCAGACGCGGCGCGCGTACCGGAGCCTGAGCCGAACCAGAAACCCCGCGATTACCGTGTGGGGAGGTCGTATGAACCTGCGTCTGCAGGTGGAACCGCTCTCATCAAACGCCGCCTCTCAGGCTTCCTCGCGCCGAGGCGTGCTCACAGCGACGCGTCGCGATCCGCTTCGATTCAACAATGGCTCAAACGAGCCTCCGACCATCACGCGTACTGCAGGGAACTCATTCTCAGGGTTCGCGACGCCTTCCTGCGGCGGGCGGCGCGTCCAACACGCGTACCGTCTACTTGTTGGAAGGCATCTTAGCCATCGCAAGCGGCAGGTGCAAGCGACCGCCGGGAGGTTCCGTTCAGGCGTCGGCGCCCTCGTCCTCGGGGGCCGAGCCGACGCGGATCGCGCGGTCGACAAACGCCTCGATCGCGGCTGTCTGCTCGCGGATCGCCCGATCGCCGTCGGTCCGGTACTCCCGGCAGCGGAAGTAGTCGTCAGCGATGTTCAGGGCGGCGAGCACGGCAATCCGAACCAGGTCGCCGTGGGGCGTCTGGCTCGAGATCGCCCGCATCTTCTCGTGGACATAGTCGGCAAGGCGCTGTAACTCCGTCCGGCTGAGCTTGCTGCGGACGGAATACGACTGGTCCAGGATCCGGACCGTCACGGTCTCGCCGTCCGGGGCTGGAGGGACCACGCGGATTCTAGAGCTCGACGGCTTCGAGCTGATCGAGTATCGCGGCAACCCTCGACTGCAACTGCGCGCGCTCCGTGCGGAGCGCCTCCAGCTCCTGGCGATCCTGTTGTGTCACCAGATCCCGATCGTCCAGGTTGCGCCTCAGTTGCTCTACTTCCTGCCGCGCCTCGGCCAGCTCCCGGCGCGTGGCCTCCAGCAGTTCGACGAGCGCCGAAACCTTTCCGGCAAGTCGCCCGATGGCGTTCAGTCCGGTCGTCTCCAACGTACCGCCGGTCGTGGCGGCAGAGTCTCCGGGGATGTCAAGGGCGGCAGGCGCGGTCTGGTCCATGGCAGGTCCTACTCCTTACTGGTGATGGTTGATACCCGAGCGCGTCACTCTCGACCCGCCGTAGCCGGGTTCATGATTATCGTAATGTCGCATCGTGCCCCGTCTTCAGGGCGCTGACGATTGAATCCACCGCCTGCTGCACTTCTGCGTCGGTCAAGGTGCGATCCGCTGCTCGAAAGGTCAGCCGGAACGCCAGACTGATGCGCCCTTGCGGTATGCCCTTGCCTTCGTAACGGTCGAACTCGTGGACCTCCAGCAGGGTTTTCGGCGCGGCCGAACGGATGGTGGCACGAACCGTCGCGGCGGGCAAGGCGGCATCTATGACGACGGCCAGGTCGCGCACACTTGACGGATGGCGGGGAAGCGGCGCGGCAGACATCCGCCGGCGGTCGGCGCCCGCCGCGGACAGGGCATCGAGATCCAGTTCCGCCACCCAGACTGCTTCCGCGCCGGCGTGATGGATGCCGCGTTCCTCGGCAATGTCGAACGCCAGTTGCCCCGCGATGCCGAGCCGGCGCGGCTCCGCGCCGTCGTCGGGCGCCAGCGCAAGGACGGTGGCGGCCCGTCCCGGCACAAGGGTCGACTGCTTCCGTGGTTCGAAACCCGGCGCCACGCCGAATGCGTCGCAGAGCCGGCGCACGATACCGGTCAGGTCGAAGAAATCGGACGTCCGCTCTTCACCGCTCCAGTGCTGGGCGGTGGCGGCGCCGGTCAGCGCGACGGCGACGCTGCGCGTCTCACCGCCGCCGGCCGTGAATCGCTGGCCGATCTCGAACAACCGAATGTCGCGATGCTCGCGATGGCGGTTGTAGACCAGCGCGCCGATCAGTCCCGGCAGCAGCGACGGCCGCAGGACCGCGAAGTGTTCCGAGAGCGGGTTGGCGATGCGGACGATTTCGCCGTCGCCATCTACGAACGGCCGCGCCTCGGATTCCTCGATGAAGCCGTAGGTGATCGCCTCGGAACACCCGCTCGCGGTCAGAATGCGCCGTGCGAGGCGCTGCCGGTGCAGCGCGTCGTTCTCCGGCGCCGGGGGACGCGTCATCGCCGGAAAGGTGGAGGGAAGCCGTTCATAGCCGTAGTGCCGCGCCACCTCTTCGATCAGATCGATCTCGCGGCTGACGTCGACACGGTGGCCGGGCACCGTAACGCGCCAGGTGTCGCCGCCCGAAGCGTGCGGGTCGGCTGACGCGTCGGCGCCGGCGGGAATAGGGGCTACCTCGAAACCGAGCCGTCCGAGCGTCGCCGGCACGAAAGCCGGTTCCACGTCGACACCCAGGACGCGGCCGATTCGCACGTGGCGGAGCGTGACCGTCGGACGTTCGCGCGGAGCGGGGTAGCGGTCGATGATCGGCCCTTCGGGAGTGCCTGCCCCCAGTTCGACGAGCAACGCAAGCGCCCGGCGCATGGCACGGACCGGGGCGGTGATGTCGGCGCCCCTCTCGAACCGGTACGACGCCTCGGTCGACAACCCGAGGCGCCGGCCGGTCCGGCGGACCGAGATCGGATCGAACCACGCGCTCTCGAACGCCACCCGGCGTGTGCCGCCGGCAACCTCGGAGTCGGCGCCGCCCATCACGCCGGCGACCGCCTGCGCGCGATCGGCGTCGGCAATTGCGAGCATGTCGGCCCCAAGCTGCCGTTCGACACCATCCAGGGTGGTGACGACCTCGCCGGACCGCGCGAGGCGGATCCGCAGCTCGCCGCCGGCCAGACAGGCGAGGTCGAAGGCGTGCATGGGATGGCCCATCTCGATCAGGACGTAGTTGGTGATATCGACGAGGTTGTTGATGGGACGAATGTCCACCGCCTCGAGTCGCGCCGCCATCCAGGCGGGAGAGGGGCCGATGGTGACCCTCGCGCCCGCCGCGGCGTAGCGCGGGCAGAGATCGAGCGCGTCCGGCTCGATCGTGACCGGCAGAGGGTCGCCAGGGCCGGCGGTCGCGCCGCGCCCGTCCGCCACTCGCGCCTCCCCGAGGGCCGGAAGCTTCAGTGGCGCGCCGTAGATGGTGGAGACCTCGCGGGCGATGCCGACAACGCTCAGGCAGTCGGGACGGTTGGTGGTCACCTCGAGGTCGAGCACGGCGTCCGGGCCGCTGGACGGCCGGCCGGGCACGGCGGGCGCGGGATCGACGGACCCCACCTCGAATCCGTGGCGGGTGAGGGCGTCGGCCAACTCGTCGATCGCAACCGTGACCGGCACGAACTCGCGCAGCCACGAGACCAGGATCTTCACAGCGCGAACTGCTCCAGCAGCCGGAGGTCGTTGTCGTAGAAGGCGCGGATGTCATGCACCCGGTACTTCAGGATGGCGATCCGGTCTATGCCGATGCCGAAGGCCCAGCCGGTGAGGCGCTCGGGGTCGTATCCGACCGCTTCGAGGACCGCCGGGTCCACCATGCCGCTGCCGAGAATCTCCAGCCAGCCGGTCTTCTTGCAGACCGGGCAGCCATCGGCGCCGCAGAAGACGCAACTGATGAAGACCTCAGCGCTCGGCTCGGTGTAGGGGAAGAAGCTGGGACGGAACATCACCCGCGTGTCGGGATCGAAGAGCTGCTGCAGGAAGCACTCCAGCGTGCCCTTCAGGTCCGCCATAGTCACGTCCTCGCCGACGAGCAGCCCTTCCACCTGCTGGAACATCGGCGAGTGCGTCAGGTCCGGGTTGTCGCGGCGGTAGACGCGGCCGGGCGCAATGATCCGGACCGGCGGGACATGCGTTTCCATGTAGCGGATCTGCATGCCGGAGGTGTGTGTCCGAAGCAACGTGCCGGGCGGGCCATGCGGGGTCCGGAGCGGCCCGTCGAGGTAGAGGGTGTCCTGCATGTCGCGCGCCGGGTGTTCCGGCGGCATGTTGAGCGCCTCGAAGTTGTGGTAGTCGTCCTCCACTTCGGGGCCGTCGACGATCTCGAATCCCAGGCTGGTGAAGATCCGTTCGATCTCTTCCCGGATGAGCGTCAGAGGATGCCGGTGACCGATTCGGACGTCGCGGCCCGGCAGGGTGACGTCGACCGCGCCGCCGGGCCGGGTGAACGCGGCAAGGGCGTCGCGCCGTTCGCCGAGCGCGTGCTCGATCTCCTTCCGGAGCTGATTCGCCTGCTGCCCCAGGGCACGGCGCATTTCGGGCGGGGCCGCGGCAACGGACTTGAGGAGCGCCTGCACGGCGCCCCGCTTCCGGCCCAGGTACTGGTCGTGCAGCGCCTGAAGGTGTTCGGCCGACTCGGTCAGCGCAAGGTCGGCATGGAAGGAAGCGCGGACCTGTTCGGCGGTTGGAAGGTCAGCCATCGGGAGCCCGTCGCGGCGGGGACGGACGCCCTAAGATGCGGCGGCGGCCGAAGCGCGCGCTTCCCGCGCCTGTTCGGCGAGATGCGCGAATGCGTCCGGCTCGCGCACCGCGAGGTCGGCCAGCGCCTTACGGTCGAGACCGATGCCTGCCGCCTTCAATCCGTGCATGAACTGGCTGTAACTGAGCCCGTGCTGCCGCGAGGCGGCGCCGATCCGGGTGATCCAGAGCCGCCGGAAATCGCGCTTCCGCAGCTTGCGTCCGATGAACGCGTAGTTCAGCGACGTGTCGACCGCTTCCTTCGCGGCGCGGTAGAGCTTGCTCTTGGTCTGAAAGAAACCCTTGGCGCGGGCGAGCAGCTTCTTCCGCTTCTTCCGCCGGATGGGTCCGCGTTTCACTCGAGGCATCTTGCTGGCGTCCTTCCTCTGCTTCGCTGTCTCTGCGCTGCTTGCCGAACGCTACTTGTAGGGAATCATCCGCGCGACGCGAGGGGCGTCGACATCGGAGACGCCGGTCGTACCGCGCAGCTTGCGCTTCTGCTTCCTCGTCTTCGTGGTCAGGATGTGTCGCGCGAACGCCTTCTTCCGCGTCACCTTCCCGGTGCCGGTCCGGTTAAAGCGTTTCGCAGCGCCGCGATGGGTTTTCAGCTTCGGCATCGTCGTCTCCGCATGTTGTCCCGCGAGGGCCCGCAACGAAGCGCCCGCGAGGCGCACTAGCGCCGCTTCTTGGTCACGGCCCGGCTCGTCAGGATCGTATGCATCTGGTTGCCTTCCATGCGCGGCGCGGTCTCCTGCACCGCCACCTCCTGCAACTCGTCGACCAGCCGGTCGAGGATGTGGCGCCCGAATTCCGGGTGCGCCATTTCGCGCCCGCGGAAGAAGATCGTCGCCTTCACCTTGTCGCCGTGGGCGAGGAAGCGTTCCACATGCTTCTTCTTGAACTGATAGTCGTGCTCGTCCACCTTCGGACGGAACTTGATCTCCTTGACCTCGATCGTCTTCTGATGTTTCCGCGCCAGCCGCGTCCGCTTCTGCTCCTCGTACTGATACCGCCCGAAGTCCATGATCCGGCAGACGGGCGGGCGCGCGGTCGGTGAAATCTCGACCAGGTCGAGTCCCTTCTCGCGCGCAATGTTGAGCGCTTCTGCGGGCGCCATCACCCCGAGCTGCTCGCCCTCGTCGTTGATCACGCGGATCTCACGAACGCGAATCCGGTCATTGACCCGTGTGCGCGGTTGGCGAAAGTCGCGGCGTGGCCCCCGTGGCCCCCGTCCTGGAGGAATCTCTGTTGCTCCCTTCGTGTCGTTAGTCCGCGGCTCGCCGCGAACGGACAGTTTACTCCGTCTGGCGCGCCTTTGGATCGACGGGGGATCCTGCGGGCCCGCCCGCACGCTTCGCACGCACCTCTGCGTGCAGGGCGCTGACAAGGTCTTCCAGGCTGCGCGCCCCCTGATCGCCAGCCGCGCGACTCCGGACCGCCACGGTTCCCCGCTCGGCTTCCCGGTCGCCGACAATCAGCATGTAGGGAATCTTCTGGAGCTGCGCCTCGCGGATCTTGAGTCCGATCTTCTCCTGCCGGCGGTCCAGCTCCACCCGGAAACCCTCTGCCGCGAGGTGGTCCCGCACCGTTTCCGCATAGCCGATGTGCCGGTCGGCGATCGTCAGGACACGGACCTGCACCGGGGCCAGCCAGAGGGGGAACGCGCCGGCGTACTGCTCTATCAGCAGCGCGATGAACCGCTCGAAGCTGCCGAAGATTGCCCGGTGGATCAGTACCGGCGTGTGCTCCGCGTTGTCGGCGCCGACGTACTTCAGGCCGAAGCGCTGCGGCATCTGGTAGTCGAGCTGAATCGTCGCGCATTGCCACCGCCGGCCGAGCGCGTCGGTCACGTGCAGGTCGATCTTCGGCCCGTAGAAGCTGCCGTCGCCCTCGGAGATGGTGAACGGCGTGCCGGTCGTCTCGATCGCCGACTGAAGCTGGGCTTCGGCATGGTCCCAGGTCTCCGCCGTCCCGAGGTAGTCGTCCGGCCGCGTCGACAGCTCCACCTCGTAGTCGAGCCCGAAGTCGGAGTAGACGCGGTCGACCAGCCGGAGCAGGCGTTCCACCTCGTCGCCGATCTGATCCTCAGTGATGAAGCAGTGGGCGTCGTCCTGCGCGAACTGCCGCACGCGGGTCAGCCCGCTCAGCACGCCGGACGCCTCGTTCCGATGCAGCACGCCCTGGTCGTGAAACCGTAGCGGCAGGTCGCGGTAGCTGCGTCCCTCGCTCGCGAACATGAGCATGTGGCCGGGGCAGTTCATCGCCTTCAGGCCGAACGGTTCGCCGTCCGATTCGACGAGGAACATGTTTTCCCGGTAGTGCTCCCAGTGGCCGGACGTCTCCCAGAGCGCCTTGTTGAAGACGAGCGGCGTCCGGACCTCCTGGTAGCCCTCGCCGGACAGCGCGTCACGCATGTAGTCGGAGAGCAACTGGTATAGCGTCGCTCCCTTCGCTTGCCAGAACGGCGCGCCGGGCGCCCACGGATGGAAGGTGAAGAGCCCCAGCTCCTTTCCCAGCTTGCGATGGTCGCGCTTCTTCGCTTCCTCGATCCGGTGAAGGTGCTCGGCCAGCTCCGACGACTTGAAGAACGCGGTGCCGTAGATGCGCTGCATCGGCTGGTTCCGGGCGTCGCCCTTCCAGTAGGCGTTCGAACTCGACAGCACCTTGAATGCCTTGAGACGGCCGGTGGAGGGGACGTGCGGTCCGGTGCAGAAGTCGATGAAGGCGTCCTCGATGGTGTAGCAGGAAACTCGCGGGCCGCCCTTCTCCTCGATCAACTGTACCTTGAGCGGCTCGCCCCGGCCGGCGAAATAGTCCTTCGCCTCCTCCTTCGACATCATCTTCCGCTCGTAGCGGAGATCGTGACGGGCGATCTCGGTCATCTTCCGCTCGATCGCCTCGAGATCCTCCGGGACGAACGGGCGGTTGACGACGAAGTCGTAGAAGAAGCCGTCCTCGATCGCCGGACCGATGCCGCACTGCGCTTCCGGGAAGAGGGCGGTCACGGCCGCCGCCATCAAGTGGGCCGTGCTGTGCCGGTAGAGGTCCAGCGCTTTCGGCGTCCCGGGAGTCACGAACTTCACGGCGGCGTCCCCCTCCAGCGGGAAGGTCAGGTCCACCATCCGGTCGTCGACGATTGCGGCAAGGGCCTGCTTCGCCAGACGCGGCGAGAGGTCCCTCGCCAGATCGGCGACGGGCGCCCCCGTCGAAACGGCCCGCGTCGAGCCGTCCGGCAGCGTGACGATCACCTGACTCATGCGGTCTCGACAGGCGCGGACAGACTCACGCCGGGCATGGCGCAACAGGCGGGGAAGCAGAGAGGGGCATGGAACATGGTAGGCACGGGCGGACTTGAACCGCCGACCTCCTGCATGTCAAGCAGGCGCTCTAACCAACTGAGCTACGCGCCTATTGTTTAGAATCAAAAACTTACAGCGACGCATCGGATTCTGCCAGCCACGTCTGCCAGCCAAATCGTCGCGAAGTCCTACGCGCGCCGTCCACTGGTGCGATGCCTTGCCGCCGACCGGCCTCCGCAGCTCGTCGTCGCGTAGTCATCTGATCCGGCCCATATTCGCCCATAGCGGCGAGCGGCGTCAACTGGCGCGGCGAGGAAGCTCGTGCGCGGTGCCAGCCGCCTCGTCCGACACACCGGGACGGTCCACGGCCCGCAGCTTGCGGATTGCGTCTCGCTGCTTGGCGAGCGTCGGCGCGGCGTAGATTCGCGTCGTGTCGGCATCGGTGTGCCCATACAGGTCTCGAATGTCCGCGAGATCCGCACCCGCGTGGCGAAGCCACGTCGCGAACGAGTGGCGAATCTGATACACGGTGAACGGGTCGTGGTTCGCCTTCCGCGCCGCCGTGCGGATGGCCTTGTTCGCGCTCGGGCAGGACCAGGGACCGAAGGCGTCAGCGGCGATGAACGCGCGAGCGGCCGACACGGCCTCGTCAACCAGGGGCACGGCGGCCTGCCGGCCGCCTTTCCCGCGCGGCACGTCGACGTACGGGATCGGCTCGTCGAGATGGAAATCGGTTCGGGTCAAGCGCCCCATCTGCGACGGCCGCATTCCGGTCCAGTGCATCATCTGGAGCCGCGCAGCCGTCTTCGATCCGGGCGTCAGGTGCGCGAGGACGGCGTCGATGTGGCTGCGGCGCACCCAGCGCGGCTTCGGCGGCGCGGGCGGGAATCGCACGAGATCGATCAGGTCGACGGCGGCCCGCCGCCCGTAGAGGAGCCGCACCAGATGGATGAGCGCGTGCCGCCGATGATTGCAGCTCGATGCGGCATGCGTCCGCCGCCAGTCGTGCATCTGGGCGTTCAAGGCTGCGATGTGCGACGGCAGCGCGAGCGTGCGGAGGTGTCCGAACCGAGGGAGCCACACGGAGAGATCGCGGCGCCGGTCGTCGAAGGTGGCGAGGAGCGTGCTATTGACCTGGTCGAGGTAGCGTCCGGCGTCATGGGCAAGCGTGTGCCGCTCGCCGGCCGGCAGCGTCCGCAGGCTCGCGCGCAGCTCGTCCC
>CAZWUJ010000024.1:0-63205 GCA_964636705.1 uncultured Vicinamibacteraceae bacterium
GCCGGGTCGACAGCTCCGCCGGCAACCAGTGCTGCTGGACGAATGGCTATGTGAAGGTCACCGTCACGTCGTAGCCGTCCAGAGCGCTGCGGTCATCCGAAGTCGGTGACCGACAGCACCAGCCGCACCAGGTCCGCCTGACGGGAGATGCGGAGTTTCTGGTAGATCTGCTTCAGGTGCCAGTAAATGGCGTCTCTCGTGTGCCCCGTGGCGCGGGCCATGTCATCCACGCTCTTGCCGTCCACCAACCATACGGTCACCTGGCTCTCTCGCGGCGTCAGCCCCAGCGTTGCGGATACCACGGCGGGCTCGATGCGGTGGGTGTATCCCGGTTCGCAGATCAGCGCCAGAGCGGCAACATGGCGTGCTCCGTAGCATGGTTGCGGGACCGGCACGGGCTTGACGTGGACCACCAGGGGCAACAGCGGGTGCTGGCGACGGAGGCGCATCGACCCGCCGACGGCTGGACCTCCCACGGTCGGCAGCGCGGATGCCAGCAACCGATCGAGACGGAGCCGGTCTTCCGCAGCGCGGGCTCGTAGAGCTCCGTCCGCTTCCACCACCCCTTCGCCACGCTGGCCGTTTCGCTACGGATACGGCTACGTGAATCCACGGGCGTTCGAACCCGACGCAACGGATTCGCAACGCTGGCTCACCATCATGGCCTACCACGTGCGGTGCTCTCGCGCCGGAGTGAGGTGCCAGGGAATACCCCGCTTTTCCAACCCGGAACGGACCTGGAACGGCGATCCGCTGGGCGTGGCGGGCGACTTCCCGTCATCCAATGTGGACGGGCCCGCCGACGCGGCCGGCGTCCTCAATGTCATGCGGCATTCGGTGGCGAGCTTCCGGGTCCCGTACACCAATCAGCCGCCCGTGACGGCGGGTACGCTGCCGGAACTGACGCTGGAAGAAGGCGGCAACACGGCAGCCATCTCCCTGGCAGGCCTATTTGAGGACCCTGATGGAGACGTACTGACTTACCGGGCCACTTCATCGTTGCCATCTGTCGTTACCGTCACGGTGGTGGGCGAGCAGCTCAGGCTCGGGCCGGTCGGGACCGGCGTCGCGACGGTCGAGGTATCGGCGACCGACGTAGATGGATCGAACACGCCGGCTAGTCTCCTGTTCGGTGTCACGGTGATTCCGGTGATCGTCGCCATTCCTCCAGTGCTGGCCGCCGACGGGGCGGGGACAGGCGCCGATGGCCTGTTCACGGCGGGCGCACGCGGATCGCGGGTCGCGGTGCGCAACGATCCACTGGCGCTACGGCTGCGCGAGGTCGCCGTCGACCTCGGGCGACTTGCAGGCGCGCCGGCGGAGGTGTGGCCGTCGGGGCCGCCAGCCGTCACCGTGAACCTCTTCGACGATGTCACGTTGACCGGCATCGTCGAACGGCGGACGCCCACGTTCTCCGGAGGCCATGCGCTGTCCGGTCACCTGGCGGGGGTTGGGTCGGGAACGATGACGCTCGTGGTCAACGGGAACGTGGTCGCGGGCACCGTCCGCACCCCCACCGCGACCTACCGCATTCGACCGGCTGGCGTGGGACGTCACGCCGTCATCTAGATCGACCCATCGCGGCTGCTGCCGCTGGACGAGCCGCTGTTGCGTGGGGCGTCGAGGCGCGCACGGTAATGGGCGTCTACGCCTCAAAATGGTCCCGTCGGGTTTGCCGCCCGCGCACGACTTCGATCCCGGATCGGCTCCTTGATCGGTGTCCCAACGGCGCGTAGACTGAGGGACCGCGCAGTGGGGCGGGTCGCACCGCGGCTCGGAACCTGTGCAATTTCAGCCTACGAACCGCGTCAGGGCCGGAAGGCAGCAGCGCTAAGTAGCCACTGACATGTGCCGCAGGTCTTCCGGGTCGCGGTGCGGGTCGCCGCGCCGCGGCGGCAAGCGCACCGGTTGACGTCCGGCCATGGCCTACCAGGTTCTCGCCCGCAAGTACCGACCCCAGAAGTTCGGCGACGTCGTCGGGCAACGCGGCGTGACGCAGACGCTGCGGAACGCGCTCTCCGCCGGACGTCTGGCGCAGGCCTTCGTTTTCGCGGGCCCGCGCGGGGTGGGGAAGACGACCACGGCGCGCATCCTCGCGCGCGCTCTCAATTGCGCGTCGGGCCCGACGCCCGATCCGTGCGGCGCCTGCGACGCGTGCGTCGAGATTGCCGAGGGACGCGACATCGATGTCCTGGAAATCGACGCCGCGACGCACACGCAGGTCGAGAACATCCGCGAGGTGGTGATCGCCGGGCTGGCCATGGCGCCGGTGCGCGACCGCTACAAGGTCTTCATCATCGACGAGGTCCATCAGCTTTCGAGCCACTCGTTCAATGCCCTGCTGAAGTCGATCGAGGAGCCCCCGCCCCACGTCATCTTCATGATGGCGACAACGCAGCTCGAGAAGATCCCGGACACGATCCTGTCGCGGTCGCAGGTGCACGAACTCCGGACGATCGGTGCGCGCCAGATCGCCGAGCAATTGCGGTCCATTGCGGACGCCGAGTCCATTCGCATCGACGAGGCGGCCCTCGTCCTCATCGCGCGGGCCGCGGAAGGCAGCATGCGCGATGCCCAGAGCCAGTTCGATCAGGTGATCGCGTTCGCGGGAGAGTCGATCGGCGTAGACGATGTCTCGACGGTGCTGGGGTTGATTGGACGCGACCCGGTTCTGGATGCCGTCACCCTCGTGGCGGACGAGGATCCCGGCGCGGTGTTCGATCTGGCGGGACGGTTCGTCGAGGCGGGGTACGACCTGCGGCAGGCGTGCCGCGAACTTTCCCGCGCGGTTCGGGATCTGCTGGTGCTGTCCGTTGATCCCGCCCGAGCGGACGATCCGGAGATCGCGGGCGAGGGGGAGCGGGACCGGTTGCTGGAGCTGGCGGGACGTTTCTCCCGGGAAGACCTCCTGCGGGCGTTCGATCTGCTGTCCCGGGCCGAGGCGGACGTTCGCGGCGCATCGCAGCCACGGCACCACTTCGAGATGGCGTTGCTGCGCTGGATGCATCTGCGGAAGCTGACGCCGCTGGCCGATCTGTTGCAGGGTCGGGGCGCCCCCACGCCAGCCGGCGGAGAGGCGGAGCGCAGAGGAGCCCGCGGCCAGGCGCCCGCGAGCGGATCGCGCCGGCCAGCCGCCCCGTCGCCCGCCTCGCAACGGCGGATTGAGGGATCCGGCGCTGCCGTCCCGCAGGCGCAGGCGCAGGCGCCGGCGCAGGCGGATGCGGCAGGGGGAAAGGCTGGCGCCGACCGTGGCGCCGGTGAAGACGGCGCGGCCGAGAACCTGCGGGCGCGGGTAGGCGAAAACGCCGCGGTGAAGGCGATGCTGGAGGTATTCCCCGCGCGGATCACGAACATCGAGAAGATCTCATGAACATTCAACAGGCACAGCAGATGATGAAGCAGGCGCAGCAGATGCAGGAGCGCCTGCAGCGCGAGTTGGCGGCGGCTCAGGTGGAGGCGACTGCCGGCGGCGGGATGGTGACCGTCGTCATGAACGGCATGAAGCAGGTCCGGTCGATCACGATCGATCCGGAGGTGGTTTCGAAAGACGATGTGGAGATGCTTCAGGACCTGATCGTTGCCGCCGTCAATGACGCGCAACGGAAAGTGGACGAGGACGTCGGTGGCCGCATGCGCGGCATGATGGGGGGACTCGGCGTCCCCGGACTGACCGGATGAACGAAGTCCGCCCGCTGCGTGAGTTGATCGAGCAGCTCCAGCGGTTGCCGGGCATCGGCGCCAAGGGGGCGCAGCGCCTCGCCTTCCACTTGCTGCGTCAGGCTCGGACCGATGTCGAGGCGCTGATCGAGGCGATCCGCAACGTCAAGGACCAGATCACCTATTGCTCGATCTGCAACAACATCACCGACGCCGACCCCTGCTACTACTGCACGCACGACGGCCGGGACCGGAAGGTCATCTGCGTCGTCGAGGAACCGCACAACGTCAGCGCGGTGGAGCGGACCAAGGAGTTCAACGGCGCCTATCACGTGCTGATGGGCGCGTTGTCGCCGCTGCAGGGCGTCGGTCCGGACGAGCTGCGGATCAAGGGCCTGCTCGATCGCGTGCGCAACGGTGGCGTCGAGGAAGTGATCATCGCGACGAATCCGAATGTCGAGGGCGAGGCGACGGCAATCTATCTGGCGAAGCTGCTCAAGCCCATCGGCCTGCGCGTCACCCGGATCGCGATGGGACTTCCGGTCGGCGGCGATCTCGAGTATGCCGACGACGTGACCATCCACAAGGCGATGGAGGGTCGTCGCGACCTGTAGCGGCGCAACGGAGCGTCCCGCGCCGCGTCATTTCCCCCTGCCGCGCAACCCGGACAGGACGGCCGCGGTGGCCGGCGCCGTCGACGCGTCGCTCTGCAGATCCCGCTCCAGGCGGGTCAGCGCGTCCGCGTCATCGACGTCGTACCAGGGTGGAGCCTGGGCCAGCGGCAGGCCCGCCTTCTCGGCCGCCCGCACGGTATCGGCGAAGGCGGTCGCGGCGCCCCAGCGGACATCGGTGAAGAGGTCGGGCACGCGGCTGCCCGGCGGTGGCGCGCTGAGGCCGATCAGGTAGTAGCCGCCGTCCTCCGCGCGGCCGAGCACCGCGGGTGCGTCGCGCAACGCGCGGATGGCGTCGTCGACGTGCGCCGCGGGGAGCGTGGGCAGGTCGGATCCGATCACGACGACCGCGCCGAACCCTTCCGCGAACAGGTCGTCGAACAGTGCCCGCTCGCGCTCGCCGAGGTCGTTGCCCCGCTGCGCGATCAGCTCGGCGTCGTCGACGCCGGCCGGCGCGAAGCCGTCCCGCCCGCCGTCCGGCGCGTAGGCCACCCGAAGCGTGACGCCGTCGAGGGTGCGGCACGTGGCGACGATGTCGGAAAGAAACGCGGCGTAGAGACTGCGCCGGTCCGTTTCGTCCGGCAGCGCGTCGCGCAGCCGTCCCTTCGGCGCGCGTGACCCCTCCGGGGAGCGCGCCATGATCGCTACCGCGACGCGCTCCGTTCCCCGGATCGCCAGGGCTCCCAAACGGGCGATCGACAACCCGCGCCGCACGAGCACGGTGACGCCGACCGCGGCCCAGACGAGCATCCGGCCCTTGCGGACGATGGCCAGGGTGACGCCTGCCGCCGTGCCGAACGCCAGCAGCTCGGCCAGCATCCCGGTGCCCGCCTCGTCGACACCGAACCGCAAGGGCACGAACTTGAAGACGACATTGATGAACCGGTTCGCCGCCTCGAACACGAACACCTCGATCAGCGTCGGCGCGCGGCCACCCACGACCGCAAGGACCACCCAGGCCTCCGCCATCGACAGCAGGGGGAACGTCATCTCCAGCACGCCGAGCTCCAGGACGCGCCGCCAGTCCCGTGGGTAGTCGCGATGAAGGTGGGATTCCAGGCGCCCTGCCCGCCGCGCGAGCCGCCCCAGCGTCCCGGCCCCGGCGTCGAGCCGGAGCAGTCGAAGCACTCCGCTCGCAACCCGAATTCGGCGCGAGAGGATCCAGTGGGCCGCCGCGACCCCGGCCGACAGCAGCGCCACGACCGCAACCCCCGCGCGCCAGTCGGAGGCAGGCGGCTGAACGACCAGCAAGAGCGCCCCGACGCCGGTAATCAGAAGCGCGACGACGGACAGCGTGTAGAAGAGGGTCTCGACCGCGAGGGCCGGGAAGGTGCGGTTGATCGGCGCCCGATCCACCAGGCAGGCAGCTTTCGCGGGCTCGCCGACGACCACCCCGAAGGGAGCTAGGTTGCCCACCGCGTCCCCCGCGATGAACGCCGGCAGCACCTCGCGCAGCCGCAGGCCGTGCCCGGGCGGCATGCAGCGGATCCAGGCGATCGAACGGACGGTAAACCGCAGGCCGGAAAGAAGAAGCACGATGCCGAACGTCCAGCCCACGCTGCGGACACCGGCTGCGATGTCGCTGACGCCCGCCTGCTGGACGAAGTACCAGAAGAGCGCGAGACCGCCTGCCGCCGTGAGCAGGCCGACAACCATGCGGTGGCGTGGGGCGGCGGAGGGTCCGGGTGGATTCATTGATGGCGGATCGGCGGTCAGCCGCCAGGAACGGTTGGGGTGGTGGCTGTCATAATCAGCCGATCATGCCGTCGGTGTCGCTCCAGTTGCCCGTGGCCGTCATTCTACTTGGCGGCGGGCTGGCGGCGACCTTCGCGGGCTATCGCCTGCTGCGGACGCTGCTTGCGCTGTATGGTTTCGCCGCCGGCATCATCATTACCCCGCTCATCGCCGGCGGCTTGGGGACGTGGGAACTGATCGCGGCCACCCTCGCGGGCGGTCTCGTGGGGGCGGGGCTCGCGATCGGCTTCTACCTGGCCGGGGTCGCGCTGCTTGGCGCCGGCCTAGCGGCGTTCATCCTGAACCTGGTGACGGAGGGAGATCCCGATGTCGCCCTGTTGCTCGGGACGAGCATCGCGGGCGCGCTCCTGATGCTGCTCGTTCGACACTATGTGCTCATCACCGCCACCGCGTTTCTCGGCGGCTGGACGGCCATCGTGGGAGGCATGTCGCTGTCGGGGAACGAGGCTGCGTCCGCGGCCGTCACCGGCGATGTGACGCAGCTCTTCCCGATGGTGCCGTTTGAAGGCCAGGCGCCGTTCGCCATCGGCTGGCTGGTGCTTGGCCTCTGCGGCGCAATGGTGCAGTTGCGCACGCGCAGCCGGTTGCGAGCCCGGAAGGCTGGCCGGAACTGATCGTCCAGGATCGGGCGCTACCAGCCGTACTGCCCCTTCGACACCCTTTCGAAGGACTCTCGAACGAGCTCCCGAAGAACATCCAGATCCACGTCCTCCAGTTTCTTGATGTAGAGGCACGACCTGCCGGTCTTGTAGCGGCCCAGCTTCTTCATCAGCGCCGCGTGCCGTTCGAAGCCCGTCATGATGTAGACCGTGAGGCTCTGCTTGCGCGGCGACACCCCCGTCGCCATCCAGTCGCCCTCGCGACCGGTGGGGTACTTGTAGTGGTAGCTGCCGAAACCGATGATGCTGTCGCCCCACAGGGTTGGCGTCTCGCCAGTGACGCCGGCCATCAGGTCCACGACGGCGCGGCAGTCCTGGCGGCGCTTCTCGTTCTCGATACCGTCGATAAAGGCCCCGACATCCGCATCGTTCTTCTTCGTCTTGAGTTCAGCCATGCCGCGTCACCCGCTGGCGCCGACTGCCAGCACTCGTACACTGCCGCGCCGGACTGTCCGGCGGCTCGTGCTATGATCCATTGCTTGTGGCGCTTCGGCGCCAGCCCACTGGGTGTTCCTCAGTAGCTCAATTTGGCAGAGCATCCGGCTGTTAACCGGAGGGTTGCTGGTTCGAGTCCAGCCTGAGGAGCCAATCTTCCTTCCTGCATGTTCTCGCAGGCCCCATAATACACCGTAAATAGGGGCCTTTCACGCACGTTTAGTGTCACGCTAGTTCCGCGTTGTTCCCATCAGATACCATATTGCGTGTGGTATTTTGTGTGGGAATGATGCATGAGATCGTGATGTGGGAAAGGGGGATCGCATGGGACGGTTGACCGTCGCGACGGTGCGCAAGCTCTCGAAGCCGGGCCGGTACGGCGACGAACCGGGTTCGACGCTCTACCTCGTCGTGCAGCCGAGCGGAGCGCGGAGCTGGGTCCAGCGGCTTGTGATCAACGGCAAACGGCACGACATCGGGCTCGGTAGCACTACCCTCGTCTCGCTCAAAGAGGCCCGCGAGCGAGCGTTCGCCAACCGCAAGCTCGCCCGCGATGGGGGCGACCCGCTCGCCCGCAAGCGGGTGAGGGTGCCCACCTTTGAGGCGGCCGCCGCGCACACCCTTGAGGCGAACCGCGCCCGCTGGCGCAGCGCCAAGACGGCGACCAATTGGACGGGCGCTATGGAAAAGTACGTCTATCCCGTCTTCGGCGACAAGCGCGTCGACCAGATCGGCCGCGAAGACGTGCTGCACGTCCTGACGCCGATCTGGACGGCCAAGCCCGAACTCGCCCGCAAGCTCCGCCGACGCATCCGCACCGTCTTCGAGTGGGCACAAGCACACGGCCACGTCGAGCACAACGTCGCCGGTGAGCGCATCGACGGGGCGCTGCCGTCCCTGCCGGCTGTCAAGGCGCATTTCCGAGCGCTCCCGCATCGGGAGGTCGGCGCCGCCCTCGAGACCATCGCAGACTCGCACGCGGCGGTAGCAGTGAAGCAGTGCCTTCGGTTCGTCGTGCTCACCGCCTGCCGCTCGGGCGAGGCCCGCCTTGCGGCGTGGGACGAGATCGACCTGGAGGCCCGCGAGTGGCGCATCCCGGCCGCGCGGATGAAGATGGGCGTGGAGCATCGCGTTCCGCTTTCTGATGCCGCGGCGGCCGTGTTGGAGACCGTCCGACCGCTGCGCGGTCAGGCTAACCTGTTGTTCCCGTCGCCGTCGCGGGCGGGCAGGTCTCTGTCCGACATGGCACTGACGAAATGTCTGCGGGACATTGGGCTGGCGGATCGCACGGTGGTGCACGGGTTCAGGACTTCGTTCCGCACATGGGCGAGCGAGCGGACCAGCATCCCGCACGCCGTCTGCGAGATGGCGCTGGCCCATCGCGTGGGCTCCGACGTGGAGCGGTCCTACGCGCGGTCTGACCTGTTCGATAAGCGCCGCGGGTTGATGGACCAGTGGGCGAGTTACGTGACGGGCGGCGGCGCGAAGGTGGTGCGCCTGCACGGATGACGCGCTGCGAACCTAGTCGAGGTCGCGGTGCGGGACGACTATGTCGGCAGGGAACGGAACGAGGGTGTGAATCGACCCTGCCGCCGGATCACAACACGACAGAGTCCCGAACTTACACCCGAAGTGCCGCACCAGAGGGGTAAGCAGGCCGGGGCGCCCAGTTTACGCCCGGAATCACCCCGCCCGTCACATCCGCCCCGCCCGTAAGTCCCGTACCCTCAGCGGGATCCAATACCCGGCCCACGCCAACGGCGCCGTCCAATGTGACATCGGGCGGGTAGGGGAGCGACCTATCGAAAACCTGCGGTTTCCGGCCCCGGCAGGTGTTCCTCAGTCACACTTGCCGGGTCGGGTCGCTCCCCTCGAATTCTTCCATCCTGGAAGGGGGTCAACGTCGCCGTCGTTCATCGAATCTGTGAGCGCTGCCGGCCAAGTCACCAGGTCCGGTCTGCGTGCAACTTCCGAGCGATGGTCGCCATCCACGGGCAACGCTGCGGAGTCGGCAGGTTCTCTTCCTGTACCTCGCATTCGCGCAGGAGACACAACACGACGAGAACGTAGACCGAGCCTGTCAGCCAGTAAAGGGACTCGCCATCAGGATCCTTGCTCAATCCGCGGTGAACAACATGCTCGTTCCGCGTCTGTACGACCCTTGTCGCCCAACGGTTGACGTCTTCAACCATGGATTGAAACGGCGGTCCCGCCAAGGCGACGAGCCCCTTAAGCGTCCGCTTGTCAAGCGTCAGCTTGCGCTTCACGCCCTGCTCTCGCAGCCGAATCCGCTCGAAGGCCTCAGCGGCGGTCGCCATGCTGAAGAACTGCAACTCATCGTACAACTCCGGTGCGTACCATCGACTCGTAAGCGCCGCGACCACAGGCCAGAATTGCTTCGATTTCGTCAGCCAGCGGCCAATGCCGTCCAGCTCACCAAGATCGGCGTACGTAAACAACATCTCGTCGGGGCGCAGCGTTGGTACGTCACCCGTGTACGAGCCGGCCCCAACACCTTTGGCATGGACATGAAGCCAACGTCCAGCAGCGAGCCGAACGCGGGTTTCGGTGACGCGCACTGGAGCCGAGACGGCAATCGATACCAGCGCCTGAAGTGCATGGTGCGCTTGAAGCACGTCAACAACGCCGCCCGGCTCGGCGAACCGAAGTTCAAGGGTGCAGGCTTGTTCGACAGACGCCTCTGCAACCCGGTCGCCATGGAAAGTGAAAGGAAGGCGAAGCGCCAACTGTCCGTGCGGCGTGTCAACGGCGGTGTCTGGGACGGCCGTATAAACAATGCGGATCTCGTCGATGCGGCGAGGGTCATCCTGGACTACAAGCGAGGGTTTCAAACCGGATGTTCCGCTCCAGCGAACGAAGTGTCGGATGCCGAACGCCGCCGCCTGGAACCGCAACGGTTCGCTGTCCGGGATATGGTCACCTGATAGCACTAAGGGGACATGATAGGTGTCCTGCGCCCCTAGGCACTGGTCGAGTGTCACGGGACCATCGGACGTGTCTCCCATGATTCGAATCGCCGGGCTATCGAGACCCAGGAGTTCGACTAGGCCCAGGGAGACTGCCCCGTCAGCTTCCCCGCGGGCCTGGGCAATCACTTCGTTCGGATCATGGAAGGCCCCAACCAGCTTCAGCCTTCCTCCTTCCTCGGGGCTGAACGTCAGGCGACCGGGTAGGCGCTTCTGAGGCTGAGCAGCGGGCCAGAACGAACCAATGGCGTCCAGAGTTGTACGGGATGAGTTCACCGTGCGTTACTCCTCAGAGCGTGGAAACCAGCCAGCACCGCATGAGGGTGCGCGGTGTCGGCATGAGGTGCAGCCCGCGCCAGCGGCTCCGATCCACGGTCACAGGCCCGTGGATTGTGATCTGATGCGACAATAGCACGTGCGCCGCGTCGGGCGGCACGGGACGATGAGTGGAACGAAGACGAAACTGACCGCGGCGGCCGAGGAGTACTTCTCCGACCTTCGGAGAATCCGGGCGTCCGGGGCCGCGACTCCAGAACGGTCCCTGTACGGGCCGCTTGGGAACCTCCTGAAGGCGGTCGGCACGACGCTCAAGCCGAAGGTGTTCTCCGTTCAGGAGCCGGCCGATCTGGGCTTCCCGGGTGGAGTGACGACGAGAGTGCTGGCGCGGCGGCAGCGCTGGCCCGCTCGGCGGCACGAGGCCGTGAGCTTGCCCGCCTCCTCGACCCTGATGCGCGCGTTTCGGGCGTCACGGACGGTCAGCCGCGTCGCGCAATTGGCACCATAGCCGTGCCTGCGACCGCCATCGATCGCAACATGACCGGCAAGGACTTCGAGGTGACGGCCGGATGGGGCCATTCTGGGTCTGGTGATGCTGTGATGCCCGGCCAAGGCCGGGCTGTCGAACGTGCGTACACTCCGCTCGAACGTGTCGCACTTGCCGCCGCCGCCCCGATGCTCGGCCGAACGACATTCGACATCTACCTAAACCGAAACGCTTTCTGGCGCAACGTCCCTGCTGCCGTCTGGACGTACAAGCTCGGCGGCTATCAAGTGCTCAAGAAGTGGCTCTCCCTCCGGCACTTCCTGAGTGACCTTGTGGGCATCCAAACATGACGAAGCCCAGCGTTTACGTCGAGACCTCGATCGTCAGCTATCTGAAGGCACGACCGTCGCGCGACCTGATCGTCGCCGCGCAGCAGGCCATGACGCGGGAGTGGTGGCGCGACGCGCCGGACCGGTTTGTTCTCGTCGCCTCAGAGCTCGTGGCGACGGAAGCTGCGGCAGGTGACGCAGATGCCGCCCGCGCTCGGCTGACGGCACTGGAGATTGTCACACTTCTCGACACCTCGGAGGACTCCGCGTCCCTGACTCGAAGGCTGCTGGCGCTCGGGGCGTTTCCGCCCGAGGCGGCTGCGGATGCAGCGCACGTCGGCATCGCCGCCGTGAACAGTGTTGACTACCTGCTCACGTGGAATCTCCGCCACATTGCGGGTGCCGCCGCGCGGTCGCGGATAGAGCGCGCATGCCGCAAGGCGGGCTACGAACCGCCGGTAATCTGCACGCCAAATGAACTCATGGAGGAGTACGACCATGCAGACGAGGGAGCCTGACCCGATCATCGCTGAACTCCGGGCCATCCGGCAGGAGTACGCCGCCCGATTCAACTACGACGTTGACGCGATATTCAGGGACCTTCGAGCGAGGCAGGATGCGTCCGGCCGGCAGTACGTGCGGTTGCAGTCACGTCGGTCGGTCTCGGCCGGTGGGGATTCGGGCAACGACCTGCCGTAGTCCGGATCGACGAACAGCACGCCAGCAGTCCGGCCCGCGGCGCGGTCGCGACGGCCCATCCTGCGGTCGCTGCCTCCCTTTCCCGTCACATCCCCTGAAGTACTAGCCTTTGTGAGAAAGGGGATCAAACCATAGGCAAATCCCTGTCGCGATGGTGCGCTCGCTCTCGAGTCCCGTTCCACGCCATCGTCTGGACTTCGATAGGCCGTTGTGGGATTCTGGCTGGACCGGGGAGGCCGATGCGGCCGCCGGAGCGAGGAGGTTTCCATGGAGCGCGATTCTGGCCGCCAACCGCGAACCGGTTTTCCGAGTCGGCGGGACTTCATCCGGGGCAGCTCTCTAGCCGGCGCCGGCGCCGCGACGGCGGGGCTCGTCGGCTGCAGTCCGACGGCTCAAGAGACTGCGGAGGACGATGGCCGGAGGTTGTTCAACGGCCTCTCCGCGAACAGCAATGCGATCTATCCGTTCGAGTACAAGGAACTCGGGATCAATGGTCGCCGGATTCATTACGTCGACGAGGGCGCCGGTCCGGTCGTCATGCTCCTCCACGGGCAAGGCAACTGGTCCTATCACTACCGCGGCGTAATCGACCGACTCAAGGATCGCGCGCGGGTCGTGTGCCACGACCATCAGGGCAGCGGTTTGTCGGACAAGCCGGCGTTTCACCGGCAGTACACGATCGAGAACCACGCCAGTACGTTGTACGGGGTCCTCGAGGGATACCAGAGGCATGGGGTTCAACCGATCGACCCAGAATCGACCGGATCATCCGCTGGAGTACCTGCAGCGGACGGCGCGTACCTTCGAGCAGATCGAGGCGGGGATTTCGGGGCTGCAGCACCTGCCGGTCCGCATCATGGCCCCGAACGATCGCGTGTTCACGCCCGAGGACCAGGAGCGCTGGCGAGAGCTCTTTCCCAACGCTCCTCCCATCATCCCGATTCCAATCCAGACCCACATCGCGCAGGCCTCGGAGGTCGGCGCCGATCTGTATGCGGCCGCCATCGGCGAGGTTCTGGACGAAGCGGCGCAGATGGCGTCCCGGCAAGTGGAATCGCCCGGAGGTGTGACGTGACCTGGGAACGACTGGATCCCGAGACGCTCGACCTTGCCAATCACCGTCGCGAGCTGGTGATGGTCGAGGAAGTCCTGCGCCAGACCGCAGAGTACTGGGAAGAGGTTCGCCGCCTGTTCGAGCTGGACGAGAATCTCACCCGCGACCGGTACCTGTACCGTGCCGCGAGCGGCGGGCTGTATGACATCGTGTTCATCGGCCGGACCGACGAGGCGTTTCCGGCCGGGATGGAATTCTGGTACCTGGCCGAGGGATTCGACCAGTTGCCGCCGAGAGCCACGATCGACGCGGACCTGTGGGATCTCGCGCGCGATCTGGTGGCCGGCGTCGCAGAGCGTCATCCGGACGTGGCCTCGCTCGAGGTCTTCGAACAGTTGATGCCCAGGCCCGAGTGACACTCGAAGAACTGCGGAGGTAACCGGCTGAAGTGAGGTGACGTATGCGGAGTCTCAACTACGTGATGTTGTGCGGCGCCGTCGTCATCGGTGTCGCCGCGGCGGAACCGTCGAAGGTTGGACCTGGCGCGAGCCTGAGGGCTCAGGGGGCGGCTGCGCAGCCGGGGGGCGATCCTTGCGCGGCGCCGGCCAACCGGATCGTGGCGGAGAATTGCCTGCCCGGCAATCCGCGCGAGGAGTGGGACGTGAACGCTCAGGGCGACCCCGAGATTCAGGGGTTTGCCACTGACATGAGCGTCAATCTCGGCGAGACGGTCGAGTTCAAAGTCAGGACCCACTCGCCTCGCTATCGAATCGACATCTATCGAATGGGCTGGTACGGGGGCGACGGCGCGCGCCTCGTCGAGACGATCAGCCCATCGGTCCCGCTGCCTCAGGCGCAGCCCGACTGCCGGGTTCACACCAACATGCGCTTCGTTGATTGCGGGAACTGGCGCGTGTCGGCGTCCTGGCAGGTTCCCGTCGATGGCGTCTCCGGAGTGTACGTGGCCCGACTGGTGCGCGAGGACGACGAACCCGAACCGTGGACGGTAGAAGGGGAACGGGTTTTCCCAACCGACCGCCCGCCGGCCGGACCGCACGCCTACGGAGCCAGCGGCCTCGGGGCGCTCAGGGACGCGCTCGTCGAGAAGCGCGCGAGCCACATCGTGTTCGTGGTCCGGGACGACGCCGGCAGTTCGGAGGTGCTCGTCCAGACTGCGGATCCGACCTGGGTGGCCTACAACCGCTACGGTGGCGCGAGTCTCTACGGGTCGTGGTCGGCCGTCGATGGCGGCGGCGGTGGCGGGAACGTCCGGTCCCGGGGCTTCATGGCCAGCTACAACCGTCCCGTCACGAATCGGCTGGGGAACATCAACGAACAGTTCTTCAACGCGGAGTATCCCCTGGTCCGATGGCTCGAGCGCAACGGCTACGACGTGAGCTACTTCGCGGGTGTCGACACCGACCGGCGCGGCGGTCAGCTCACGGATCACCGGGTGTTCATCTCAGCCGGCCACGACGCGTACTGGACCCGGGCGCAACGCGAGAACGTGGAGGCGGCTCGGGACGCCGGCGTCCACCTGGCCTTCCTGGGCGGTGGGGTCAGCATGTGGAAGTCGCGCTATCTGCCGAGCCTGGCGCCCTCCGAGACGCCCTACCGGACCCTCGTGTCGTTCCGCGAGACGGTCGCCCACGGCAAGCTCGACCCGCAGAAGGAGCTGTGGACCGGAACCTGGCGGGACCCGCGCGAGTTCAATCCGGAAGGCGCCGATCCGGAGAACGCGCTGACCGGCACCATCGCCACAGTCGGAGCGTTCCGCAACGATCGGCTCCATGTCCCGGCGAGCTACGGCCAACGGCGGTTCTGGCGCAACACCGAGGTCGAGCAGTTGGAGGGAGACGCCGCCGCCGTGTACGGCCGGGGGATGCTGGGGCATGAGTGGGACCAGGACATCGACAATGGCGTCCGGCCCGCCGGCTTGATCCGACTGTCGGAGACCACCGTCGACAACGTCGCCTATGTCCAGGACTGGGGATCGGTCTACGACTCCGGATCCGCCACCCACCACATGACGATGTATCGGGCGCCGAGCGGGGCGCTCGTCTTCAGTGCCGGATCGGTGCAGTACTCGTGGGGGCTCGACGACCTCCACACCTACTTCACGACCCCGTCGGGCCGCGTGCGGCCCGACCCGATGGGCGCCGAGCCCGCCATTCAGCAGGCGACCGTCAACCTGCTGGCCGACATGGGAGTGCAGCCGGCGAGCCTCCAGCCGGAACTGACGAGCGCCGAGCCGTCGCAGGATGCGGCTGGTCCGTTGGCCGAGATTGCGGAACCCCGGGGCGGCGCCGAGGTCGGCCGTACCGTGAGCGTGACCGGGACTGCGGTCGATCGGGACGGAGGAGTGGTCGCTGCGGTGGAGGTTTCCACCGACGGTGGCGCCACTTGGCATCCCGCCAGCGGCACTGAGGAATGGCGCTACGAGTGGACGGCGCCAGCCGGTGTGTCGGAGGCGGTGATACTGAGCCGCGCGGTCGACGACAGCGGCAACATCGGACCGGCCAGCCCGGCCGTGGTGGTTGCGTGCGGTCCGAAGGAGCCTACGCAGTGACTGCCCGCGGGACGAACGGGTTTATTCGAAGAACGGGGGATGACATGCACTCGATCTCGAACAAGACGTGGCGGCTCGCGATGGGGATCACCATTGCCATGATGGCGTGGAGCGCCGGACCGGCCGAGGCGCAGGCGACCGATCCCTGCGCCGAGCCTGCGAACTGGATCGTGGCCGAGAACTGCAAGGCGGGGAGTCCGGCGACCGAGTGGGACATCAATGGCGCCGGCGATCTCAGCATTCAGGGCTTTGCGACCGACATCAGCTACAACTTCGGGGAGACGGCGGAGTTCAAGATAGACACCGACTCGACCGACTACCGGATCGACATCTACCGGATGGGGTACTACGGCGGCGACGGGGCGCGGAAGGTCGAGACGATCCGGCCCTCGGCGCCGTTGCCTCAGATCCAGCCGCCGTGTGCGGTCGACTGGAGCGTGCGCCTCTACGACTGTGGCACGTGGCAGGTGTCGGCGTCGTGGCGGATCCCGGAAGACGCCGTGTCAGGAGTATATGTTGCCCGCCTCGTACGTCAGGACGGAGAGGAAACGTGGCGAGCGGACAACAGCCGGGCCGGCGGACGGGCGCCGGAGTCGGCTCCGCACGCCTACGGGGCGCTCGGGCACGGCCGATTGCGCAATCCGATCGAGGAGCCGCGAGCCAGCCACATCGTGTTCGTGGTGCGCGACGACGCCAGCCGTTCCGATGTCGTGATGCAGACGTCCGATCCGACCTGGGTCGCCTACAACCAGTACGGCCTGGGCAGCACCTATCGCGGGTTTACGGAGACGGGCGACACTGCCGGGCGGCCGATGCGCGCGCACAAGGCGAGTTTCAACCGGCCGCTGATGAACCGCGACTTCAGCTCGGTGAATCAATTCTTCGACGCGGAGTATCCGCTGGTACGGTGGCTCGAACGGAACGGTTACGACGTCAGCTACATCACCGGGGTGGATACGCACCGCCACGGCGATCTGTTGCGGAACCACCGGCTGTTCATCTCGATCGGACATGACGAGTACTGGTCGGCCGGGCAGCGGCAGAACACCGAGGCGGCGCGGGACGCCGGGGTCAACCTGGCGTTCATGAGCGGGAACGAAGTGTTCTGGAAGACCCGCTACGAGCCGAGCATCGACGGTACGCAGACCTCCTATCGGACGCTGGTCGTGTACAAGGAATCGCACAGCAACCAGACCGAGCTCGGAGAAGTGAAGCCGACCGAGAAGATCGATCCGGCGACCGACGTATGGACCGGCACATGGCGGGACGCCAGCCCCGCCAACCCGGAGGGGCCGCAGCCCGAGAATGCGCTGACGGGAACGATCTTCACCGTCAACGCCAATCGGCAGGATCCGTTGATCGTGCCGGCCGAATACGGCCGGTTGCGGTTCTGGCGCAACACGGAGGTGGCCGAACTGGAGCCCGGTGAACACGCGGTGCTCGCCAACGGGTTCCTCGGCCACGAGTGGGATGAAGACCTGGACAACGGTTTCCGGCCCGCGGGGCTGATCCGGATATCGGAGACGACCATCGACGGCGTGCGGTACCCGATGGACTGGGGCTCCGTCTACGATTCCCGCACGGCGACCCACGCGCTGACGTTGTATCGAGCCCCGAGCGGAGCCCTCGTGTTCGGCTGCGGCTGCGTGCAGTACTCCTGGGGCCTCGACGACTTCCACGACCACCCCACATCGGTGCGCGGGCGGACGCTGAATCCGTACTCGCATCGCGTCGGAGTCGATCCGTACGGACCGGAACGGGCGATCCAGCAGGCAACCGTCAACCTGTTCGCCGATATGGGTATTCAGCCGGCGAACCTGCAACCGGATCTGGTCCGTGCAACCGCCTCGACCGACCGCACGCCGCCGGAGTCGACCGTCACCTCATCCGCCGAGGGCGCCTATCCCTCCGGTGAGACGGTCGAGATCACCGGGACGGCAAGCGATCGGGGGGGCGTCGTGGCCGGCGTGGAGGTATCGGTCGATGGCGGGACGACGTGGCATCGCGCGAACGGGACGACCGAGTGGAGCTATGTGTGGCAGGTCCCTGACGGTGCGGGAACGGCCACTATCGTGAGCCGCGCGTCGGACGACTCGGTGAACATCGAGGTCCCCGGCGAGGGCGCTACGGTAAGCTACGGGGAACGATGAACACTGCAGCCAGGGCGGCGCGCGCCAGCGTGCGTCGCTTCGCACGCGGCACGTTCGTTCTGCTCGCCGTCCTGCTGGTTCTTCACCCAACCCGCGCCGCCGCGCAGTCCCGCCTCTACGTGCAGGTCTACGAGCAGGCGACGGGCGCGCTGGTATCCGATCTGGATCGGGCGGAAGTGGTCGTCCGGGAGGATGGCGTCGTCCGGCCGGTGCTGGATGTCCGCCTGGCCAACCTGCCCGCGAAGGTGGTGATCCTGGTGGACAACAGCCGCGCCGCGAGACGCGGGCTCGACCGGGTGCGAGAGGGCTTGCGGGAGTTCGTGGACCGCCTGCCGCCCTACCAGGAAGTGTCGCTGGCGGTGCTGTCGCCACGCCCGGAGTGGGTCGTTCAGGGCGAGATCGAGATGGACCCGGTACGCGAGGGTATCGATCGCCTCGAACTGGGTGGCCGATCGTCGCGCCTGCTGGACGGGCTCGTCATGGCGACCGAATGGATCGATGCCGACACCGGGCCGTTTCGGGGAGTGCTGGTGATCGTTACCGCCAACGGGGCCGACCGGAGCCGGGCAGCGACCGAGGAGTTCAGGGAGGTGATCGCGCGGGCGCGCCGGGAGGACACCACGGCCCACATGCTGTTGATGCGCGGACGGAGCCCGATGCGGCGCGCGGTATCGCTGCAGGAAGCGGTTGGCCGGGACCTCGAGACCTACACGGAGGGATCCTTTCGGACCGCTTCCCTCGGTTCGGACCTGCGAGAACCGCTGGCCGCGATTGCCGATCGGTTCCTGGAGCGTAACCGCGAGTTGGCGCGGCAACACCTGGTCCGGTACGAGCGGCCGCCGGATGCATCCTCCGGAACCGTCCACTTGACGGTCACGCGCTTCGGAGTCCGCTACATCGTGTCGACCGACGGCAGGGTCCGCCGGGCGCCCCCTCAGGCGCAGCAGCCATGAGAGCCGCAGCAAGGACGGCTGGTTCTTTGGGCCTCGCCGCGCTCACGGGACTGGCCCTGGTGCTCACCGCGGCAGCGGCGGCCGCGCAGAACGCCGTCGAACGCGATGTGGCCGAGGCGGTGCGGGACGAGGCCGACGTGGACGACCTCGTGGTGACCGTTGCAGGTACGGAAGCGACGCTTGCCGGTCGTGCGGAAACCCTCCGGGAGAAGATGCGGGCGATAGAGGCGGCGCTCGATCACGACGCCATCGAGACGGTCGCGAGCGAGTTGACGGTTCCCGAGGTCGAGGACGACGACGAGGTGGCGGCGGAGGTGGCCCGCGCGATCCAGAACTACGTCCACATGACGATCTGGGACTATATCGGCGGCCGCGTGGTCGCGGGCGTGGTGACGCTGGTCGGCAGCGTCTCGCCCGAGCGCGACAAGATCGGCGATCTGTTCGAACGGATCGCGAGGATCCGTGGCGTGCAGGAGATCGACGTGCAGGTCGCCAGACAGCCCTCCACGCGCCGCGACACCGATCTCCGGTTGATCATCGCGGATCGGGCGATGCGCCACCCGATGCTGTCGCATTACGGGATGGCGGCCCACCTCCCGCCGTTCCGCATCCTGGTGGAGAACGGCGTGGTGACCCTGGTCGGCCTCGTCCGGAACGATGGAGAGAGCCAGGTGCTCGAAACGGTCGCCCGCCAGGCGTTCGAAACCCGGGAAGTGGTGAACCTCCTCCAGGTGGATTGACCGCGCCCGCTCAGAAGCGGACGCGGATCCCTCCGAAAGCGCTCCGGGGCGGGCCGGGTGACACGAACCGCGGATCGCTGGCGTTCGGCGCCTCGCGCAGAGGCACCTCGAGTTCGGCGAGCACCCCGGCGGTGGAGTAGATCGCGCCGAACAGGTTGTCTACCCGGCCGAACAGTTCCACGCCCGCGCCGATCCGGAACGCGGAGAGGAACGTGACGATTCCGTAGCCGTCGAGCGTCACCTGGTCGTTGCCCTCGTCACCCGCGAAGTAGCGGCTCGACGCCGTCACGGTCTCCAGCGCGACATCCCAGTCGTCGGTCACCCCTTGGCGGATGCCCGCCTTCAGGCTGTAGCGGGGGATACCCGGCAGGCGGTCGCCCGGCTCTACCGGCAGTCCTTCGTCGTCGGCGGCGTCGTTCACTTCCTCGTCGCCCGGCAGCAGCAGCGGCGACTCGAAGGTCGCATCCACCACGCCGAAGCTGGCGTACCAGGATGTCCGTTCGACCCGGCCGCTCAACTCGATGTCGAAACCGAGCCGTGCCGTGTCGCCGGCGTTCTGGAAATAACCGGTCCCGATCAGCTCGGGTGACGCGATGAAGAGGATGTCGTCGTTGATGCGGGTGCTATACGAGGTGATGGACCATTCGCCGCTGCCCCACCGCCCCCGCACTCCCGCTTCGAACGATCGCGCGACGGTTTGGTCGAGCGGCGGATCGGCGACGAACGCGTTTGGCACGCGGCACGGTTCGGCCGGGTCGGCGCAGCTCAACTCGGCGGCCGTCGGGGCGCGGCTCGATTCCGAATAGCGCGCAAACAGGGAGGCCCCGTCGCCCGTGTCGATCACCACGCCGGCGGCGGGGTTGAAGCGGGCGAAGGTGTGGGAGCCGTCCAGCGAGCTGCCCAGGAGATCGACCATGTCGATCTGTGCCCGGTTGTAACGGCCCGAGACGGTCAGGTGAACCCGGTCGGTCGGCGAGAGCGTATTGCTCACGTACAGCCCGACCAGGTTGTTCGTGCTCTCCAGCCCGGTGTTGAAGATGTCGTCGCCTCCCAGCCCATACAGGCTGGCGAAGAGGCCGGAGCCGGTCACGCCCCGGTCTTCCGTCAGAGAGCCCGTCTCGCTGCTGGTCGAAAAGTCGATGTCGGCGAGGTCGGCGGACACACCTGCCACGAAGACGTTGTCGGTACCGCCAGCCGTCGTCCGGGCGGTTGCCTGGATGCTCGTGCCGTAACCGCGGGTGCGGGTGAAGGTGCGGTTGATGGCCCCGTCGCCGGCTACGTCGAGCGCGGTGATGAAACGGCTGGTCGCCTGATCGATCAGCGGGATGGCGAGGAACTCGTCGTCATCGTCGTGGTCATCTTCGTCATCGTCGTGGTCATCTTCGTGGTCGTCGCCGTCATCGTCGTGGTCGTCGTCGTCGCCGTCATCGGCGTGGTCGTGGTCGTCGTCGCCGTCGTCATCGGCGTGGTCGTGGTCGTCGTCGTGCTCGCCCTCGTCGTCATCGTCGTCGTCTTCGCCGAAGCAGAGCGTTCCCTCGGGCGCCCCCGGGGGCAGGAGGTCGTCGTCGCACTCCTCGAACTCCGCCTCGTCGCCGTTCAGGGTGCGGCGGTCGAGGTCGCGGTAGTAGCCGGTCACCTGCATCGACCAGGCGGGGGAGAAGATGATGTTCGAGCGTGCCTGGACGAAGCCGAGCCGGTTGTCGGTGACGTCGGGATAGGTGAAGACGGCGTTGCGGTCGACGTCGAGCAGTTCCACCGGCGCGGCCGCATTGCCGGTCAGGCTGGTGTCCGCGTAGGTGACGTTGATGCCTCCGCTAGCCCGGTCGCCGCGGTAGCCGATGTCCGCAAAGAGTTGCATCACCTCGGACGGCGACGCGACGCGCCAGCCGGTTTCCTCAAAGCGGGTGGCCCCGCCATAGAAGGCCCACCGGCCGTTGTTTGCGCCGTACTCCGCGGTGGTGGTGGTGCGGCCGAACGACCCGCCGGAGAACTCTCCCCGGAAGCCCGGGTTGTCGAAGCCGTTCTTGAGCCGGAGGGAGAGCGCGCCGCCGAGCGCGTTCAGTCCGAACGTCGGGTTGGAGCCGGCGCTCAGCTCCACCTGATCGATTGCGAACTGCGGCATCAGGTCGAACTGCACGGTGTCGCCGAACGGCTCGTTGATTCGGACGCCGTTCTGGTAGACCGCGATGCCCTGCGGAAGGCCCAGCAGCGGGGAGGCGGTGAATCCGCGGAAGCGAAGGGTCGGCTGAAACAGGTTCGTCGTCGTTCCCTCCAGGGTCACCGATCCGAGCCGCTCGTGGAGCGTGTCTGCGAACGACGCAGCCCCACGGAGCAGCAACTCGTCCGTCTCGACCACCGACACGCTCCCGGCGACTCGGTCCCGTTCGATGCCGACGCCGAGGATCGGTGTGAGCCCGACCACGTCCACCTGCTCGGCCAGCCCCGCCACCTGCAGCGTCACGTCGAGGTTGCGCGTAGCGCCGGTCGCGAGCATCACACCGGTGCGGCGTTCGGTCGCGAAGCCGCTGACCTCCACCGTGATCGAGTATGTGCCGGCCGGCAGCGTGAAACGGTATCCGCCGCCGCCATCGGTCACCGCGCTCATCGGCGACGCGAGCGCCGGCGATTCGACGGTCACGGTGGCGCCCGGGACCGCGCCGCCCTGCGCGTCGGTTACCTGCCCGGTGAGGGTGGCCTGAGCGTCCTGGGCGTGCGCGTCGGCGCCTGGGAGGAGAAACAGAGACAGGAGGCAGGCGCACGCTGCGAGGAGCAGACGCCCGCTGAAGGGTTGTCCGTTGCGGCCAGTGTGGGTGTCCATGAGGTAATTCTACGCTGTCCGGTGAAACGGGCGGCGGGTTGAGTGAGTGAGAGGTGACGGTTTCCGAATAGCCAGGGGTCCGCCGGCCTCCAGGCCGGCAAGAGTGGGGGTCCGCCGGCCTCCAGGCCGGCAAGAGTGGGGGTCCGCCGGCCTCCAGGCCGGCAAGAGAACGGCAAATGCCGGCGTGGACGCCGGCGCACCGCAAGGGCGCGCGGCCGTCGGGGTCAGTTGCCGGCGTTGACAACGACCCGGTAGGTCGTTTCCATCTCCGAGTCGCTCGCCCGGAGTTCCAGCTCGTAGCGGCCCGGAGTATCGAACGTCGCGAGCGAGCGCGGTTCGTTCGGGGCGCTGAACGTCACCGCGCCGCCACCGCTGATGACGCGCCACTCGGAGACGAGTTCGCCTGCGCGCGGCAGACCCTCGTCGCGGACGCTGCCGAACAGCTTCAGCTCGTCGCCCACCGCCACGCTCACCTCGGGCGGCGCTCCCTCCGGACCGTTGCGCAACCCGAGCACGCGCACGATCGGCGAGCGGTTGAGACAGACGCCGCGAGGCGCCGTGTCGACGTCGATATCGCGCAGCAGCAGCGGCAACGATCGGTCCTCGAGCTCCCAGTTGTACTGCAGCATGTCTTCACTGGTGGACGTGGTCGTGTCGCCGTAAGCGAGCGTCCACTGCACGCCGCCGGTGAAGCCGGGGTCGAACACCATGATGCACTGGAAGCGGTGGTGGCCGGGCAGGAACGTCGTCGTCTGTCCCCGGTCGGCCGGCTCCACCTCGAACCGATTCTCCGGTCCCGGCGGAATCGTCACGGGGTCGAAGTTGTGGCTGAAGTACGCGTACGCAATGACGTACGCGCCTGACTCGGTCACGTGGAAACCGTCGTAGACCGGATAGACGGGCTGGAGGCTTTGCGCGGCGGCCGGCGCGGCGAACAGGAGCGCCACCAGCAACGCGGCGAAGTGACTCGGACAAGCGTCTTCTCGTCTCGCCATCAGGGATGAATTTTGTCTAGGCAGGGTGTAGACTGACCGGAACAGCTTGAGATTTCAAGCGGGGAGTGTGCCTATGCGCAGTGTCTGGCAGTTCGTGGCGGTGGCGGCGGTTGGCGGCCTGCTGGGCGTCACGGGCGCCGCGCCGGACACGTTCGCCGCCGAAGCGCAGGGTCAGGATCAGGAGAACGCCCCGACCTTCACGAAGGACGTTCTGCCAATCCTGCAACAGTCGTGCCAGCGATGCCACCGGCCTGGAACCGGGGCTCCGATGTCGCTCCTCACCTACGAGCAAACACGCCCCTGGGCGCGCGCCGTCAAGGATCGCGTCGTGCAGCGGCAGATGCCGCCCTGGCACCTCGACCGGAGCATCGGCGAGTACACCGCGGACCCCTCGCTGAGCGACGAGCAGATCGCGACCGTGGCGGCCTGGGTCGATGCCGGCGCACCGCGCGGCAACCCGGCGGACGCCCCGCCGCCGCTCGACCTCGACGACCTGAACGAGTGGACCTACGGCGAGCCCGACCTCGTGGTGCAGATGGAGAAGGGGTTCGAGATCCCGGCCGAGGGACCTGACTTCTATCCGTCGGAAGTCGTCGATCCGGGCCTGACCGAGGATCGCTACGTCAAGTGGGTGCAGATCATCCCGGAGGCGTGGTGCTGCGTTCACCACTCGCACGTCTACGTCAGCGTGCCGGAGACCGCCGAGGACCTCGAAGAATTCCGCCTCGGGATGGGTTCGAACACCCAGGAGATCGACCTGATCGAGTATGCGATGGGCAGCAGCGGCCAGTACTACCCCGAGGGGACCGGCCGGAAGCTGCCGGCGGGCGGCCTGTTCCGCTTCGCTCCGCACTACCACCCGTGGGGCGAGGAGACGATCGACCGCCAGAAGGTGGGGATCAAGTTCTACCCGAAAGGGGAGGTGCCGGAGTTGATCGTCACCGCCCACCGGATCCGCACCGGCATCGGTCATGACTGGGAGCTGAACCGCGAGGCGGTCGAGGATCGGCTGCTGCGCGCCGGCTACGATCTCGACCTGCATGCCGAGCGGATGCCGCCCGGCGCGATCGTCGACGACAACACGCTGAACGGCGTGGCGCTGATGAGCATCCCGCCGAACACGGTCGCCCGGCACGAACGGTTCTGGCCGCTGCCTCAGGCCGCCATGATTCTGAGCTTCCAGCCCCACATGCACTTCCGGGGCTCGCGGATGTTCCTCGAGGCGATCCACCTCGACGGCCGGCGGGAGGTGCTGGTCGACGTGGTCAACTACGAGCAGACCTGGCAGATCGTCTATCCCTTCAAGGAGGCCCACCTGTTTCCCAAGGGGACGATTCTCCATACCGTCTCGTGGCATGACAACACCGCCAACAACCGGCATAACCCCGACCCCTCGGCCTGGATCGGCTGGGGGAGCCGGACGATGGACGAGATGGGCCACGGCTGGACCGACATCGCGTTCATGACCGACGAACAGTACGAGCGCCGGGTCCGGGAACGGGAAGCCCGCGCGACCAACGACGAATAGCAGTTCGGACGTAACGGAGGAATCGAAGACATGTCACGCAACAGCACGTTTCGGTTCGGTGTGGCGTTGGTTGCCATCGCCGTCGTCGGCCTGGTCGCCTTGCCGGCGGATGTCGCGGCACAGGACGAGGTGACCTTCACGAAGGACGTCATGCCGATCCTGCAGCGCTCCTGCCAGGAGTGCCACCGCAGCGGCTCGATCGCCCCGATGTCGCTCCTCACCTACGAGGAGGCGCGGCCGTGGGCGCGCTCGATCCGCGAGAAGGTGGTCACCCGCACGATGCCGCCGTGGTACATCGACCGCAACATCGGCGTCCAGGAGTTCAAGTACGACTACTCCCTGAGTGACGACGAGATCGACACCGTCGCGGCCTGGGTCGACGCGGGCGCGCCGCGCGGCAACCCCGCCGACTTGCCGCCGCCCCGCGAGTTCCGCGACATCGCGGAATGGAAGATCGGCGAGCCGGACTGGGTCGTCGAGATTCCCGAACCGTTCACGGTCTCGGCCGAGGCGCCCAACTGGTGGGGCAACCTGATCTCGGACTCCGGCCTGACGGAGGACAAGTGGATCAAGGCGGTGGAGACGAAGCCGTCGATCGAGGGCTTCCCGGTCGTGCATCACGCCGTGACGTTGATGACCGACGATCCGGAGAGCGACGAGCGGCAGTTCCTGAACGAGTACGCCCTCGGGAAGAACGGCGATATCTTCCCTGATGGCACCGGCCGCGAGATCAAGGCGGGCTCGCAGATCATCTTCAACATGCACTACGCGTCGATCGGCGTCGAAACGACCGACCGGACCCGTGTCGGCATGCAGTTCTATCCGGACGGCGTCGTGCCGGAGCGGCAACTGATCTCCGCCCACGTCGGTGACAACGAGGATCTCGACATTCCGGCGGGAGCGTCGAACGTCCGTCACGATGGCTACACCCGCCTGCGGGAGAACGCCCAGATCACGGCGTTCCAGGCGCACCTGCACAATCTGGGCAAGCGCCAGTGCCTCACCGCCATCCTGCCCGACAACACGACCGACGTGCTGAGTTGCGCCGACTGGGACTTCGGCTGGCACATCGTCTACAACTACGCCGACCACGTGGCGCCGTTGGTCCCGAAGGGGACCGTCCTCCAGGTGACGAGCTGGCATGACAACTCCGACTCCAACCGCTGGAACGACGACCCGACCAACTGGGCAGGTTTCGGCCAACGCTCGAGCGACGACATGGCGTTCGCCTGGGTGAGCTGGTTCGAGATGAACGACGAGGACTACGAGGCTGCGCTCGCTGCCCGAGAGGACTCCGTCGCGAACGACAACAACGAGGACTAGTCGTCGATGAGCATGTTCTCTGGTGTGCGGACGCCGACGTCCGCAGTGGGTCGACGCCTGCCGTTCTGCGCCTGCGTCGCGTCGAGTGTCGCTCTCCTCGCCATCGTTCTGGGGCCGGCCGCCGCGGGCGGGTCGGCCCAGGAGCGATGGCTGCGGGGTCAGAACGTCCAGCCGGTCTTCGAGGGATGGGAGCGGAACGCCGATGGCTCGTTCACCATGGTCTTCGGCTACCTGAACCGGAACTACGAGGAGCAGCCAGTCATTCCGGTCGGTCCCGACAACTTCTTCGAGCCGGGTCCCCAGGATCGCGGCCAGCCCACCCACTTCTACAACCGGCGCCAGCAATTCGTCGTCGAAGTGCGGGTCCCGGCGGACTGGGGTGAACGGGATCTGGTCTGGACGCTGACGCACAACGGCCGGACCGACCATGCCTACGGACATCTCTGGCCGGTCTGGGAGATCGACGATGGCGTGAAGTCGCTCAACCGGTCGCCCGGTATTCAGTCGGTCACCGACTACGGCGACAATGCGGCGCCGTTTATCAGCGCTGAAGGAAGCGACGCGTACGAGGTGACCCTGCCCGATACCCTGGAGATCGCGGTCATCGCGGGTGACGACGGCTTCCCGCCACCCAATCCGCGTCTGGCGGAACGGAGACCCCGGCCCGGCCCGCAGACGCAGGCGATGGTCGATCCGCGGAACGCGGCGGCGACCGGCCTTGCGGTGACCTGGCTCCACTGGCGAGGTCCGGGTGAAGTCACGTTCGATCCGCGAATCCCTGAGATCGGCGACGGCGGGAGAGCCGTCACCACGGTGAGCTTCGGCGAGCCCGGCGAGTACGTTCTGCGCGCGGTGGCCGACGACACCGTTCTCAGTACGCCGGTCGACGTCTCGGTCACGGTTCATCCGGCAGCAGCAGCGCCCTGACGCGCGGGTGGCGGGGAGGAGCGCCATGCGAGTCACGGAATACTGCCGGTTCCTGGTCCTGCTGACGGCTACCGGCCTGGTGGCTGCCTGCTCGGCGGGAACGGCGGAAGACACCGCTTCCAGTGCGCCGGGCGGCCCGTTCGCCATTGCCGACACCCCGACCCGCGCCCAGGCGACCGACGGCTCGTACATCTCCTGGCGCGAGCACATCATCGACGACCTGGCGGTGGGCGGCATTGCTATCGGCGGCAGCGACGGCCTGGAGATGGTCGACCTCGACCGGGACGGCCACCTCGACATCGTCTCGGTCCACGAATCGGACGTCACCTACGACGGCGTGCCGGACGGCCATGTGCGCATCGCGTACGGTTCGGCCGATCCGGACGTGTGGGATCTGTACACGCTCGCCGAGGGCGAAGAGGCGGGAGCGGCGGAAGATGTCGCGATCGGCGACATGAACGGCGACGGCTATCCCGATGTGGTCGTCGCCTGCGAGCTGGCGCATCTCATCTACTTCGAGAACCCGGGCCCGGCGGGCCGCGAGACGCACTGGAATCGCGTCATCCCGTCCGTCACGGACGACCGCGGCTCCTACATACGGGTCTTCCTGGCCGACTTCAATCAGGATGGGCGCCCCGAAGTGGTGGCCCCGAACAAGGGAGAGCAGAACCCGCCGCCCGGCACCACCGAGAAGCATGCGGTCTCGTGGTTCGCCGTCCCGGAAGACCCCCTCGACGGCGATGCCTGGGTGGAGCACGAGATGACGCGCGTCATCGTCCCCATCAATTCACAGCCGTTCGACCTGGACGCAGACGGCGATCTGGACGTGGTGGCCGGCTCGCGGATGGAGCGCCGGATCTTCTGGTTCGAGAACGTCACTGCCGACGGTGGCCCGATCACGTTCGAGGAACACCGGATCGACATCGCGCCCGAAGCGGTCGTTACCGGCTTCAACATGGACTACGCTGATCTCAGCGGCGACGGCTTGATCGACATCGTGGTCCGCGACAATCGGCGCGGCGTGGTCTGGCTGGAGCAGCCGGCGGGCGGGGCGGCATCGGGCGAGTCGTGGAGGACGCACGAGATTGGCGATCTCCTGCCGGACCGGCTGGTTGGCCTTGTCCTGTCCGACATCAACGGCAACGGGCGGCTCGACCTATTCTCCGGCGCCTACAGCCAGGATCCCCGTGATGCGGATGCGGTCGACCTCGCCCCCGACCACCGGGCGGGGCGGTTGAGCTGGTTCGAACAGGGGGACGATCCGACCGGCGCCTGGGTCCGGCACGACGTCTCGCGCCGCGTCCGCGGCATGTTCGACAAGTTCATCGCCCGCGACATGGACGGCGACGGCGATGTCGACTTTGTCGGCACGCGCGGCAATTCCATTCCCTACGACGGCGTCTTCTGGCTGGAACAGGTCCGTTCGGCGGAGCCGCTCCCCGCTTTCGATCAGGCCCGCGAGTCGGAGAGCCGGCAGCTACCCCTGCCGGAGTAGTTCGTATACTGCACCGCGTGTCTGATCCCGCAGCCGCCAACCGTTCCGTACTCATTGTTTCCTGTTCCCTCAACCCTTCCAGCCGGTCGCATCTGCTGGCGCTCGCGGCGGAGTCCACGCTCGAGGCGATGGGGGCTCCGCATGAACTCGTCGATCTACGCGACTGGGACCTGCCCATCTGCGACGGGGCGGAGTGCTACAACCACCCGGCGATCGATCCCATCACCGACAAGGTGACGCGCGCCGGCGCCGTGATCATCGCCGCCCCTGTCTACAACTACGACCTGAACGCCGCCGCCAAGAACCTGGTGGAGCTGACGGGACAGGCTTGGGCGGAGAAGCCGGTCGGCTTCCTGTGCGCGGCCGGCGGCCAGCGGAGCTACATGGCGCCGATCGGACTGGCGAACAGCCTGATGTTCGACTTCCGGAGCTACATCATTCCTCGCTACGTCTACGCGGCCCGGGACGACTTCACGCCGGACCGTGAACCTACGGCGGAACTTGCCGGCCGGATCGAGCAGTTGGCCCGCGCCGCGGTCGACCTCGCGGCGGCGCTCCGCTGGATGCGGACGCGGGCGCCAGCCAGCGCGTAGGGGGCGCAGAATCCTCTGGTGCAACCTGCGATGTATCCGGGCGGCGACGAACCCGGCTGACCATGGCGCCGTCCACTTCGCCCCCACCGTCTCCGTCGCGCATGGCGGACTTCGACCTCACGCCGGAGCAGCGGCAGGTACGCGCCGCGGTCCGCGAGTTCGCCGAGCGGGAGATTCTGCCCTTCGTCGAGGAGCACGAGCGCGAGGCGCGCTACCCCTCCGAGTTGATCCGGAAGCTGGTGCCGCTCGGCTATCTGGCCCCGGCGTTGCCGGAGCGATTCGGCGGCGGCGGCTCCGACATCGTCACCTACGGCCTGATCTGCGAGGAGCTGGCGCGTGTCGACTGGGTGGTCGCGTCGGTCGTCTCAGTCACCAACTCGCTGGTCGCCGGGTCCATCGCGCGGTTCGGCACAGCGGAGCAGCAGCAACGGTGGCTGCCCGGGATCTGCGACGGATCCATCCTTACCTCAGCCTGCCTGACGGAACCGGACGGTGGAAGCGACCTCGCGGCGCTCCGGACGCGCGCATCCCGCACTGCCGGCGGCTGGTCGATCAGCGGCGCCAAGGTGTTCATCTCGCATGCCGCGCACGCCGGCCTGCTGCTGGTTGCGGCGACAGTCGATCCGGGAAGGCGTCACCGCGGCGTCACCGTATTCCTGGTCGATCCGGCGTGCGGCGGCGTAGCCATCGCCGATCTGCCGATGCGCACGCTCCGCCGCGACAATCTCGCGGAGATTCACTTCGATGGGACCGTCGTGCCGGACGAAGCGGTGCTGGGTGAGGTAGGCGGCGGCTTCCCGATCCTGGGCGCCGCGTTGGACATGGGACGTTTCTCGGTGGCGGCCCGTTGCGTGGGTCAGGCGCAGCGCGCCATCGATCTGAGCGTGCCTTATGCGGCGGAGCGCGAGGCGTTCGGTCAGCCCATCGGCCGGTTCCAGATGATTCAGCAGAAGATTGCCGACATGTGCCTTCGGACCGAGGCAGCGCGCGCGCTGGTGTATCGCCTCGGCCGCATGAAGGACGCTGGCGTTGACCGCTGCTCGCTCGAAGCATCGATGGCGAAACTGGCGGCGAGCGAGGCGGCGACGGCCAACGCCCTCGACGCGATTCAGATCCACGGCGGGTACGGCTTTTCGACCGACTACGAAGTGGGTCGACTGCTGCTCGAAGCGAAGGCGCTCGAGGTTGGTGAAGGCACGAGCGAGCTCCACCGCAAGCTGATTGCGGAGCATGCCCTCGGCGTGCGGAGGTGAACCTTGGGTCCCGCGCATGCGTATCTCTTGACAGAAGGCGGGAACGGGCGCCCGCGATAGAGGAGGACGCGGGTGCGGCTGCGGCGCGTGGCAGGGATGGCGCTGGCCGGCGTTGCGGCGATTGCCGTGGCGGTTGCGGGCGGCGCGGCGCTGGCGCCGTACCTGCTGTCGCAGTTCCTGGCCTTCTTGAACGCGGCTGCCTCCGGGCTGGCCTGGCTGGTGCAGGCGGTGCAGGAGGGACGCGGCTTCTGGGATGTGAGTATGACCGCGATCAGGACCATCGGATCGGCAATGGCGTCACCCAGCGTGATCGGCGTCATCGTCGCCATCGAAGTACTCGGCCTCGCTGCGCTGTACGGGCTCGATCGAATGCTCTCGGCCGAGAGGCGGGGCACCGACGCGGCCGACGGAGACGATCACCCGGATCAGGGCATGGAGAAGAAGTGATGGCTACCATCCGCAACCAGTCGGCATGCGCATTCGTGTTTCTAGTCGCTCTCTTTCTGCCCGGATCCGCCGCAGTCGACGCCCGATCCGAACAGCCGCAACCCGCCACGCCGGCGGCTCCGCCGCCGCAACCTCCCCCGGCGCCTCCCGACGATGATCGGGAGGACGAGCGCCGGCGTGTCCGGCGGGGCTCCGGAGAGATCTTCCGCATCGGCACCCCGGTGCGGATCGGTCGCGGCGAGCGGGTCGAGGGTAGCGTGGTTGTCGTCGGCGCACCGGTCAGGGTGCTCGGCGAGGTTACGCAGGACGTGGTGGCGATTGGCGGCCCTATTACGATCAATGGCGAAGTGGGGCAGAACGTGGTAGCGATTGGCGGCCCCATACGGCTCGAGGCCCAGGCAGTCGTCGGCGGCGACACCGTGAGCGTTGGGGGACCGCTGCGCCGCGCACCCAGCGCGTCGGTCGAGGGCGAGCTGGTCGACGTAGGCGACTTCAGCATCGATCTGAGCGGCCTGCGGCCGGATATCTGGCCGTTCGAGTCGGGCCGGTCCCGGATGGCGCAGACGTGGGATCTGGCGGGGACGGTGGTACGCGTGATCTTCCTCGCGCTGGTCGCGGCGATTGCCTTGCTCGCGATGCGGGGAACGGTCGAACGCGTAGCTCAGCGCGCGGCCTCGGAACCGCTCAAGTCCGGCCTGGTCGGCTTCCTCGCGCAGATGCTCCTTCTTCCGGTGTCGGTCCTGACGGTAATCCTTCTGTTGATATCGATCATCGGGATCCCGTTGCTGCTGCTCGCGCCGTTCGTACTCCTGGCGCTCGTCATCGCGTCAATCGTCGGCTTCACGGGTGTCGCCCTCGGTGTGGGTCGTTCGGCGCGCAGCCGGATGGGAGGGCTGGGGCCCGCCGGCTACACGACCGTCTGGGCCGGCATTGTCCTGCTGGTGATCCCCACTATTCTGGGCGAGACGCTGGAAGTGGCAGGTGGCCTGTTCCGGGCATTCGGTCTCATGTTTCTGCTGACCGGGTTCCTGATCGAGTACGCCGCCTGGACGGCCGGGATAGGCGCCCTGATCCTGAATGGTCTGAACGCGCCGTTGAGCCGTCAGCCCGCGCCGGTGTCGCCCGCGACACCACCGCCGGCGGCTTCCGATCCGCTGGTGCCGCCGCCGCCGCCGGAACCACCCCCGGGACCGGATCCGAAGCTCTAGAATGTCATGTCGTCGATGCGTGCTGCCGCCGTTTCACTGCTGGCCTGCCTGATCGTCGCGACGCCTGCGGCGGCGCAGGACGCGCCGCGCTACGAGCTCGATCGCGACTGGCCGCAACTCCCGCTGGGAGACGGCTGGATCACCGGCGGGCTGGGCGGCATGTGCGTCGACGGCCGGGGCCACGTCTGGGTGCTGAACCGGCAGAACGTCGTCCCCGCCGATCTCGACGGCGCCCGGCTGGCCCCTCCCGTCATCGAGTTCGATGCCTCGGGAGCGGTGGTGGGATCCTGGGGCGATCCCGATCGGCTGGGCGGCCGGTTGCACGACTGCCATGTCGACGGTGAGGGCAACGTCTGGATTGTCGCCGCCGGCAAGGGCGTCCTGCGGCAGTTCTCGGCCGATGGCGAGTTGCTGCGGCAGATCGGGGAAACCGGGCGCTACGACTCGTCGGACGGCACGCGCGATGGACGTCCCCTCAACTCCGACCGGGCGCAGTTCTTCCTGCCGGCGAGTGTCGACGTCGATCCCGCCACCGGAGAAATCTACGTCGCCGACGGTGAGCTGCCTGGCGGCAACTTCCGCATCGCCGTCCTCGACCGCGACGGAAACTTCCTTCGCCAGTGGCCGCTCCACCGGGCGCCGGGGGAGGAGATCACGCCTTTGCCGCACTGCCTCCGGCTGTCGAACGACGGCCTGGTGTACGTCTGCGACCGGCAGGCGGACCGCATCCAGGTCTTCGACCGCACGGGTGTCTTTCAACGGAACATCGACGTTCCCTTCACGCCGGTGACCCCGCGAACGCCGGATCGGACGGGCACGCGCGGTGCCGCCGTCGTCCTCGATTTCTCCCCGGATCCGGAACAGCGCTGGATCTTCGTCCTGAACCAGAACAGCGTGATGGTGGACGTTATCGACCGCCGGAGCGGCGAGGTCGTGACCAGCTTCGGCGGCGGTCCCGGACGCTATCCGGGCCAGTTCACGCTGCCGCACGGCATCGGCGTCGACTCGGAAGGGAACGTCTACGTGGCCGAGCAGGAAGGCCGCCGCATTCAGCGCTTCAGCCCGGTGGAGCGCTGAGCCTTTCCGTTGCCGCCGCTTCGGTGGGAGATCCGGCGGGATCCTTGCCCGCCTCCGCTACTCGAGCCGGAGCGATTCGAGCACGGTGACGAACCTGTCCTCCCAGGTGCGCACGGTCTGCTCCGGTCCGGTCAGGCGGAAGAAGTAGGGGCCGGCCGGCGTTTCCACGACGGCTGCCTTCAGCCGGTATCCCCGCTTGTAGTAGCGCATCCCGGATCCGGGAACGACCTCGGCGGCATAGATACCCGGAACGTCGAGGAGCGTGACGGCGAGCTCGCCCACCAGGAAACTGGTGGTTGTCGCCACGTCCGCAGACGGACTGTCGTCCGCCTGGAGCATCTGATTCGTCCACCGCTCCAGATTCGCTTCGATGGTGCCTCCGCCCCCGCCGAAGTGGAAGACGGCCAGTTCGGCATCCTCGGAGTCGCCCTCCGCTCTCGGCAGCGTGAACTGCGCGAGACGCATGGGCAAGGAGACGGGCTCGGCAATCCATTCGTCGGGCGGGTCGAAGACAAGGGTGCCTTCCTGGGCCGCGAGGGACGGTGGGAACCCGGCGACGGCCGCCCCGGCGAGCAGCGCGAAGATGGCGGCCGGCAGTCCAGTCAGCCAGAAACCCGCGGCCCCGTGCCGTCCCCGCACGCCGGAATTGTAACCCGCGCCCGGCCGTTCGTCCCGGCGATGCCGTTAAAATGGCCCGTTTCCACGGTGGCCATGGTTGAGACGATCACGCACGATCTGCGGACATCGGGACAGGGCGATATGCGCGACCTTTCGGATGTCGTGGCGTCGGCCGTGGCTGCGTCCGGACTGTCCGACGGCATCGTGACCGTCTGCGTCATCGGCTCGACCGCCGGCGTTACCACGATCGAGTTCGAACCGGGCGCGGTCGCCGACTTCGACCGCGCGTTCGAGCAGATCGCGCCGCGCGCGGGCGCCTACGCGCACCATGAACGGTGGGGCGACGACAACGGATCGAGCCACGTCCGGGCGGCGATGGTCGGACCGTCGCTCACGCTGCCGTTCACGGCCGGCCGCGTGCGTCTCGGCACATGGCAGCAGATCGTCCTGGCGGAATTCGATACGCGCCCGCGGAACCGGCAGGTGGTGGTGCAGATGGTGGGGGAGTAGCCGTGTCCGGTGGCAACGCGGCGGAGATTCCGCATGTAAAGGTGACGCTCGACAACGGACTCGACGTGATCGTCCACGAGGACCATCACTGTCCCATCGTCGCCGTCAACCTCTGGTACCACGTGGGCTCGAAGAACGAGCGGCCGGGCCGGACCGGGTTTGCGCACCTCTTCGAGCACCTGATGTTCGAGGGGTCCGCCCACCACCCGGACGGGTACTTCCGGCCGCTGCAGGAGGCGGGCGCGGCGCTGAACGGATCCACCAGTACCGACCGGACCAACTACTGGGAAGTCGTCCCACGCGGCGCGTTGGAGCGGGCGTTGTGGATGGAATCGGATCGGATGGGGCACCTGCTGCCGGCACTGACGCAGGAGAAGCTCGACAACCAGCGTGACGTAGTGCTGAACGAACGGCGCCAGCGCTACGAGAATCAGCCCTACGGCATGGTGTCGCTGGTCCTCGACGAGGCGCACTTCCCGCCCGGCCATCCCTACCACTGGCCGGTAATCGGGTCGGTCGAGGACCTGCACGCTGTCGATCTGGGCCACGTCCGGGAGTTCTTCACCACTTACTATCATCCGGCGAACGCTTCGCTCGCGATCGCCGGCGACGTGGGTGCAGACGAAGCGATCGGCCTGGCGCGCGCGTACTTCGGCGGCATCCAGGCGGGCGCGACGCCGGCCCCGGTCGTTCCCCCGGCCATCGACCCGCTCGAACGCGCTGCATCGCTGCGGCTGGAGGATCGCGTCGAGCTTCCCAGGCTCTACCTCACCTGGATGTCGCCGGCGCTCTACGCCGAGGACGATGCCGAGCTGGATCTGGCGTCCGAGGTCCTGGGCGGCGGAAAGTCGTCCCGGCTGTATCGTGCGCTGTTGCACGACCGGCAGTGGGCGACCGACGTGTCGGCGCACCAGTACTCGCAGGAGCTGTGCGGCCGGTTCGGCGTCGTCGCCACGGCTCTGCCCGACCGCCCGCTGGACGATCTCGACCGCGTGATCACTGACGAACTGGCGCGACTGGCGGCGGAGGGTCCGTCCGACGACGAGCTGCGGCGCGCCCGGAACCGGCTCGAAGCGGACTTCGCGGCCCGGCGCGAATCGCTCGGCGGATTCGGCGGCCGCTCCGACCTGCTGAACAACTACAACGTCATGGCGGGCCGGCCGGACTACCTCGCCGACGATCTCGCGCGCTACGCGCGGGCGACACGCGAGGGTATCGCCTCTGCGGTTCGGCGGCGGCTGGAACCGGCGGCGCGGATTGCGCTGAGCGTCGTTCCCGCCGGCGCAACGGATCGCGCGCTCGACGGCGCCACGCCGGTGGAGGCAGCGTGACCGCGGTCGACCGGAGCCGACTGCCGCCTGTCACCGGCAGCGCGCCGGCGACGTTTCCGGCCATCACGCGGACGCTCGGAGCCGGCGGTCTCCGCATCTGGACAGTTCCGCACCGCCGGACGGAGCTCATCACGCTCGCGCTGCTCATCCCGGCCGGGTCCGCCACGGACCCCCCGGGCTGCGACGGGCTGGCCGGGTTCACGGCGGACCTGCTGGACGACGGCACGCGGGCGCGGGATGGCATCGAGCTGCACGAGGCGCTTGGCCGGCTCGGCGCGCGCCTTGGCGCCGACGTATCGAGCGACGCGACGGTGCTGTCGGTTTCGGCCCTCGCGCGCCACGCGCGGGAGGTGTTGGCGCTGCTGCTGGAGGTCGCCACGGAACCCCGGTTCGACGGCCCCGACATCGACCGCGTCCGCGCATTGCGTCTCAATCGAATCGCGCAACTGCGCCACGCCGCCGGCGCCGTGGCCAACCGTACGTGGCGGCGCGTGCTCTACGGGGAGCATCCCTACGGCCACTCGGCCCTGGGCGAGACGGAGACATTGGGTCCGCTCGGCGGCGACGAGGTCCGGGCGTTCCATGCGGCGCACTATCGGCTCGAGCACGCGACGCTCGTCATCGCGGGAGGCGACGACGCGCTCGAAGCGGCAGCGCAGGCGGCGGGAGGCGGCGGGGCGGTTCCCCGGTCGACGGCGCCCCTCCCCGATCCACCGGCCGATCCCGCTCCGCCGTCCGCGCGCCTGACGTTCGTCCCGCGCGAAGGGGCAGTGCAGTCGGAGATCCGGGTCGGCCACCTCGGCATCGCCCGCAATGCGGATGACTTCCACGCGGTCCGGGTGATGGACATGGTGCTGGGCGGGCAGTTCACGAGCCGCCTCAACATGAACCTGCGCGAAGCGAAGGGCTATACCTACGGGGTTCACTCGTCGTTCGACGCGCGCCGCGGACGGGGTCCGTTCGATGTCGGTACCGCAGTTGACGCGGCGGTTACCGCCGACGCCATCCGCGAGACGATCGACGAGTTGCGGGCCATCCGGGACGAGCGGCCGGTTACCGGCGAGGAGCTTGCGGTCGCCAAGCCGGCGCTCACGCTGGGCTTTCCGCGCGCCTTCGAGACGTCGGGCCAGGTGGCGCGGGCGGCGCTCCGGCTCGCGCTGTTCGACCTGCCGGATGACGAGTACATCGCGTTCGTTCCGCAGGTCGAGGCGGTCGACGCGGACGCGGCCACCGCCGCCGCGCGGCGGCGGCTCGATCCCGACGGGCTCGCCGTGGTCGTCGTGGGACCGCCGGAAGTCCGCCCGTCGCTCGCCAGGCTCGACCTCGGTGAGCCGGCGGAGGCGACCCCGGACGCTGCAGACTCGGTCAGGACATGATCTCCTTGCGGTAATGGCGCCCACCGTGCTAGCGAAGGCTGTTGTTCGCGGTCGAGTTTGCGGGCAGCATGGCCTTGGTCTTGCATACCTACCGTCGTTGTGCGGAAAACGGCCGGGGGGCATGAGGGCGCCGGTTGACGCCACGTCCAGTGCTTACCTTTCATCCTCGCCCCGGAACCGTGTTGATGTGCGATTTCAGGGGCTTCGAGCCTCCGGAGATGACGAAGATCCGGCCGGTCGTGGTCATTTCGCCGCGGCGCCGGCGGACGAGGCTTTGTATTGTCGTTCCGTTGAGCACTGTCGTTCCGAAGCCAGTCGAGGCGATCACCGGGGCGTCGTGTGCGCGCTGGGCTTGACTCCACCAGGCGCCCAGGAAGAAGATAATCCCGTTACCCGCTAAATCGGGCTTGCAAGACTACCCAACCGGGGGTAGCAGTCCCGGTCGGTGATGACAAGCTGACCGGGGTCACTCAACCGCGGGGGTTCTGCAGCCTTTTTCAAGAGGCTGCGGAGCCCCCTGTCTTGTGTGGCTACACCGAACACGCCGCGGGACGACAACTCCGGCTACAGCGCCCGGCGCAGGAACTGCACCAGGGCCCATCCGTCGAGCCAGGAGAAGGGGGCGATTCCCGTGCTGTAGTGTCCGCACGGCAGGACGCGCACCTCCGGATCGACCCGTTCTGTCCGGAACTGATCCACGAGCCGGCGCGAGAGCCGGACCGGAAACGACAGGTCGTACCGCGCGTAGACGAGGAGGGTTCGGGTTCCCCGCATCCGATGCACGTACGGGGCGGGGCTGATCGGCCGCCAGCACTCGCGCAGCAGCGGCAGGTCGATCGACCCGTCGAGCCCTTCCCGCACGTGCGCCGTCGAGAGTCCTTCCCACACCACGTCGGCGAACCACGGCGAGATGTGATTGAGCGCCGCGGCCCGGATGCGCGGGTCGTGGGCCGCCGCCAGCATCGAGAGGCACGACCCGAGGCTGGTCCCGAGGATGCCGATCCGTTGGTAGCCCTGCCCGACGAGCCAGTCGACGGTTCCGCGTGCGTCCAGCACCGCCTGCCGGCAGACCTGGGCCGTGCGCCCGACGTTGGCGCTCACGATGTAGTCGGCCCGGTGGAGTTCCGGCGGCATCCGCTCATCGTGATAGGGGAGGCTGAGCCGGACCGCGCTGATGCCGACGCGCGCGATGATCCGCGCCAGCGCGATGTGCGCGTCGAAGCCGGCGTTCCACTGCGGCAGTATGACCACGGCACGCGGGGACGGACTGCCGTCACCCCGGTTCGCCGCGGGGAAGTACCGGGCCCGGACCGTGTTGTTCTCCGGGTGCGGCGTCCGGAACGCGCTGGGGAAGGAGAGGTTGAACCCGTCGAAGTTGAAGTCGGTGGGCGGCGGCGCGGCGAAGAACTGTTCGCTGGAGGCGGTCTGCTCGGCTGCCCAGTCGCGCAGGGCGCTGCCGGGATCGCGATCGGGCGGGGCGTCGGGCACCCAGTCGAGTCCCCACTCGAACGGCCGCACCACCCGGTCCGTGGTGCGGGCCACGAGTGAGCGTTCCCAACGGTGAAACAACGGGGCGAACACGAATGCGGATGCTACTATTCCGCGCATGAGCGTGAAACAGGTGGACGTGAGGCAGGCCCAGGCGTTGCGGGCGAGCGAGGACTATACCTACGTCGATGTGCGGTCGGTCCCGGAGTACGACGCGGGCCACCCGGCCGGCGCGCACAACGTGCCGCTGCTGCACCGGGATCCCGCGACCCGCATGATGCAGCCGAACCTGCAGTTCCTTCAGGTGATGCAGGCGAACTACGCGAAGGACGCCAAGCTCCTGGTCGGCTGCCAGATGGGTGGCCGTTCTTCGCAGGCGGCGCAGATTCTCGCGAGCGCCGGCTACACGAACGTCTGCAACGTCCTGGGGGGTTTCGGCGGTGCGCGCGACCGCTTCACCGGCCGGCTGGTCAACGAGGGCTGGGTGGATGCCGGCCTTCCCGTCGACACCGAGCCGACCCCCGGCGGCAGCTACGGCGACCTGTCCGGCGGGTAGGCCGCCGCGAGGGCCAGCAGCCGATCCGTCTCGCCACGGCGGCCGACCAGTTGCACCCCCACCGGCACCCCATCCGCGGCGCCACACGGGACGGAAACCGCCGGATGTCCGGTGACGTCGAAGAGTTGCGTCAGCCGCAGCATGAGCGGGCGGACCGGTTCGGGACGGCCGTTCAGTTCGACCGTCTCGGCGCCGATCTGCGGGGGGAGAATGGGCAGCGTCGGCAGCAGCAGCGCCTCGCAGCCGGCCAGCGCCGCATCCACCGCCGCCGCCAGCACCTCGCGCCGCTCCTGGGCCTGGGCGTAGTCCTCGTCCGATACCGTGCGGCCGGACTCGAGGCGCGCGCGCACGCCCGGCGAGAGTTCGGCGGCGTGCCGCTCGAGCAACGCGGCATGGCGCCGGAACGCTTCGGGACGCTGGGTGGTGGCATACACCGCCGGCGTCTCCTCGGCGTGCGCGATATCGGCCCGGACCGTCGCGACGCCGCCTGCCTCCAGACGGGCGACCGCCGCGTCGAAGACCGCTTCCACCGCCGGTTCGATCAGGTCGAAGAAGTAGCGGCGCGGAATCCCGAGGCGAGGCCGGGCGGGCAGTTCCGGGATGTCGTCAGTCGCTCCTGCGTCACGGATGATGCGGAAGATCGTCGCGGCATCCTCGACCGTCCGGGCGATCGGCCCGGCGTGGTCGAGCGACGGCGCAAGCGGCACGATGCCTTCCAGGCTGACCTCGCCATGGGTCGGCTTCAGGCCGACCACCCCGCAGGCGGACGCCGGAATCCGGATCGAGCCACCGGTGTCGGTCCCGATCGCGGCAACCGCCATGCCGGTCGCCACCGCGACGGCGGAGCCGCTGCTCGACCCGCCGGCGGTCCGATCCGGCGCCCAGGGATTGCGGGTGATGCCGAACGCCGATTCTTCCCCGGTCGTACCGAAGGCCAGCTCGTGGAGGTTGCACTTGCCGACGATTACCGCGTCGGCGTCGCGCAGGCGCGTCACGATCGGCGCGTCGGCGCCCGCCACGTTGCCGAACAGCGGCCGGGCAGCGGCGGTCGTGGGAGTGCCTGCGAGGTCGATCAAGTCCTTGAGCGCGATGGGAATCCCTTGCAGCGGGCCGCGGTCCTCGCCGTCGCCCAGCCCCTCGTCGGCGCCGCGCGCTTCGGCCCGCGCCTCCGCCTCGCGTACCAGAACGAACGCGTTGAGTTCTCCGTTCCGGGCGCCGATGGCGGCGAGGCAGTCGTCCACCAGCGTGGCGGCGGTCTTCCGGCCGTCGCGGAGCGCGGCGGCGATCCCGGCAATGGTCTCGGCAGGCATCTCTACACAGTCGGCAGTCAGATCATCGCATCGTCGTGGAACGCTTCACCCCGCGCAAACCGTGCCGGGTCGAACGGCGCGATGTCGATGCGGGATGACGTCCCGGTCGTCAACAGAGCGGCCATCGCGGCGCCGACGGCGGGCGACATCATCAGGCCGTGGCCGCTGAAACCGTTCGCGAGATAGAAGCCTTCGACATCCGGGTGGGGGCCGACGAGCGGATTGTGGTCCGGGGTCATCTCGTAGAGCCCGGCCCACCCCTCGACAAGCTCCGCCGTCTCCAACGCCGGGAGGCGCCGAACCAGCGGCGGCCGGAAGTCGCCTTGCCAGCGCGACATGTCGCAGTCGAAATTCTCGCCGGCCGGCTCGTCCAGTTTCGTCTTGGCGACGACGATTCGATCCTGCCCGTCCGGCGTGGCGGGGTCGTCGTGCCGCCAGTGCACGCCGGTCGGGTCGATGACGACCGGAAAGCGGTACGGCCAGCGATGGGGAAGGGCGCACCGGAACAGGTGCTGGCGGACCGGCGTCACCGGCAGATCGACACCCGCCATCGCGGCAAGCCGCTTCGCGAACGGGCCCGCCGCGTTCACCAGCGCGTCGGCGGGGAGGGTAGTGTCGCCGTCCAGCGTGACGCGCCGCACGCGCCCGCCGGCAACCGCGACGCCGGTGACCCCCGCGGTGACGTACCTTGCCCCTGCTGCCTCCGCCGCCCGCCGGAATCCGGCCAGCACTTGGCGCGGATTGGCGTAGCCGTCGTCGGGTCCGAACAGGCCGAAGCGGATTTCATCGAGCCGGAGATCCGGCACGCGCGCGCGGATCTCCGCGACACTCAGCCGCTCGACGTTCGCGCCGAGCGACCGTTGCGTCGCATGGCGGCGTTCGAACCGCCGGACCATCGCGTCGTTCACCAGGAACAGATAGCCGCGCTGGCGGAACCACGCGCGGGGCCTCGCGCCGGGTGCGCCCATCGTCTCGTCGAACCGCCGGTAGAAGCGGACGCTGTGCTGTGCAAGGCGGATGTTGGCGGCGGAGCTGAACTGCTGCCGGACACCCCCCATCGCCAGGAACGACGAGGCGCGGCGATAGGTGGGATCCCGTTCGACGACCGTGACGTCGACTTCGGACCCGCCGGTCCGGAGGTGCCAGGCGATGGACGAGCCGATCACGCCGCCGCCGACAATGACGATCCGCGCCGCGGCCATGTCGCGCCGCGTCAGCGCCACCTTCCCGGTGGGAGGCCGCTCGCGGGGAGTTGCGGTTCGGCGCCATCCTCGAGGTATTGCTTGAGCGCTTCGAGCGACGAGTTCCAGCCGGTTTCCATCAGCGCCGCGTAGCGTTGCCAGCGCTCTCCGTCGCCCGTCGCATGGTGCCTCACCCGCAGCAGCGTCCCCGGTCCGTCTACCTGGCAGGTCACTTCAAGCGCCATCGGACCAATCGGATGGCCTTCCGGCGGCAGCCAGTAGCTGTCCGCGACAAAGAACTCGCGTCCGTACCGGAACTCCATCACGGTGCCGTACAGAATCCCGCCCAGCGTCCCGAGCACCGGGTCTTCGAACGGCGTGGCCTCCCATTCCACCGCATAGATCCCGAAAGGGCGCGGCGCGGTCACCGAGCCGATGGTCTTCCACCAGGCGGCCAGCGCGCGGGCGTCGAAGAAGGCGGAGATGACCTGCGTCGGCGCGGCGGTGATCCGCGTCTTCGCGTCGATGCTCAGCGCTTTGGACGGAGTCATGAGGCTGCGAGGGGGCGTAGCGGCGGCCTCGTCATCGCTCTGCCGCGGCGGCGCGCGCCCTCCTGATCTGGTCGGCGTGGTCGTGGGCGTGGGCCGCGTAGATCCGGAGCCATTCCTCGACTCCGTAGCTGTCGTGTTCCGGGTGATCGCCGGGTCGGGACCAGTCGTCGTCGTTCAGTCTGTCGAGCAGTTCCGCCGTCGATTCGCGCGCCGCGCGAAACGCCGCCAGCGACGTGGCGAGCGGCCGGTCGTAGTGGAGTTGCCGGGCGAACTCGTCCTGGTCGTAGGCGCCGATCGCGGGCCGATCGTGGGCAAGCATCAACCGCAACCGGATCGCGCTGGTCATCTCGCTGTCGGCCAGATGATGGACGATCTGGCGCGCCGACCACTTGCCGGGCGCCGGATGCGCATCCAGCTCCGCCTCGGTCGCGCCTACTAGCGCATCCGCCACCTTCTGATAGCCCGCCTTGTACCGCGCCACCAGGGCTTGCCGTTCGTCGGCGTTCATCAGTCCTCCCTCCGGGATCGTCAAGTCCTCCCTAGTACAGCAGATGGCGCTCCCGAACGGGAGCGAACGACGCGACGGCAGCATTCCAGCCGGCGGCCATCGCGTCCAGGGAGCGTCCCCGCTCGATGTCGCGACGGAGCGCGTCCGAGCCGGCCAGAATGTCGATCGGCATCTTCTCCGCCTCGTACTCGTAGGGCGGATCGCGCCAGCGGAAGCGGTCGCCCAGCGCATCGCGGCAGGCGCCGATCAAGGCGACCGCAGTCGCCACCGGATGGAAGGCGCGGCGGTCGGTGACGTGGAGTTGGCAGCCGCCGCAGACCGCACCCGCATGCTTCTGGAATGTGGGCTCGAAGGTCGCGGGCCGAACGTGCACGCCCGGCAGGCCGAGTCCATTCAGGCGGCCGGCAAGTGCATCCGGATCGATGCCGGGGGCGCCGGCCAGCTCGAACGGCCGGGTGGTCCCGCGTCCCTCCGACAGCATCGTGCCTTCCAGCAGCACCATGCCGGGGTAGACGACCGCGCTGTCCAGCGTCGGCAGGTTGGGCGACGGGATCACCCACGGCGCGCCGGTTTCGTCGTGGTGCATGGGGCGCGACCAGCCTTCCATCGCGACCACCTGCAGGTCGGCGCCGATGCCGAACTCCTCGTTGAACAACCGCGCCAGCTCGCCAATCGTCATCCCGTGCCGGAGCGGGATCGGCAACTGGCCGACGAACGACGCGAACGCCGGGTCGAGCACCGGTCCCTCGACCGCCTCGCCCCCGATCGGGTTCGGCCGGTCGCAGACGATGACGCGGACGCCCTCGCGTGCGGCGGCGCGCAGGCAGTTCGCCATCGTCCACGTGTACGTATAGACGCGCGTCCCGACGTCCTGCAGGTCGATGACCAGCAGGTCGAGTCCCTCCAGCATCGCAGCCGAAGGCTCCCGCGTGTCGCTGTAGAGCGAGTAGACCGGGACCCCGAGGCGCGGATGCCGCATGTGCCCGGTCTCCACCATGTTGTCCTGGGCCGTGGCGTGGAAGCCGTGCTGCGGCCCGAAGAGCGCGGCGAGCGTGGCGCCCGGTTGCGCGGCCACGCGGTCCGCAATGTGACGTAACTCGCGATCGACCGACGCCGGGTTGGACACCACGCCGACGCGCGCGCCGTCGAGCGCGCGGGAGCGAAGCAACCGTTCGGAGCCAAGCACGGTCGGCATCGTCGTCACGTCGCGATGTTTGTGATGACGTATTCCATCACGCCGCTGCGTTTGGTGCCGTTCGAGTTGATCGCGCGCCGCGCGGGCACGCGGTGCGCCCGGATACCGGCACGCGTCGCATCACGGTTGCCGTCATAGAGCTGCGCGACCTCGGTCGCCGTCGAGTTGCTGAGCAGCACGAAGCATCCGCGTTCGGCCAGCTCCACTACCACCTGCTGCAGGCGGCGCTGGTCGGCGCTCGAGAAACCGCCGGCCGTATAGGACGTGAAGTGCGCTGTCCGGCTGAGGGGTGCGTAGGGCGGATCGAGGTAGATGAAATCCTCTGCCTGCGCGTGCTGGAGCAACGCGTCGTAGGGCGCGTGGTCGATGGCAGCGTGCACGGCCTCGAACGCCGACGCCACGGCCCGCAGGTTGTCCTCGTCGCAAATGCGCGGGTTGACGTACCGGCCGCGCGGGACGTTGAACGCACCCTTGGCGTTCAACCGGAAGAGGCCGTTGTAGCCGGTTCGGTTCAGGTAGATGAGCATCGCCGCCAGCTCCGGTGTGTAGCGATCGGGCCGGAGCCGGGGGCCGTTCAGAATCGCGCCGCGGGCCGGATTGAACTGCTCGTCGCGCACGCGGTAGTAGTGCGCATCCGGATCGCGCCGCCGTGCGTCGTCCAGCCGCCAGAGGGCCGCCACCACTTCATCCGCCCGATCGCGCAGCCGCAGGCAGCAGCCGATCAGGTCGGCGTTCACATCGGTCAGCCGGACTCTTCCCGGGTGAAGCCGTCCGGTGTTAACCAAGTCGAAGAAGACCGCGCCACTGCCCAGGAACGGCTCGTGATAGCCGCGGAACCGGTCCGGATAGAAGCGCCGGAGCACCGGTAGCAGTTGGCGCTTGCCGCCGGCCCACTTCAGGAACGGCCGGACCGCCGTGGCGCCGGTCACCCGGCTCGGAAGGCGTCCCGATAGTCGGCGCATGCGGTCTCGAGTGAGCGTGGCGGATAGACCTCGGTTTCGGTTACGTCTTGCCCGCCGAGATAACACAACCAAGTCTCGATGTTGCGCGCAGGAACCGCAATCGCGACTCGGTCGCCATCGGTTCTGGTAGCGACGTCGGCGGCTTTGCAGGCCTCGTTCAGTTGTTGGTGTCGTCCTTCGATGCCGACAGCGTCACCGTCGACGACGACGACCAGGACGGATGCAACAGCTTTCGTCCGCTGAGCCTTCAGTTCGCGGGGAAACTGGTTACGCACGAACTGTTCACCCGAACCGCGTCCGCATGGCATAGGCACCGTGCGAACGTGATCCTTGGGCCGGAGCTTCTTGATTACTCTCCTGACTAGCACTTCCTGTTGCTTGTCTTCGCACAGGAGGACGATGTGTGCCCGTCTCACGGCGCTCAGCCTCGCGCGTGCAGTTCGGAAAGGCGAAGCCCCGTATCGTTGGCGACGTCGACAATTCGCGTTTGACGTTCCGGCTCCCGCGTAAGCCAAACCGCCTTGTCGGAGAGGAAGTCGATAGCCTCGGGGTCGTGAGAAATAATCACCGTCTGCGGCAATTCGACACCGCAACCGTCTTCCAGCGCGTGTTGTAGTCGTGCCACTGCGTCTTGCACCTGCTCGGGATTCTCCAGTGACCGGCCGCGATACCGGGAAGCGAAGTTCTCACCATGGTGAGTCGGAATGTCGCTCTCACCTTCAGAAACGCCTGAGATGCGCGCCGGAGACAAGGACAAGGACTGAAAACGCCTCACGATGTCACGGAATCGACGCAGTTTGCTGTTGTCAGGACTATCGCCGACGAATGCGAGGCCGGACTGCGTCCAATCGTAACCGTATGTTGGTCCTTCGCTGTCCAACTCGAAATGTTGTTCGGTTCTCTTAGTCCAACTTGTGAGGTCGGCGGACGAGAACAAGCGGTCCACGCGGCTCTCGCCGCTAAGAAACTCGCGCAGTTTGTTGACCACTTCGAATACGGCCGACTTTCCACAGCCGTTGGCGCCCAACAACAATGTCAGTTCCGAGAGGCGGAGATCAAAGTTCGTCAGACACTTGTAATTGTCGACGTGAATGCGTGTCAACATCGTTGACGCAGTATAGCAGAGGGGATGGGGCTGGAATGGCGCCGTGAAACTGGAAGGGCGGGTTGCGTTCGCTACCCGGTGAACGCGAGAATACGGGGCAAGGAGTTATCGTGGCGGTTGCGGAAGTTGAACTCCATCAGGATCTGCGAAGCGCGGTAGGAGAGCTGTGCCGCCGGTTTCCCGACACGTACTGGCGGGAACTCGACCGGAAGGAGGCGTATCCCGAGGAGTTCGTCCGGACGCTGACCGACGCGGGCTACCTGGCCGCGCTGATTCCGGAGGAATACGGCGGATCCGGCCTCGGGATCGCCGAGGCGTCGGTCATTCTCGAAGAGGTGAACCGCTCGGGCGGCAACGCGGCCGCGTGCCACGCGCAGATGTACATCATGGGAACGCTGCTGCGGCACGGCTCCGACGAGCAGAAGCGCGGGTACCTGCCGAAGATCGCTTCCGGGGAGCTCCGGCTGCAGGCGTTCGGCGTGACCGAGCCGACCACCGGCACCGACACGACGCAGCTCAAGACGATGGCGGTGCGCGACGGCGACCGGTACATCGTCAACGGCCAGAAGGTCTGGATTTCGCGTGCGGAGTACTCCGATCTGATGCTGCTGATCGCCCGCACGACGCCGCTCGACCGGATCACGAAGAAGACCGACGGGCTGTCGGTATTCCTCGTCGACCTCCGGACGGCGGTAGGGAACGGCGTGACGATCCGTCCCCTGCGGACGATGATGAACCACGCGACGACCGAGGTCTTCTTCGACAACCTGGAAGTGCCCGCGACGCAGCTTGTCGGCGAGGAGGGACGAGGCTTCCGTTACCTGATCGACGGGCTGAACGCGGAACGGATCCTGATTGCGGCGGAGTGCGTCGGCGACGGCCGCTGGTTCATCGAGCGGTCCGTCGCCTACGCGAACGAGCGGGTGGTCTTCAATCGGCCGACCGGCAAGAACCAGGGGGTCCAGTTCCCGATCGCGCGCGCCCATGTCAACATCGAGGCGGCCGACCTGATGCGCAAGCGGGCGGCCGAGCTGTTCGATGCGGGCGAGCCGTGCGGCGCCGAGGCAAACATGGCGAAGCTGCTCGCGGCCGATGCGTCGTGGGAGGCGGCCAACGTCGCGGTGCAGACGTTCGGCGGTTTCGGTTTCGCCGAGGACTACGACATCGAGCGCAAGTTCCGGGAGACCCGTCTCTACCAGGTGGCGCCGATCTCGACGAACCTGATCCTCTCCTACATCGCCGAGCACGTCCTCGGGCTGCCCCGTTCGTTCTGATGGCGGCGCGTCCTCTCGACGGGGTGACGGTGGTCACCCTCGAACAGGCGGTCGCCGCGCCGTTCACCACCCGCCAGCTCGCGGACCTCGGCGCACGCGTCATCAAGGTGGAGCGCCCCGGGGTGGGCGACTTCGCCCGCAGCTACGACACCACGGTGCTGGGGCTGTCCAGCCACTTCGTCTGGCTGAACCGGTCGAAGGAGTCGCTCACGCTCGACCTGAAGCGCCCCGAGGCGCGCGAGGTGCTGAACCGGCTGATCGACCGCGTCGACATCTTCGTGCAGAACCTCGCGCCGGGCTCGGCCGCCAGATTCGGTTTCGACGCCGCGACGCTCCGCGCGCGCCGGCCGCGACTCATCGTCTGCAACCTCTCCGGCTACGGCGACACCGGCCCGTACCGTGACAAGAAGGCGTACGACCTGCTGGTGCAGGCGGAGGCGGGCCTGGTCTCCATCACCGGCACGGAGGACGAGGTGGTGAAGTCGGCCATTTCGGTCGCCGACATCGCGGCCGGCATGTACGCCTACTCGGGCATCCTCACCGCCTTGCTCCGTCGCGCGCAGACCGGCGAAGGGGCGACGATCGAGGTGTCGATGCTGGAGGCGCTGGGCGAGTGGATGGGCTTCCCGCTCTGCTACACCCTCGGCGGCGGCTCGCCGCCTCCCCGGAGCGGCGCGCGGCACTCCGCCATCGCGCCGTACGGCCCGTTCACGGGAGCGGACGGTGAAGGCTTCCTGCTGGCGGTCCAGAACGAGCGGGAATGGGTCCGCTTCTGCGAGGTGGTGCTCGAGCAGCCGGCTCTCGCCGCCGATTCCCGCTTCGACGCCAACGCGAAGCGCGTAGCCCACCGCGACGAGCTGGATGGGTTGATCCACGGCGTGTTCCGCACGCTGACCGCCGAGGCGATCGTCGAACGGCTGGAGCGCGCCGGCATCGCGAACGCGCGTATGCGCTCCGTGGCGCAGTTCGCCGCCCATCCGCAGCTCGAAACGCGCGGCCGCTGGCGCGAGACACCGTCGTCCGCCGGACCTATCCGGATGACCATCCCGCCCGCCACCATCGATGGCGTCGAGCCGCGCATGGATGCGATTCCGGACGTCGGAGAGCAGACCGATTCCGTGTTGGCGGAACTCGGCTACCCGGCCGAGACGGTTGCCGCTTGGCGCGAGGCCGGAATTGTGTGATGCGTCTCGAAGACGCAAGCGCAGTTCGGAATGCGGGGACGAGCGAGAGCGAGGTACAAAAGAAACGCCCCTTGCGGGGCGTCGGGCCAGCGATGCTCTCACTGGCGGGGTAACGTGAGCGTAGCTCATCACTCCAGAGGAGTCAAAACTCACGAGTGTCGGGCACATCCTGACCCGTCCGCCGGAGTGGAGGTGAGCACCGTCTTGCTGGTCAGGAAGCGCGGAGCGTGGTTGATTTACAATCCTCCCGACTACAGCGCCCGCCGCTTCGACGCGTGAGCGCCAGTTCCTGGAAGGTGTCATGGCGGTGAAGGAAGGCTGGACGGGACGGGTTTTCGAGGACTTCCAGGTTGGCGATGTCTACCGGCATCCGCTCGGCCGGACGGTGCTCGAGTCGGACAACGTCTGGTTCACGCTGCTCTCGCAAAACGTCAACAAGATCCACTTCGACTACGCCTACGCCGAGAAGACCGAGTTCGGCCGGCCGCTCGTCGACTCCACGTTCACGCTGGCCCTGGTGACCGGCCAGTCGACGATGGATCTGTCGGTCAACACGATGGCCAACCTGGGATGGGACGAGGTGCGCCTGCCGGCGCCCGTCTTCCACGGCGACACGATCTACTCGGAGAGCGAGGTGCTCGAGACGCGCGAGTCCCGGTCGCGGCCGAACGTCGGGATCGTCACCGTGCGGACGCGCGGGTTCAATCAGGACGGGACCGTCGTGATCACCTACAAACGGACCTTCATGGTCTACCGGCGCGGGCATGTGCCGGCCTACGCGAGTGAGCGTCCCGAGGTGAAGGAGTGAGAGTTCAATTGGGATCGGACGGGTGCCGGCCTGGAGGCCGGCGGACCAGTTGGCATACCGGCCGGCCTGGAGGCCGGCGGACCAGTTGGCATGCCGGCCGGCCTGGAGGCCGGCGGACCAATTCGCGTACCGGCCGGCGGACCAGTTGGCGGACCGGCGGGCGGACCGGGCTGTGCAGCGCGGTGGCGATTGCCTTGGCGGCGCTCGCCGCCTGCGGCGGTGGCGACCCGCCGGTGGTCGTCGAGGGGGATCTGGCGTTCGTCGGGGTCAACGTCCTCCCCATGGATCGCGACCGCGTGATCGAGAACCAGACCGTCGTGATTGCCGGCGGCCGTATCGCGGCAATGGACGCGGCCGACCGGATCGAGCTGGCCGAAGGTGTCGACGTGATCGACGGAGACGGCCGGTACCTGATGCCGGGCCTGGCCGAGATGCACGGTCATCTTCCCAGCTCGCGGGAGAGCGACGCGGACATCCGCAACCTTCTCTTTCTGTATCTCGCCAATGGCGTCACCACGGTTCGCGGCATGCAGGGCGAGGCGTCGCAGTTCGGGCTGCGCCAGTCGATCGAGCGGGGCCTGCAGTTGGGTCCGAATCTCTACCTGGCGAGCGTCTCGATGAACGGCCGGAGCGTGCAGACGCCGGAGCAGGCGGATCAGTTTGTGCGGCGCTACAAGGTGGATGGCTACGACCTGATCAAGACGCACGAAGGGATGAGCCTCGAGTCGTTCGACGCCATGGCGGCGGCGGCGAACGAGATCGGCATCCCCTTCGGCGGCCATGTTTCCGACTTCGTCGGCCTGCGCCGTACCCTCGAAGCCGGCCAGGTGTCGATTGACCATCTCGACAACTACGTCGAGGCGCTCGTCGACGAGGACACGCGTCCCGAAGATGCCCGCGGCCTGCGCGAGGTGGGCGCCCTGATCGACGAGGTGGACGAGTCGCGTATCCCGGAGCTGGTGCAGGCGACCATCGACGCGGGCGCCTGGGTGGTTCCCACCATGGTTCTCTGGGAGACGGCGTTCTACAACGACCGCGGCTCGGTCGACGTCCTGCCGGAACGGCCGGAAGTGCGCTACATGCCGCCCGAGACCGTCGACCGGTGGCGCCAGGCGGTCGACACACGGCTCGGCGGCAGCGACATCGACGTCAACCGGCGCGTCGCGGAACTGCGCCGCCGGATCCTCCGCGCCCTCTTCCTCGGCGGCGCCAACATCGCGCTCGGCACCGACTCGCCGCAGATTTTCAGCGTTCCCGGCTTCGCGATGCACCACGAGATGGCGCTCTACGTCGACGTGGGGATGACGCCGTACGACGTCCTTGAGATCGGCACCCGCCGCCCCGCGGAGTACTTCGGGGCGGAAGACGAGTTCGGCACGGTCGCGGTCGGCCTGCGCGCCGATCTGATCCTGCTCGACCAGAATCCCATCGACGACATCGCGAACGTTCGGGATCCGGCTGGCGTCATGATCCGCGGCCGCTGGATCCCGCGGGCCGAGATATCCGAGCGGCTTACCGAGATCGCCCGTTTCTATGGCAACTGACAGGGAGGCGACAGCCCGCTTCGCGGCGTTCGCCGCCACCGCCGAGCCGCCGCCCGAAGCGCTCGGGGCGGCGCGCGACGCGGTGCAGGACACCGTCGGCGTCGCCCTGGCCGGTTCGGTCGAACCGTCGGCCCGGATAGCGCGACAGGCGGCGCGCCTCGACGGCAGCGTCGCGGGTCCTTCGTTCCTCCTCGGGTCCAGCGACACCGCCGGCCCCGCCTGGGCGGCGCTGGCCAACGGCACCGCGGCCCACGCGCTCGACTTCGACGACATGTGCTGGGTGACGCTCGCGCATCCGAGCACGCCGCTCGTCGCGGCGGCGCTCGCCGCGGCCGAGGCGGAGAACGCACCGGGCCGGACGCTGCTTGACGCCTATGTCGTCGGCTTCGAGGTGGAGGCGGTGCTGGGCCGCGCCATGAACCGGAAGCACTACGAGCAGGGCTGGCACTGCACGGCGACGATCGGGACGATTGGGGCGGCGGCCGCCGCGGCGCGCGTCTACGGACTGGATGCCGAGGCAACGGGCCGGGCCCTGGCGATAGCTGCCTCCGAAGCGTCGGGGCTGAAGGAGAACTTCGGCACGATGGTGAAGCCGCTGCAGGCGGGGCTCGCCGCGCGCAACGGCGTACTGGCGGCGCTCCTTGCGCGCGAGGGACTCACCGCGTCAGCGCGGGCGATCGACGGCCCGCAGGGCTTCCTGGTGGCCATGCAGAGCGCGTCCCGGGACCTGAACGCGGGCGGCGGCCTCGATCGGTTGGGCCGGCGCTGGGAGATCGCCGACGGGGGGATAACCGTCAAGCTCTACCCGTCGTGCGCGGCGACGCATCCGACCATCGATACGCTCCTCGACCTCCGCCGCGAGGCGGGAATCGGTCCCGGGGACGTGGAGGCGGTCGATGTCGACGTGGATCCCGTCGTCCCGACGGTGCTGATCCACGACCGTCCCGCGACCGGCCTCGAAGCGAAGTTCTCGCTCCACTACTGTGCTGCCGCCGCGCTCGCGTTGGGGCGGGTCGACATCGACACGTTCGAGCCGGCTGCGATGCGGTCGCCGGACATCGTGCGGCTTGTCCCGCGCGTGACGATGCGGGCGGACGAGGGGATCGGCCGGGACGCCCCACCGCTCACCGAGGCGCGGATCACCCTTCGCCTGTCGGACGGCCGGACCCTGCAACGCTCGGTGCGGGGCGCGCGCGGCTACCCGGAGCGGCCCGCTTCGGCGGCGGAGCTGGACGGCAAGTTCCTGGCCTGCGCGCAGCGCGCCGTCCCGCCCGAGGCGGCCGAAGCGGCGCTCGCGTGGCTGCACACCCTTGACGAAGCGCCGACCGTCCGGTCGCTCGCCTGCCACCTGGCGACGCGCGCCGCGGTCGAGCACTCCGCCTGAGCTGCATTCGCCGATGGCGCCACCGTTCCGGGTCCGCCGAAGCCTCCTGTTCGTTCCCGCGGTACGTCCCGACCGCTACCCGAAGGCGCTCGCCACGGGGGCCGACGCGGTGTGCATCGACCTGGAGGACGGGGTCTCGTTCGCGGCCAAGGACGAGGCGCGCGGCAAGGCCATCACGCTCTTCACCGACCGCACGCCGGTCCGGGCGGAAGTGAGCCTGCGGATCAACGATCCGGCGACCGACCTGGGGATGCGTGACCTCGAAGCGATTCGCAAGGCGGGCATCCGTCCCGACGCCCTGATGCTGCCCAAGTGCGGTGGCGTCGAGACGATCCGCACCGCGGCGGAGGCGCTCGCGGAGACGGCCCCGGGCCTCCCGGTCATCGCGCAGATCGAGACGGCGCGCGGGGTGTTTGCGGCCGAGGCGATCGCCGCCGCGACGCCGGACGTCTCCGCCCTGTTCTTCGGCGCCGTCGACTACGCGGCGGACGTCGGCTGCCGGATCGAGTGGGACGCGCTGCTCTACGCCCGCTCGCGCGTGGTCGCGGCGGCGGCGATGGCCGGGGTCGGCGCGCTGGACACGCCGTTCATGGACGTGCCGGCGCTCGACGCGCTCGCGGACGAGAGCCGCCGCACCCGCGCGCTCGGCTTCACCGGGAGGGCGGCCATCCACCCGACCCAGGTCGCCGTCATTCAGGCGGCATACTCGCCGGGCCCGGACGAAGTGGCGTGGGCGCGGCGCATCGTCGCGGCCTACGAGCAGCAGTCGGGCGGCGTTCTGCTGGTGGACGGAAAGCTCATCGAGCGCCCGGTGGTCGCCGCGGCGCAACGGACGCTTGTGATGGCCCAGGCGGTTATCGCGGCGAACCCGTAGCGAACACGGCGCTCAGACGAGCTGGGACAGCAGAGTCCGGGCCGGGACCACCAGCGGGGGACCCGGCGCGGCGAAGCAGTCCGCGTCCACATAGTCGGCGTCGACGACGACGTGAAACGCGAACGGCGCCCCCACCTGCCGCTGATAGTGTGCGAGCGACGGGCTGAGCGACGTTTCCCGGTGTTTCACCTCCACGAGGAACCAGGGCTCGCCGTCGCGCGCGACTACGAAGTCCACCTCCCGCTTCTCCTTGTCGCGCAGGTACCCGAGGTCGAACCGGCCGAGCCCCATGTCGTTCCAACCCTCCACCGCCTTCAGCAGGTGGCACGCCACGAACGTCTCCGAGCGGGGCCCGGCGTCCTCGATATCGGCCCAGTCGCGCAGGTACCACTTCGGCTCCTTCCGCAGCGACCGCGAGACGTTGCGGTACCAGGGCCGGACCAGGAACCCCAGATGGAAGTCGCAGAGCGCGGCAATCCAGCGCCGGATCGTGTCGATCGAAACCCGTGTCTCGCGCGCGAGCGTGTCGTACACCAACTGGCGCCCGGAGCCGCGCGACAACTGGCGGACCAGCACCTCCATCTGATCGATCTGCTGAACCCGCGTCAGATCGCGGACATCCTCCCGGACGAGTTGCGTCAGGCGCAATGACTGCCAGCGCCGGCTGAAACGCCGGTCACGACGGAGGAACGGCTCCGGATAGCCGCCGTGCGTCCAGAGCGCATCGAACTCGTTCGTCGACGCCGAGCCCTGCGGCGAGGCGAGCCGGTCCGGCCAGAACCAGCTCCCGGTCGTCGAGGTTGTCCCAGTTGCAGTACGCGTCCGCGTGGGACCGGCAGGTCGTGGTCTTGCCAACCTGTCGCGGCCCAAAGGTCCGCGGCATCGTCCGGGAGGCGGTCAGACATCGCGCCTCAGGCCGCTGAGACGGCCGACGCACCGACCACGCCGGCCACCCGCTCCTTGCGCATCTCCTCCAGCCGGTCGCGTGCCATGAGGTTCTGAATCAGCGGCAGGTAGAACGCGCCGTCCCCGAGGACCCGGAGCTGATCTCCCTCGACTTCCAGCCAGTCCATGTCGGCCAGGACGTTCCAGATGGCCCGGTAGTCCCCCACGACGTCGCGTCCGGTCAGCGCCCGGAAGCGGGCGCCGTCGACCGTGAGTCCCTGCATCTCCTGGAACAGCAGGTGCAGGTGCAGGTCCTCCGGCGTGTAGTGGAAGCCGCGCATGACGGGGAAGCGTCCGGCGTCGAGGTCGCGGAAGTAGTCGTCCACATGCACGTGGTTCAGATAGGCCCAGCCGGGCGCGTCGGGCGTGCCGAAGAAGAACGAGATTCCCGCGAAGCCCCAGCCCCAGGCGTCGTAGCCGACCGGCGTCCGGGCGCGATAGTCGGCCACGCGGCCGTTGCCGCTGGCGCCGGCGTCCGGCCGGACGTTGCTGTCGCCCATCCGGAAGGGCTGGCGGAACAGTTCCTCGTAGAGGTACGTGCTCGGGACCGGACCGGCGCGCTCGAAGTCGTACGGCGTCGTCTGGCGGAACCCTTCGGAAACCAGGTAGTCCCGCCCGACCCGGTACATCACGAGGTTCTCCTCGGTGGTCGGCAGCTCGTGGCGCCGGTTACGGGAGAAGTCGGTCCGCCCCGCGACGTTCAGCTCGTAGTTGGTGATGTGCGTGATGCCGGTCGCGACCAGCGCGCGCAAGTCGTTCAGCATGTGGTCGACCGTCTGGTTCGGCCAGCCGAAGATCAGGTCGATGCTCAGCGGCAGTCCCAGGTCGCGGCAGGCATCGATCGTGTCGAACACCTGCGCAGCGGTCTGGCGCCGGCCGCTCGCCTGGATCAGCTCGTCGTCGAGTTGCTGCACGCCCATGCTGATCCGGTTGATGCCCGCCTCCCGCATCGCCTCCAGCTTCTCCCGGCTGAAGGTCTGCGGAATCCCCTCGAGCGTCACCTCGATGTTGGACGGAATGTCGAACAGGTCGCGGACGATCCCCAGCAGCGGGGCGTACTGATCCGCCCGGTAGAGGTTCGAGGTCCCGCCGCCGAAGTAGATGCTGGCGAGTTCGGTGCCTCCCAGGTAGGGGCGGAACAGCTCCCCCTCGCGCCGGAGATAGTCGAGGTACGTGTCGAGCTGCTGCCGGTTGCGGTAGATCTCGCTCGGAAACAGGCAGAAACCGCAACGGTCCGGCTGCGTCGGCAGGCAGTACGGGGTCCCGACGTACAGGTTGATCTTCTTGCGCATCGTCTCCGCCGCCGCGCGGCGGTTCGCCATCACGTCGGGGATCGGGACCTTGTGGTCGAGCCAGAACATGGGCGACGGGTGCCCATGCAGCACCTTGTTGCTTTGGCGCCGCCGGCGATGGGCGTCGATCCAGGCACGGATATCCGGCGACTCGGGCATCTCAGTTGCTATAGCGCTCCGGAATTCGATCCGGCGGTACCGGTGCTTTACGCGGCTACACGGCGGGGCGGCTGCCGCTACAGTGATTGTCCGTTCTCGGTATGGGGCTGTCAAGGTGGGTCCTGGCCGGCCTGGAGGCCGGCGGACCAGAGGTTCTACCGCACGCGGGCCAGCACGCCGTGGTGCCAGTTGAACTCGATGTCGTCCGGCTCGGCCGGCAGCGGGATCTCCACCTCCACCTCCGGCTGATCGATCCAGATGCGGCGGACCAGGGGCGGCCGATCCTCGAACGTCACGCGGATGGGAACCGGCATCCGGAAGCCCGCCGGCACTTCCTCCTGGCGGACCGTGCCGCGGAGGACGAACGGCGCGTCGCGCAGGGCGGCGTCGAGCAGCTCGCGCGCGGCGGCGTCGCCGCGCCCCCCGGCCGCCGCGAGGTCGCGGGCTTCGACGACATCCAGATCGGGCCGGTAGTCGGGAACGTCGACGCCGTAGACCCATTGGTCGAAGAACCAGTCCATCGGCTCGCCGAACGCTTCCGTCACCGCCGCCTCGAAGGAGCGCGTGCTGGCGACGCCTCCCATGTGATCGGTCGCGAATCCGCGCATCATCTCGCGGAACCGGGCGTCGCTGCCGGTCTCCAGGTCCATCAGGAGCATCCGGAGCATGTGCAGGATGAACGCCCCCTTCTCGTAGGCGATCAGGCGGTAGTCGAACGGGGTGTCGGTGGTCCGGAGCCGGAAGCCGGCCACCACCGGTCCCGATTCGTGTGCGTCGCTCCTCTGGATCACCTCGGGGAGAAAGCCGTAGCGCTTGAGCCCGAGCCCCTGCCCGATGCTGGGTATGCCCAGAACGTCGAGGCGCCACGCGTCCATCATCTCCAGGAACTGATCCTCGTCTTCAAGCCCGACCAGGGCGTAGAGGGCGGCGGCGTAGTGCGCGAATCCCTCCGAGATCCATTGATCGCGGTAGCCCTCCCAGTCGACCCCGGCGCCCCACCACTGGTGCGCCACCTCGTGCGAGCGGAACAGTTCCTGCTCGCCGGTGTGCAGTTGGCCGAACGCCTGGAACGTCAGGAGGACGAGGCCGGGGAACGCCTGTCCGCCGTACTGGCGCGTCTCGGTGACAAGCAGCGACTCGAACGGATATGGACCGAAGTAGTCGGTGTACATCCGGATCGACCCAATCAGGTCCTCGAGGGTCTTCTCCCGGTTGCCCGGCGCGAAACCGAGGTGGTGGCGGTCGGCATAGACCGCGATGGGCGGCAGGTCGATGCCCTCGGCCGCGACCGGCTCGGGTGGCGCCTCGTTGATGTAGAACCGCCCGACATGGAACGACATCGTGTTGCGAACCCTCTGGGCGGTGACCCATCGCATGATCCGCGTGTCGTCCTCCACCCGCTCGTCGGCCATGAGGCCGCCGCTCGCGACGCGGTAGCGCTCCGGGATGCGGAACGTGAGGTGAAAGCTGCGCCGCCGGCTGTCCGGATGGCGCGGGATCCAGTAGACGGTGTCCTTCAGCACATAGCCGGTTCCGTCGCGCAGTCGCTCCAGCAGTTCTCCCTGGTAGGCGATTTCCAGGATGAACCGCTCGCCCGCGGCGACGGGACGGGGCAGCAGGACGACGAGGCGGGGCTCGTACAGGTCTTCCTGCAACCGGCGGTCGTGCTTTCCCTGCACGAAGTGGATCGACTCGCCGGCCAGCGGGACAGGCTTGTCGGGGCCGGGCGGATCGTCGTCGTCCGGGTCGTCGCGGCCCGGTTCGCCGCCGCCGGCTCCGTCGTCGCCATCGACGGCCCCGGCGCCGGCGGCGTCGAGCAGGGCTACGGCGTTCACGTCATCGACGCCGGCCGGCAGCGTCGTCCGCCAACGGACGTCGGTCACTTCGGCGAACGGCGAGACCAGCACGCGGAGGGTCGCGAGATCGACGAGCGGTTCCACCACGAGCGCGATGCTCGCCTCGACGTCGCCGTTCCCTTCGATGGCCAGGTCGATATCGGCGCGCGACACCTCCACCCGGGGTCTCCATTGCTCGTCGTCCGGCGTGAGGAGGCGGGGCAGGAGCCCGTAGTCGGCCGCCGTCCAGTCGTCATCGTCGTCGCGTTCGGCGTCCGGATCGGCGGGACCGTCCACTTCCGGGTCGCGCGGAAAACGGCCGATCGTCGGTGCGACGGACGCCGCGTCGAAGTTGTCGACGGCATGAGCGCCCAGCCAGACGTCCGTCATCCGGTGGCCGCCGTGATAGCGGGTGACCCCCACTTCCTCGGGATCGAACGGCTCGACTTCGAGGTTGAACCAGTCGTGTTCGCGCCCGTCGATCTCGAAGAAGGCGAACTCGCGTTCGTCGTCCGGCAACGGGGGCTCGGCCGCCGCGCGCCACAGCGATGCCGCAACGCGCGCGTCCGGGTTGAGCAGCCGATCCTCGCGCAGTTTTTCTCGTCGGTCTTCCAGCAGGTCGGCGGCCCGCCCGACGTTGCCGCCCGGCGCGTTGCCGTCCGCCAGCGTCCGGAGCCGCGCGCCCAGGTCGCCGGTGAACCAGACGACGAACCGTTCGAACTCCTCCTCGATGCGATCTGCGTCGATCAGTTTCTGGAGTTGCTGCAGCTCGACGCCGTCCGGCGGATAGCCGTGCAGCGTCCCGCGTCCGAGGTAGATGGCGACCGTATCGCGGCCCTCGATCGAAGGAAGGAAGAACAGGTCGCCGCCGTCGAACTCGAACTCGAACCGGTCGACCTGCAGCCGCGCCCCGGCGGGTATCCGGCCGGCCGGCTCGGGCTCGGCCTCCCGCAGCTCGGTGTAGACGGGTGGCGGGCCGAGGCCGGGTTCTTCGTCGTCCTGCGCGGTGGCCAGCGCGCCCGGACCCCCGCCGGCGCCAAGGGCCAGGACGGTCAGACCGGCGGCGGCCGACCAGGGGGTCAGGCGCATCAGATTGGTGCGGAAGGGGGGATTTGAACCCCCACGAGCCATTGGCTCACCAGCCCCTCAAGCTGGCGCGTCTGCCGTTCCGCCACTTCCGCGGTGGCTCCTTTGCGGCGCCTTCGTCGAAGCGCCGCGGTCACGCTGCCCGGCCGGTGCTACTGCGGCGCCGCGGGCGTGCCGCCGCCGCCGTCGCTACCGTCGTCGTCCGCCGCGACGCCTGCATCGGCCGGCGCCTCGGCGACGGGTTCCGTCCCTATCGGCGTCACGGGGGCGCCGTCTATTCCGCCGACGACCGACCCCGGCCCGCGCTGGCCGACAATCGCCAGAATGAACGCTCCCAGCATGAACAGGATGCCGAGGACGGTGGTCGCGCGGGTCAGGATCGTCGCCCCCGAGCGCGCCCCGAACGCCGCCTGCGACCCGCCTCCGCCGAACGCCGCCGCGATGTCGCCGCCCTTGCCCTGCTGCAGGAGGACGACCACGAGCAGCAGGAGGCAGACGGCAACATATATGCCGGAGAGCATGAAACTCAGCATCCAGACAGTATACCAACCACAATCTGGGCGAAGCTCTCCGGGTCGAGGCTGGCCCCGCCCACCAAGGCGCCGTCGACGTCGGGTTGCGCGGCCAGGTCGGCCGCGTTGCCCGGCTTGACGCTGCCGCCATAGAGGAGCCGGCAGCGGCCCGCCGCCTCGCCCCCGGCCAGGACGGCCAGGCGCGCCCGGATGTGCGCATGCGCGGCCTGGGCCTGTTCGGGCGTCGCGGTCCGGCCGGTGCCGATCGCCCAGACCGGCTCGTAGGCGACGACGATGGTCGCGATCTCGGTTGGGTCGAGCGCCGCCAGGCTGCCCGCGATCTGCCAGTCGAGCACTGCCTCGGTGTCGCCCGCCTCGCGTTGGTCCAGCGTCTCGCCGACGCACACGATGGGGACGAGCCCGCCCGCCAGCGCCGCCCGCGTCTTCCGGTTGACGGTCTCGTCCGTCTCGCCGAAGAGTTGCCGGCGCTCGGAGTGACCGACGATCGCATGGCTCGCGCCGGCCTCGGCCAGCATGGCGACGCTCACCTCTCCGGTGAATGCGCCCTGGCCCTCCCAGTGGACATCCTGCCCGGCCGTCGCGACATTCGATCCGTGGCAGGCGGCGGCGACGGCGGCGAGGGCCGTGAAGGGCGGCGCCAAGACGATCTCCGCATGGTCGGCGTCCGATACCAGCGGCAGGAACGTCTCGGTGAAGGCGACCGCCTCGGTGATCGTCTTGTGCATCTTCCAGTTGGCGGCCAGGACGGGTGTGCGCATCGTCGTCCGTATCCTTGAAGGTTCTTCCGTACCCAGGTTCTGCCTACGCGTCCGGCAGGGCAACGACGCCCGGCAGCGTCCGGCCACCCAGGAACTCCAGGGAGGCGCCGCCGCCGGTGGAGATATGCGAGATCCGGTCGCTGACTCCCGCCTGGGCGACCGCCGCGACCGAGTCGCCGCCGCCGATGACGGTCGTGCCTCCGCAGTCGGCGACGGCGCGCGCGACCGCGATGGTCCCCCCGCTGAACGGCTCCACCTCGAATACTCCCATCGGCCCGTTCCAGACCACCGTCCGCGCCGCCGCGATGATCCCGGCGTAGGTCTCGCGCGTTGCCGGGCCGATGTCGACCCCCATCCGCGCGCCGATCGCAATGTCGTCCACGGGGAGGCATTCGTGCGCCGCCGACGCCTCGAGACTCTCGGCGACGATGTGATCCGCCGGCAACTCCAGGCAGACGCCGCGCTCGGCCGCCGCCGCCTCGATCCGGCGCGTCTCGCCCACCAGGACCGGTTCCACCAGCGACCGCCCGGTCGGCAGGCCGCGCGCGAGAAAGAATGTGTAGGTCATCGCGCCGCCGACCAGCAACGCGTCGACCCGCGGCAGCAGGTTCTCGATGACTTCGAGCTTGCCGGAGACCTTCGCGCCCCCGAGAATCGCGACGAACGGGCGCTCCGGGGCCGCAAGCAGCGCCCCGAGGCTCTCCACTTCCCGCGCGAGCAGCAGGCCCGCCGCCGCGTCCGCGACATGCGCCACGATGCCGGCGGTCGACGCGTGCGCGCGGTGCGCCGATCCGAACGCGTCGTTCACGTAGGCGTCGGCCAAACGGGCCAGGGCCGCCGCGAAGTCCGCATCGTTCGCTTCTTCCTCCGCGTGGAAGCGGAGGTTCTCGAGCAGCGTGACACCGCCCGCGCCCGCTTCGGCGACGGCGCGCTCCGCCGGATCGCCGATGCAGTCGTCCGCGAACGTCACGGGCCGGCCCAGCAGCTCGGCCAGTCGCGCGGCGACCGGCCGGAGGCTCAGGTCCGGCGACACCCGGCCCTTCGGCCGGCCGAGGTGCGACGCGAGCATGAGCGACGCCCCCTGGCCAAGCGCGTACTCGAGGGTCGGCAGGGCGGCGCGGATGCGCGTGTCGTCGGTCACGCGGCCGCCGGCAAGCGGCACGTTGAAGTCGACGCGGACGAACAGACGCCGCCCGTCGAGCGCGAGGTCACGGATGGAACGCTTCGCCACTGGCGCCCGCCGTCCGCCTAGGCGATGCCCTTCGCGGCGATCAGCTTGACCAGGTCGACGCAGCGCGACGAGTAGCCCCACTCGTTGTCGTACCACGACAGCACCTTGACGAAGTCTCCCTCCATCACCTTCGTGTACGACGCGTCGACGATCGACGAGTGCGGATCGCCCTTGAAGTCGATGGAGACGAGAGGGGCCTTCGCCACTTCCAGGATGCCGCTGAGCGGTCCGTCGGCGGCGGCTTCGAACGCGGCGTTCACGTCGCCGGCGCTCGCCCGCTTCTCGACATCCGCAACCAGGTCGACCACCGAGACATTCGGCGTCGGGACGCGCATCGCAATCCCGTCCAGCCTGCCCTGCAGTTCCGGCAGCACCTGTCCCACCGCGGCGGCGGCCCCGGTCGTCGTCGGGATCATCGACACGCCGGCCGCGCGCGCCCGGCGCAGGTCCTTGTGCGGGAGGTCGAGCAGCTTCTGATCGTTCGTATACGAGTGGATCGTCGTCATCCAGCCGCGGCGCAGGCCGAACGACTCGTGCAGCACCTTCGCGACCGGAGCGAGGCAGTTGGTGGTGCACGACGCGTTCGAGACGATCGCGTGCCGCGCCGGATCGTAGGCGTCGTCGTTGACGCCGAGCACCAGCGTGATGTCGGGCTGCTTCGCGGGAGCCGAGATGATCACCTTCTTCGCGCCGGCCGCCAGGTGCTTGGCGGCATCGTCGCGCTTCGTGAACAGGCCGGTCGACTCGACCACCACGTCGACGCCCAGCTCGCCCCAGGGGAGAGCGGCGGGATCGCGTTCCGAGAAGACCTTGAAGTGCTTGTCGCCTACCCGCAGGCCGTCGCCATCGACCGCCACGTCGGCGTCGAGGTTGCCGAGAACCGAGTCGTACTTGAAGAGGTGCGCCAGCGTCGCGGGGTCGGTGATGTCGTTGACGGCGACGAAGTCAATTTCCGCGTCCGCCTGCGCCATCGCGGCGCGCATGATGTTCCGTCCGATCCGCCCGAACCCGTTGATGCCGACCTTGGTGCCCATCGGTTCCCATCCTCCTGCCGTTGCCGTTGCCGTTGCCGTTGCCGTTGCCGTTGCCGTCGCGAGCGGCCTCCCAACGCTGGCCCTTGCCGGCCGTCCGCTGCGAGCCCGCGCTGACTGTTTACTGGGGATGCACGCGGCACGGCGCCGGAGCCCCGACCGCGGGCGAACAGGATGCGCAATTCTACCAGACCGGCCGCCGCTCTCACCGCCAGCGCCGGTGCATCCAGAGCCAGAGGTGCGGCGCCGCCCGGATGCGCGCTTCCAGGCGCTCCGTGCATCGGCGCGTGCAGGTGCGGACGGGGTCCGGGTCGTCGTCGTCGGGCGGCTCGACGGGCGGCTCGTAGACCAGCCGGTAGCGGCCGTCACCCAGCGGGAGCGCGAAGACCGGGATGATCGGCGCGTTGAAGCGGAGGGCGAAAGAGGCGATCGCGGTCGTGGTGGCGGCGGGCCGCCCGAGGAACTCCGTCCGGATCGCGCTCCGGTCGGAGATGTGCTGATCGATCATCATGCCGACCGACTCGCCCTCGCGCAACGCGCGCAGCAGCCCGCGCGTGGCCCCCTGGCGCGGGAGCACGCGCGTCCCGACCCGCGTCCTGATCCGTTCGATCAGCCCTTCCAGGAGGGGGTTGTCGAGCCTGCGCGCCACCATCGTGATCGGCGCGAAATGGAGCGCATGCACGATGATCTGCAGCTCCCAGCTTCCGTAGTGGCCGGCGAAGTACATCACGCCGCGTCCTTCCGCCTGCGCCCGCTCCACGTGCTCGCCCCCCTCGATGTCGACCAGCGGCATCATCTGCTCGCGGGACATCGCATCGAAGTTGAGGAAGTCGATGACGTGCCGGCCGATCTGGCGGAACGTGGCCAGGAGGATCGCGCGGCGCTGCGCCTCGGTCATCTCCGGGAAGGTGGCGCGCAGATTGTCGGCTCCCAGCTCGCGGCGCGATGCGTGGAGCCGGTGGAACAGCGCGCCGAGCGCCGCCCCGCAGGCGAGGCTGACGCGCCGCGGAACGACGCGGACCATGCCACGGAACGCCTGCACGATGGCGTACTCGATGCGGTGCCGAAGGGCGCGGTTCATGCGCTGACTCCGGCCGCCTCGAGGCGGGCCAGCAGCCACTCCCGGAACTGCGCGACCGGCTCCACCGAAACTTTGAGCGGCATGGCGGCGATGGTAACCGGGAACCGCGCCATCGGTTCCAGCCGGACGGCATCCTTCTCCGTCGTCACGACGTGGTGCGCGCCCGCGGCGCGCGCGCGGCCGGCCAGCTTCTCCAGGTCGCCCGCCGTGAAGCGGTGGTGATCGGTGAACCGCACGGTCGCCGCGACGTCGTACCCGGCGGCGCGCAGCATCGCCGCGAAGCGCTCCGGCGCGGCGATGCCGGCGGCGGCGACGACCCGGTCGCCCGGGGCCGGCAGCGTGTCCGTTTGCGATCCCGCGGCTGGCTCGGGCGGACCGTCCGCCGGCGCCCCGGCGCCGGACGCTACCCC
>CAZWUJ010000025.1:0-61367 GCA_964636705.1 uncultured Vicinamibacteraceae bacterium
CGGGCGTTCTTCGCGATCCCCGCGTCGTCGAGGTCGTGCTGCTCGCCGGCGGCGACCGCCTCCGGATCGAGCACCAGCGAATGGTCGGTCGAGCTGAGGTGCACGTGCTTCCCGCCGGCAAAGATCTCGTGCCGTCCGCGCTCCTCGTACCACTTCGTCAGCGTGGCGGTCATGTGCATCTTCTCGATGATGTTCCGCCAGCCGATGCCGGTGTTGTAGGCGCAGAACGAGATCTCGCCTTCCTGCGTCGCATACGGAATGATGCAGCGCTCGGTGCGGCGGAAGTCGTAGTTGAACAGGTCCTGGAACCACATGCCGGCCACGAACAGGAAGTTCCAGCGGTCACCGCGGCGCTTCACGATGTCATCCTGGGTCCGGTCGCCCGACACCTTCCCGTAGTCCTTGCCGGTCGCCCCGAACGTCTTGTCGAACTTCTTCAGCAGGTCGGTCAGCTTGAAGTGGGTCGGCGCGTTGAACGGATCGTAGTTCCGCATCAGCGCCAGCCCCATGCCGAGGACCGAACGGAACCGCCCGCCGGCCGCGTCGTTGACCCGGGCAATGTCCTTGGCGAGCTGCTCGCCCCGGACGAACTTGGTGAACGGCACCGCCTCCTTGGTCTCCTTGTCGATCATCACCGCCATGCCGACGCCGCAGTTCGGGTGGCATCCGCAGTTGAGCTGGCCCCAGTTCTCCTCGGGACCGTGCACGAGGTCGGCCCAGTCGGTGAACGTCCCCATGAAGGAAATCGGGAACCAGTCGCGCGCCGGCTCGCCAATGCCGGTCTGGTCTTTCACGTCGTGCGCGAGGTGCGACAGCGTGTAGCGTTGCGCCTTGCGGCGCTCGTCGGTGATCTCCTCGTCGCGGCCGGTGAACGACACCGGTTGGAACGAGAGGAAGCTGATGGTCTTCGGGTTGTCGAGCGCGAACTGCACGACACGCCCGACCTGCTCGTTGTTGATCCCGTTGATGATCGTGATGACCGGCACGATGTCGACGCCCGCCTTGTGCAGGTTCTCGATCGCCCGCAGCTTCACGTCGAACAGGTTGCCGACGAGGCGGTGCGAGTTGGCGGCGTTGCCGATGCCGTCGAACTGCAGATACGCATAGCGCAGCCCCGCGTCGGCCGCCGCCCGCGCGAAGTCGTAGCTCTTCGCGAACTCGATGCCGTTCGTCGCCGCCTGCACGCTGTTGTAGCCCACCTTCCGCGCGTAGCGGACGGCGTCGAGGAAGTACGGCGAGATGGTCGGCTCGCCGCCGGAGAACTGCACCGACATCTGGCGCTTCGGCTTGATGGAAATCGCGTTGTCCAGCAACGTCTTGATGTCGTCCCACGACAGTTCGTGGACGAACCCCACCTGGTTGGCATCCATGAAGCAGGGGTCGCACATCATGTTGCAGCGGTTCGTCAGGTCGATCGTCAGAACCGAGCCGCGCCCGTACTTGATCGTGCTGCTGCCGTGGTTGTGCAGCTTTTCGTCGTTGTGGGCGCGCATGTCGCTGCCCGGGAACGACTCCTCGAGGTGCTTGAAGAACTCCGTGTCGATGGCCATCACGTCCTCGAAGGACCCGTGCACCGGGCACTCCTTGACCATCAGGATCTTCCCGTCGCGCTCGATGATCTGCGCCTTGATCTCCCCCACCTTCTCGTTGAGGAGAATCTTGTAGTCCTTCTTTCCGTCGAGGATTTCCTGCCTCGCCTCGCGGACGCACTTGGGGCAGAGCGAGTCCGTCTCGCGCGGCCATCCGAGGGGCGGCTTCACCTTCTGGTGCGACTTCAGCAGCGGCTTGTCGGACCAGTTCGGCGTGAACGACGGCCGCTGGCTCAACGCATTGAACCGGTCATAGAAGAACCATGCCCCGTTCGCCGCCACCGACAACCCCTTCTCGACGTACTTGATCGGCTTGTGCATCTCAAACTCCACCCTTCGTGCGGAAGTACCCGAGCCCCTCGGTTTGGGCGACGCCCGGAACGATCCCCGGACCGGTCCCCGGCAAGCAGAGAATCGCATGCCTTCGTCCGGCGGAGCGAGCGGTTTTCGGGGAAGTGTCCGTTTTGGGGTTCGAACGGGCCGTCCGTCCGGCGAATGGGCGGGGCCGGGAGCCCCTGAAAGTCGCAGCTATCATCCCCGGATGGGGCATCCGGACGTGGTGGTGGTGGGCGCGGGCGTGTTCGGAGCCTGGACTGCCCGCCATCTGCGGGACTCCGGGCGAACCGTCGTGCTCCTCGACGCACACGGAGCAGGCCATCCCCGGGCGGGGTCGGGCGGCGAGTCGCGCATCATCCGGATGGGGTACGGAGACCGGCCGCTCTATTCCCGATGGGCGCGAGACGCCCTGACCCAGTGGCGGCGACTGTTCGAGGCGGCGGGCGAGGATCTGTTCGTGCGAACCGGCGTGCTGTGGTTTGCCCGGCCTCAGGATCCGACGGCGGAGGTGACGGCGCGGACGGTCGAATCGCTCGGCGTCCGGCTCGAACGCCTGGATCAGCCGACGCTTCGCGAGCGGTTTCCACAGTTCGACGTAGTCCCGTACGTAGGAGGACTCCACGAACCGGACAGCGGGGTCCTGCTGGCGCGGCGCGCGGTCGCGTTGGCAGTACGCGATGCACGGAGGCGGGGGGTGCAGTGGCGACTGGCGGCGGCCTCGGCCGACATCGTGCCTGCAGGCGCCACGCAGCTTTCCAGCCTGCCGTTGGCGGACGGGAGCCGCCTCTCGGCGGAGGTATTCGTGTTTGCCTGCGGCGCATGGATGCCACGACTGTTCCCCCGACTGCTCGGGCGCTTGATTCGACCGACCCGCCAGGAGGTCGGATTCCTGGGCCCGCCGGCCGGCGACGAACGGTTCGCGCCGCCCGCCATGCCGGCCTGGATCGACCGGGGAGCGGGAGCGTACGGACTGCCTGCGCTGGACGGACGCGGCGTGAAAGTGGCCCTGCACGAGCACGGGCCCGACTTCGATCCCGAAACGGGAGATCGCATGCCGACGGCGGAAGCGATGGAAGCGGTGCGCGCCGCCGCCGCGGAGCGGCTGCCGGGGCTGCACGACGCGCCGTTGGTCGAGGCGCGGGTTTGCCAGTACGCCAATACGTGGAACGGAGACCTGCTGCTCGACCGGCATCCGGAAATCGAGAACGTCTGGCTTGCCGGCGGGGGATCGGGCCATGGCTTCAAGCTGGGTCCGGCGGTGGGGGCCTACATGACGGCGCGGATCGACGGAACGGGGAACCCGGAAGCGCTGGTCGGACTGGCGTCGAAGCGGAACGAGCCCGAACGCCACGTGTTCTGATGCAACGGTGGCTGGGGGCAGGACTCGCGCCGCGGTAGCCGCGGTTCAGGACCGGACGCTGAACGCAAAGGCGGAACGATAGCGCTTCGCGACGCGCGCGCCGAGTAGCACGGCCAGGATGACGGCGTAGATCATCGGCTCGAAGATCGAGAGCTTCACCAGCCAGAGGAAGTGGACCACGCCCGCCGCGGCGGCTACGTAGGCGAGCCGATGGAGCATCGTCCAGCGCCGGCCGAGCCGGCGGATCCAGCCCTGGGTCGAGGTCACGGCGAGCGGGATGAGTATGAGGAAGCCGAACATCCCGGCGGTGACGTACCTGCGCTCCGCCACGTCCTCGATGATCGACTGCAGATTGAAGAAATGGTCGAACACCATGTACGTCGAGAAGTGGAGGCACGCATAGAAGAAGGCGAACAGCCCCCACATCCGGCGGAACCGGATGAGCGGCAGCCAGCCCGTGATCCAGCGGACGGGCGTGACGGCGAGCGAGATCAGGAGGAAGCGCAGCGCCCAGTCGCCGGTGCGATGGGTAATGGTTTCAATTGGATTGACGCCCAGCCCGCCGGGCGTGAACGCGTCCCGCGCGAGCAGGAGCGCGGGGACGAGGCAGACAAGAAAAACAGCAGGCTTGACGCGGCGTATCCACTGTGCGGACGACAGCGCCATGGCTGGCTGAAGAGCAGACTCCTAGTAATTCTCGCGCAGGTCCATCCCGGCGTACATGTGGGCCACCTGATCGCCGTATCCGTTGAACATCTCCGTCGGCCGCCGGAAGAAGTCGCCGATCCGGCGCTCGCTCGCCTGCGACCATCGGGGATGGTCCACCTCCGGGTTCACGTTGGCGTAGAAGCCGTACTCGTGCGGAATGGCGACGTTCCAGGTGTTGTGCGGCTGATCCTCCACAAATTCGATCTTGACGATCGACTTGAGGCTCTTGAACCCGTACTTCCAGGGCACCATCAGGCGGAGCGGCGCGCCGTTCTGGTTCAGGAGCGTCCGGCCGTAGAGTCCGACCACCATCAGCGCCAGCGGATTGAGCGCCTCATCCATGCGCAGTCCCTCGACGTACGGGTACTGGAGGTTGCGGGCGCGTTGGCCGCGGAACTCCTCCGGGCGGTAAAGCGTCTCGAACCGGACGTACCGGGCTCGCGATGTCGGCTCGAAGCGCCTGACCAGGTCGGCCAGCGGGAAACCGACCCACGGCACGACCATGGACCACGCCTCGACGCAACGCAGCCGGTAGATCCGCTCCTCGAGCGGGTGAGGGCTCAGAATATCCTCCAGCGTGTAGTCGGCCGCCGGCCGGTTCATGTGTCCTTCCACCCGGACGGACCACGGTTCGATCGTCAATTCGTCCGCGTAGCGTTTCGGATCGCCCTTGTCGAGCCCAAACTCGTAGAAGTTGTTGTAGCTGGTGATCTCGTCGTACGAGTTCTTCGGTTCGTCGGTGCTGAACGGGCTGGGGGTGACGTCAGCCAGCGGCTCCTGCGCACGGAGGGCGGAGTCGGGCTGCCCGAGCAGGGCGGCGGCGCCCCCAAGGGCGGCGCCCGATGTCGTCTGGATGAACTTTCGCCGGTTCCAGTAGAGGTGCTCCGGGGTGATCTCCGATGAGCGTATGTCGGACGCCTTCTTGATCAGCATCAGTCTGTCTTCTCCCGTCGGGACGCGCCGAAACCAGGTCTCGCGGCTGGCATTGCTGCCCTCATCGTCACCTTCCAACCGAGCCGTTGTCAACTCCCGGCGAAGCGCGACGCCCGGCCCAGATGGCGGCCACGGCGAGGCACCCGTACTCCACCGGTTCCACCCAAGCGGGCAGCGCCCACCCATGACCGGCCAGGAAAGGCGTCCAGACGACGTAGGTCGCCATGGAGGCGAGCGTCCAGACGCCCAGCGGCCAAATCACCGGCGGGGACGCAGCCGGGCGGACGAGGAACGGTACCAGCCAGACCAGGTACCACGGGTAGATTGCGGGCATCAGGCTGATCGCCGCCGCGAGCGGCCACGCCCATGCCGCAGGATCGTGGATCGGCCGCGTCCGGCGCATGTGGGCGGCAACCGCAATCCCCGCCCCAAAGGCCAGGGCCGAAGCGCCCGCCGCGCCGATTCCAGCCTCGATCCAGCGGAACGGCGGGCCGTTGAAGCGCCACTGGGCGATGTAGGTGCCGAGGGATCCAACCGGCAACCAGTCGCCGCTCGTCGAGATGAACGGCAGATACAGGAGCACTATCGCCGCCGCGCCGGCTGCCGCGTCGAACCGGCGGATCCGGCGCCAGAAAATGGGGAGCAGGACGACGGGAAGGAACTTGACCGCGATGGCGCCCGCCAGCGCCACCGCCGACAGGAGCGTCCGGCGCCACGCCAGGGCGTAGGCCGAGGCGACAAGCAGGAGCGTGCCGAGCAGGTCGATGTGCGCGCCCCCTGCGCCCTCCAGGGCGACGAGGGGATGCCAGGCGTACGCCAGCACCCACCAGCGGCTGCGACCCGCCTCCGTGAACCAACGCCATAACAGGGCGACGATCAGCAGGTCGCACAGGAGAATGGCAAGCGTCATGGCGGCGACCGAGTCGTCGAGAAGCGTGACCAGCAGAAAGAAACGTTGCGCGAGGGGCGGGTAGATGGAAGGCAGGACGGCGCTGGTCGGATCGATTCGTCGCGTCGCCTCCGTATGAAGGACCACGCCGGTCGGATCCGCGGGAGCGATTGCGTAGGGACTGACGCCTATCTGCTGGACCCTCCCGTCCCAGATGTAGCGATAGACGTCGTCCGAGACCAGCGGGGCAGCGGTCAGGAAGGCGACGCGCCAGATCAGAGCGAGGCCGAGGCAGAAGAGAAGGGGCGGGGTCACGCCGATGGTGGCACGCGTCGGCCCCCTGGGGTGACGGGCGATCGACGGCGCATCGAGGGACGGCGGCTGGCGCGCGATGGCGTGGAGCGCGATGACGTAGGCGATCGCCGCGGCCGCGAGCAAGGCAACGAACGCCTCGGCGTGGGCGCGGGCGTCGAACGTGGCGGTGGCGGACAGAGTGATCAGAAGGACGATACCGCAGGCGACGATCCGGGCGGTCATGGCTCCCGGCGCGGCATCCCGCCGTCCCGCTCTCCGCCTCCGCGCCGGAACCGCCGCGTGCGGCGGAGCATCCAGATGATCTGAAGCATGCGGGCGCCCGCCCGGACCGTGCCGGTGACGGTACCGGAGATCTTCGACTGGCCGATGCGGTCGCGCTGACGTACCGGCTCCTCCCGCGTGCGAAGGGCCGCCTCGGCCGCCTTCACCTGCATTTCGATGGTCCAGCCCCAGGTAAGGTCCGCCATCTCGAGACGATCGAGCGCGTCGCGGCGGATCGCGCGGAACGGACCGAGATCACGGTACCGCGTGCCCCATAGGCGGTTGATGAGCCACACGCAGACCGCCGTGCCGAGGCGCGCCGACCAGGGGCGGCCGGCGCCGGCGCGATTCCCCAGCACGAAGTCCGCCTCGCCGCGGCGGATGGGATCGACCAGCGACAGCATCTCCTCTGGATAGTCGCTCCGGTCGGCGTCGAGAAAGACGACGATGTCGCCGTCTCCGGCAGGTGGCAGCGAGCGCAACCCGGCAAGGCAGGCCCTCCCGTAGCCGCGCGCCGGTTCGTTCACGATGATCGCGCCCGCCGCACGGGCACGCTCCGCCGTCGCGTCGGTCGAGCCATTGTCGGCAACGATGACACGGTCGGCAATCTCGGGAATCTCGCGAAGCACTTCCGCGATCGCCGCCTCCTCGTTGAGAGCCGGAATGATCACGGACACCGTGCCGCTACACGACCCCGGCGCGGGCGGTCCGGCGGCCTCACCTGCCGTCCGGGCCGTGTCGTCACCGTAGTAGACGCGGGCCAGCCCCGCTGGTGACGCTCCCACGATGTAGCGGCCGAGCAGCCACAGGTTGGCGGCGGTGCGGCGGAGCCAGCCGTCCCGCTCCCACCGCCGCGCCGATACCCGGACCCGTTTCCCCGGAAACGCCAGCCGCCCCGCCCTCCAGAGCCGCCGTACCAGATCGACATCCTCCATCAATGGCAACGTTGCGTAGCCACCGAGCGCCTCGAACGTCTCGCGGCGCACGAATATCCCCTGATCGCCGTACGGCAACCGCAGGAAGTGGGTCCGAAACGCCACCCCCTTCTCGATCGCCCGCGCGAACCAGTGCCTCGAGGCAATCGCCAGCCGAAACGCCCCGCCCGCCACACCTGCCCGATCCAGGTCCGCAATTGCTCCGAGCCATCCAGGCTCCAACCGTGCGTCGGCATGGAGAAACAGCAGCCATCGGCCTGTGGCCACCGACGCTCCGGCGTTCATCTGCCGCCAGCGCCCCGGCGCGCTGTCCACCCAGTGCACCGCCGGAAAACGGTCCTGCAACCGGCCGACCGACACATCGCCGGGCTGGCCGTTCACGACAATCACCTCTACCGCACCCCGTGCTTCGTCCTCCGCATCGGCCATCGCCCACGCGGCGCCAGGCTCGCCCAGCAACGCTTCCAGCTCCGCGGAGTCTCGCAGCACCGGGATCACGACGGATACGAGTGGCGAGCCGGACATCAGGCGGGCAGTTCGAGGAAGCGGGCCGTCTCTTGCCAGATCCGCGAGTGGCTCGCGGCGAGCTGGTGATCATCGGCCAGGCGAACCAACCGAACGTGCGGCCTTGGCTCGGACCAGCGGGCCACCATCGCAGGGTCGACGACCTCGTCACGGTCCCCGTGCAGGACGAGCGTCGGTCTCGCACGTCGTACGGCGAACGAGTCGTACCGCGCGGCGTCGGCAAACAGCCCGTAATGGACACGGGCCGTCTTGCCGGACGCGTAGTGGGTCAGCTCCCACCAGCCGGTTTCGCGCCAACGGGCCATTCCCTCGAGACCCAGATCCCCGATCACGGTCCGGCCGAAGTCGAAGGCGGGCGCGAGAAGCACGAGCCGGTCGATCGGGTGGGCGTCGCCGCCGCACTCCCGCTCCGCCGCATGCAGGGCCGCGAACGCTCCAAGGCTCGACCCGAAAAGCGTGACCGGTTCCGGCGGAAGCTCGGCGACCAGCGCCGACACCTGCCCGATCATCCGCGAGACCGTCAGTCTCGAGAAGTCGGGTTGATTGAGATCGGGACAATGCAGAATCGACCCCGCCTCGGCCAGCCGGTCCGACACGTAGACGGCCTTCGATGATGCCGGAGACGACGCGAACCCGTGCAGGTAGACGTACTGCATCGCGCGGCATCGTATCGCGTTGCGGGATAATCCGGGGCCGATGGAAACGAATACGTGGTGCGAGGAGCCGCCGCCGCCGCTCCTGCTGAAGGGTGTGGCGCAGTTCAACCAGGGTGAGTTTTTCGAGCAGCATGAGACGCTCGAAGACCTGTGGCGCGCGGAAACGCGGGAAGTGCGCCGCCTCTACCAGGGGATTCTGCAGATCGGTGTGGCGATGTACCACATCGGCCGGCGGAACCACCACGGGGCCATGCACATGCTGACCCGTGGGCCGAACTATCTCCGAGCGTTTGCGCCGGCGTGCCAGTCGATAGACGTATCGGACCTGTTGACCCAGGCGGCATCTATCCGGGCCGAAGTGGAACGTCTGGGTCCCGATCGACTCGGCCACTTCGACTGGTCGCTTACACCGGTCGTGCGCTTCGTCGATCCTCCCGCCCGCGCGCCGGGACGCCATCGTCCGTCCCGCGGGCCAGCCCGGTCACCACGCTGACGACGGGAGAGCATGATGTCGACACCCCGTTTCTCGCCGAAGACCCTCACATTCCTCCGCGCCCTCAGGAGGAACAACAATCGCGAGTGGTTCAACGCCAATCGTGCCCGCTACGAGGAACACGTACGCGCGCCGATGGTAGCTCTCGTCGAGCAACTGGCCGTCGACCTGCCGGCCATCGCTCCCGATCTCCTCGCGGACCCGAAGCGTTCGATCTACCGGATCTACCGGGACACGCGATTCTCGCCCGACAAGACGCCGTACAAGACGCACGTGGCGGCGATCTTTCCCCACCGGGATCTGCCCAAGCACGAGGGAGCCGGACTCTACGTGCATGTCGCACTCGACGGGCTGTTCGTTGGCGGCGGGCTGTACCGCCCGCAGCCGCGGCAGCTCGCGAAACTGCGCGAACACATCGCGGCGCACGGCCGGCGCTTGCGCGCGATCGTCGATTCCCCCCCGTTCCGCAAGGAGTTCGGCCAGCTCGACGGCGAACGGTTGCAGCGCACGCCGCGCGGGTACCCGGCGGACCACCCGGCGGCCGACCTGCTTCGCCTGAAGCAGTACCTGGCGGGGCGAAGCCGCGAACCCGAGTTCGCGACCAGTCCCCACTTCTACGAGTCGCTCCTCCGCTCGTTCACCATTCTCGCGCCGCTGATTCACTACCTGAACGGTCCGCTGGCGACGGCCGAAGCGCTGCTCAGGGAAGCGCTGACCGGTGAGGACGCGCGCCGTGCGATCCGCAGCGCGGGCGGCGGCCCGTGAGAGTGCGGTGCTAACATGGCGGCGACTGGGGGTGGCCCGTGCTCCGCGAGGTTGTCGTAGTTCTGCTGCGCGGATGTCGGCTGAGGTGCCCCTGCTGCGGCTACGGGCGGCTCTTCAAGTCGGCGACCCGGATGCACGAGCGCTGCTCCGCATGCGGCGAGGCGTTCGAACGTGAGCCGGGCCAGTCGCTCGGCGCCGTGTACATCAACCTCGGACTGACGCTCGGTATCGTCGCCTTGGGCTACCTGCTGACGCGAACCTTCACCTCGCTCACGACGACGCAGTTGACGGTCATCTGGATGGCGGTGGCAGGGGCCGGGCCGTTCGCGCTCCATCGCCACGCCACCGCGCTCTGGACCAGCATCGTTTTCCTGGGTGAAGGGCTCTACATTCCGTGGCCGAACCGGTAGGCGAGGCTGCGGATTCCGCCGCGGCCCGCGAAGCGGCGCGGCCGGCCGGCCGCGGCCTGACCGGCGCTTTGCTACGCCTGGGCGCCGCCTTCACCTTCCGGGACTTCCGCAACCTCTGGAGCGCCGCTTTCACGTCCGCCGTCGGCACCTGGATGCAGCGTTTCGCGCAACAATGGCTGGTCTTCGACCTGACCGGGTCAGCGTTCTACCTGGGACTCGACACGTTTGTCGGCGCGGTGCCGCTGCTGCTCTTCACGTTGATCGGGGGCGTGACTGCCGATCGATACGACCGCCGCCACCTGCTGATGGCGTCGCAGGCGATCCAGATGGTTTGCGCCATCATCCTGACCGCCCTGGTCCTGACCGGCACCGTCCGTGTGCCCTACATTCTTGCGCTGTCATTCACTACCGGCCTCGCGCAAGCGTTCGGAGGCCCCGCGTTCCAGTCAATCATCCCGGCCCTGGTTCCCCGACATACGTTGCCGAACGCAGTGGCGCTCAACTCGATTCAGTTCAATCTGGCGCAGTCCGTCGGCCCGTTCCTCGGTGGTCTCATCTTCACCACCCTCGGCCTCGCCGCCTGTTTCGGGTTGAACAGTGTCTCGTTCCTCGTAGTGATCGTGGTCCTGGCCCTCATGCAGCTCCCGTCGCCCAACCGGGCCAACCGCCGGCCGATGGCCGAGGAGCTCAAGGGCGGGCTGCGTTTCGTCAGCCGGGGCGTCTTCCTCGCCCTGACGATCCTTGCCGCCTGCACGACATCGCTCGGGTTGCCAATCCGCGCGTTTCTGCCGGTCTTCGCCGGCGATCCGGAAACGCTCAGCCGAATGATGACCTGCCTCGGCATCGGCGCGGTATGCGGCGCGCTCGTCGTCGCCTGGTTGGGAAAATTCGCGCGAATGGGCGCGACGCTGCTGTGGGTGCTCGGGTTGTTCGGAGCCGCCATCACCGCGTTTGCGCTGCTGCCGATCACGGCCGTGAGCTACGCGCTCCTCGTACTGGCAGGCGCGGCTCTGCTCGTAGTCTTCTCGCTCACGGCGTCGCTCGTGCAACTGACCGTCCCGGACGAACTGCGCGGGCGGGTCATGAGCGTCTACCTGATGGCGTTCCGCGGCGGAATGCCGATCGGCAGCCTCGCAAGCGGTTGGCTGACGACGATACTGCCGACGGCGACGGTCATTGCCATGAATGGGGGCGCGCTGGTGGCGGTCGCCGCGTACTTCCTCGTCCGCAGTCACGGCATCCGGGAGCTATAGCCCGACCATCGTCGCCTGCGGCTCCGATGGCCGCCCAACCGGGCCTATCCAGAAGTCTGCACCGTTACACGGCCCAGACTCCTGGCCCGACCATCGTGGGCTGGCTGCCCTTGTGGACGGGCGTGTTAGATTGGCGATTGCGGACGTTCGGTTTTGCGCCGGGAAAAAGGAAGTGAACTTATGCTCTCTAGCAATGGTGACGCGCGCCACAACGTGTACGTCCTGGTCGACGGCGAGAACGTCGACGGGACGCTCAGCACCATCCTGAACCGGCCGCCTCAATCGGACGACCGGCCGAGATGGGAGACCGTCTATCACTTCGCCGAGAGTCTGTGGGGCGGCCGCTCCGCGAAGGCCATGTTCTTCATCAATGTCCGTCCCGAGGCCAGCGTCCCATGGCCGTTCGTGCAGGCGCTGCTGGCCTGCCACTTCCGACCGGTTCTGCTTACCGGAAGGGATGGACGCAAGGTTGTGGACGAGGGAATTCAGAAGACGCTGACGGCGCTGGAGCGGCGGGACGGCGATGTCCTGCTGCTGAGTCACGACAAGGACTTCTGCCCCGCCCTCGCCGCGCTCGGGCGCAATGATGAGCGCCACATTGGCGTGCTCGGTTTCAGGGAGTATCTTGCCGCCGATTACACGCACATGCCGAACCTGGACATCTTCGATCTCGAAACGGACGCCAGCGCCTTCCAGAACGGCCCGCTCCCGCGCATGCGGCCGGTTCGAATCGACGAGTTCGACCCGTCCGTCCTGCTGGACAGCCTGTAGCCGGCTGTAATCCGTGATGGCGCCGCGCGTACCGCTGACCGAGTTGGCGGCGCTGTTCCTGCGCCTCGGCACCATAGCGTTCGGCGGACCTGCCGCGCACATCGCGATGATGCGCGACGAGGTAGTGGATCGCCGGCGCTGGCTCACCGACCGCGAGTTCCTCGATCTGGTCGCCGCCACCAACCTGATCCCCGGACCGAACTCGACCGAACTGGCAATCCACCTCGGCTACCGGCACGGCGGAATTCGTGGCCTGCTGGTCGCCGGCGTGTGCTTCATTCTCCCGGCCGCGTTGATTGTGGGGGCCATCGCGTGGGGGTACGCGCGGTACGGCGAGACCCCGCAGGTGGGCTGGCTGATGTACGGCATCGGTCCGGTCGTCATTGCGATTGTCGCGCAGGCGATCGTGAAGCTGAGTCTGGGCGCGGTGCGGGGAGTGGCGCTCGGACTGATCGGCGGCATGGTGCTGGCGCTGTCGATCCTCGGTGTCAACGAACTGCTGCTGCTGGCCGCCGGAGCCGCCATGGGGCTCGCCGTCGCCGTCGGGCCGCGCACCGGAGCAGCCGTGGCGGCGGGATTCACCACGGCTGCCGCGGGCGTCGGTCAGGTCGCGGCGCAGGTTGCCGCCACGGCGGCGTCCGAACTGCCGTTCACGCTGACACGTCTGACGCTGTTCTTCGGGAAAGTGGGTTCGGTGCTGTTCGGGAGTGGCTATGTACTGCTCGCGTTCCTCCGCGCCGACCTGGTCGAGCGTTGGGGGTGGCTGACCGATCAACAGTTGATCGACGCGATCACCGTCGGCCAGGTGACGCCGGGCCCGGTGTTCACGACGGCGACGTTCATCGGCTACCTACTGGGGGGTTGGGCCGGGGCAGCGCTTGCAACAGCGGCGATTTTCGCTCCCGGCTTCGTCTTCGTGGCGATCAGCCAACCGCTCATTCCGAAGTTGCGGGCGTCTCGCCTGCTGAGCGGCATCCTCGACGGCGTGGTGGCGGCGTCACTCGGACTGATGGGCGCCGTCGCGTGGGCATTGGCGCGAACCGCGGTCGTGGACCTGCCCACGGCGGCGATCGCCGCGACCGCCACCGGTCTTCTGCTCTGGAAGCGACCGAACTCTACCTGGTTGATCCTGGCCGGCGCGATCGCCGGCTGGCTGCTTCGCGGCAGCTCCTAGCCCGACCACGCCTATCCAGCAGCCTGCACCGTTCCTCGGCGAAGACCGTTAGCCCCGAGCGTCCAGAGGAACGTAGTCGCGTACGTCGGGGCCGGTGAAAATCTGCCGGGGCCGGGCGATCCTTTGTTCCTTGTCCCCCAGCATCTCGTTCCACTGCGCGACCCAACCAGGGGTGCGGCCGACCGCGAAGAGCACCGTGAACATGGCCGGATCGAAGTCCATCGCCTCGTAGATCAGACCAGAATAGAAATCGACGTTGGGGTACAACCGGCGCTGCACGAAGTAGTCGTCTTCCAGGGCTATCCGCTCCAGCTCTATCGCAACATCGAGCAGCGGGTTGCGGCCGGTGACTTCGAACACTTCGTAGGCGGACTTCTTGATGACGGTCGCCCGCGGGTCGTACGACTTGTACACGCGGTGGCCGAAGCCCATGAGCCGCCCCTCGCCGCTCTTCACGGATCGGATGAAGGCCGGGATGTTCTCGACCGATCCAATCTGCCGCAGCATCCGGAGAACCGCCTCGTTCGCGCCGCCGTGCAGCGGCCCGGACAGCGCCCCCGCCGCGCCGGCGAGCGAAGCGAAGGGATCCGCCTGCGAGCTGCCGATGCCGCGCATCGCGCTGGTGCTGCAGTTCTGTTCGTGGTCGGCATGCAGAATGAAGAGGACGTCCAGCGCGCGTTCAAGGACCGGGTCCGGAGTGTAGGTCTTGCCCTCCGCCTGATGGAGAACGCTCAGGAAGCGGCCCACGTACCCGAGCCCCTCGCCTGGCGTGGCGTACCCCCGCCCGCTGCTGCGGCGGCAGGCGCACGCCGCGACGCCTGGCACGAGCGCGATGAGCCGCGCCATCTGGATCCGGCGCACTTCGGGATCGAGCACCCGCTTCGACTCCGGGAAACAGGTCGAAAGGGCGCCGATGGTCGCGAGGAAGATCCCCATCGGATGGGCGCCGTCCGCGAAACCGGCCATGAATGCCTCAACCTGCCGGCTGAGGGGCGAGGCCGCGGTGAGCGCTTCCCGGTCCAACTCCGCCGTCCACGCGTCCAGTTCCGACTGCGTCGGCAACTCACCGTTGATCAGCAGCAAGGCCGTTTCAACGAACGTGCTCTGCTCGGCAAGCTGTTCGATCGGGTAGCCGCGATAGCGGAGGATTCCCTTCCCGCCATCGATGAACGTGATCGCGCTACGGCAACTCGCCGTGTTGAGGTAGGCCGGGTCGTAGGTCATCATCCCGAACTCGCCCGGATCCACCTTGATTTGGCGCAAATCGATCGCCCGGATGGTGCCGTCGACAATCGGTACCTCGTACTGCTTCCCGGTCCGGTTGTCGGTAATGGTCAGCGTGTCGCCCATGTCTGCCTGTTGCCTTCCTTCCGTGCGTCGGTTTCAACTGTGGATTCCGGCAGTGGACGACGTGCTTCCTTCGTCACGGCCACTCGCCGGTAGTCACGTCGTTCGGTTCCGCCGCGGGAGCGACCGAACGACGCCGGTTGCCGCGGGATTGTAGATCGGCCGGTCGCTGGCCGTCAGGTTCGGGGGATGAAATCGGCTTGCCAGTGGTATCCGCCGCCGGACGCAGCGACGTCCCGGCCGCGAGTTCGCACCGGATCACCCTGGCGAGCTGCTCCTCCAGCGGCCCCACGTTTCGCTGTGCAGCCCACAGCTCCAGTTCCGTGTCTCCGCTCGGTGTTACGCGCACCACGCATTCCTGCTGGCCGATCACGACGTCGACCGACTTCACGCTCTGGGAGTGGCTCCGGTCGAGACCTTCGGCCAGACGCAGAATCGCCGCGAGCGTCCTGACGGTGCGCCGCGTCCCGGCCGGCAGGCCGCCGAACTCTTCGTGGGACCGTTTCGGGAGGCCGCGCCGGTGGTAGCGGGCGGCGAGCGCCATGACCTCCACTTCGCCGGGCTCGAAACCCCGCAGGTCGCCGTTCCGGATGAGGTAGTACGAGTGCCTGTGGTGCCGCGGGTAGCTGATGTGGACGCCGACGTCATGCAGCATCGCCGCGTACTCCAGCCATTCGCGCTCGCGCCCGCCAAGACCGTGCAGAGCTGCCGTCTGGTCGAACAGCGCGAGCGCCATGCGGACCACCTGCTGCGTATGAGGTTCCTCGACCCGGCAACGATCGGCCAGTTCTACGACGCTCCGGCGGCGGATGTCGGGAAACTGATCCACCCGCGCGATATGCGCGCGGTTCCGGTCGATGTAGTCGAGGGCGAGTCCCTCCCGGAGCGCGAGGTCGCAAAGCGTCAGCTCGCGCGCACCGAGGAGTCGGAGGATCGTAGTGAGAAGAATCGAACCGGCCACCGCGAGGTCGGCGCGGCGGGGGTCGAGTCCGGGGATGGCGATGCGCCCCGGAAGGTCGAGAGCGGTCAACTGCTTCCGAAGTCGCCGGATTTGCTTCACGGGGACGCGGAGACTCCGGAGCTCGTCGGAACGATCCTCGCGCGTCGCGTCCGCCGCGAGCGCGCCCAGGCTGAGTATGGTGCCGGAGGTCCCGATTACCCGGTCGAAGCCCTGCTCGCGGATTCTCGCAACGATCGGAGCGAGTTCCTCCATGATGTGCCGCACCATCCGCCGTTCGTCGCGGCTGGTGATCGGATCGCTGTGGACGAACCGCTCCGTCAATCTGATGACTCCCAGCTTCAGGCTCTCGGCGATCTGGGGTCGAGACGCCCGGCCGAGCGTCAGCTCTACGCTGCCGCCGCCGATATCGATCACGACGGCGGCGCTTCCCGCTACGTCGACGCCATAGACCGCCGCGCGGTGGATGAGGCGCGCCTCTTCGCTGCCGGAGATGACGCGGGTATGGATGCCGGTCCGTTGCAGGATCTCCGCCAGGAACTCCCGGCCGTTCTCGGCCTCGCGAACCGCGCTGGTCGCACACCCGATCACCTCGTCGACATGATGGGAGTCGGCCAGCCGCTTGAACTTGGTCAGCGCCAGCAGGGCGGACCGCATCGTCGCCTCCGTCAGGGCGCGGCCACCCAGGCCACCCGCCCCGAGACGCACCATTTCCTTCTCACGGTCGACGACCTCGAACGAGTGGTCGTCGCGGACCTGCACCACGATCATGTGGACGGAATTGGTGCCGATGTCGATGGCGGCGATGCGCACTGGTCAGCGAGGACGGGCAGTCGGGTAGCACGGCAGGTCAGCTTCGGTATAATCGCTTACTTCCCGAAGCCCCCCGGGTAGAGCCGGGGGCATCCTACCATGACCGATCCAGACTGGCTGGAGGCGGGATGACCCGAGCCCACCCGCTCAAGGCGCCACTCGAGCGGCGTGTCCGCGCCCTCGTGCGATCGATCCGGCCGATGCTGGCGGGAGAGATCGAACCGTTGCACCAATGCCGCGTGGCGACCCGGCGGCTGCGGGAACTGCTACCCCTATGCGAGGTCGAGTTGACTGGCCGGTTGGCGGACCGTGCGCGCCGGCGAGTTCGGCGCCTGGGGCGCACGCTCGGTCCTGTTCGCGAGCTGGACGTAGCTCTCGGCCTGGTTCAGGAGCTGGAACAGGAGGGCCGGGCCCATCCCGGCGGCGCCACCCGGTTGCGGCAGCGTGTCCGTGAAGAGCGGGATCGCCAGCGTCAACGGATGTTCGACAGTCTGAAGCCGACGGCGCTCCGGAAACTCGAGCGGGACGTTTCCGAGGTGTTGAAGGTAATCGGGATGCGCGATGCGACCGACGAGTGGGCGTTGGTCCTCTCGACGCGCATCGAGCGGCGGGCGGAGTACCTGCAGGTCGCACTGAGGGATGCGGGGCCGATGTACGTCTCCGAACGGGTCCACGAGGCCCGCATCGCCGGGAAACAGTTGCGCTACGCCCTTGAGCTCGCGGTCGACACCGGTGCTGCGGGCGCGGCAGCGGAACGCACCACTCGGCTGGTGGCCGGGTTGAAGCAACTGCAGGAAACCCTTGGGCGGTTGCACGACCTGGAGATTCTGCAGGGTCTGATACGGACCATCGAAGTGCCGATGGCGGGCGACGAGACCTGGCCGGCGGAGCTCGACGCGCTCGACCGCGACCTGACCGAGGAGTGCCGCCGATTGCATGGCCGGTTTGTTGCCGGGCAAGCCGATCTGGTGGACATCAGCCGAACTGCGGAGCGGCTTGCGTCACGCATTCGGAGTGATCGCGGGGGCCGCTCCCTTGGCGGGCGCGTCCTCAAGATGACGCTCCCCGGAGGCAACGTTCCCGGAACAGCGCATAACCGCCGGTAGCTGAGCCCGACCGCCGACGCCTGCGGCTCCGATGGCCGCCCAACCAGGCCTATCTATCTGGCAGCCTGCGCCGTTCCACGGCGCGGATTCCTAGTCTAGCCTAGCCCTAGCGCAGACGCAGCCGCCAGATCAGGAGCCCGGCGGCAACCGCGAGCATCGCCCACACCATCGGCGCCACCGGCCGCCCGGTGTACGACATCCCGGCGAAGAAGAGCGTGCTGCAGACGAGAATGATCGCCAGGAGGATCGGTGACCAGCGGTTCTGAAGCGGCCTGTTCTCGATGACCGCTGGCTCGTGCTTGCGCTCGTTCGTTGCGGCTCCGCACCGGTAGCAAACGAGCGCGCCGTCGTCAATCGCCTGTCCGCACTCCGGGCAGTTCATCGCATCCCCCACACGCGCCGGAGGCTCCACTCCGCCCCGAGCAATGTCACCAGCAACAGGAACACCAGCGGATGATGCCAGATTTGGCGGATCACGCGCCGCGAGGGCGGCGGCGCGGAGTCCCCCAGCCGCGACGGCAATTCCGCGACCTCGGACGTATCGAAGTACTGCCCGCCGCCGGCTTCCGCCATCCGCGCGAGGCCCGCAGGCCGCAGCCAGGGATCCGCCAGCTCCGGATCGGCTCCGCCAACCAGCACCCAGGTGCGTCCCTGCTCCAGCGGGGCGCCGCTCCGGCTCGCGGTGACTTCCACGAGATGGACACCCTCCGCGATGTCTCCCTCGACAGTGGCGACGTAGCGCCCGGGATCCTCTGTCGACGCCGCGCGCGCCTCCTGCGCTGCCCCCGCGGGGTCGGTGGTCACCACCGTCACCTCGGCGTTTCGAACCGACCGGAAGTCCTCGTCGCGGAGGTCGACCTGAACGCGGACGCGTCCGGCGGGTGATCCCTCCGCGCGCGCCGTCGCGTGGAGCGGCTCGCGCGCGTCCGCCGTCAACCAGCGCGCCGCCTGTCCCCACCAGGTTTCGTAGGTCCGATCTTCGCTCGGCAGCCGCATTCGCCAGCGCCAGGCGCCGCGCCCGGCAAAGATCATCGACCGGCCCGCGCCGTATCGTTGCGCGACGATCAACGGGCGCTCCGCGCGTTCACCCCCTGCCGGAGGCGCGACAGCCAGCACGGTGGCGCCGGGGCGTACCGGACCCAGGCGAATGGTGCCTCCGAGGGGTGGCACGGCCTGCCACAGTTCCTGCGTCTCGTTCAACGTGGCCGCAAGTCGGAGCATCGGATGCGCCAAGCCTTCTTCCGTCGGCATCATCCGTACATCGTCCCTGCCCCCGATGTCGTCGACAGACGCCAGGCCCAGCCGTTCAACCAGGCTCGCCGGCAACACCGGTTCCATTGCCGACCCGGCATATCCGCTGCGCTGGAGCGTCGACGGACCCAGCAGCAGGAGGCCGCCTCCGCGCTCGGCGACGAACGCCGCGGCCAGATCGAGCTGCTCCGGGCGAAAGAACTCCGCCTCGACATTGGCGAAGACCACCGCGTCGTAGCGGAAGAGATCGGCCCGTGTGTGCGGAAACCCGGTCGCGAGCGCCGCCGCCCTTGCCGGGTCGCTCTGCACGTAGAAAGTCTGCAGGCCGCGATCGTCCTGTCCCTTGCGTACCACCGCATCGACCACCAGACCGGGATCCGCCTGCCAGGTTCGCTTGAGGAAACTGTGCTCGTAGCCTGGAGCCCCCTCGACCATCAGGATTCGGCGTTCCCGGGAAGCGGGCAGCGCGAGAACGCTCCGCCGGTTGTTGCCTGGAACCGGGTCCCCGGTGTCCGCGGTCACCTCGACGGTGTACACAATCGGCCGATCCGCATCGGCCGGAACGCGAAACCGTTCGACCACCGGCGTTCCGTCGCTCGACGCCGAGAACGATCGCGCCTCGAGCAGACGTCCCTCCTCGAACACCCGCAACCTTCCGGCCGCACTTGCCGGCCCGTCGTCTCCCCCGTGCGCCACCACCGTCGCCGTCAGATCGACAAGCGATGCGGGCGCCGCCGCCTCTCCGGCCGTCCATCCCGCCACCTCCAGATCGATCCCTGGTCCCGGCGCGCCCAGCCCGACGACATGCAGCGGTGCGCCCACCCGCGTCGCCGCCCCCACCGCGTCGTCCTCGCCGGTGTCGACGCCGTCGGTCAGCAGCACAACCCCCGCGACATCCTCGCCGCTCAGCGCGCCGGCAACACTGTCGAGCGCTCCGGCAAGATTCGAGTCGTCGAACTCGAAGTACTCGATTCCGAACACGGTCTCGGCAAGCATCGGTTCCAGCGTGTCCCGCACCATGGCGCCGGCGCGGTCGACGCGCCGCACGCCGTCGGCGCCAGGAATCGCCATGCTGCGCGACTCATCAATGAGCAGCGCCACCACGCCGCCGGGAGGCGCCGGTTCGGTCCGGACCGGCCGCAGCAGCAGGAAGACGACCGCGAGCAGGACAGCCAGCCGGAGCGCGGTCAGAGTTGCCCGCTGTCCAGGTGTCAGAGCGACCGGGGGCCGCGCGTACGCCCACCACGCCACCCCCCCCGCGACGGAGGCGGCGATCGCGATACCCCACCACGGAATGGACAGACCCAGTTCCATCTCGCGCTAGCGCCCGCCGGTCGGCGGGCGCTGCTCGGCGAGGGCACGGTAATAGCGCCGGACGATCGCTTCGTAGCCATCGGGAGCGGCACCGTCGCCACCCGCGTCAACGCGGCCCTCGCGCCGGGCGCGTCGAAGCGCGGCGGCGCGGTCGGCAGAGATCGCGTCGAGCGCGTGCCGCAGGCCGGCGCGGAGGATCTCCCAGTCGTCGTAGTCCTGCTTGAAGGCCTCGGTTCCGGGAGCACTCCCGGTCATTCGGTGCTCGGCCCAGCGTTCCAGCGATTCCACCGCACCCGGACGCATGCCGCGGAGCGCCGCCTCGAGAGCCGGCGATGCCCCAAGCTGCCGCAGCATTGACTGTGCCGCCGCGCCGATCGGGCTCGTACCCTCCCCGCCCTGCTCTTCTCCGCGCGCCTCACGCCCGGTCGGCTCATCGGCGTCATCGCCACCGCCGCCGCCCGACTGGCCACCCGCGTCCAGTTGGCGGCGCAACGCTTCAGCCGCCTGCAGCTCAGCCGAGAGTTGCGCCTCGCGCACTTCCGTCTGCAATTGACTCAGAGCCCTCTGAGCCCGCGCGGATTCCGACCGGCCGTCGGCGGCGCCGTCCCCACTGCCGGCGCCGTCAAGCCGTTGCAGGTCGCGCTCGAGAGCCTCCGCCCGTTCCTGCAGTTCCTGCTGCTCACGCGTCAGGCGGGCCAGGATGCGAGCCGCTTCCTCGGCACTCAGCTCGTCCCGGCGACGGCCGAAATCCGCCTGCGCACGGTTCAGCGCCTCCTGCCGCGCCGCGAGCTCGCGGACGCGGCGGAGTGCGTCGCTCTCGTCCTCGGCGTCGTCCGCCGCGGGCGACTGCATTGCCTCGTAGTTGGTCTGCTGCTCGCGGCGCAGGTCGCGGTCGAAGAGGGACGAGAGATCCTCCTGCGGCAGCCACGACGCCGAACGCCCCTGCTGCTGCCCAAAGGACAGCTCCATCCGCCGGATCGCCGCCTCGACACGGTGCAATTGATTGAGCGCGTCGAGCTCCCGCGGCAGCGCGCCGGACGCCGACCCGATCCGGAGTTGCGCCTCCGCTCGTTCCATCGCCGCCACCGCGGCGGCCAGAGCGTCCCGTTCCGCCTGGGATCGTCCCCGCTGCAGCATCTGCGCTGCGGCCCCCAGCGTCCGCTCGCGCAACTCGCCCTGGGCGTCGGCGAGTGCGGTCAAGTCGTCCCGAACGGACGCCGATGGCTCGGCCTCCTGATCGATCCGCCACGTGGCGGCGACCAGTTCCTTCTGGATTTCCGCGAGGCGGCGTATCGTGTCGGCGTCCATGCCGGCTCCGGACCGCGCCGTCGTGACCTGGTACTCGCGGGCAAACGGCCGCACCGTCATGAAATAGAGGGCGCTGCGAACATCGCGCGTCCGCTGCGGGTTCGCGTCACGCGCGCGGACGTAGTAGCTGATGACGTCACCTGGCGAAATGGCGAGTTGTTCGCCAAGGAGCATGTGGGCGCTCGTGACACGAGCCGCCGACTCGTCGTTCAGCAGGTCGACTCGTTGCGGGTCGCCGCCGGCAACCGTGTAGACGAGTTCAAGCTGGCGCAGACCGTAGTCATCCTCCGCGGAGGCCTCGATGACGGCCTCTTCTACCGGCGTGATCTCGCGATCGCCGGCGGGGCGGCGGATTTCGATGACGGGCGGCTCGTCGGGTGTGGACCGGACGACGAATTCCGTCTCCGATAGCTCCGCGTCCGCGAGCGCGACACGATAAGTGTCGTCCTTCACGACGTCGAACGTCGCCTCGAGGGCGCTGGCCCCCACGGCAGCGAGTGGCGCAGATTCCCCCGATCCAAAACGCAGGACGCCTGCGCCAACCGGGGCGTCGGTGTGAACCGTAACCGTGACCGTGGTTCCCTCCGGCGCGAAGACGTCGCCGCCACCACGGTCTACCCTCGGGGCGAGTTGTGTGTACGCCGGATAGGAGTACGCCACGTCAATCCGCTCGATGCGTGGCACATCCGTGCCCGCTGCCGGATCGCCCGCGTCCAGAGCGGCCACGCCGCCGGGTGCCGCGGCGTAAAGCCAGGCGACCCGCGCCATGCGGCCGAGAAAATCACTGCCAGCGACCGCCAGGATCACGAATGCCGCGCTGGCGCCGATGCCCGCGGTTATCGCGCGGCGCAGGGCGCCCGGGTCGACAATCCGGCCGGGATCGACTTCGCGGGCATGCCGGGCCGCATCGCGCAGGACGAGCTGGCCCAGCGGAGACGCCGACCCATCGACCGCGACCGCGCTTGCCAGGCAATCCTCCAGCTCCGGGCACCGCTCTTCGATGAATCGGGCCACCTGGCGATCGTCCGGCAGACTCCGGAACGGGCGCAAGAGCCGGATGCCGAGCACGGCGAGCACGCCGCCGGCGAGGACGCCGCTGGCAAGGAGCATGCCTTCCTCGGGCCGCAGGAGGCGGTCAACGCCCAGCAGAATCCCCAACAGCAACGTCGCGGCGCCCGCCACCCGCGCCATCGCGGCCATCGCGCGGGCCGTCACCCACCGGCGCCGAACTGCGCGAAGCAGAGCCGTGATGTCGGTCCGAAAGGCTTCCGCCACGCCCTCAGTGTATGCCAGTCAGACCATCGTGCGGCCCAGGAACAGCTCACCCGCGAGGACGAGGCCCAGCGCCGCAACGGCGTACCACCAGAGCGCCTGTTCGGCATCCTGTTCAACGTCGGCCGGCGGCGGCTCGAGTGGCGCTTCCGCCTCCTCCGGGGAAGGCATGTCCGTGCCCCGTGGCGCCAGGTACCGCAACGCCTCGTGGACAAAGGGGACGTAGTCCGGCCGTCTCGGGAAGTCGTTCCAGGCGGCGTTCAGATCGGACGCAAAGACCAGCGCGCGTCCCGTCGTCCCGGTGTGCTCCAGCAGGGCCGCGTCACCGTTGTCGAAACGCGCGAGCACGTCCGCGGATGGCAATGTCACCGGCGTCACGCCGGTGAACTGCGCCCGGTCGAGCGCCGCGGCATGGCCGCCGAACGACCGGAAGATGGGATGGCGCGGATCCGCCGCGGCGAGACGACGGACACTGTCGTGCTGCGGCGGCGACATCGCGAGCTGGACCGACGGACCGAGCAGGTCGGCCACGAGGCTCGGGTCCACGTCCGGTCCCGCAGCGAGCAACAGGCCGCCGCCCGTGCCGACGAACCCGGCGATGCGCGCACGTCCCGGACGGCTGAGGCCCGTGGTTCCGACGACCGCGACGACGTCGGCAGCATCCCACGTCGCCGGTTCGACCGACGCGACCGCTTCCGGCGCCACGGCCCGGACCTCGAATGGCCGCTCCGGCGGCGCCACCTCCAGGGCCCGGGTCAGGTACAGCGCACCCGGTTCGAGCGTGCCCCCGTTCACCACGACCAGCACGCCGGTCGGGTCCGCCCCTCCCGGCTCGGCCGCCGCGACAGCCGGCCCCGCGCCACTCGCGACCTGATTCGCGAGCTCCTCCGCTTCCTCCGCCGTACCGTCCGCGACGTCCAGAAACGGGCGGGCGAATGCCAGGGCGAGCAGAACGATCGCGGCAACCCGAAGGGCCAGCAGGATCAACTCGCGCAATCGCCGCCGCCGGTCGCGGTGCACGAACGCCCGCTGGAGGAAACGGACGTGGCTGAAAGGCAGGCGGGGAGCGCGGCCACGAAGCGTGAAATGCAGAATGATGGGCAGCGCGGCGGCAAGCAGGCCGAACAGGAACAGCGGCGACAGAAACAACATCCCGGTACTCAGCCGCGCTTGATCCGCGACGAGAGGTACGCCCGTAGCGCTTCGTCGAGCGGCTGCGACGTATCGATCCGGTGGTACTCGATACCGCCGAGCGGCAGTTCGCTCGCGTAGCGCTCGAGCAATTGATCCATCTCCCGCAGGTAGCCTTGACGCAAGTCGGCGGCCACGGCAGTTACCGTCTCGCCCGTCTCCAGATCCTCGAAGCGCGTCGGCGGCTCGAACGGAAAGGCCAGCTCCGCCGGATCGAGGAGGTGGAAGACGACTACGTCATTCCGGCCGAATTTCAGGTGGCGCAGACTCTGGACGATCCGTTCCGGGTCGTCCAGCAGGTCGGAAATGACGACCACCATGCTTCGCCGGCGCATCGAGGCAGCCAGCCGGTTCAGTGGAGCGGCGACATCCGATTGCCGACCCGCTTCCAGGTGGTCGAGGGCCACCAGAATCCGCCGCAGGTGCCCCGGCCTTGCGCTGGGCGGGATATCCGTTGCCACCCGGTCGTCAAACGTCGCGAGACCGACCGCATCGCGCTGGCGCTCCATCAACCAGGCGAGGGCGGCCGCGAGGTACGATCCGTACGCCAGCTTCGACACCGGGCCGGACCGATAGCTCATCGACGCCGAGACATCGAGGAGCAGCCGGCACTCGAGGTTCGTCTCTTCCTCGAACCGCTTGACATAGTAGCGGTCGAGCCGCGCGTACACCTTCCAGTCGAGGGTGGAAAGATCATCCCCCGGTATGTAGGGGCGGTACTCCGAGAACTCGACGCTGAAACCGGTGTAGGGACTGCGGTGCAAGCCAAGAAGGAACCCCTCGACCACCGTGCGGGCTCGCAGTTCCATCGAGCCGAGGCCGGCGACCACCGCCGGATCGAGCCACCCGGGACCGGCCGCGCCCCCATCTCTGGCGCGACCGTGCGTGCGGCGCGGCATCACATCCCGCTGGACGGAACGGGAACCGTGTCGAGTAGCCGCGCGACGATCGCCTCGACGTCGATGCCCTCGGATTCGGCGTAGAAGTTGGTGACTATGCGATGACGGAGCGTCGGCCTCGCCAGCGCCCGGATGTCGCTCACCGAAACGTGGTAGCGCCCCGCCATGAGGGCGCGCGCCTTGCCGCCCAGCACGAGGGCCTGCGAGGCACGGAGGCCCGCACCCCACGTGACCCAGCGTTCGACGAAGTCCGGCGTGCCCGAACGGCCAGGGCGCGAGGCGTCCACCAGGCACACCGCATAGCGGGCCACCTCTTCGGTCACTACCACCTGCCGGACCAGGCGCTGAAAGGTCAGAATGTCCTTGCCCTCCAGCACGCGCTCCACCGACGGCGTCTCGTCCGACGTGGTCCTCGTCACCACCGCCACCTCGTCGCTCACCGGCAGATAGCTCATGACGACGTTGAACATGAAGCGGGAAAGCTGCGCCTCCGGCAGCGGATAGGTCCCCTCCAGCTCAATCGGGTTCTGGGTCGCCAGCACGAGGAACGGTTCGTCGAGAGGCAACGTACGTCCAGCCGCCGTGACGTGGTGCTCCTGCATCGCCTCGAGCAGCGCGGACTGCGTCTTCGGCGGTGTCCGGTTGATCTCGTCGGCCAGAATGATCTGCGCGAATACCGGTCCCTTCACGAAGGTCAGCTCGCGGTGGCCGGCGGAGTCGTCGATGATCTCGGTCCCGGTGATGTCGGCCGGCATGAGGTCGGGCGTGAACTGAATGCGCTTGAACGACAGGTGCAGGACGTCAGCGAGCGTCTTTATCAGCAGTGTCTTCGCCAGACCCGGAACACCGGTGATCAGGCAGTGGCCACCGGTGAAGAGCGCCGTCAGCACCAGATCGATCGCCTCGTCCTGGCCGACGATGACCTTGCGCAGTTCACCCATGATGCGGGCGCGGGCTTCGCGCACCCGCTCGGCCGCTGCCGCCGCCGCGCCCGGCGCGGCCACTGCATCGCTCGCCGTTACCGCCGCTGGCGCTGTCGTCGATCCGTTCGTCATCAGTGCGTCAGCGCGTAGACGATCTCGTTGATGAACATGCGGTACGACTGGGCCGTGTACTGCACGTAGGCGGGGTACTGCTCGGCGTTCGACCACTCCCACCCATCACCCATGTCGGTGTTGAAGTTGATCAGCGCCATCGCCCGCCCGTCGTCGGCCAGAATGGCGCGCAGCTTCGGCTCGAAGCCGCCCTTCTCCCAGGTAACGTTGTTGAAGAAGGATCCAAGGCCGGGGATCTGAGGGTAAGCATCCAGGTCGTAGAACGACGAGAACACGGCGTGCTCCGGCCCGAGGTCGACGATGCCGCGATCCGGGAAAACCCGCTCCATCTGGCGCGCGAACAGTTCCCACTCCACCGGGCCGTGAAAGTCATCGAACGTAACAGTGCCTCCCCGCAGCAGGAACTCCCGCAGGTTGGACGCCTCGTCGTCAGTCAGCATCATGTTGGCCGGCTCCACGACGTAGATCCAAGGATGTTCCCAGAGGGCGTCATCCGTCAGTTCGGCGACGATGGGTTCGTTCACCTGGATCGTCGTCACGCGCGCCATCCGGCGCGAGAGGTTCTGTTCCGCCACCGGCGCGTCGACCATCCACGGATCGACCCCGTAGGTACGCAGGAACTCCGCCAGTTGGCCGGGGGGGGTCGTGTAGCGGATGCGGACGAAGCGCCACTCCAGGCCGGTCAGACCGTCGCGCTCCGGCAGCGGGACATCCTGGGCGGCGGAGGCCGATCCGGTCACGCCGGTTGCAGGGATCAATGCGGCCGCCAGGATGACCGCCGCCCTCACGGAGAAGCCTCGATGACCGCGAGCAGCACCTCCTGCGCCCGCTCGTAGGTCGGGGCGATCTCCAGCGCCAGCATCGCCTGCCGCCGCGCCTCCGCCAGGTCACCCGCAACAACGAGCGTCTCCGCATAGTCGGTGTGCGTCGCGACGCGGTCGACGGGGCCGAGGGCGAGTGCAATCCGCAGCTCGCGCAACGCATCCTCCGTCCGTTCTTCCTGCTTGGCGATCCGGCCAAGGGCCTGGTGCGGAATCGGATCGAAGGGATCGATCTCGATCAGCCGCTCGTAGGCAATCCGAAGCCGCCGGTCATCCCCGGCCGCGTCCGCCAGCGACGCCAGGACGCGCGCCGTCTCGGGAGAACTCTCGTCGTGCTCGAGCAACAGCTCCAGCTCATGCATCGCCCGTTCGGTGTCCCCTTCCTCTTGCGCGGTCATCGCCAGTTGACCACGGGGGCTCTCGAGGCCGGTGGCCACCGGGAAGAGTTCGACCGCCCGTTCGAGCGCCGCGCGCGCCTCGTCGAGCGCGCCCGCCGCGCGCGCCGCGGCGCCGAACGCCATCTGCGCCTGAAAGCTGCCCGGGTTTTCTTCGGCCAGCCCGCGAAGAAGCTCCAGCCGATTGTCCCCCTCCCCGGGCGGCAAGGCCGGCGCGCCCTCCAGAGCGCGCCTCCAGTCGCCGTAGCGCTCCTCAATGTCGGCGTCGAAACCTGCCTGCAGGGAGTCGAACGTGAGTCCAATCCGTTCCAGTCCGCCTTCGGTATCGAGACCGTCACCGTAGGCCCGGATCAGGGTCTGCAACGTCTCGTCGCCATGTGTCTCGACGATGTACTGCACGACGAGCGAGGCATGAAAATAGGCAAGACCGAGTCCCCCCTGCGTGAACTCGCTGTCGAGCTCGGCGATCGAACGGAGGTTGCCGGCGTTGATCGCGGTCAGGAACTCAAACAACTGGTCGCGTTCCCAGGCGGGATTCCGCCGCTTCTCCTCGAACGACGAGATGCCCTCGCTCAGCGAGCGCGTCAGCCGCTGGTTCGACATCTGCAGGGTGACGACGTGGGCCATTTCGTGCCAGAGGGTCGAAAGCCAGTGGAAGCTGCCGGTCGGGCTGGCGCGGGGCGAAACCATCGTCACGACGCGGCCGAAGCAGGCGCCCAGCGCGCCCACCATCCCGGGCAGGCCGAGGGTGCGGACGGCGAAGTCGTCGTGGCGCGGGAAGATCTCGATGAGGACCGGCGTCTCGGGCGTCATGTTGTACAGGTCGGAGAGTGTGTCGAGCGCCTCCTGCGCCACGTCGATTACGTAGTCCTTTATCGCCGGCGCTTCGTCTGGATGGAGGCGGACGATGAGATCGCCCTCCTCGAATGTCTCGAACTCGTCGAGCTGATCCAGCATTTCGAGCAGGTTGAAGGTGACGACGTCGTAGGGGTCCGCCTCGAACGACCGTTCGAGCGCCGCGCGAGCACCCGCTTCGTCGCCGGTCCGAAGCAGGTGCATCCCGAGATCGGCATGCGCGCGGATGTGGTCCGGGTTCAGTTCGAGCGCCCGGCGGACCAGGGTGACCGCCTCCGGAAACCGGTAGGCGCGCGCCAAGTGGTAACCGGCGATCCGATAGGCATCCGCGTATGACGGGTTGATCGCCAGAATCTCCGCCACTTCCGCTTCGAAGTCGTCCCGGCGATCTTCCAGCCAGGCGATCGCCGCCACGAGCGAGCGTGCCTCCAGGTGATTCGGGTTGTTCTCGAGCACCGCGTCTATCGATTCGCGCGCTGTGTCGTGGTTCTGATCCGAGAGCTCGAGTTCGGCGATCACGAGGTGGGCGCGTGCGTTCGCGGGATCGATCGCGAGCGCGCGTTCCGCCGCGCTCCGTGCGGTAAGGGGTTGGGCGCCCGCCTCCAGTTGAATCGGCACGCCGGCGTTCGCCAGCACCTGGGCGAGTCCGACGAGCGCGGGGGACCATTCCCCATCGAGCGCGAGGGCATCCTGGTACGACCGCTGCGCGTCGGCGTAGTTGTACTTTTCGAGAAAGAGATCGCCCCAGGCGGCCTGAACCGCGGGATCGTCCGGCAGCAACCGCGAGGCGCCGCGAAAGAACATGTTCGCGCGCTGGAAGCCGCCGGCCGCCCGCGACGCCAGTCCTCCGTAGTACTGACGGAGCGGTTCCGGCGTGTTCATTCCGGCGACGATGACCGCTTCCAGGAACGACGCGGCTTCGTCGACTCGTCCGACGGTGGCGAGCAGGCGACCGAACTCGAGGCCCGCCACCGTATCCGGCGCCGCCCGGGCCACCGGCGCCAGCAACGCTTCGGCCTCCTCGTAGCGACCCGTCTCGATCAACAGCCGCGCCCGCAACGCCGCCGCGGCGGGGTCGGAGGGTTCGCGCGTACCGGCCAAATCCCCGGCGGCTTCAAAGTCGCCGTGGGCCAGCGCGCGCGTGACCTGTTGATGAAACGCGAGGTCGGCTTCCGCGGTCTGGGCCGAGCTGATGGCCGGCAAAGCCAGCGCAACGAGCAACGCCAGGCACGCGCGCCACCGGTGATGAGGGCTCACTTCGCGATTATAGACGTGGCGCCGGCCGGCATCAGAAAAACGCCAGGTTCTGATGGGAGGGAATCTCGAAGCGGCGGCGGCATTGCCGGCACACCATGATGTCGTCGACGCGCACCATGTAGTTCCGGAGCTTCTTGAACATCTCGCGATCCGCGGCGTTCGCCCGCTTCGGGGGCTGCGCCTTCCTGACCCGGCGGATCCAGCGGACCTGGTACTCGCCCCGGAACCGGCACTTCGGGCAGGTGTACGATGCCGGTTTCGTCTCATGCGTCTCGTCGAAGAACTCCCGTTCGTGCAGCGGCATGGCGGCATGATACCAGCCGCCCCCTCCGGAGACCGGCCCGTTTGCGCTCTCCGCCGGGACGGCGACGAGTGATGGCTGCCGTCGCCTTCTACATCTCGGGACATGGCTTCGGTCACGCGGCCCGGCAGATAGAGATCATCCGGGCCCTCCGGCGCCGGCGGCCGGATGTGCGGGTAACGATCCGGACGCCGGCGCCCCGCTGGATGTTCGACCGGGCGCTGGGCCGTCAGTGCGATTTCAACGAGGTCGAGACGGACACCGGAATGGTGCAGCCGGACAGTCTGACGATTGACGTGGCGGCATCCATCGGGCAGGCCCACGCCTTCCATCGGTCGCTCGACGCGCGCGCGGATGCGGAGGCGGTCCGGCTCGCCGCCGGCCGGGTGGATCTGGTCGTGGGCGACATCCCACCGCTCGCCTGCGCCGCCGCCGCGCGCTCCGGCGTGCCGTCAGTTGTAGTGGGAAACTTCACCTGGGACTGGATCTACGCCGGCTATCCGGAAACCGCCGCGTTGGCGCCGACGCTCGTCGCAACCATCCGCGCCGCCTACGCGCAGGCGGACCAGGCGTGGCGCCTGCCGCTCTGCGGTGGTTTCGAGACTTTCGACAATGGACGACTGGTCGACGTCCCACTCGTTGCGCGCCGCGCGGCGCGGTCGCCGGGCGACGTGCGCCGGCGGCTCGGCTTGCCGACCGACCGGCATGTCGTGCTGTGCGCGTTCGGGAGGTACGGCGTGGGCCCCATCGACTGGGTGCGGTTGAGCGAGTTGCGAGACTGCCATGTGGTCACGACGACCGTCAGCGCCGGGGTCATGCCGGACGAAGCGCCCGGGTGCGCGGTCACCACGCTGGACGAAGCCTGGATGGCCGAACTGGCAATCAACTACGAGGACCTGGTGGCGGCGGTGGACGTCGTGGTTACCAAGCCGGGGTACGGGATGGTGGCGGAGTGCGCGGCCAATCGCACCGCGATGATCTACACGGACCGGGGGCGCTTTCCGGAATACGACGTCCTCGTTGCGGAGATGGCGAACCTGATCCCCAGCGTGTTCATTCCGCGCCACGACCTCCTGGCGGGACGGTGGCAACCGGCGATCGATCGTGTCCTGGCGCAGCCGCTTCCCGAGATGCCGGCGACCGACGGAGCCGAGGTAGTGGCCACGATGATCGACGTGCGGCTCGCCTGAGACGCGCCGCCGCCGGAGTCCAGCGCCGCTGTCAATCCTTGCCGCAGGTGACCAGCGACCAGATGCGGGGAATGTTGACCTTCTCGATCGAGATCGGATCGAGGTTCGCCTGGGTGAGGAACGCGGGGAGGTCGAGGTCCAACTTGAAACCGATATGGACGGTAAGCGGCGACAGCCACCGCTCCGTACGCGCCACCAGACGGTTCGCGCTCCGGAAATGGTTGAGAAAGACAAACCTGCCGCCGGGTCTGCAGACGCGACGCATCTCGCGCGCAACCCTCACCGGATCGGAGCAGACGCTTATTACGTAAGGGGCGTATACCAGGTCGAATGAATCGTCCGGGAACTCCAGCGCCGCAGCATCCATCTGCAGCAACCGGACATTGTCGACGCTGCGTTTGGCGAGGCGGCGCCTCGCCTTCTCCAGCATCTTGCCGGAAAGATCGATGCCGGTCACGTTGACGTAACGCGGATAGAGCGTGGCGTTGATGCCCGACCCGACTCCCACTTCCAGAACCTTGTCGCCCGGCTGGAGATCGAGTTTGCGGATCGCCTGCAGGCGTCCCGGATGAAGGGAGGGGCCGAACAGCCAGTCGTCCAGCCTCCAGCCGAGGCGGTCGTAGACGTCCTCGACGAACGTGCTCTGCACGTCGGCCACGGAGAGTGCCCGCGTGGCGGGATCGCCGCCGCCGTCGTTTCCGAACAGCCTGACGGGCATCCGCGGACTATACCACGGGGTATCATGCTCGCAATGCCGCCCGAAGCACGGTTCCTTTCGGGCACCCAGCTACTGCTCACGACGCTGGTGGTGAAGCTGGCGGTAGTGGCAACGCTGGCCACCATGCTGGTGCGGTTCCGCCAGTTCCGGCGGATCCTGCTGACCGAGCAGCGAGCCTGGCGCGAACGGTTGGTCTTCGCCTTCAGTTTCGGCCTGCCGCTCGCCGCCGGTGCCGGCGCCCGGCTGCTGCTTGGCTACAACGCCGCCGATTTCGCGCTCGCCGGACCCTATCTTGCGGGCCTCATCGCCGGACCCTATGCCGGCGCGATCGTCGGGATCCTCGTCGGCGTCCCCGCACTGACCGGCGGGGAGATCGGAACTCTGCCGTTCGCGGTCGGGTGCGGCTTCGCCGGCGGCGGTCTGCGCGAACTCTGCCCGAAGGAGGAAATCTGGCGTCTGTCTCCCCTGTTCTTTGCCGACCTGCCCAAGCACACCTGGAAGGCGGTGAGCCGCTTCCGGATCGACTGGCACGTGTTGCTGGCCGCGGCGCCGGTCGGCCTCGAAGCGATCCGCCAGGCAATCGGTTTCCGCTTCGGGCCCGTGGGAATCTTCTTCCTTCGGCCGGAGACGGTGTGGATCGCCGCCCTGATCGTGCTGTCGACGGTGCTGAGCGTCGCCATCCCCATCAAGATCTGGAACAGCGCCCGAATCGAACACCGGCTGCAGGAACAGGACAAGCTGCTTATGGCGGAGCGGGTGGAAACCCTCACGCGGCAGATCAATCCGCATTTCCTGTTCAACACGCTCACCTCGATCTCTTCGTTGATCCGGTCCCAGCCCGAAACCGCCCGGATGCTCATCATCAAGTTGTCGGCAATGCTCCGGCGGTTGCTTCACACCGGGGAACACTACGTTACGCTCCGGGAGGAGCTTGCCTCGGTTGACGAGTACCTCGACATCGAGGCGGTACGCTTCGGGCCGACGCTCGCCATCGAGAAGGAGATCGGCCCCGACACGCTGGACATCGTCGTCCCTTCCATGGTCCTGCAACCGCTGGTCGAGAACGCCATCAAGCACGGCATCGAGAGAAAAGTCGGCGGCGGGCGGATTGCCATACGCAGCGCGCGACGGAACGGCCACGTGATTCTCGAGGTAGCGGACAACGGCGCCGGCATGGTTACCACCGACGTGCTGGGCCGTAGTGACGGCATCGGCCTTCGCAACGTTGACGAGCGCCTCCGGACCATCTACGGCGAGAATTACCACCTCCAGTTGGAAAGCACGCCGGGGGAAGGCACGTGCGCGCGTATGGAGATTCCGGAACTGGAGATTCCGAAGCCAGTATCCGCCGCCGGAGTCGGAAGCGGCTAAGATAAACGTGGCAATCACTTATGGGCATTCGTGCGCTGGTAGTGGACGACGAGGAACCGGCCCGCCATGAGCTCTGCTTTCAACTCGGGCAGCTCGACGGCGTCGAGGTGGCGGGTCAGGCACGTGACGGGCTGCAGGCGCTGGAGCTGATCGACGCGCTCCACCCCGACGTGGTGCTGCTCGACGTGCAGATGCCGGGCCGCACCGGCTTCGAGGTGGCGCGCGCGTTGGTCGAGCGTGCCGTATCGCCGTCCGTCGTCTTCGTCACCGCCTACGATCAGCACGCCATCGAGGCGTTCGAAGTGAACGCGGTCGACTACCTCCTGAAGCCGGTAGCGCCGGCGCGGCTCGCGCAGACTATCGCGCGTGTCCGCGGTCTGCTCGAGACGCCGCAACCCCCCGACGGCGACGAAGGGGGCGACGCCTTGCCTCTCGCGGCTGCGACACTGGAAAGGATCGCCGACTTTGTGGCGGATCGCCGATCCCGTCGCGAGCCCATCGCCATTCGCGCCGGCGATCGGTTCGTGCTGGTGCAGCCCGAGGAAATCGTCTTCGCTTCCCTGGCGGACGACGTAATCAAGGTCAGCACCGGCCGGCTACGCGGCGCGGCCAGTTGCCGGACGCTCGATGAGCTCCATTCGCGCCTCGGCCCGGAGCTGTTCTGGCGCGTACATCGATCACACCTGGTGAACATCCACAAGATCAAGGAGATCGTGCCGTGGTTCAGCCGGACGTACATGCTGAAGATGAAGGATCCCGAACAGACGGAAATCCCGGTCAGCCGGGCTCAGACGAAGCGGTTGCGCCAATACCTCAACCTATAAGGCCGGGCGACTCGCTCGACGAGATCTTCCGCTCGGAACAGACAGCCGAACCCCCACCGGGGCCGTCTCGGAGGTCGCAGTTCCTTCACCGGGCAGGCATCGAACTGGCCGCCTGGGTCAAGACGCTCGCCTCGGCGGCGGTGTACGCCACGCTGATAGTCACCTTCGGCTTCCAGGTGGCGCGGGTCGAAGGAAAGAGCATGGAGCCGACGCTCCAGGATCAGGACCGCCTGATCGTCAACAAGGCGGTCTATCACTTCAGCGACTGGCGCATAGGCACGTACATCGGCGCGCGCGACCCGGAGCCGGGGGACATCGTCATGCTGAAGTACCGGCACGAGCCCGAGAAGAACTTCGTCAAGCGGGTAATCGCGGGACCCGGCGACACCGTCCGTATCGACAATGGACAGGTTTACGTGAACGAGGTGCTGCGGCCGGACCTGGAGGTTCGTCCGGAGTTCCGAAGCCACGAGGACCGCGGGCCGGAAGTGGTTCAGGAAGCGTTCTACTACGTCATGGGCGATCACCGTAACAACAGTTCCGACAGCCGGCACTGGGGTCAGGTGCCCAAGGACTACATCATCGGCAAGGTGCAGGTCCGGTGGTGGCCGCTGAACGACATGACGCTCTTCTGAGCCGCGGCCCGCGCACCCCGTCATCCGATGCGCGAAGAAATCTCGGAGCTCACTATCAACCGGCTGTCCCTCTATCTGCGGTTCCTGAACGAGCTGGACACGCGGGGAGTGAGAACCGTGTCGTCGAAGGGGCTTGCCGAGCAGTTCGGGTTGAACGCGGCTCTGATCCGCAAGGACCTCGCCCACTTTGGCGACCTTGGCATTCGAGGCGTCGGCTATGTCGTCAAGGACCTGAAGGAGCAGCTCCACACCATTCTCGGGCTCGACCGGAAGCTGGCCGTGGCAATCGTGGGAGCGGGAAACCTCGGCCTCGCGTTGGCCGACTACCCCGGCTTCCGCCGCGAAGGGTTCCGGATCGTCGCTCTGTTCGATACGCTGCGCGAGAAGGTAGGAAGCACGTCCCGGAGTGGCGTGCCGATCCATGACATCCGAGACCTCGGCAAGGTAACGAGGCGCGAAGCCATCGCCATCGCGGTGATCGCGGTGCCGGCAACCTCCGCCCAGCAGGTCGTCAATACGGTGGTGGAAGCGGGAATCCGTGCGGTGTTGAACTTCTCCCCCGGCGCGCTGCGCGTGCCCGAGAGCGTAAGGCTGAAGAGCGTGGACCTGACCGTTTCGCTCGAGAGCCTGTCATTCTTCCTGGCGGGCCTCGAAGAGTGCACGGGGGCGGAGGCGGGAGCGTGACGGCGGACCGGAATCGCCCCGGACGGGAGCAGAGGCTCAGCCATGTCGACGAACGGGGACGCGTCCAGATGGTCGATGTGGGCGGCAAGCCGGTGACGGACCGTGTCGCGGTGGCACGCGGCCACATCGCGATCAGCCCGGAAGCGCTGGCCGCGATCCGTGAAGGGAGGGTCGCCAAAGGGGACCCGCTCAACGCGGCGCGTCTGGCCGGGATCATGGCAGCGAAGAAGACGTCGGACCTGATCCCGCTTTGCCACCCGCTGCCGCTTACGCAGGTGGTGGTGGCGCTGATCGAGGAAACGGACGGCTACGGAATCGAGGCAACCGTCCGAACGACGGCACGGACCGGCGTCGAGATGGAAGCGCTGACGGCGGTCTCGGCCGCCGCGCTCACTCTCTACGACATGATGAAGGCCGTCGACAAGCGGATGGTGATCAGCGGTGTCCGCCTGGTGAGGAAGACCGGGGGACGATCCGGAGACTTCGAGGCGCCCTGAGCGGCGCGGGGGGAGCGCAAACCATGGACGACCCAATCCGCACGATCGCGGAACTGCCCTTCTACGTTCACGGGCGCCATCCGAAGGACGCCCTGATCGGTCAGTGCCGCGGCGAGACGACCGTCATGCTCTCGACGCGGGAATTCTTCGACCAGGTGCGCGATCAGAGTCTCGGTCTGGGCACGCTTGGCGTCAGGGACGGCGACCGGGTCGCGATCCTCTCCGACAGCCGTCCCGAGTGGATGATTGCCGACCTCGCCGTCCTGACCCTGGGCGGCGTCACCGTGCCGATCTATCCGACCCTGCCCCCTTCGCAGGTCCGCTACATCCTCGCGGACTCGAGCGCGTCCGCGATAGTGGCGGCGGATGAAGAACAGGCGGCAAAGGTCCGGGCCGTTTGGGACGATCTGCCTGGTCTGCGCACGCTCATCGTGATGGATGCGCCGGAAGGCGATGCGGGCTCCGATGGCGGAGCGGGCGCTTCGGGGCGCGAGACATTGAGTCTGGCCGAGCTGGCGTCGCGGGGCCATCAGCATCTGATCACCGGTGACGGGATCGGACTTGGCTACAAGGAGGCGGCGCTCGCCATCCAGCCGGATCAGTTGGCGACCATCATCTACACGTCGGGCACGACGGGCGAGCCCAAGGGCGTCATGCTCACGCACGGCAACCTCGCCAGCAACATGATCGATTCCGCCGGGATCGTCACCCTGAACGATCAGGACGTCACGCTGTCGTTTCTTCCGCTCAGCCATGCGTTCGAACGGCTGGTCAACTACCTCAACCTGTGGAGGGGCGTGACGATTACTTTCGCGGAGTCGCTGGACACCATCGCCCCCAACATGCAACTGGTCAAGCCGACCGTCATGACCGGTGTCCCGCGCGTGTACGAGAAGCTCCATGCGCGAATCTACGAGGCGGTCGAAGGCGCGCCCGCTCTGCGGAGAAAGCTGTTCCACTGGGCGGTGGGAGTCGGCACGGCGCGCGCGCACGCACGCATGGCGGGAAAGCCGGCGCCTCTCGGCAACGCGCTACAGTTCCCGCTGGCCGACCGACTGGTGCTGTCGAAGATTCGGGAGCGGCTCGGCGGCCGGATCCGTATCCTGGTGTCCGGCAGCGCGCCTCTGATGGTGCCGGTGGCGGAGTTCCTCTTCGCGATTGGCGCGCCAGTGCTGGAAGGCTATGGACTGACCGAAACGTCGCCGACGGTGTCTGTCAATCCGCTCGAGAGGCCCAAGCTCGGAACCGTGGGCCCCGCCATCCCGAACGTCGAGATCCGGATCGCGGACGACGGCGAGGTGCTGGTGCGTGGCCCCAACGTGATGCGGGGCTACTACCACAAGCAAGCGGCGACGGACGACGTCATCCGTGACGGCTGGTTCCACACCGGTGACCTCGGCAGCCTGGACGAGGATGGCTATCTCACCATCACCGGCCGCAAGAAGGAGCTTATCGTCACCGCGGGCGGCAAGAACGTCCCGCCCGCGCCTATCGAGGCGGCGCTGAAGCGATCACCGTTGGTCGCGGAGGCGGTGCTGATTGGTGACAGACGTCCTTACTGCTCGGCGCTGCTGATTCCCGACTTCCCCACCGTCGCCGCACGCGTGCCGGCGGCGGGTGACGTACCTCGCGAAGCGGTCGTGGAGCGGCCTGACGTGGTGAGCCTGTTCGACGGCGTTGTGGCCGAGGTCAACGCGGATCTCGCGCCGCACGAACAGGTAAAGCGGTTCGCGCTGCTGCCGGCCGAGTTCAGCATTGCGACCGGCGAGCTGACCCCGACCCTCAAGGTGAAGCGGAACGTCGTCGGGGAGCGTTGGGCCGACGCCATCGAACGTCTCTACGCCACCTGAGAGCGGTATGCCGGAGGCGCGAACGGTATACGATGCCACCATGAAGGGTCTGTGGACCGTTCTCGCCACCGCTGCGCTGCTCGCTGCAACGCCCGCCACGGCACAGACGCGCCGGGCGGCGACACTCGATGCGATAGAGGAGCACCCCTTCTTCTTCCACGGTCAGGAAGTCGTGCTCTTCACCGAGGCCGTATCGGAACAGGTGCTCACGTGGCTTGTGAACGAGGATGACGGCTTCCGCATCCTGGCGCTCGACGTACCCCCACCGCCGGCCGGCGTGCGCGAGCGAATCGAAGTCGTTGGGACCTTCTTTGATGTGGGTCGTCTCGACGAGAACGATCAGCGGCTCGCAGGCCTGCCGATCAGCCGGATCTCGGAAGAACTGCTCCGGCGCCCCTGGCCAACGAGAGGAGAACTGCCGCTCCTGATCGCGACCGAGTCACGGCCCGCGGAAACCGCCACGACAACAACCCTTCGAAGCATTGTCCTCGACCCCGCTCGCTACGAGAACGAAGGGGTGACGGTGATTGGACGGTTTCGCGGACGCAATCTGTACGGCGACATGCCCGAGGCGCCTGACGAGAGCCGGTGGGACTTCGTGCTTCGGTCCGCGGACGCCGCCGTCTGGGTGGTAGGAACGGAACCGAAGGGAAACGACTTCGAGCTGGACGTTCTTGCAAGGCGCGACACCGGGCGGTGGTTGGAAGTGACCGGGTCGGTTCGCATGGAGAGCGGCATGGTGCTGCTCGAAGCCGGCGCACTGCGGCTGGCTGAGCCCGTCGAGGACAGGGCTGCCGTCGCCACGGCGGCTTCCGCTGCGGCAAGCCGGCTGCCGCCGCCGGAAGTCATCTTCAGCGCGCCGCTTGCGGATGAGATCGACGTGCCGCCGGACGGTACCCTTCGTGTGCAGTTCTCGCGCGACATGGACGCCGAATCGTTCGGGGGAAGGGTTCGCGCACGTTACGGACAGGGCGCCGGCGCAACGAGCGCGGAGATTCCTCTGACGACCAGCTATCGGGGCCGGAACCGGGTGCTGGAGGTCCGCTTCGAAGTGGAACTCGAGCGCTTTCAGAGTGTGACGGTCGACTTGCTCGACGGCATCACCGCCAACGACGACACGCCGCTTCCGCCCTGGACAGTCACGTTCTTCGTCGGCGGCTAGCCCGACCAGGCCTATCTAGCCCAGCATCGCCGCGATCGATTGGCGCGTCCGCCTGATGAGGTCCCGACGGGCGGCAGGACCTTCGCCATCCGGCGCGATGGGCTGCCCTATCCGCACGTGAATCGTGACCGGACGAATCAGAGGACTTCCCTTCCGCATGGCGCGGGCAGCGCCGGTGACGGCAATGGGTACGACCGGCGCGCGCCCTTTCATCGCCATGACGAAGCCGCCCGGCTTGAAGGGCAGCAACTCACCGGTCCGGCTGCGCGTGCCCTCCGGGAAGATCATGAAAGAGTCGCCCGACTCGAGCGCCGCCGCCGCGCGCTCGATGGCGCGGCCGCTCTGCTCCACATTGCTCCGTTGGATCGGGACGAATCCCGCGACGTCGAAGCCGGTCCGAAGCAGCGGAATGGCACGCCGCAGTTCGGCCTTGTAAAGGATCTTCAGCCTTGGGTGGACCGCCGCCAGCGCCAGATAGATGATCGGAGGCTCCAGGTTGCTGCTGTGGTTTGCGCAGTAAACGGTGCCACGTTCCGGTCGGACCTCGCCGGCGCCCTCTACTTCGACACGCAGACCGGCCGCTGTCAGGCCAAGGCGGACACCGCCGCGACCGAGAATGTAGAGGATGTTGGTCCAGCGGAACAGGAGCGCGAGGACAACGCCTATCGGGGCCAGGAGGAGGACCCAGAGGCTGACACCCACGAAAGCGGCGGCCGACCGGACGGTTGCGACGAGAGTGCGGAAGGACTCCACCACGGGCGAGGAACCGTCGCCTGGAGTCGCTCTAGGATGCGCGCGCGGCGCGGCGCGGCGGAGGCCCCTCCGCGGCTGCCGGCTTAAGGGCCACCTTCGCCTTGGAAGTTCCTGCCTTTGCCTTGTTCGATGCCGTCGCAGCGGCGGCTTCGGTCGTGAAGATCGCCTTGGCCGGCTTCTTCCTGGCAACTGTCTCCATGGGTGCGGTCGTCTGTTCTTCCTGAGCGTCTGTCGCCACGCTGGCGTCGGCAGCGAGGCGCTCCCAGTTCGCGACGCATTGCTCAAGCGCCTCGTTGACCCGCGTTTCCATCGCCTCAAGCGACTCGCCCACGACCTCCGACAACTCGGAAACCACCAGAAACTTCGCCCGGTCGAGCATCCGCTTCTCCCGGAACGAGAGGTTCTTGGACTGGCTCAGGTGGTTGAGACTTTTCAGTACGTCAACCACGTCGTAGAGCGAGCCGGTCCGCATCTTGTTCGAGTTCTCCTTGAAGCGGCCCTTCCAGTTCTGGTGGTCCTCAATTCGACCGTTACCCAGCAGCGTGAAGAGACGGCGCACCTCGCGGTCCTCGATCGCTCGCCGGAGACCGACATCATCCACGTTGTCTACGGGCACCATCACGGTCGTTTCGCTTGATGTCATGCGGAGAGAGTAGAAGCCGCACGTGGTCCCCATGATCGTCCGGGTTTCGATCCGCTCAATCACGCCGATGCCCTGATTCGGGTAGATGACCTTGTCTCCGACCTTGAATGGCACCAACGCCCCCTAAGCTCAAGCGTCTACGGCGACTGACGAACGTTCGATCGTCTGAACGGCCCTGCCATTATAGCCCATCGTTGACCGGCCGGAAGGCGGCTGTTATAGAGTAGGGCGATGAGGCGACTACAGGTTCTCCGCACCGTGGCTGTCGCGGCTGGGCTTCTGCTCCTCGTTGCATCGGGGTCGTTGCCCGATGGCGTTGCAGCGCGGATCCAGGACAACCGGAGCCTCGCGCCGTTCGTGCCGACGCCGGATGACGTCGTCGAACGGATGTTGACGCTCGCGGGGGTGACGGCGGACGACGTGGTGTACGACTTGGGCAGCGGCGACGGCCGTATCGTGATCGCCGCCGCCCAACGGTTCGGGGCGCGCGGCGTCGGCATCGACATCGACCCCCAGCGCATTGCCGAATCGAACGCAAACGCCGAGCGGGCCGGCGTCCAGGATCTCGTGGAGTTCATCGAAATGGACGCCCTTGCAGCCGACGTTTCCGACGCAACGGTAGTGACGTTGTACTTGCTTTCGTCGTCGAACGCGAAGTTGCGCCCGATCCTGACCCGCCAGCTCAGGGCCGGAGCCCGCATCGTCTCGCACGCATTCAGCATGGGCGATTGGGAAGCCGACGAGATAGACCGCTTCGAGGACGAGCGTGGCAGTACTCGCACACTGTACCTCTGGCGTCACGACGGCACGGTCCGTCCTTAGCGTCCGGGGCCCTCGGACGTTGTCCTCAGATCGCCGGAGTGGCGAAATGGCAGACGCGCCGGACTCAAAATCCGGTGGGGTTCACTCTCCGTGTGGGTTCGAGTCCCACCTCCGGCACCAGCACTTCATCATGGGCAACCTCTGGATTGCCGACAAGGGAACCAACGTGGTCGTCAAGTTCAACCCCGCCGATTAGGTAACCATGAATCTGGGCCGCCGGCCGGAAGGATGCGACGTGGGGTGGGATCAGGACGACAATATCTTTGTGAGCGACGGCTATTGTCAACTCACGCGTCGCGAAGTTCGACGATACGACACGACGCGCCAGTCTACTCGGCTACTCGGCCTGTTCCTGGGCCTTCGCCTCACGCCGGGCTGCCCAGTAGCGCTTCATCCGGGCCGAGACGGCGGCGCGCTGCTCCGCGGTCATTGTCGATCGGCGGCGACGGGATCCCGCGGCACTTGCGGCTGGAGCCTTCGGCTTCGGTCCCGGCTTCCGGCCACGACGCCGACCGGCGGGCGCCGGGGCGGCGGTCTCCCCTTCAAGCACCGCGATGGCCCGGTTGACAGCCTCCAGGTCAGCGCTAAGCGACCGTGCTTCTGCTCTAAGCAACTCAAGCGCCTGGTTCTTTGACATTCTCCAATCCCCCCTCGCGTCCGATTGCCAGCCCGGTGCCGGAAGCTCTCGAACCACGAAAGGCGAAAGTTTAACGGCTCGGGCAGCGTCATGCAAGCGCAATTAGACTACGACAGACCCTAACTCCGCTTCCGCTAAGGTGCGTTCTTCCTCGCCCCTGGCAACCTTCGGCGTCTTGCATAAGCGCGAAGATCCGCCACCTGATCGAACTCGTCCACGATTTCACGCCCAATGAGTTCTTCAAGCACGTCCTCCAGTGTGACAATGCCGGAGAAGGAACCGAATTCATCAATAACCGCCAGCATATGCTCGCGCCGTTCGAGAAACGTCGTGAGCGCCTCGTCGAGCTTCATCGCCTCGACGGCAACATTGATCGGTCGCATGAGCGACCTGACACGGGTTTCGAACTCGTCGCGCGCAACGGCCCTGAGGATATCCACCTTGTGAATGACCCCGATCAGATCATCCGGATTGTCCGCGGAATGCACCGGAACGCGGCTGTACTTGTCCAGTTCTTCATTGTCGCCGGCTTCGCGGGCGCTGATGTCCGCGGCCAAGGTGAATACCACGGGTCTGGGTGTCATGATGTCGCCCACCGTTCTCTCCTCAAGGCGCAGGACGTTACGGATGACGCGTGCTTCATGAGGTCGAAAGTCGCCCGAGCGAAGGCCCAGACCAACCATGGTCAGGAGCTCCTCGTCGGATACCCCTTCTTCCCGCGGGCGCCGGCGAATAAGCCGTGTGGCCAGTTGGGTCAGCGCTATCAATGGCCGGAACAGCACCACCAGCCATGCGAGGGGACGCGCGATCCAGGGCGCGAGCGTTCGAGAATAGACGACTCCCATCGTCTTCGGCAGGACTTCCGACACGAACAGGATCGCCAGAGTGAACCCGACCGAAAACATCCAGACGCGGTCCTGCCCGAGAGCGGTCGCCGCCAGCGCGCCCGCCATGGCGCCGCCGCCGGTGTTCGCGACGGTATTCAGAGAGAGGATCGCCGCGATCGGACGGTCCACATGATGGCGCATCTGTTTCAGAATCCGCCCCGACGGGCGCCGATCCTGTTCGAGCTGCGCGATCCGGCTCGCCGGCACCGAGTAGAGAACCGCTTCGAAGAGCGAACAGGTGGCTGATGCACCCAACACCACCGCAACTACGACAACCAGTTCTGCCATGGCTCTATCTGCCTTCCAGCTTTCCGGTACGCACCGGCTTCGGAGGCGGCGGACCGGCCGCAGCCGTCCGAGGGTTCACCTATTGCGCGGCCAGATCGAACGCGACCAGCGTGCTGTCGTTCCGCACGTAGAAGATGCCGCCGGCGAGTGCCGGATAGGCGCGGACCACGCCGGGGAGGAGTCGCGCGCGGGCCACCGGCGCAAACGCCGCCGGGGACGCGTCGGCCAGAAGCAGTTCGCCCGACTCGCGCATGACGACAAGCAGATCGTCCGCCAGAAGCAGGCTGCCCGCGCCGAAACGGTCGGCTTCCCACGCCACCTCACCCGTATCGAGCGCCACCGCACGCAGGCTCGGACCGAACTCCTGACGGCCGTGATAGCCGTAGAGATAGCCGTCGCGATGGACACTGGTCGCGTAGTGGTTGGACAGGATGTCGTCGGACGTCCAGATCGTCTCGACACCGTCTGCCGTCACACGGAACAGTCCGGCGCCGGTTCCGTACTGCGCCGAGATGAAGAACCGGTCGCCGATGATGAGCGGCGTGGCGGCGTTGACCGACGCACGGATGCGCGCTCGCCAGTTGAGACGGAACCGCTCCGCGCCGGTTGCAGGATCAAGGCTCACGACGTTGTCCCGGGTAAGGAAGATCGCGTGCCGAACCCCGGCCAGGGTTGCGGCGACGGGCGACGAATAACTCGCCTCCTCGCCCGGGACGGTCCAGACGATGTCGCCGTTGGCGGCATCGAAGGCCACGATGCCGTCTTCCACACCGCCCACGTTCGCGAGCACCCGGCCATCCTCGACGAGCGGCGAGCCAGCGGCCCCGAAGAATGCCTTCCGGACGCGGAAGCGTGTCATTGCGTCCACGCTCCAGAGACTGGCGCCGGTCTCGAGATCGACCGCGTGCAACTGACCCTGTGCGCCGAAGGTGTAGACACGCCCGCCGGCAACGACTGGCGCCGACCGTGGCCCTTCGTCAAAGCCGAAGTCGTCGCGGTAAGTGGTGGGGTACGCGTAGCGCCAGATCGGCTCGCCCGTGGTCGTGTCGAGCGCCTCGACCACCTCCTCATTGCCGACGCGGTGAAACAGCAGCAGCCGCCCCCCCGCCACGACCGGACCCGCGAAGCCGGCGCCGATGTCGCGACGCCACAACTCTTCCGGCGCGCCGCCCGGCCAGTCCCGTGCGAGCGGTGGACCCGTGTAGTGCCCGTCGCGCGCGGGGCCGAAAAAGTGCGGCCAGTCCTGGGCCGCGAGCGACGCCACCGACGCGGCGCCAAGAGCGCCGATGGCGCAGAGGGCCAGCGCAGAAAGTACCCGACGGCATCTCCGCGGAGTCGGCGGCATCACGGATCGCCGATTATAGCGATCACGGCTCCGCAACCCTCCGCGCGTCCCGAACCGTATAATCGCTGGCGTGGCACCCCCGTTGCCCGACGACCGGGCGTACCTTGACCGGCTCCGACAGCGTGCACAGGAACTCCCCTTCTTCCGTCTGATCGGCCTTCAGGTTCTCGATTGCCAGCCGGGACGTTCCGTGCTGTCGATCGAGCACCGTGACGATCTGACCCAGCCGGTCGGAATCCTGCACGGCGGCGTGACGGCTACGCTCATCGATACGGGCATCGCGTACGCCTTGCTCTCGCTCGATCAGAACCGCGACCTGATCACGGCGGGCGGGTCGCTCGTCGCGGTCGACCTCCGTGTAAAGTTCTTTCGTCCCGTGAGCCGCGGCACGATCACCTGCACGTCGACCGCGACTCGAACGGGCCGCCGGATCATGCATGGCGAGAGCGTTGTAGCCAACGAGGACGGGAAGGAAGTGGCGAGGGGCGACTCCACCTACACAATCGTCACGAGAGACGACTACACCAGAGGCGGCGCCGAACCTCTCGCCCCCGCGAGCGCCCTCGCCGCCGCCAGGGAATAGCCATGTCACTTTACCGACTCGGGACCATCCTTTCGGCCGGCGCCATCGCAACCGCCTGCGTCCCTGCCACATCTCCGGAACCGGCGCTGGAGGCAAGCGGCTCGACGACGCTGCAGACCGCCGCGGTGGACACGGTCGCGATGGTCGCGGTGGAAGGCGCAGGAGCCAGCTATTGGCCCCGCTGGCGCGGCCCCTCCGGTCAAGGCATCGTCAGCGATACCGGGTACCCGGACCGGTGGAGCGACACCGAGAACGTCGTCTGGCGCACCGTAATCGAGGGAAGCGGCAACTCCTCGCCCATCGTCTGGCAAGACCGGATCTTTCTCACCGCGGGACGCAACGGCGGGCGTGACCTCCATGTCCTCGCCCACAGCCGCGAGGACGGCTCGCTCCTGTGGGAAACCAACGTGGCGCCGGGGAACCCGGAACGGGTCCACCAGAAGAATGGTCCCGCCTCCGCGACACCGGCCACCGACGGGGAACGCGTCTACGTCTCCCTCGGCAGCCGCGGCCTGGTCGCGCTCGACCTCGAAGGCAATCTGCTGTGGCACACCGAGGTGGGACGGATCGACAACTACCACGGCCCCGCCGGCTCACCGCTCCTGCACGGTGATCACCTGTTCATCTACCAGGACCAGCGGCCGGAAGGCTTCGTTGCGGCGTACGAGACCGCGACCGGCGCGGAGGTGTGGCGCACGGCGCGAGAGGCCACTGTAGGCTGGGGAACGCCGGTGATGATTCGCGCCGGCGACCGAAATGAACTGATCGTCAGCAGCTCGCGCAGCGTCCACTCCTACGACCCGGCCACCGGCGCCGAACTCTGGCGCTGCGACGGCAACAACTTCGAAGTGATCCCGACACCGGTGGTGGAGGCGGGCCTGGTCTTCTGCACTTCCGGCCGCGCCGGTCCGACGCTCGCCATCCGCCCGGGTGGCAGTGGTGACGTGACCGGCACGCACCTCGCCTGGACGACGGCGCGCGGGTCGCCCTTCGTGCCCTCGCCGCTTGCGTACGACGGCCGGCTCTACACCATCAACGACATGGCGAGCATCGTCACCGCGTTTCGTGCCGCCACCGGCGAGGTGCTCTGGCAGGGACGGCTCGGCCGCGCCATCCGCGAGGGGTTTTCGGCTTCCCCCATCTACGTCGACGGCAAGGTCTTCTTCACGAACGACGACGGCATCACGTTCGTGCTCCGCGCCAGCGACGAGTTCGACCTGCTGCACACGAACGATATTGGCGCACGCACGCTCGCGTCACCGGCGCTGGTCGACGGCTACTGGTACATTCGCACCGAGGATGAACTGATCGCCATCGGAAACTGACCATCGTCCACGAGACATGAAGCGACGAACACTGGATTCGTTCGGCCTCGCTGCGGCACTCGCCGTCGTCGTCGTGATCTTCCCGCTCGCCGCGGTCCCCGCCCTGGGCCAGGCGACTGGCACGACCGCATGGGGACACCCGGATCTCTCGGGGATCTGGCTGGACGTCTACGACACCCCCCTTGAGCGGGCGCCCGAGCTGGGCGATCGAGAGTTCGCTACCGCTGAGGAGCGAGCTGCCCGCGATGAGGTGCGCAGATTCGACCCGGGACGCAACCGCCGCGGTCCACGCGGCAGCCCGCAGGACGTATCGGGGGCCTACAACGGCGTGTACACCTCCGTGAAGCCGGCGGGGCCGCGCACGTCGCTCGTCGTCGATCCGCCGAACGGGCGCATCCCGGCCCTGACCCCGGAGGCGCAGCGGGAAGAGGACGTCAAGCGGGAGTGGCGGGTGATGCTGATGCGGAACACGCCGACCTGCGAGCAGCAGGCGCCGGGCTGCGAGGGCGGGGAATACGGTCCGGTTTCCCCGCGCCGGTTCGACGTCCCGCCCTTCTACAACACGTTGCGGATGAACCGCCACGACGGACCCGAAGATCAGAGCCTGGGCGATCGGTGCATGCTGGGCGCCACGCCCGACTTCAACGGACACCGGCGCATCGTTCAGGGCGAGGACGCCGTCGCGATCGCCTACGACACGGGACAGGGCCAAGGCTACCAGCGCATCGTCAATCTGAGCGGAACACACCCGCCGAGTGGGGTCCGTCTTCGCCATGGCGACTCGCGGGGACGCTGGGAGGGCGACACGCTGGTCATAGAGACCACCAATTTCTCCCCGAAGTTCCCTTTTCGCGCCTCTTCCGTGAACCGGAGGCTCGTCGAGCGGTACACCGTAGTCGACGCCGACACGCTCAGCTACGAGGTGACCATCGAGGATCCGTCCGTCTGGACGGCGCCGTGGACCGTGCGGCAGGAACTGAAGCGTCAGAGCGGCCAACAGAATCGGATCTACTACGAGCCGCGGTGCCACGAGGGAAACTACGGGTTGGGCGCGATGTTCGTCGCCCATCGGATTCGGGAGCGGGAGTTCGCCGCAGGGCGCGGGCCGGATCCGTTCTCGCTGGATACCACAACGGGCGGCGGCGGCGCCCGGTAGGAACCCACGGCACCGGGAGAAACTCCCAGCGATTCTGTCGCGCCGCCTCCGCAGCTTAGCGCGATGCCGACCGACTCGAACCTCTGGTATCGCACTGCGTGGGACCTGGCGCAGATGATCGCGGCGCGCGAAGTGTCCGCGGTCGAGGTGCTGGAGGCGCACCTCGCGCGGATCGAAGCGGTCAATCCCGCCATCAACGCCATCGTGACGCTTCTCCCCGATGAGGCGCGGCGGGCGGCGGAAGACGCGGATGCGGCGGTCGGGCGGGGGGACGTGCTCGGGCCGCTGCACGGCCTGCCGGTCGCGCACAAGGACCTCACCTGGACGAAGGGCATCCGGACCACGTTCGGATCCCGCATCTTCTCCGACTTCGTTCCGGACGCTGACGCCCTCATCGTCGAGCGACTGCGCGCGGCGGGCGCCATCACCATCGGCAAGACGAACACGCCGGAGTTCGGGGCCGGGTCACAGACGTTCAACGCGGTCTTCGGCGCGACCCGCAATCCGTACGATCCCACCCGGACGTGCGGCGGAAGCAGCGGCGGCGCGGCGGCGGCACTCGCCGCCGGAATGGTTCCGATCGCCGACGGGAGCGATCTGGGTGGTTCGCTTCGCAACCCCGCCAGCTTCTGCAACGTGGTCGGCTTCCGGCCATCGCCCGGGCGCGTGCCGATCTGGCCGAGTCAGGCTGCCTGGTTTCCGATGGGCGTGCAGGGACCGATGGCGCGAACGGTCACTGACGTTGCCTTGATGCTGAGCGCTATCGCCGGTCCGGATGCGCGCGCTCCGATCTCGCTCCCCGAGCCGGGCCCGCGGTTCCGGCCTCCGCTCGGGCGTGGCGCGCTCAGCGGTGACGGAGTCGATGGCGACCGTCGCAACGGCGCGCCAATCGCCTGGAGCCGGCGGCTCGCCGGGCTACCCTTCGATCCGGTAGTCACCAACGTCGTCGATGCGCAGCGGGCGACGTTCGAAGGGATCGGGTATCAAGTCGAGGATGCGGAACCGGATCTCGCGGGCGCGGCCGACGTGTTCGCGATCTGGCGCGCCTGGTACTTCGAGCTGTGCTACGGCTCGCTGCTCGACGGACACCGTGACCTGATGAAGGAGGCGGTGGTCTGGAACATCGAAGCGGGGCGCCGCCTGAGCGGCCCGCAACTGGCTGCCGCGGCGCGCGACTGGACGGCGTTGCTGGAGCGCGCGCGGCGATTCATGGAGCGCTACCGGTTCCTCGTCCTCCCCGTCGCGCAGGTGCCGCCGTTCGATGTCGAGCAGGAATTCCCCACCGTGATCGATGGCGTCGCCATGAACACCTATGTCGACTGGATGGGATCGTGCAGCGTCATCTCGGTGCTCGGCCTGCCGGCGATCTCGGTTCCGTGCGGATTCACCGGCGACGGACTGCCGGTTGGCATTCAGATTGTCGGCCGCCAGCACGACGATCTCGCCGTCCTGCAGCTTGCCCACGCCTTCGAGCAGGCGACCCGCGTCGGCGAGCGTCGCCCCGCCCTCTGACCGGAAGCCCACGCTGGCGAGCGCACAAGCTCCTACGGAGAGGTCTCGCTCTCCAGGTGCCGGCCGAGAATGGGACGGCCCGGGGTGGCGTCTTCCAACAGCATGCCATCCCGCACCACGAACTCTCCTCCGACCACCACGTGCGCTATCCCCTCCGAGTACTGATCCGGGGCCTCGTAGGTGGCGCGGTCGATGATTCGCTCCGGATCGAAGATCGTCAGGTCGGCGTCGCTCCCTACCTGTACGCGCCCCTTGCGGCTCATCACCGACGCAATCGCCTCCAGACGCTGTGCCGGCAGGAGCGTCATCTTGCGGAGCGCGTCCATCAATGAGAGCACTCCCTCGTCCCGCACGTAGTGTCCGAGAATGCGGGAGAACGTCCCGGCCCCGCGCGGGTGCGCCCGTCCTTCGCTGAACGGGATGCCGTCGCTCGCCGCGATGACGTCCGGCTGCGCGACGATCCAGGCATTCAACTCCTCGGAGCGGCCGTGCCCGATTACCCAGCCTCCTTGGCGGCGGTAGCGGGCAAACGACTCGGGCGTCAGCCGCTCCCCGGTCTCCACCCATTGCAGCGACTGGTACGCCGATGCGGGACGTCCTTCCCAGGAGTCGTACAACGGCGATTCGATCAGCGAGGCGCTGGCCGTATACGGATAGGCCTCGGTCGTCACGTCGACGCCCCGCTCGCGGGCGCCCCGCACCATCGCCACCGCCGCTTCGGCCGCAGAGCCCGCGCTGCTGTTGAGGTGAACGATGTGCAGCGCCGCGCCGGTGATGGCCGCGTTGGCGATCACCTCCTGGAAGGGCGCGAGCGTGCCGCCCCGCACGAAGTCGCCGGAAGAACGGAGGTGGACGAACGACGGCGCACCGTGACCGGCCGCCACCTCGAACAGATGCAGAAGCTCGTCATGGGTGACGCCCGGCGTGTAGCTCAGTCCGAAGCCGAAGCCCAGACCGCCATCGCGGAGGCCTTGCTCCATCAGTTCGTCGAGTCTCGCCTGTTCGTCCGCGGTAACGGCGCGATAGAGCGTGTCATCGCTGCTCTCGCCCAGCGAGAACGTGCCGTCGTCGTTGCTGCGGGCGAATACGCTGCCGGTCGCCCATCGGCGGGCGCCCTGATGGCTGACCGTGACGCCATAGTTGATGAGCGATGCCCCGCCGCGGCGGCGGTACCAACGGTCCACGGGGAAGGCGCCTATCTCCAGCTCGAGTGCCGTCGTGACGCCGTCCATCGCCTGAAAGCGGTTGCTCGCCGGATCCTGACCGTGCGCGTGGAGGTCGATGAAGCCGGGTGCGACCACGAGCCCGGTGGCGTCGATCGTCTCGGCAGCATCGAGTGGCGTTTCGGAAATCATGGCGACGCTGCCATCGCGGATGCCGACGTGGCGGATCGCGTCGAGGCCGCTTTCCGGATCCATCACACGCCCGCCCGCAATGGAAAGATCCAGTGGCCCTTCGGCCGCGGCATCGCCGGGGGCGGCGACCGGCGCCGGCGCTTCCGTCGTCTGTTGCTCCACCCCGCACGCCGCCGCGAATAGCGCAGCGGCAATGACGGTTGACGTCCTGCTGATAACTCGCATCACCACAACCCCAGTATTCTCCACCACGCGATACCGACTGTCAGCCAGACCGCGAGGTTGAGCACCGAAACGATGAACCCGGCCCGCCACCAGTCGGCGAAGCTGACGTAATTCTCGACGAAAATGATGGGTGACGTAGTCGTGCCGTAGTGGGTCAGTCCCGCCTGCAGGTTGTTCAGATAGACCAGCGCGTAGACCGCCACCGCAACCGGGGCGCCGGCGCCCGCGAGCAGCGCGACGAACGGACCGTAGAGGGCCAGCGCATGGGCCGTCGTGCTGGCGAAGAAGTAGTGGGCGTAGAAATAGAGCACCAGCGCGACAATCAGCACCGCCAGCCAGGGAACGCCGGCAAGCCACCCACCGACGAAGCTGGCGAACGCCGCGGTCGATCCGCTCTCGTTCAGCAGGCCGCCCATCGTTATCAGTCCGCCGTACCAGACGTAGATGTCCCACGCGGACCGCTCACCCAGCGCCGAGTTCCAGCTCAGCGCGCCGGAAACGAACAGCACGCCCAGGCCGACGAGCGCCACCAGGCCGGCGGAGAGCCAATCGACATACGACGAAAGGACCCAGAACCCGATGAGTCCGACAAAGACCGCGGCGACCACGGCCTCGACGCCCTTGACCGGTCCCAGCTTGTCAAGTTCCTTCTGCGCGAACTCCGGCGCGGCGGGCGTGTTGCGCACTTCCGGCGGCAGCACGCGCAGGATGAGGGGCGGAATCAGCGCACTCGAAACGATGCCGGGCGCCAGGCCGGCCAGGAACCAACTGACCCACGTGATCTCGATGCCCGCGACCTGGCGCGCCAGATCGCCCATCAGCAGATTGGCGGCGCTGCTGTAGAAGAACATGGCCGAGGCGATACCACTGGTCTGGTACATCGACGTCATCAGGAAAGTGCCGAGGCGGGAAGACGTGGGACCGGGTTCGGACCGGTACAACGTGGAAATGCTGCGCGCGATCGGGAAGACGATGCTGCCGCCGCGGGCCGTGATGGACGGCACCCCGGTAGCAAGGGTCAGGTCGGTGAGGTGGAGTGCGTACGCGAGACCGAGCGATGTCCGGCCGATTGCACGGACGAACCAGAGCGCAATGCGCCGCGCGAGACCGCAGTCGCGTAGCGCCCGTGACATCAGCATCGCGGCGAGGACCAGCCAGACCGACGCCGTCGCATAGCCTGTCAACGCGCGTTCCAGCGGGACCCGGCCAACAAGCACGAGCGCCGTGATGCCGAGCAGGACGACCTGCGAGCCCGGAAGCGGCTGCAGCATCAGTCCCGCGATCGTCGCGAAGAAGATGCCGGTGATGCGCCACCCCTGCGGATCGACGCCGTCCGGCGCCGGCAGGACATGCGCGATGAGGAGATAGATGACGGCGAGGGCGATCAGACGGACGTGCCGGCCAGCCATCGGGCCGGCTCAGGCGGCGCGCTCCAGTACCGCGGCAAGTCCCTGGCCCACACCGATGCACAGGGTCACCAGCGCGTAGCGGCCGTTGGCGCGCCGCAGTTGGCGCGCCGCCGTCAGGGCGAGACGCGCACCGGATGCGCCGAGCGGATGGCCGATGGCGATGGCTCCGCCGTTCGGATTGATCCGGCTGTCATTCGCCGAAAGCCCGAGCTGTTGGAGGCAGCCGAGCACCTGCGCGGCAAACGCCTCGTTGATCTCGATCACGTCCATGTCGGCCAGGGTGAGGCCGGCGCGCTGCAGCGCCTTGCGGGACGCGGGCACGGGCCCGAGTCCCATGACCCGCGGCTCGACGCCGGCCGCCGCCGCCGAAACGATCCGCGCGAGGGGCGTGGCGCCGGCACGCTCACCGGCGGACCGGGAGCCGACAATCAACGCGGCGGCGCCATCGTTGATGCCGGAAGCACTGCCGGCCGTGACCACGCCACCATCGGCGAGCGGCCGGAGGGCGGCAAGTGACTCGCCGGTGACGCCGGGCCGCGGATGCTCGTCCTCGGAAACCGTGGCGGGAGGTGTTGCGCGCCGGCGCGACGGCGCCGTGACCGGTCGAATCTCTTCGGAGTAGAAGCACTCCGCCTTGGCCCGCGCGTACTTCGCCTGCGACGCGGCGGCGAACGCATCGCTCGCTTCGCGGGTGATCCCGAGATCCGCCGCGACTGCCTCGGCCGTCTCGAACATCGCGTGGTCGCCGTACGCCGCAGTCGCGCGAGGGTTCGGAAAGCGCGTGCCGAGCGTCGTGTCGAAAAGCGAGAACTGCCGTGAGTACGCCCGGTCCGCCTTACCCATCACGAACGGCGCCCGGCTCATGCTCTCGACGCCGCCCGCAACGAACAGGTCTCCCTGCCCACACGTCGACGCCCGCGCGGCATCAACCACCGCGGCCAACCCGCTGGCGCAGAGCCGGTTGACGGTGAGTCCCGCCACCTCGACCGGCAGGCCCGCGAGCAATCCGGCCCGCCGGGCGACGTTCCGGCTGTCCTCCCCCGCCTGATTCGTACACCCCGCGATCACGTCCTCGAAAGCCGCCCCGTCGAACGGTGACCCATCCAGAACCGTGGCGATCAGGTCGCCGAGGAGGTCGTCGGGCCGCACCGCAGCGAGTGCGCCGGCGTGCCGGCCGAACGGCGTACGCGCGCCGCCATAGATGTACGCGTCCATTGAACGCCGCATTATAGAGGCGCGGGATGGCTGCACGGCGCGCACGAGACGCCGGCTACAGACCGAAGAGGTTGGGCTGGTACTTGGCGAGTTGCCGTTCGGCGGCCCAAAGGTCCAGCTCTATCGAGGCGAGTTCATCCACGACGGGAACCGCGAGTCCCAACTCTCTCAGGTCGATGGTCTTGAGGTAGGTGCTGCACGACGCGCACTCCTCCACCCGAATGTGGGACCACGCGTCCGCCACGTGGGACTGAAGCTTGTCCGGCGCCTCTTCCCCGCACCCGGCACACCGGCTGCGCGGGAACGTCCATTCGGCAGCACAGAGAGAACAGAGCAGGGTTCTTCGGCCCTTTGTCTCCGGTTCATCTCTCAGGACGGAAACGACGGGACGGGATCCGCAATGGGGACACGATGCCGGAGCAAGGGGGGCAGACACGGTCCGGGCCCCGGCGCGGACGCGCAGCGCTTCGGCGTACGGCTGCAGAAAGGCGCGTGGGAAGAACGCGAGCGGCGTGGTGTCGCAGTCGAGGCGGGCGGCGATGTCGTCCAGTGGCCGGCCGGCGACCCAGGCCGTGAGCGCGTCGTGGCGGAGATCCCGTTCGTTGGTCAGGCGTTCGGCGACCGCCTTCAGCACCGGCGTCGCGGATGCCGGCAGGGCGCGGATGAACTTGTGGAAAACCCAGCCGGTCTGGCGTTCGGGGAGACGCTCGAGGTGAATGCGCGCCGTGTTGCGATCGACCGTAGGCCAGGCGGAGTGGAGGATCTCCGCATAGATCGGTTCCTGAAGGGCGACCAGGTCGCCGTAGAACGCGAGGAGTTCATCGGCGGGAGGATGCTGCGCGCGCAGCGTGCCGGCGCGCGCGCGACGGATGTTCCAGGCCGGATCGGACGCCACGGGCCGTCAAGTCCGGGGCGATTCCTCGGCGTTCCAGGCCGGGTGGTGATGGCGAGCCCAGCCTTCGGTGACCTTGCCGTCGATCATGCTGCGCGCCGTACCCGGATAGGCGAGGGTGCCGAGATAGACATGAACGACGAGGGCGACGCCGCCCCCCAGGGTCATCGCGTAGTGGATCAGCCGCATCCACTGGAGCGTGGACGACTCCCAGCCGGCCGGAAACCAGAGCGGGATTCCGCTCAGCAGGAAGAAGGCCGCGAATACGAACTGCGACCAGAAAAAGAGCTTCTGGCCGGCGTTGTACTTGCCCGCGGGCGGCACGTTCTCCCGGTCGCGCGTCACGTACGCCGGCAACGCCCGGAGCCAGCGGCGGTCGGCGGTGTCGAGCAACATGTCGCGGACCCAGATCCAGATCATGGCCAGCATCGCGACGCTGAAGAGGGCGCCCACCCAGGGGTGCAGCACCCGCGCGGAAGGGCCGCCGCCGAGGAGAGCGGTCAGGAAGTAGAGCGAAGGATGCGCGAAGGCGAGACCAGTGGCGAGCAACAGGACGAAGGTGACCCCGACCACCCAGTGCACGAGGCGCTCGGTAAACGAGAAGCGGTGCAGCAGGCGGTCACTCGCCATCGTGCTCCTCGTCGACGCGCTCCGGGCCGTACCGGATGAAGTGGACCAGCGCGCCGAGGACGCTGAAGCCCATCAGCCAGGCGCCGGTCCGCTTCAGGAAGCCGAGCCCGGTCATCGGCGCCGGGCTCGCGGTCGGGTCGGACGGCAGGCTGTAGTCGTCCAGCCGGTCGCCGTGGGGAACGACGTACATCATGTGCGTGCCGCCGACGCCTGCCGGGTTGTAGATGGACGCGTTCTGGTAGCCGCGCGCGTTGAGCCTCTCCACCTTCTGGTCCGCCAGCGCGAGCATGTCGCTCTTGCTGCCCCAGGAGATGGCGTTGGTCGGGCAGGTCTTAACGCACGCAGGTTCGAGCCCCGCCTCCACCCGGTCGACGCACATGTTGCACTTCGAGACCTTACGCGTATGGACGTCGAAGCGCGGGATGTCGAACGGACAGCCGCTGACGCAGTACTGGCACCCGATGCAGTTCTCCTGGTTGAAGTCGACAATGCCGTTCGTGTACTGCACGATGGCGCCGGGCGCGGGGCAGGCGAACAGGCAGCCCGGCTCCTCGCAGTGGAGGCAGGCGTCCTTCTTGATCAGCCAGTTGAGGTTGCCGTCGATCTCTACCTCGTTGAACCGCATCAGCAGCCATGTGTTGGGAGTCAGGTCCCGGTGGCTCTGATAGCTGCCGAAGTTGGCGGTCGGCTCGATGCCCAGGTCGTTCCATTCCTTGCAGGCCACCTCGCAGCCCTTGCAGCCGATGCAGGCCCCGATATCGACCAGCTTGGCGTAGGTGGGCCCGCCGGAACGGAGCGCGTCGATCGGGATGAACGCGTCCGGGCTCGCGGAGACGCGCCGAATCATCAGGGTATCGGCCATTGCGCTACGTCTCCACCCGCACCGCGCCGCCGGCCGGCGCGATGTTCACGAGGAACGCCTTGAACTCCGGGCAGCGCGTGTTCGCGTCGCCGATAAACGGCGTCAGCAGGTTCGCCATCGACCCCTGCGTCAGGCCCACGAAGCCCCAGTGGACGGGGATGCCGATCGTCCAGGCGACGCGGCCGTTCACACGCAGCGGCTTGATCCGCTTGGTGACGATGGCGGTCCCTTCCACCTCGCCCCGCCGCGACCAGACGCGCACGCGGCTGCCGTTCGGGATCCCCTTCTCCGCCGCGAGCCCCTCCGGCACCTCGACGAAGAAGTCGGGCATGGCCTCTACGAGATACGGCACGTTCGACGTGACGAAGTGCTCTCGCTCGACGACGCGGTAGATCGTGCAGGCGTACGGGAACTCGGCGTCGCCGGTCGCGGCAAGCGATTCGCGCACGCCGTCGTACCAGCGGATGACCGGGTTGACGGGCACGGCGTCGTGCAGCACGTTCGGCGACGGGCTCTCCACCGGCTCGTAATGCTCCGAGAAGGGACCGTCGGCCAGTTGCCGACTGCTGAACAACCGCGCCACCCCCTCCTCGGTCATGATGAACGCGCCCGCTGCGTCCGGGGGCGTTGTCCGCCCGAAGTCGGGGACGTCGCCGATCCACTCGCGGCCGTTCCAGGCAATGCCGGCCCGCGACGGATCCCACGGCCGCCCCTCCGCGTCCGCCGACGCGCGGTTGTAGAGAACGCGCCGGTTCAGCGGCCAACTGAAGGCCCAGTCGTGGTGCATGCCGAGGCCGGTGGGATCCGAAGTGCCCCGCCGTTGCATCTGGTTGCCCGCCTCGGTGAAGCTGCCGGTGTAGATCCAGTTCCCGGCCGTCGTCGAGCCGTCGTCCTGCAGCTCGCCGAACGAGGAGAGAAGGCGCCCCGTGCTGAGGTCGTAGCCGTTGATCTCCTTCGCGAGCTCCTCCATCGTCGGCTCGCGCGGATTGAGATAGTTCCAGGTGAGGTGCTGAATCGCGTCGTTCCAGGCGCCGCCCTCTTCCTGGTACAGCTCCTTCACCCGCCAGAACAGCTCCGAGAGGATCCACGTGTCGGAGCGGACGCCGATCGGCGGATCGACCGCCTGCTCCTTCCACTGCGCCCACCGCCCGCTGTTCGTGAACGAGCCGTCCCGCTCGATCCAGTGCGACGACGGCAGATACAGCACCTCGGTGTCGATCTCCGCCGGGTCCATGCCGGGCGCCTTCCAGAACTCGGCCGAATCGAGCATGAACGGATCGATCACCACCTTCCACCGCAGGTTCGACATCGCGTCGAGCAGGCGCGGCACGTCGGGGCCGGCGAGCAGCGGATTGAAGCCGAGCGCGATGAAGCCTTCGAGCGTGCCGGCGCGCGCCTTGTCCCAGATCGACAACCAGGTGGCGTCCTCTCCCTGCTTGGCAAGGTAGTCGTAGGCGAAGTCGTTTCCGGGCGTCGCGTGGTCGCCGAACCACGCCTTCATCTGCGAGACGTAGAACTTCGGGTAGTTGCCCCAGTAGTTCACCGTGTCGGGAACCAGCGGCTGCGGCGTCGAATCGCCCAGGTGCGCCGCGAGGGAATCCTGCGGCGGTGTCGGCACCCGAAGGTAGCCGGGCAGGATGCCCGCGACGATGGCGTGGTCCGTCGCCCCCTGCACGTTGGCGTGGCCGCGCAGCGCGTTGATCCCGCCTCCGGGGCGCCCGATGTTGCCCAGCAGCAGTTGCAGGATTGCGGCGGTGCGAATGATCTGGCTGCCGACGGTGTGCATCGTCCAGCCGACGGCGTACATGATCGTTCCTGCCCGGTCGGCGGTTCCGGTGGAGCAGATGATCTCCGCCATCGCCAGGAAGTCTTCCTCCGAGCAGCCGGCGATGTCGGCGACGACGTCGGGCGTGTAGCGGTCGTAGTGCTGCTTCAGCAACTGGAAGACCGAGCGGGGATGCTCCAGCGCCATGTCGCGGCGAACGTAGCCGTCCGGGCCCCGGTCGTAGTCCCAAGCCGTCCGGTCGTAGTTCCCCGCCGCTTCGTCGTAGCCCGCGAACAGTCCGTCCTCGAAGCCGAACTGCTCGCCCACGATGAACGACGCGTTGGTGTGCGCGCGGACGTAGTCGGCGTGGTGGAGGTCGTTCTCGAGCGCGTAGCGGATCAGCCCGCCCAGGATGGCAATGTCGGCGCCGGGCCGGATCTGCAGATGGCGGTCGGCAACGGCCGACGTTCGCGTGAACCGGGGATCGATGGTGAGGAGCTTCGCCCCCCGCTCGTCACGCGCCTCGACCGCCCACTTGAACCCGCACGGATGGTTCTCCGCCGGGTTCGCCCCCATCACCAGGATGACATCGGTGTTCTTGATGTCCTTCCAGTGGTTGGTCATCGCCCCGCGCCCGAACGTGGCGGCCAGACTGGCCACCGTGGGGCTGTGTCATATCCGGGCCTGGTGATCGATGTACACCAGCCCCATCGCGCGCATCGTCTTCGTGATGAGGTACGCATCCTCGTTGGAGACGGTGGCGCTGCCGACCCAGGCGATCCCCTCGACGCGGTTGACGTTGCGGCCGTCCTCGTCCTCCCCGACGAACGAGGCATCGCGCGAATCCTTGAACTTCCGCGCGAACCAGTCCATCGCCTCGTCCCAGTCGATCTCTTCCCAGTCCGCCGCGCCGGCGCGGCGGATGAGGGGCTGGTGGCGGAGCCGCGGACTGACCGCGAGCTGCATCTGCGACGCCCCCTTCGGGCAGAGGGTGCCGCCGTTGATCGGGTTGTCGGGGTCGCCCTCGACGTGGATCACCGTGTTGGTGGTGTTGAGCCCGCCGCTGCCGTGAACGTACGCAATCGTGCCGCAGCCTACCGCGCAGTAGGGGCAGACGGTGCGGTACTCGCGGGCGTTGCGGATCTTGAGCTGCCGGACGGCGGCCTGCGCCGGGCCGAGGTCGAAGCCGAGGGCGCTGACCACGGCCGCGCCGGTCACCGAGGCCTTCAGGAATGTCCGGCGGGAGATGTCCATGGGCACCCGAGGTTCGGTTCGTTATACCACAACGACGGGCTCGGGCCGATCATGCCGCATGCCCTGGCCAGCTCATCGCTGGGGCGCCGACATTGTGCAGGGGTCGATCATGCGGCCTCGCCGACGGTAGAGCCTCGTAGAGGGCCGCCTTCAGCGCGATGGGAACCGGCGGCGCACCGACCGACACGGCCACGGACCGTCCTTCTCCGCAGGCGCCTTACCAGTAACAGAGGCTCTCGGTGGCAAGTCGCGGTTTCTGACGGGGACTATGATCGGGGCATGGGGTCCGGAGCCGCACTCTCGCCCGCGCTGAAGTCGGTAGCGGTGCGCCGGCGCGGCGAGCTCACGGAAGACCTGATCGTCGTCGAGGAACCTCTCGAGATCCGGCTCGATGGCAAGGCCCTGGTCGTCACCATGCGTACACCGGGAGACGACGAGGAACTGGCCGCGGGGTTTCTGCATGCCGAGGGCCTGATTGAAAGCGGAGCCGAAATAGCGGCGCTCCGCGCGGTTGCGGGTGAGAGGACGGCCGGGGACGGCGGGCAGGCCCGTATCCGGGTGACGCAGTTCGCCGGCGACCGCGTCGAGGTCGTACGGGCCGATCCCGCGGCTGCTCCGCCGCGCGCCGCGGACCAGGAACGCGAATTCCGGGCGACGGCGGCATGCGGCGTGTGCGGCAAGGCATCCATCGACGAACTGGATCAGGAGGCGCCCCGGGTCGCGGCGGTGGAGGTGACGCCGGGCCTGATCGACCGGCTCGAGTCGCTTCCCGCCCGCCTTCGCGCCGCGCAGTCGCTGTTCGACGCCACCGGCGGCATCCACGCGGCGGGAATCTTCACCCTGGAAGGCGAACTGGGCTGCGTCCGAGAGGACATCGGCCGGCACAACGCGGTCGACAAGACGATCGGCCACTACGTGCTGCGGAACGAGATGCCGCTGCACGGTCGCATCCTCGTGGTGAGCGGTCGCGCCGGCTTCGAACTGGTCCAGAAGGCGTTGGCCGCCAGGATTCCGGTGATGGTTGCAGTAGGGGCTGCCTCCAGCGTCGCAGTGGAGATGGCCGCTGCCGCCGGGATGACGCTCTACTCGTTCGCGGGCCGGGGGCGCGGCAACCTGCACGTGCCGGCGGACGCCAACGACTGACGTACGATGCCGGCCTGGAGGCCGGCGCACCAAGCCGGCGCGCCAGAACGTACGATGCCGGCCTGGAGGCCGGCGCACCAGGCCGGCGCACCAATCAGCGGCGGGCGTCGGCCGTCGATTCCGCCAGGACCATGACGGAGCCTTCCGCGTCGGCCTCGTAGTAGCCGACGAAGCGGTTGGTCTCGAACGCGTCGTAGTCGGCCAGGTTCCGCGCCCAGCGGTAACCGATGGTCTGGAACAGGAGCCGCGCGGTGACGGTGACGGACGTGACGCCGTCGCCCGCCGCGATGCGATAGCGCACGCGGTCGCTGCCGCCGGTGAAGTCGGCATCGCCGGCCGCAGCGCCCTGGACCGCCACATCCTCTTCCACCGCCGTCTTGTCGAATCCTTCCGGCAGGAGGCGGTTGTCCTTTAGGTAACGGACCCCCCGAAGCAGCGCGGTCGTCACGCTCCCGCTGCTGTCGCCGATGACGGGCTCGTAGATCTGCACCTGATCCGCCGCCGTAATCTCGGTGTAGTGCGGCTCGAACGCGCCGGCGTCGTCGTCGTTCGCGTTGCCGGCGATCGATCCGTCCGGCTGCGGCGCGCCCGATTCGAAGACCGTCCGGCCCGTCTGATCGCGCACCGCCAAGTGGATCCAGGCGCGGCGCGACGGGTACGCGGTCGGCAGCTTGTGACCCGCCAGATTGCGCACGCCGACATCCACCAGCACGGCGCCGCCGTCGAACCGCACGTCGAGCGATCCGAACTCGGCCGTCTCCGTCCGCAGATGCTCTTCCGTCAGGTCCGCCGCCAGCTCGAGGTCCGCCGCCGGCGCCGTCACCTGGAGCTCGTCGCGGTACCGGTTGAGCATCCGGAGCATGAACGCGTTGCCGCCGCGGAACCGGTGCTGCGACACGCCGTCGCGATCCTCGCCCAGCACGGAGGAGATCGGCGCCGAATCGACCGCCGGCATGTGGCAGTCCTGGCAGCTCTCTTCCTCCCGGTACCGGCTCTGCTCCCATTCCAGGTACGGCACCTGCTCGGGGAACAGCCCCTCCAGCGCATTGCCCTCGTCGTCGTAAGCCGTCGTGAAGAGCGTGTGGCAGGTGGCGCAGAGCTCCGACTCCTGGACGTGCGCGCCATGCGCGGGAACGTACCCGGTGGCGGAGTGCATCACCCCTTCGAGCCCCTCTTCGACGTCGTCGAACGGGCCGAAGAGGGCCGGTCCATCGGCGTCCGGCGCGGCTCCGGTGGCGATGATGAATCCGCCATCGAAGCTTTCGTGCTCGCCGAAGTTGTCCGCCGCGATCTGGTGGCAGACCGTGCACGACACGCCGTCCCACGCCTGGGCCGTCTCCGCCGACGCATCCGCCGGAAGGCCGGTGTGCGCGAACACCTCGCCCATCCGGCCGTCGGCGCGCGCGGCGGTGCGCGCCATCGGCATGTGGCAGGTGGCGCACGTGTCCTCGATGGCCGACTGCAGCGCCGGGTTGTCCATCGACTCGCGCCGGACGCCCGCCTGCCAGTACGGATCGCGCGCCGAATTCGCCATCATGGTCGCGCGCCAGGCATGGCCGATCGAGATGTCGGCACCCGTGTCATCGACGATATTGCTGTGGCAGGCGATGCACTGATCGGAGGTGGCGAACACGGGACGGGCGGACGCCGGCGCCGGATCCTGCGCCGCGGCCGGCTCTTGCAGCGACGCGGCGGCGAGCACCGGCAGCACCGCCGCCACCGTCAGCACGCCGGCCGGACTCAGCCAGCGGCGTGGTCTCTCACCAGCCATCCAGGAATCCTCCGTCGAACCAGTCCCATAAGAGGTAGGCGACCACCTCCGTGCTCCTCCCCGCCCGGTTGACGGCGGGGACACGCACACCGACGTTCAGCAGGACGTGCTGCCGCGTGTTGAGGGCCACCTGCACTTGCGGGACGAGATCGAGATCCGTCGGAGCGCCGTCCGCCAGGTCGCGCGACGCGAGCAACTCGACCATCGGCGTCCAGGCGCGCCCGAACGCACCCTCCGTCCAGGTCCTGCCGAGTGCGACCCGCACCGCGATCTCATCCTCGCGCGACCGGTCGCCCATGATTTCGGCGAGCGCCTGAACCTGGATGAACGCATCGCTCGGCAGCAGGTGCCCGTAAGCCGCATACGGTTCGAAGACAGCCCGCCGGCCGTCCAGCCCGCCGGGGCCGTCCGCCGCGAGCACCACTTCCCCGCCGACGCTGAAGATGGA
>CAZWUJ010000026.1:0-55662 GCA_964636705.1 uncultured Vicinamibacteraceae bacterium
AATTGGCGCAGATCCTCACCCGAAACGGGGGTTTTCTGGCTGGCACTAGCTAGCCGTGGATCGCTATTAAACCTTGGGCGGAGAAATGTTGTTATGAGTCTTGGAAAAGGCTCTGCATGCGAAGAGATCCGAGGCTATTTCTTATTATGCGCCGTGCGGCCGCCGCTGCAGTGGCTAAACGGGTTGTTCCCCCGCCGGCTTCGACAGGGGCGGCGGTAGTACGACGACACGATCTTCCGGCTCGGACAGGTGCTCCCTGGCCCAGGCCAACACGTCGTCCTCGTGGGTGAAGAGGATCACCTGCGTCTCCCGGCTGATTGCCCACAGCGTTTCCAACACGGCCGCCTTGCGGCCGGCGTCGCACGCGGCGACGACATCATCGAGGATCATCGGGCAGTTCTCCCCGGGCCTGGTCAGGTGCCGCGCGAGCGCGAGGCGAAGCAGCAGGTAGACCTGCTCGGCCGTCCCGCGCGACAGGTACGACGCGTCACGCCATGGGCCGGTCCCGCCGCGGACGTCCACCTCCAGTGACTCGGGATTGACCTTGCACTCGTCGTAGCGCCCGCCGGTTACATGCGGCAGCCATTCGAGCACCGTCTTCTTGAGGATCGGCGCGATATCGCGGTGGACCCGTTCCTCGGCCCGCTGCAGGAAGTCGATCGTCGTCTCCAAGGTCTTGCCCAGTTGCTGAACATGCGCCAGTTCGCGTTCGGCCGTCTCCAGTTCCTCCTCCGCGCCCACGACGCTCGGAAGGTTCGCCTCCCGCTGGTGCATCTCGCCCCGGAACGTATCGCGGGCCGCGCGCGCGGCGCGGGCGTCTTCCTCGAAGCGGCCAAGCTGGTCCGCCGCAGGGGATTCCCGCCGCACTTCGGCCATCACATCCGCCTCTACGGTCGCCGTCAACCGGTTGGCGTCATCGCGCAAGCGCCCCGCGTGCGCCCGCAAATCGTCAACCGTCCGGCCCGCGCGGACCTGCTGCAGTTCGTCCCACTGCGCGCCCAGGCGCTCCTGCCCGGCGACGCGCTCCTGACGACGACGACGCCACTCGACCAGACCCTTCACCTGCTCCTCCGAGCCCTCTGCCGCCACATCGGCCGCTACCGCGGCCGCGCGGAGCGTCTTCGCCGCCTGCGTGCGCTGTTCCATCGCCGCCGCGTACCGCCGCTCCGCCGCGCGGCGCTGTTCCATATGACTTTGGAGCAGAGTGACGCGCTCCTCGATCAGCGTCTTCGTCGCGGCGTTATCCGGTCGGGACAGCGGTTCCGGCCGCTTCGACAGACTCCTCCACGCAAGGACACCGGCGCCGGCAATGGACGCCACAATGCCGGGGATCGGCAGGTCCGCCAGGAAGAAGCCTATCCCCGCCGCCACGCTGACGCCACCCAGGGAGAGGGCCCACTCCGAGGCGCCGGCCGGTTCCGCCGCCGATGCCGCCGCGCCCGCCTCAATCGGCGACGCGACGAGTTCCGCCGCCTCACGTTCGAGTTCCTCCACGGTCTTCCCCGCGGGCGGCGTCGCGCCGGGGAGTGCCTGCCACCGGGCAAGTGCATCTGCCACCTGGTTGAACAAGTGATCGTCCTCCACCGTGGGACGTGGTGCTCCGCCGGGGAAATGGGATTGAAGCTCGGCCCCCCGTTCGGCGTGACGCTCCGCGTCCGCGGCGTCCTCTTCCGCGATCAGCGCACGCAGCGCCACCAACCGCCGTTCGCGCAGCGCCGCCTCCTGCATATGCCTCTCCAGCTCCGCGAGCCGCCGAGCGTAGTCCTCGTGCTGGCCACGCGCCGCGTCGAGCGCCTCCCGGGCCGCATCCAGGCGCTGCCGCGCGACCGCCAGGGGTTTCTTCGTCGCACGCGATGTGCCGACCCGCTCCCGGAGGCACTCCTCCAGAAGTTCCAGCGCGCGGGCCGCCGTAGCGTCGGCGCCCGCGGTAGCAGCGGCGCGCTGGAGATCCTCCTGAAGCGCTTCGGAATCTCCGAGCACGCCGAGCACGTCCGCCTGCCGCACGCACGCGACGCCGAGGAAGATGTTGCGGTTCAATCCCAGGAAGTGCGACCCGTCCGGCGCTCCGTCGTACACGATCTCGTTCGCGTAGTCCCTGCCGGCGAGGTCGGCGTCCGTCGCACTGCAGCTCCGGTTGGCCAGATCCTGCAGCAGCTCGACGCGGCGGCCGTCGCCAAGGGCGATGACGGCGGTGACCGCCCAGCCCCTGCCTGCGTCATCCCACGGCCGGTGGCGATTCTCGAAGTCCCGATCCTCCGCCCGGGCCGCCCCCCGGCCGCGGCGCAGGCCACACAGGCCAGCGTACAGCGCCGCGTGCCAAGACGACTTGCCCGCCTCGTTCGGACCGTAGACAACCGTCACGCGGTGAGCCAGAGTGAGCGTGGCGTCCTCGAACGGCCCGAAGGGATGCGCACGGACCGAGTCGAATCGCATCCTCAGAGGACCTCCAGGTCGGAGCGCCCTTCCAAAGCGCGGAGGCCGGTCGTCAGGACGCGCCGCCGTTCGTCCTCCGTCAGTTCCGCCTCGAGCACATCGCGGACGAACTGGCCGCGCACGGTGTGCTCGGTCCGGATCGCGTCGATGTCGTAACCGGACCGCAGATTGCCGGCCCGCACCTGCACCGCGTCGAACGTCTCAAGCAGGGCGGAGCGCAGATCGTCCTCGTGCAGATCGACGTCGCGGCTCAACTCGCCCCCGACGGTGAGCCGGGCGACGCCCCCGCGGCCGCCGGCGATCCCCGCAAGGCGGTCCAGCACTTCCCGTTGCGACCAGCAACCGGTGACGTCGAGGGCGAGATCGTGGGACTCTGTCAGCGCGACGACGCGCCAGTCGCGTTCCACGGATCCGTCCGCGCCGATCACCACCACCACCGGGCCGCGCCGCCCCTCCTCCCCGAACGCCAGCGGATCCGGATTGCCCGGATAGGTGTGGCGCAGGGCCGCTTTCGGCTTGTGGTAGTGGCCCATGAAGGCATGCGCGATGCCGGCGTGCTCGATGTCAGCCTGGTCGAACGGCGCATGCAGCCCTTTGCCTTCCTCCTGCGCGTCGATCCAGGAACGCTCCGCAGCGTGGCACAGGGCGACCTGGACACCCGGGCCGCCGGCCGTGAAGCCTTGGAAGAAGTTGCCGGTGTTCGCCGGCTGGCAGTGGGCCGCACCCCACAGCGTCACGCCCTCGCCGAGGGGAACCGCCTGCAGCCGCGCTTCACGGAAGATGTGAACGTTGGCGCTCCACGCGACGCCGGCGTAGAGACTCTGCGGGCCGTACCAGTCATGGTTGCCCGGCGCGATGTACACCGGCAGCGGCGCCAAGCCCTCGAATGTGCTCCGGAGGAACTGCGCCGTGTCGGGCGTTACCCGATCGTGCTCATACAAGTCGCCGCCGCAGAGAAGCGCGTCGGCATCGACTTCCCGGGTCAGTGCGGCGATCCGGCCCAGGACCTGCTGCAAACCCCGTCGGCGCTTGCGGGCTTCACTGCCGTCCGCGCCCGCCCACGCGAACGCGGAATCGAGATGGAGGTCGGCGAAGTGGACGATCTTCACCGGAACCGGACGTTGGGCGTGAACGCCCAGTCATGGCGGGGCCGGTAGATCCCGGTGTCGCCCACGTCGGACTTCACCCGGAACGTGTAGAGGAGGCGATGGTAGTCGTACTGGAAGCCGTTCACGCTGTGCACGGCGACATCCAGTTTGTAGGTGCCAGCCACCAGGTCGAGATGGTCGATGGTGAAGGTCGCTTCGCCGTCTCCCGACAGCTCGAGAGCCTCGAACCGCTCGATGTCGGTGTTGGTGCCGTAGCAGCAGACTCCTTCCGTGTTGAAGATGCTGATGCCGAAGACGAAGTCGTTCACCGGTTCGGGGGTGCTGTAGGCCAGACGGATGGTCATGCGGTCGCCGCTGTCGAACAGATGCGCCTCCCGCCCGTCCCGTTCCATCGTCACCCGGTGGATGCGGACCGGACCGGAGCCCCAGCGTCCCTCCGCCACGCTAAACATGTCCTGAGGGCCGTCGTCATCGGCGGTATCCTTCGGGTCCGGCAGGCCGCCGGCCGTCTCCAGCACCTTCTGCTCCATCGAAGCGATCACCTGCTCCTCGCCGAATGCGACGTCCGTCCGGTAGGCGTGAACAATGCGGCGCGAGTCACCCCGCTCGCGGAGCCGACCGGCATCGAGCCAGGCGGCTTCGTCGCAGAAGCGCTCCACCATGCCGAGGCCGTGTGTAACCAGCAGAATGGTCTTGCCGCGCCGCTTGAATTCGGCGAACTTGTCGAGGCACTTCAGGCCGAACGCCTCATCGCCGACCGCGAGCACTTCGTCCACCAGCAGGATGTCGGGATCCACGTTGATCGCGACGGCAAAACCGAGGCGGATGTACATCCCCGACGAGTACGTCTTGACCGGCGAGTCAATCACGTCGGCCAGTTCGGCGAACTCCACAATCTCGTCGAACCGCCGCGTGATCTCGCGCTTCGACATTCCGAGCATTACGCCATTTATGAAGATGTTCTCGCGACCGGAGATCTCCGGGTGAAAACCGGCGCCCAACTCGATGAGGGCGGAGATCCGTCCGTCGACGGCAATGGTGCCGGCCGTCGGCCGTGCGATTCCCGCGATCAGCTTGAGCAACGTGCTCTTGCCGGATCCGTTGCGTCCGATAAGGCCGAAGGTCGCCCCGCGCGGCACCTCGAGCGAGACTCCGTTCACCGCCGGCACGACCTCCTCGGGACGCAGGTCACTGGCCAGACTGCCGCTCAGCAGCGCGCTCTTCAGCGTCTGGAACTTCCGCTGATGCGCGTAGCGGCGATAGAGCTTCGTGACGTCCCGAATCGCGATCGCGTTACTCACAGCTCCTCCGCGAACGAGTCACGCATGCGGTCGAACAGCGCATAGCCCGCTACGAACAAGACCAAAGACGCGGCGCCGAGTGCGAGCAGCCACTTCCAGTGCCCGAACGGGCCGTCGTAGAAAAGGATCTCCTGGTACGAGATCGCCAGGTGCGCGAACGGGTTCATGTCCATCAGCACCTTGCCGAGGGGCGGCAGGCTGCCGAGCTGGGGGCCGCGCTCGGCGACCATCGACATCGGATAGATGATCGGCGTCGCGAAGAACCAGAGGGTGAGGACGTTCGCCAGCAAGTCGCGGATGTCGCGAAAGTGCACGGTCAGCGCGGCCAGGATCAGCGCGAAGCCGAGCGTGAGGAGAAACTGGACCGCCAGGACGATGGGAAACCACAGGAGCTCGATCGGGCTCGGGAGATTGACCGCGAAGAAGGCCAGCCCGAGCAGGAGGATCGGCAGCGCCAGCAGGAAGTGCACCATGTTGGCGACGACCGACACCACCGGCAGTACTTCTGCCGGAAAGAGCACCTTCTTAATCAGGTTGCCATTGACGAGAAGCACGTTCGACGCGTCAGTCAGCGCGGTCGAGAACCAGGTCCACGGGAGCAGGCCGCAGAAGAGGAAGAGCGCGTACGGCTCGATGTCGACGGGCCGGAACCCTACCAGCACCACCGAGAAGACGAACGTGTAGACGAGCAGCAGCAGCAGGGGGTTGGCGAACGACCAGAAGAAGCCGAGGATCGAGCCCCGATACCGGGCCTTCAACTCGCGAGTAACAAGAGTCTGAATCAGCGTTCGGTGCCGAAGCAGCCTCTGCAGGCTATCGATCATTCACGTCCACCACCACCACCGTGATGTTGTCCGGGCCACCGGCAGCGTTGGCCGCCTCGATCAAGGCCTCCGCAGTATCGTCGGGCCGCCGGTCTGCACCAAGCAGATCGTTGATCCGCCCGTCCGAGAGTACCACCGGCAGGCCGTCGGAGCAGAGGAGCAAGCGGTCGTCCGCAGCGAGCTCGACTGCAGCCACTTCGACCTCGAGGTCGTCTTCGCCCATCAGAGCGCGGGTCACGACATGGCGCCAGTGATGGCGCCGCGCTTCGTCGGCGGTCAATCGACCCGCGCGAACCTGATCCTCTACCCAGGAGTGGTCGAGGGTGAGCCGCTCGAGTCGACCCGCGCGCCGCCGGTAGGCACGGCTGTCTCCGACATGCGCGACGACGGCTCGCGCACCCCTGGCTAGGAACGCCACCACGGTGGTTGCCATTCCTTCGAGGGTCGCATCCTCCGCGATGGCCTCGGCCAAGCGGCGATTGGCCGCGTTCAGCCCCTCCCGCAGGCAGCTACCCTCTGCTTCAAGCGTCGCATCGTCGTCGTCGTTGGCCGGCCCGGGTCCGCCGCCGGGACCGACCGTGGCGGCGACGAATCGCTCCAATTCCTCCACGACGACGCGAGCCGCGATCTCGCCGGCAACGTGGCCTCCCATGCCATCCGCGACGACGCACAAATCGAGATCCTCGCGGACACGCACGTCATCCTCGTTGCCGGCCCGTCGAAGACCGGGATCGGTTCGGGCTGCGTAGGTGAGCGTCACCGCCCCGGGGCGCGGCGGCGGCGCATCCGTTCAGCCACCTGGAGACGCGTTAGCGACTTGAGGAGCGCGATCCGCGCCCGCTGGAAGTCGACTTCGACTGGCGAGGTCAGCCTCTCCCGCGCGCGCTCCGCCGCGGCTGTGGCCCGCTCGATGTCGATTTCGTCAGCGCGCTCCGCCGTGCGGGCCAGGATCCGGATCCTGTCCGGCAGAATCTCAGCAAAGCCGAAGGCGACATGCAGGTACGTCATTTCCTCGCCACGCCGGAGCCAGGCCTCTCCCACATCGAGCATGGCCAGCAGCGGCGTGTGCCCGGGGAGCACGCCGAGGTAGCCTTCGGCGCCAGGAATCCGGGCCTCGTCCACGGTCTCATGGACGATGGCCCGGTCCGGCGTGACAATCTCGATCGTCAGGTGCTGCGGCAACGGCATCAGTGCGGTTCTCCGAGTTCTCTAGGCGGCCGATTCCTCTTGCTCTGCGTTGGCCACCGCTTCCTCGATCGTTCCGACCATGTAGAAGGCCTGCTCCGGCAGGTGATCGTGCTTCCCTTCGACGATCTCCTTGAAGCCGCGCACGGTGTCGGCAATCGGGACGTACTTCCCTTCCTTGCCGGTGAACTGCTGGGCCACGAAGAAGGGCTGCGACAGGAACTTCTCTATCTTCCGGGCGCGGGAGACGGCCAGCTTGTCGTCTTCCGACAACTCGTCGATTCCCAGAATGGCGATGATGTCCTGCAGATCCTTGTAGCGCTGCAGCACCTGCTTGACGGCCCGCGCCACGCTGTAGTGCTCGTCCCCGATGACACGCGGGTCGAGAATGCGCGACGTCGACGCCAGCGGATCGACGGCCGGGTAGATACCCAACTCGACGATTCGGCGCGACAGATTGGTCGTCGCGTCGAGGTGTGCGAAGGTCGTCGCCGGCGCCGGATCGGTGTAGTCGTCGGCAGGCACGTAGATCGCCTGGACGGACGTGATGGATCCCTTGCGCGTCGACGTAATCCGCTCCTGCAGGGCGCCCATCTCGGTCAGCAGCGTCGGCTGGTAACCGACCGCCGACGGCATCCGGCCGAGCAGGGCGGAGACCTCGGAACCCGCCTGCGTGAATCGGAAGATGTTGTCGATGAACAGCAGGACGTCTTTTCCCTCAGCGTCCCGGAAGTACTCCGCGACGGTGAGGGCGCTCAGTCCGACACGCAGGCGCGCGCCGGGCGGCTCGGTCATCTGCCCGTAGATGAGGGCGGCGCGCGACTTCTCCGGTTCCTCCAGGCTCACGACACCGCTCTCCTGGAACTCCAACCAGAGGTCGTTTCCCTCTCGTGTCCGTTCGCCTACTCCGCCGAAGACTGACACGCCGCCGTGCTTCATGGCGATGTTGTGGATCAACTCCTGAATGATGACCGTCTTGCCGACGCCGGCCCCGCCGAACAGGCCAATCTTGCCGCCCTGCAGGTAAGGCTCAAGCAGGTCGATAACCTTGATGCCGGTTTCGAACATCTTCAGCTCGGTCGACTGATCCTCCAGTTCGGGAGCCGGCCGATGGATCGACCACCGCTCGGACGCCTCCACCGGCTGGTCCGGAAAGTCGACGGGTTCGCCCAGAACATTGAGGACCCGGCCCAGCGTCTTCGGCCCGACCGGCATCGAGATCGGCGCGCCCGTGTCGACCGCTTCCATCCCCCGCTGCATGCCATCGGTAGGCTTCATCGCGACGGTGCGAACACGACTCTCGCCGAGGTGCTGCTCGACCTCGCAAATCACGTCGATCGGCTCGGATCCTTCGACATCCGCCCGGATCTTCAGCGCGTTGTAGATCGGCGGCAGGTGTCCGCCCTCGAACTCGACGTCGACCACCGGGCCAATGACCTGGACGACGCGCCCAACCCTGTTAACCGCATCCGCCATCGTTCTCTGTTGCTCCTGCTCAGTGTCGTTCCGAGCGAATTGCGTCCTGGCCTATGCCTTGCCGTTCCAACGTCGCGCGCCGCTACAGCGCCTCGGCCCCCGAAACCACCTCGATCAGTTCACGCGTGATCGCCGCCTGACGAACCTTGTTCATGTGGAGGGTCAATCCATCGATCATCTCGCCCGCATTCCGCGTCGCCGCGTCCATCGCCGTCATGCGCGCCGCGTGTTCCGCCGCCGCCGACTCGAGCAGCACACGGAAACACTGGGTTTCGACATGGTGCGGAAGCAGGTCGGCGAAGATCTTGCCGGCCGCCGGCTCGAACAGGTGTTCGGCCTCCGTCAGGTCGTCTGACACGGCGGCGAGACCCTCGGCGGCGTCACTATCCACCTCCCGAAGGGTCGGGATGGGCAGCAACTGGTCCACCACTACCTTCTGCTGCAGCACGCTCTTGAACTCGTTGTAGAGGACGACGACGCGCGAGACTTCCCCCGCCGCGTACTGCTCGGTCGCGGTCCGCGCCATTTCCTCGGCATGCGCGTAGGTCAACCGGCTGAAGAGATTCACCATCTCAAACCGGAACTCGACGCCGCGGCGGCCGAAGTACTCCCGTCCCTTCCGTCCCACAAGACCCAGCACCACCGGATGTCCGGCGTTCGCCACGAAGCTGGAGGCCTCGCGGATCAGGTGGGAATTGAAGCTGCCACAAAGCCCCTTGTCCGCGGTTACTACAAACAGCAGCACCGGCGCCTCCGGTGCGAGGGGCGGGGCCAGAAGCGGGTGGGCCGGGGCCTCGGCGTTCCGTTCCGCCAGACCGGCCAGCACCCGCCGCATCATGGTCGCGAACGGCCGCGCGTTGACGATCCGATCCTGCGCGCGCCGCAACTTCGACGCCGCAACCGTCTTCATCGCCTTGGTTATCTGTTCCGTCGACTTGACGGCCCGGATCCGGCGGCGGAGGTCGATGAGGGAAGGCATCGGTTATCAGGCCGCCACACCCTTGCGCGCTGCGACAAACTGCTGGGCAAACTCGCGAACCACACCTTCCAAGCTGGCCCCCAGGTCCTCGCTCAGCTTTTTCTCCTCGGCCAGCCGGGACACCAGCTCGGGATGCCGGGATTCCATCAAGCGGTCCAGCTCCGTTTCAAAGGTCGCGACATCGCTCTCCGCGACCTCGTCCAGGAAGCCCCTGGTGCCCGCGAAGATGATCATCACCTGGCGCTCGACGGGCTGCGGCGCGTACTGCGGCTGTTTCAGGACCTCGACGAGGCGGGCGCCCCGGTTGAGCTGATGCTGTGTCGCCTTGTCGAGATCGCTCCCGAACTGCGCGAACGCCTGAAGCTCGCGGTACTGTGCCAAGTCCAGCCGGAGTGTCCCGGCCACCTGCCGCATTGCCCGGATCTGCGCCGATCCACCCACTCGAGAAACCGAGTTGCCGACATTGATTGCCGGTCGGATCCCCTGGTGGAACAGGTCCGATTCGAGGAAGATCTGGCCGTCGGTGATCGAAATGACGTTGGTCGGGATGTAAGCGGACAGATCGCCGGCCTGGGTCTCGATAATCGGGAGGGCGGTGAGAGAGCCGCCGCCCAGGTTGTTGTTCAGTTTCGCGGCCCGCTCGAGGAGTCGCGAGTGGAGATAGAAGACATCTCCCGGGAATGCCTCGCGCCCGGGCGGGCGCCGCAGCAGCAGCGATATCTCGCGGTAGGCCTGTGCGTGCTTCGACAGGTCGTCGTAGATGCAGACCGCGTGCCTGCCGCTGTCGCGGAAGTACTCCCCGAGCGTGCAGGCGGAGTACGGGCTGATGTACAGGAGGGGCGCCGGTTCGGCGGCGGCGGCGGCGACCACAATCGTGTAGTCCATCGCCCCCTCATCCTCCAGGGTCCGGACCACCTGCGCGATGGTCGACTGCTTCTGGCCGATGGCGTTGTAGATGCAGACGACATCGAGGCCCTTCTGGTTGATGATCGTGTCGATGGCGACAGCCGTCTTGCCGGTCTGCCGGTCGCCGATGATCAACTCGCGCTGCCCTCGGCCAATCGGGATCATTGCGTCGACCGCCTTCAGCCCGGTCTGGAGCGGCTCCTTCACGGGTTGCCGGTCCACGACGCCCGGCGCGATGCGTTCGATCGGCGACTGCTGGGTTGTGGCGATCGGGCCCTTGCCGTCGATCGGTTGGCCGAGGGCGTTCACCACGCGGCCCAGCATCGCGTCGCCCACCGGCACCGACATGACGCGTCCCGTCCGCTTGACGGTGTCGCCCTCGCGGATCTGTGTCGTCGCACCCAGCAGCACGGCGCCGACACCATCCTCCTCCAGATTCAACGCGATGCCGAAGATGCCGTGGGGGAACTCGAGCATCTCGGTCGCCATCGCCCGATCGATTCCATGCAGGCGTGCGATTCCATCGCCAACGGAAACGACGGTGCCCACTTCCGCCACGTCGACGTCCAGCGAGTAGTCGCCAAGTTGTTCCTTGATGATCTGGGAGATTTCGTCTGCTTTGATCGTCATCGGTCTCTGTCGTGTGGTGTCGGCTCGTTGAATTTGGTCGTCGTCCCTGGGTCGCGCGGCTGCCCGGCCTCGCCGGGCGCCGCTGTTACGCCGTCATGAACCGCTGGCGAAGCCGCGCGATGTGATGCGCCAGACTGCCGTCGAAGACCGTACCGCCGATCCTCGTTACCATTCCGCCCACAAGTTCAGCATTGACGGCAGTTTCCACTTGCACTTCGCCTCCCGTTGCCGCCTCTAGCGTCCGCCTGATCGCGGCCATGCGACTCGCCTCCAGGGGTTCCGCCGTCGTTACGTGGGCGCGAACGATGTGCCGATGGTCCAGAAGCTGGTCGTGGAATACTTCACGGACCGCGGGCAGCAGTGCGAGCCGATCGCGTTCAGCAAGCATCAGAAGCAAGCGTTGCACGACGGGCGCGCAGGCTGGCAGCTTGGCAAGTACCGCGTCGACCACCGCGCGTTTCCGGGGCGCGGGGACGGCGGGGTTCAGCAGCGCGCGGGAGAGGAGTGCGTGCTCGTCCAGCAACGCCGAGAACGCGGCGAGATCCTGATCGGTACGAGACGGATCGCCACCGTCGAGACTTGCCTCGAACAGGGCGCGCGCGTACCGTGTTGCCGCCGCGTAGTCGGTCATCCTGAGCCGTCCTCAACCGGGAAGGGAGCAGGCGCGCCACTCCCACGTAGGCCGAACGGGCTTTTATACCACCCCGCCATGAACCCGGGCAAGCCGGCGCAGCCAGCCCCGGATCACGATCGCGTCAACAGTTCGTACAGACGCTGCAGTTCGTTCGGAGAACCGAAGCCGATTTCGATCCTGCCGCCTTTTCCCTGCTGCACAATCCGGACCGTCGTGCCCAGTGCGTGGCGCAGTTTCTCCTCGGCCGCACGGACATGCACGTCGCCGCGCGCCGTCCTGGACCCGCGGCGCTCACGTGCGTCTGCGGAGGATTTCCGGACGAGTTTCTCGGTCGCGCGGACCGACAGATCGCCGTCTATGATGTCCTTCGCCACACGCCGCTGGATGTCGGCGTCGGGCAACGCCGCAAGGGCACGCGCATGCCCCATCGTTAGGCGGCGCTCAGCCACCTCGCTGCGGACTTCATTCGGCAGGCCGAGCAGGCGCATGTAATTCGCAATCGTTGCGCGGTCTTTTCCCACCGACTCCGCGATCTGCTGCTGCGTCATGCCGAAGTCCGAAGCGAGCCGAGCATAGGCGGCCGCCTCCTCGATCGGGTTCAGATTCTCACGCTGAATGTTCTCTATGAGCGCGAGTTCCAGGCGACGCGTCTCCGGGATATCCCGGACCACGACCGGTACGCGCAGAAGCCCTGCACGTTGCGCGGCTCGCCACCGGCGTTCGCCGGCAATGATCTCGTAGCTCTCGCCCTGGTCGCGACGGCGGGCAACGACGATCGGTTGAATGACGCCGTGCGCCCTGATGGACCGCGCCAGCTCGTCGAGTCCTGGGCCTTCCCCGGAACGGCGGGGCTGGTCCGGGTTCGGATGGAGCAGGTCGAGATCGACTTCGCGCACCGCCGGGGTCTCGCGATCGGGATCGAGTACCGGAAAGTCCGGGATGAGTGCCTGCAGTCCGCGCCCGAGCGCCTTGCGTGCCTCAGCCACGATGGGCCGCCCCTTCCGTTGCCGACACGGCGCCGCGGGTGCGAGTCAGGAACTCCATGGCGAGCATCTGGTAGGCCTCCGCCCCGCGCGACCTCACGTCGTAGAGAATCACCGGCAACCCGTGGCTTGGAGCCTCTGCAAGCCGGACGTTGCGCGGAATGGTAGTTTCGAAGACGGCCTCGCCGAAGACGTCACGCACATCCGCAGCCACTTGCTGCCCGAGATTTGTCCGCAGGTCCGCCATCGTCAGGACGACGCCGGCGACTCCGAGGCGCGGATTGAACGTCGTCTGCACGCGGCGGAGGGTCGCCATGAGCGTAGCGAGACCCTCAAGTGCGTAGTACTCGCAGGTCATTGGAATGAGCACCGCCTCGGCCGCGATGAGTGCGTTCACGGTCAATAGGCCGAGTGACGGCGGCGTGTCGATCAAGACGTAGTCGAACCGGCGGCGCGCCTGCGCGAGTAGGGGCCGAAGTCGTTGCTCGCGGTGGTCGAGGCCGACCAGCGCCACCTCGGCCCCGGCCAGGCCGCCGTCGGCGGCGACGAGGGAGAGCCCCGGAACCGGGGTGGGCGCCAGGTAGTCGTCGAGAAAGGGGGTCGCGTCGCACGTAAGCGCGTCGAGAACGGTGAGCGGTGCCGAGTCGGCCGTCGCTCTGACGCCATCCAGCCTGTGGCCCAATCCGCTTGACAGGTTTGCCTGGGGATCGAGGTCGACAACGAGCACCGATTGATCGGCCAGGGCGAGAGCTGCAGCCAGGTTGACGGTGGTGGTTGTCTTTCCGACGCCACCCTTCTGATTCGCCACGGCGAGCACGCGCGTCTGCACCGCCTCGTTCCTTGATTAGGTCAATTGACCCAAGTATGGCTGCGCCTTCCTTGGCCCTCTGCGATAGCCACAGCCGCTCCTGTTGTTCCACGTGGAACACCCACTGGGCCCAGGTTCGGCTCAGCGGTCGACGCGCACCATGATAAGCCGACTTTGGAGCGAATCGATCAACGGTTCCGTACGCTGCCACGAAAGGGGAGGCTGGAGGCCCGAGAGCGTCCTCCTGGTTCGCCCATCACTCTCACCCGCAAAGAGGCAGATCAGACCGCCGGAACGAATGAAACGCTGTAGGCGCTGCAGTGTCTCGGCATTCCAGGCGACGCCACGCAGCGTAAGAACGTCGTGCCCGGCGTGCAGGTCCGTTTCGGTCAACAGCCTCTCGTAGCGAGCATTCTCCACGACTATCCGCTCCAACTGCAGTTGGCGGATCACTTCTCGCAGGAAGACCCCCTTGCGCATTCTGGACTCGACCAGACGCACGGCAACGAGATCGGGGCGCGCGATCCGCAAGGGAATCGCCGGCGAACCGTTTCCCGATCCGATATCGATCAGCGACGCGCCCGTCGGCACCTGTGAAGCCGCGGCCAACGGCTCGAGAATCAGCCGATCTATCGCCCGATCGCGATCTTCAAGGGCCGTCAGGTTCATTCGCACGTTCCAGCGCCGCACAAGAGCCAGATAGTCCTCGAGCGTTCTGGCTGTCGCTGCATCGACCGCCACGCCTGCGCGCGACGCCCGGTCCAACAGACGATCAGCACGTGCGCCGCCGCCGGTTTCTGCCATCGCCCGCGTGCTACGCGCCGAGTCGACACGCAAGCAACTCGACGGCGGCCGACGTCACCCCCGGAATGCGCGAGGCCTGGCCCAGTGTCTCCGGACGAACAGTGGTGAGCCGTTCGACCACTTCCCTCGAGAGTCCCGGCATCCCCTCGTATTCGATACCCGGCGGAATAGGTCGCGATTCCAAACGGCGCGACCGCGCCACGGCAGCCTGCTGGCGCTCCAGGTAGCCACTGTACTTGCAGGCGGTCTCCACGCTCCAACAATCGGTCGCTTCCTCTCCACGAGCCACATCCAGAACTACCGCACCGGATTCCCGGAGCCGGGCAAGCGTGATGTCCGGGCGCCGCAACAACTGCGCGGCTCGAGCGCGCGTTCCCGCATCGCTCGTTACGCACGTCGTCGACACCGTCTCCATGTTCCGATGGAACCGTCGTCGCCTCGCCTCGAAGCGTCGCCAGCGCGCGTCGCCGACAAGACCGATGGCGCGGCCGCGTTCGGTCAACCGCAGGTCCGCGTTATCGATCCGCAGGTGCAACCGGTGCTCCGCCCGCGACGTGAACATGCGGTACGGCTCGAGGCAGCCGCGAGTCGTCAAGTCGTCCGTCAACACTCCCAGATACGCCTCGTCCCGGTGCAGGACGAACGGCTCTTCCTCCCTGACACGTCGCGCCGCATTGATGCCTGCGAGAATCCCCTGCCCCGCCGCCTCCTCGTAACCCGAGGTCCCGTTCACCTGCCCAGCGAGGAACAGGCCCTCGACGGCCCGTGTTTCGTACGTCCGAGACAGTTCCGTGGGCTGCACGAAGTCGTACTCGACGGCGTAGCCGGGGCGCCGCATCACTGCCCGTTCCAGTCCAGGCAGCGCCTGGACCAACTCCTCCTGTACCGCAACTGGCAAGCTCATCGAGTAGCCGTTCACGTAAATCTCGTCGCTCGCGAGCCCTTCCGGCTCCAGCAGAACGTGGTGGCGTTCCCGGTCAGGGAAGCGCATCACCTTGTCCTCCAGAGACGGACAATAGCGGGGCCCAATCCCCGTGATCCGACCGTTGTAGAGGGGAGACTCCCCGATGTGCGCCCGCACCAGATCGTGAATCGCCGGCGTCGTATGTACGTGATGGCAGACAATCTGCCGCCCGACGATACGGTCGGTGAGGAAAGAAAACGGAACCGGGGAGTCGTCGCCCCGCGCTTCCTCGAAACGACTGAAGTCGATGCTGCCGCGGGCCAGCCGCGGCGGCGTGCCGGTCTTCAGCCGTCCCCATCGCAGGCCCAGCGCCTTGATCGATTCCGCCAGGCAATGCGATGGGGGCTCTCCTGCCCGGCCGGCCGGACGCTGATCGGGCCCGATGTGTATCAGACCGTTCAGAAAAGTACCGGTGGTGACTACTACTGCCTCCGCCCGTAGGCGTGTTCCACCGTCGGCCTGCTCCAATTCGACGCCGGTGATGCGGTGCCGATCCACGAGGAGGCGTCCGACACGACCGCCGATCCAGTCTAAGCGCGGCTCCGCATGCAGAGTGGCAGCCACCCAATCGCCATATGCGGCCTTGTCCGCCTGCGCTCGCGGCGAGCGAACGGCAGGGCCGCGACTCCGGTTGAGCAGCTTGAACTGAATGCCGGTCGCATCTATCGCCGACCCCATCAGGCCCCCGAGCGCGTCGATCTCCCGCACCAGGTGTCCCTTCGCGGTACCGCCGATCGCCGGGTTGCAGGGCATGTGCGCGACAGTCGCCGGCGACGGCGTGCAGACAGCGACACGGCATCCGATCCGGGCAGCCGCCCAGGCCGCCTCAACCCCCGCGTGGCCCGCGCCCACCACGATCACGTCGAACGACCGGTGCCTTCGCCTGCGCATGGCTGCTCGCCGTTGCATCCTATTTCCCAATGCAGAACGATGCGAAAACGCGCTCAATCACTGCGTCGGGAGCCCGCCGGCCAGTTATTTCCTCCAGGGCATGCCGCGCCTCCTGCAGGTCCATCAACAACAGTTCCTCGGTTGCCCCCTGCGCTGCCGCTTCCACGCAACGCCGGAGCCCGGCCCGCGCTGTCGCCAGCAAGCGCGCATGACGGATGTTCGATATCGCAGGCAGGTCCCGCGTCACCTCGGCGGCGGCACCCTCCATCACGCGCGCCAGCGCCATCGTTACGCTCGCCTTTGTGCCCTCCGCGCCATCCACGTCCGGCAGCAGGCACGCCTCCACGACCGGCGTCTGCGGCGCCAGCGCGTCGAGCCGACCAACTCGCCAGGCGGCCGGCAGGTCACGTTTGCTCACCACGATCAAGCGTGCTCGGCCAGCAGTCTCCTCGAGCAGCGATCCATCGTCCGCTTCGAGCGGGCGCGACCCGTCCAGGACAACGACAATTGCCATCGCTACACCTGCCGCCCCGCGCGCCCTTCGTACGCCCTCCGCCTCCACCACGTCGTCGGAACGGCGCATTCCGGCCGTGTCGACCAGCGTGACCGCGATACCCTCCACTTCGACGGTATCCGTCAGCAGGTCGCGCGTGGTTCCCTCGACTTCCGTCACAATCGCGCGCGGCGCGCCGCAGAGCAGGTTGAACAACGTCGACTTGCCGACATTGGGGCGACCGAGAACGGCCACCTGGCAACCCTCACGGATCAGGCTGCCGCGGGCCGCGGTCGACAGCAGTTCGTCGATCCGCGAAACCAGGGCTGCCGCTCCCCTCCCTGCCTCCGACTTGTCGACGAAGTGATAGCCCTCCTCCGGAAAGTCGAGCGATGCCTCGAGTCGCGCGATTAGATCGAACAGCGACCGATCCAGGCCGGCAATTGCCGACGTGAGCGTCCCTTCCAACTGGTCGTAAGCGACTCGGGCCTGAAGCGGCGTGACCGCCGCGACCAGGTCAGCGACCGCTTCGGCCTGGGCGAGGTCTATCCGGCCATGCAGATACGCGCGAAACGTGAACTCGCCCGGTTCGGCAAGGCGCGCGCCGGCCTGTATGGCGGCGGCGACGATCTGGCGGAGGACGACGGGGCTGCCGTGTGCGCTCAGCTCGATTACGTCTTCCCCGGTGTAGGAAGCGGGTCCCGGGAACCAAGTCGCCAGCACCTGATCTATCGACCGCGCCTCGCCCGGATCGACCACCTCGGCCAGCGTGGCGCGACGCGGCTCCATCCGGCCCGATCCCGAGAGGATGGCGGCACCGACGTCAACTGCGCGGCCGCCACTGAGCCGGACAATACCGATGCCACCCGGCCCCGGCGGGGTCGCGATCGCCACGATCGTGTCGTCGGTGGCAAACATGTCGCCCGTGGCGGGGCGCCGGAGATTCAGTCCGCCGTAATCAGGATTGTCTTGACGAATGCGTCGCCGATGCTCTCGGAGGACGCGCCCGGCACGTCGACGACAGCGAGATGAACGATGCGTCGCGCGTACGGATTGAGAGGTCCTATCTCCTGCGTCTCGCCGGTGTCGACGGCCCGTTCCGCCAACAGTTGCGCCGTCTGGCGCAGTTCCTCGTCCTGCGCTTTGCGGAAGTCATTGCAGTCGACGACTATGTGGCCCTCCGGGTGGTCGCGCCGGAAAGCCGCGTTCACCACGTGTTGCAGCGCGTCCAGGCCGGCGCCCTGCTGCTGCAGGAAGATCTCGCTGCCACCGCCCGCCACCGTGATGCGAGTTCCGTCGCTAAGCCGTTCGGCATTCACGTCCAGGCTCAGCCCCATGGCCGCTCCCAGGTTCCTCACGAACTCCGTCATCCGGGTCTGGCGCTCGTCAGCCACGCTTCTGCCTCCTCTTCGACCGCCGCGATCCCTGTCGCGACGGCGGTGGTGGCGGCGGCGCTTCTGTTTCCGACGCCAGTGCTTCCTGCGGCGAGCCCGCGTCACTCCCGCCCGCCTGTTTCACCCGCCGCTCGGCGGCCGGCCGCACCTTGTGCACCGGAGGCGGGCCGATAAGACGGTTTGTCACGAGGGTCTGGCCAATCCCGAAGACGTTGCTGGTAAGCCAGTAAATCACCAGGCCGCTCGGCATCCGCAGGAACATGAAGGTGAAGATCACTGGCATGAGCATCATGATCTTCTGCTGCATCGGTTCAGCCTGCGTCGGTGTGAGCTTCTGCTGCCATACCATCGACGCGCCCATGACGATCGGCGTGATGTAGAACGGATCGTGCTGTGTCAGATCGGTAATCCACCCGACAAACGGCTCACCCCGGATTTCGACTGCCGCGCGCAAAAGGCTGAAGAAGGCGAAGAGGACGGGGAAGGTGAGCAGCATCGGGAGGCAGCCGCTCACCGGGTTTGCGCCCCGGTCCCGGTACAGCTGCATGATCTCCTGGTTCATCTTCGCCTTGTCCGGATCCGTCGCCTTCAGGTGCGCGTAGCGCTGCTGGATCGCTTTCATCTCGGGCTGCAGTTCCTGCATCTTCCGCATCGAGACGACGCTCTTGTGACGCAGGGGCAGGATGAGAATGTTCACCAGAATCGTCAGGACGATGATCGACCAGCCCCAGTTGCCGACGTACCCCTGAATCCAGGTCAGCGATCGATGGAGCGGCACCACGAGCCAGCCCAACCAGCCGAAATCGACCGCCTGCACCAGGGCGGGACTCGCAGCCTCCAGCACGTCGAAGGCCTTCGGGCCGAGGAAAAAGGGCAGGTCCGCGAGCGCATCGTCAGGCACGCGCACCGTAAAGGCGATCAGTTCCCGCGACGGACCGTCAGGCTCAAGGGAGGGCAGCGGCACGTTGCGGTACTCGACGACCGCTTCGCCGTTCGCCGTCAGCGCAGCCGCAAGAAAGTAGTGGTTGTCGACTCCCACGAAGCGGAACTGGCCGTCGTACACTGGGCGGGACGCGACATCGCTCGCCCCCTGGCGCCAGACATCCTCTTCAGCCAACGCGCCGCCTTCGAGTACCCGGCCTACCATCAGGCCGCGGGGCCCGCTCAAATAGGCAATGCCCGAACTCGATGATTCGATGCCGCCAAGCGCCGGACCCCAAGCCACCGCCGGCGCGAGCCGCTCACCCCCGAGCGTTGCGTCAACGGCGAGCCGGACGACGTAGCCGTTCTCCGACGGATCGAAGCGGAACTCCTTGCGGATCCGGAAGCCCTCCGAATCTTCGTAGTCGAAGGCAAGCGTCCCGGGGTCGCCAGCGAGGACGAGACCGTCGCTGCTCGGACGGTACAGTGCGTCGCGCGCGCGCGACGTGAGCGCCGGGTCGTCGAACAGCAGCGTGAACGGAGCTTCCTCCCCCACGGGAAGAGCACGCGGCACCAGATCGATCGGGGCGCCCGACGCGGGGTCCACCTGTTGCCTCATCCGCCAACTCGCCAGCACGGCGCCGCGGTTCCGAAATGTCGCGTCCACGAGATCGCTCTGCACCGCTATCTCTCGCACTTCGCTGTCTGCCACCACCGTCGTGACGGCCAGCGGCGGCGGTGCGACGTCCTGAACCTCGTCGTTGTCGGCCGACTCCGCGGTCAGCAGCGCGGGCGGCGGTGGCGGCGTGGGGCCTGGCCTCTCTGTTTCGACGGAAGGGGGCGTAGGTTCAGCCGCGGGGGGAGCCGTCTCGTCCGGCGGAAGCGGCGCAGGGACGAATACGCTCTGGTACACGAGCAGCACCAGAATTGACAGCGCCAACGCCAGCAGTACTCGGCGTTCCATTTTAGGGGCTGACCGGCGGGATCCGTCGAGCGCCCGGCTCCGGGACGGGATCGAGGCCGCCTCGGCACAACGGCTGGCAGCGCGCGAGCCGGGCCACTGCCAGCCAGGTTCCCTTGATGGCGCCATGGCGGGCGACCGCTTCCGCCGCGTAAGCCGAGCAGGACGGAACAAAACGGCAGCATCCGGTGAACAGGGGTGAGAGCACCAATTGATATCCCCTGATACCCATCAGGAGCAGCCGCACGGCGGGCGATGGTCGGTGCACAGGGCCTGAGCCGGACTTATCAGGCGCTCCGATGGGTGCGTCTGAGTGTGGCGCGGTAGTCCGCGTCGAGTTCCGAGTACGCGACATCGTGAAAACCAGGGCGCAGCAGGGCGACGATATCCAGGCCACCGTTCCCCTTGCAGTGCCGGAACAGCTCGCGCATCACCCGTTTCGCTCGGTTCCTGGGCACGGCTCCTCCATGGCGCCGCGTTGCGATGATACCGAGCCGGTTGCAGTCGAGACCGTTCGGGTGACTGAAAAGTGTCAGGAATCGACCCCTCGTCCGGCGACCCCGTTGCTGAACGATCAGAAACTCCGAACGCCGTCGGATCCGCTCACGCCGTGTCAGCGTCCGATTCACCGGTCTGGAGGCGTTGAAATCCAACCAAGGTCAGCTAATGCAATGGTTTACGACGAGACAGTCAGCCGCTTCCGACCCTTCCGCCGACGGTTGCTGAGCACCTGACGGCCACGCCGGGTCTTCATCCGGGCACGGAACCCGTGAGTCCGTCGGCGACGGCGATTGTTCGGCTGATAGGTCCGCTTCATGGCTCCTTATTCCCCAGGAATGCGAAACAGCGATGCTAGTCAAGGCTCCGAGGAGTTGTCAACCGGTGGGGCCGGGCCCGCGAACACGACCTGGTCGGAAATCGGTTGCGGTTCCCCGCTGTGCTGTGATACTTTTCACCCAACCGCGACCGCGGGGATCCCAGAGCTTTCGCAAGGCGAAATTTCCACAATTGTTGAAGATTCTGTGGAAAAGCACCCTCGCTTTGGCTCCCTGTTTGCGTCGGGTTCCGGCAGCGGTTCGAAATGGCCAAGGACGTCTGGCACGCGCTCGTGGATCGGGTTGAAACGAAGGTCACCCGGGATGTCCTCTACAAGTGGTTCAAGCCGGCGATTCTGCTGGAGGACAATGGCAATGCGTTGACGGTTCGCGTCCCCAACGAACACTTCCGCACCTGGCTCACCAGACACTACGCTGCCGTCATCAAGGAGGCTGCAGCGGAGATCCAGAGACCCGACGTGAACGTGTCCTTTGTCATCGACACTGGTGAGCCCTCCCCGGCCTGGGTGCAGCCGGACGAGTCGACTGCCGGTTCCACCGCCGGCGCCCTCAACCCACGGTACACGTTCGAGAGTTTCGTCGTCGGCCCATCGAACCAGTTCGCTCACGCCGCGGCCCTCGCCGTCGCCGGGGCGCCGTCGCTTGCGTACAACCCGCTCTACTTGTACGGAGGCGTCGGTCTGGGCAAGACGCACCTGATGCACGCCGTTGGGCACACGCTGCTGCAGAACTCCCCCCACCTGAAACTCACCTACGTCACATCGGAACGGTTCATGAACGAGATGATCAACGCCGTTCGGTACGACCGGATGCTTGATTTCCGCGAGCGCTACCGCGCCGTTGACGTCATCATGGTGGACGACGTCCAGTTCATGGCGGGCAAGGACGGAACACAGAACGAGTTCTTCCACACGTTCAACGCCCTGCACGAATCCCAAAAGCAGATCGTCATCAGCAGCGACTGCCCGCCGCAGGAGATCTCGTCGCTCGAGGATCGTTTGCGGTCGCGATTCCTCTGGGGACTCATCGCCGATATCCAGCCGCCCGACCTCGAGACGAAGATTGCGATCCTCAAGAAGAAGGCCGACGCCGAGCACGTGCCGCTACCCGACGACGTCGCCCTGTACATCGCAAACCGGATCAAGTCGAACGTCCGGGAGCTTGAAGGCTCACTCATCCGCCTGGTCGCGTACGCCTCTCTCAAGGGCGAAATGATCTCGCTCTCGCTGGCGCAGGATGTGCTTCACGACATCCTGCAATCCGACGACCAGCCCATCACGATCGACATGGTCCTCAAGTTCGTCGCGAACTACTACGCGTTGCGACCGGCCGAGTTGAAGGCAAAGAACAACGCCCGCGCCATCACCGAGCCGCGTCAGATCGCTATGTACCTGTGCAAGCATCTGACCAACGCCTCACTGAAGCAGATCGGACACGCCTTCGGCGGCAAGCACCACACCACCGTTCTCCATTCGATCAACAAGGTCGCTGACCGGCGCCGCACGGATCGCACTTTCCACAATCTCCTCCACAGCTTCATGGAAGCGTTCAGGTAGTCAACCGCACCGGCCGACACCCCTTCCCGGAAACTTTCCACAGCCGTTGCCCACCGCCGATCGCGCGTGCTTGTGGACAAGGGGATCATCCACATCCAACACCCTCGCGCGGCCCGTTTCATCGACAATTCATCCACGCGCCAACTGACTGAAAAAACAAGAGTTATCGTACTTCATCACACTTTCCACAGGCCTCTTGATCCTGTATACTTAAAGATATCTTTCCTGATCACTGAACAATGGTGATCGGTCGGGTTTTGCTCTCCAGTCGAGGTCACGGATTTCCATGGAACTGAGCGTCCGCAAGAGTCATCTTCTGCACGAACTGCAGCTCTGCCAAGGGATCGTCGAACGCAAGAACACGATACCGATCCTGTCCAACGTTCGGTTGGAAACGGACGGGGACGACGGTGTCGAGTTGCTGGCCACCGACCTCGACGTGACTCTCCGAACGCGATGCGACGGGTCGATCCGTCGCGCCGGTTCGGTGACGGTTCCGGCGAAGAAGCTCTTCGAGATCGTTCGCAACCTGCCGGAGACGGACATACGGATCCGCGAGGAATCGAAAGGGAGCGTGATCGTTGAGGCGGAGAGCTTCCATTCGAAGCTGCAGACGTTGCCGCGTGAGGACTTCCCTACGTTGCCGGAAGTGGGCGAAGCGGCGGCCGTGCTGGTTGACCGCGCCGCTTTGCGCGGCATGGTCGCGAAGACATCGTTCGCGATAACGGGGGAGGATACGCGGTTCTATCTGAACGGCGCGCTGTTCATCGTGAAGGATGAAGCGATGAGTCTGATTGCGACCGACGGGCACCGCCTGGCGCTGGCGAGCGTCAGCCGTGATGGACCGGCGTTGGACGGTGGCGAATTGAGCGCAATCCTCCCGAAGAAGACGCTGAGCGAGGTGAGTCGGTTGCTGGGCGAGGGAGAGGGCGACATCCAGTACAGCATTGGGGACAGTCATCTGTTCTTCGAGGTGGACGGGCGCCAGTTGATCTCGCGGAACATCGATGCCACGTTCCCAACCTACGAACGTGTCATCCCGACCAGCAACGACAAGACCGTGGAGATCGACCGTGACCGGCTGACGAGCGCGATTCGCCGCGTGGCGCTGCTGTCGAACGAGCGATCGCACGCGATGAGATTTCACATCACCGCCAAGTCGCGGTCCGATGTTGCGGAGGGCGCGCCGGAGGGTGCGTCGGCTGAGGTGAGCGCCGAGAGCCCGGAGCATGGCCGGGCCAACGAGATTGTCCCGATCGACTACGAAGGGCCCGATCTGTTGATCTGCTTTAACGCACAGTACGTGCTGGATTTCCTTGGTGTCGTCGAGACTGATGCCGTCACGCTGGAGCTGAAGGACGAGACCAGCCAGGCGGTGATACACCCGACGGGCGAGGAGTCGACGTATACGTACGTGATCATGCCGATGCGTGTTTGATGTCTGTTCCCCCTGCCGCTACGGATGCGCCCGCACCGGAACTCGGCGTCCAGCCGCCGGATCCCGTGACAGCGCTGGATCGGGATGCCTATGGAGCGGACCAGATCAAGGTCCTGGAGGGGCTCGAGGCGGTCCGCAAGCGGCCTGCCATGTACATCGGGTCGACGGGGCCCGACGGTCTGCACCATCTCGTCTACGAGGTGGTGGACAACTCGATCGACGAGGCGCTGGCGGGGCACTGCAATGCCATCGATGTGACCGTACACATCGACAACTCGGTGAGCATCGTCGACAACGGCCGCGGCATCCCGGTGGACCGGCATGAGAGCGGCACCTCGGCGGCCGAGGTGGTGCTTACCGTGCTCCATGCAGGGGGGAAGTTCGACAACAGCAGCTACAAGGTATCCGGCGGCCTCCATGGCGTGGGTGTCTCGGTCGTCAACGCGCTTTCCGAGTGGCTCGATCTCGAAATCTGGCGCGACGGCCGGGTGTACCGCCAGCGCTACGGTCGAGGCGCACCACAGGCTCCCATCGAAGTCACCGGCAGGACGAAGCGTCGCGGGACCAAGATCACATTCAGGCCCGACCCCGAGGTCTTCGAGGCCATCGAGTTCAGCTACGACACGCTTGCGCACCGGCTTCGAGAATTGGCGTTCCTGAACGCCGGCGTCAAAGTCACGCTGAACGACGAGCGAAGCGGCAAGGAGCGTAGCTTCGAGTACGGCGGGGGCATACGGTCGTTCGTGCAGTTTCTGAACAAGAACAAGTCTCTCGTCAACGACACCCCCATCTACATGCAAGGGGAGCGTGACGGTGTGAGCGTCGAACTGGCCATGCAATGGAACGACGGCTACTCCGAGGCGCTCTACACGTTCGCCAACAACATCAACACGCGTGAAGGGGGAACCCACCTGTCCGGCTTCCGGGGCGCCCTCACGCGCACCGTCAACACGTACGCCAATCGGAACAACCTCGCGAAGGATCTGAGCGAGAGCATCGGCGGCGACGACATCCGGGAGGGTCTCGTCGTTGTCATCAGCGTGAAGATTCCACAACCGCAGTTCGAGGGACAGACGAAGACGAAGCTGGGCAACACCGAGGTGCGCGGCATCGTGGAGGCGATCGTCAACGACAAGCTCGGTGCGTTTCTGGAGGAGAACCCCGCGGTCGCAAAGCGGATCGTCAGCAAGGCGATAGACGCGGCGCGCGCGCGTGCCGCAGCGCGGAAGGCGCGGGATCTCGTCCGTCGCAAGGGGGCGCTCGACAGCGGCTCGCTGCCAGGGAAACTGGCCGACTGCCAGGAGCGCGATCCCGCGCAGAGCGAGATCTGCATCGTCGAAGGAGAATCGGCTGGTGGCTCCGCCAAACAGGCGAGGGATCGTCGATTCCAGGCCGTTCTACCCATCAAGGGCAAGATCCTGAACGTCGAGAAGGCGCGTTTCGACAAGATGCTCGGGAGCGACGAGATCAAGACGATGATCGCGGCCCTCGGTTGCGGCATAGGCAGCGAGGACTTCGACATCGCGAGGCTGCGCTACCACAGGATCGTCATCATGACCGATGCGGATGTGGACGGCTCGCACATCCGGACGCTGCTGCTCACGTTCTTCTATCGCCAAATGCGTGAACTGATCGAAGCGGGCCATGTCTACATCGCCCAGCCACCCCTCTATCGGGCCAAACGGGGCCGGTCGGAGCATTACATCAAGGACGATCACGAGCTCGAATCGTTCCTGATCCGGCGGGCCAGCGAGTCCAGGACGCTTCGGCTGGTCGATTCGGACCAGTCGCTGTCCGGGGAGCGTCTCGAAACGACTCTCCGCCGCCTGATCACCTTCCGTCGCCTGCTCGAGGTGGTTGAGCGCTTCGGGCCCAGCCGCGATGTCGTGCTTGCCCTTCTGCGGCATGGCGCCCGCGACCGCTCGTTCTTCACCGACGCGACGCGCGTGGAGGGGCTCGCGGGGGCACTCGCCTCGCCGACGCGGAGCACCACCGTTACCGCCGACGAAGAACACGGTGGGCAGATGCTCATCGTCGAGGAACGAACGAATGGCTACGCGCGAACGTCCACGGTCGGCCTGGACTTTGTCGAGGGGCCGGAATACCGAACCCTGCTGTCGCACCATCGCGAGATCGCCAACCTGCGTGGATCGATGTTGGTGACCTCATCCCGTGCCGCCCCGGCATCGGGCGACCGAGCGGGTCCGGGGAAGGACGGCGAGGACGCCCCGCCCGACGGCGGCGCGGCGACGGAAACGCCGGAAGCGGCCGCCGAGCACCGCGTCGGATCGCTTGACGACCTGATCGACTACTTCATCGCCGCCGGCAAGCGCGGCCTTGCCATTAACCGCTACAAGGGGCTGGGCGAGATGAACCCGGAGCAGCTCTGGGCCACGACAATGGATCCGGAACACCGCACGCTGTTGCAGGTGCATGCGGAGGATCACGCCGAGGCGGATCAGATGTTCACGACGCTGATGGGCGAGCAGGTGGAGCCACGAAAGAAGTTCATTCAGGATCATGCGCTCGATGTCCGAAACCTCGATATCTAGGTGTCCGGAGCGGAGGTCCTGACGCGCACCGCCTTCCTTTCGCAAGCGTAGATGTCCGATATCCAGCCGCCACCGCAGCCGAACGTCCCGGTCACCATCGAGGACGAGATGCGCCGGTCCTATATGGACTACGCGATGAGCGTGATCATCGGCCGGGCCCTCCCCGATGTGCGGGACGGACTCAAGCCGGCCCACCGCCGCGTCATCTACGGCATGCGAACGATGGGCCTGGCGTCGAACCGCGCCTACCGCAAGTGCGCGAAGATCGTCGGCGAGGTGATGGGCAACTTCCATCCCCACGGCGACAGTTCGATCTACGACACGCTGGTCCGTCTCGCACAGCCGTTCAACCTGCGTTATCCCCTGGTGGACGGTCAGGGGAACTTCGGCTCAATCGACGGTGATCCGCCGGCGGCGATGCGCTACACGGAAGCGCGACTGCAGTCGCTGTCCGACGACCTGATGGCGGACATCGACCGCGACACGGTCGACTTCACCCCGAACTATGACGAGACGACCGAGGAACCAACGGTCCTGCCGGCGCCGTTTCCGAATCTGCTGGTGAACGGCTCCGATGGAATAGCGGTCGGGATGGCGACAAAGATCCCGCCGCACAATCTGCGTGAGGTGGTTGACGGGATCGTCTGGGCGGCCGAGAATCCCGGCGCGCCTCGGGCAGAACGCGAGCAGGAACTCCTGCGTCTCATTCCGGGCCCCGACTTTCCGACCGGCGGCATCATCATCGGTCGCGCCGGGATCCGGCACGGCTATCTGACCGGCCGCGGGTCCGTGGTTGTCCGCGCGCGCACCAGCGTGGAGGCGGCGGGGCGAAAGAACGAGAAGGAGGCGATCGTCGTCACCGAGATCCCGTATCAGGTCAACAAGTCGCGCCTTCTGGAGAAGATCGCCGACTTGGTTCAGGACAAGACGATCGAGGGTGTTTCCGACCTGCGCGACGAATCCGACCGCACCGGGATGCGGATCGTGATCGAGCTGCGCCGCGGCGAAGTTCCGGAGGTGGTGCTGAACAATCTCTACAAGCACACGCCGCTGCAGACGACATTCGGGATAAACGCGGTCGCGATCGTGGCGGGCCGACCGCGGACGCTGGCGTTGCTGGACCTGATTGATCAATTCATCGATTTCCGGCGGGATGTTGTCCGCCGGCGCACTGCTCACGACCTCCGGAAGGCAGAGGCGCGCACGCACATTCTGGAGGGGCTTCAAACTGCCCTCGACCACTTGGATGCCATCATCGCGCTCGTCCGTGCTGCCAGGACTCCGGCTGAAGCGAGGGCCGAGTTGATCACCCGGTACGACCTGAGCGGCATTCAGGCGCAGGCGATTCTCGACATGCAGCTCCAGCGGCTGACCGGCCTGGAGCGCCAGAAAATTCAGGACGAGTTGGCGGTGCTGCGAGAGAAGATCAGGCAGTTGCGCGAGATCCTGGAGAACGAGGGGTTGCTGCTCGATCTCGTGATAGGCGAACTCCGCAAGGTCCGGCAACAGTACGGGGACGCGCGCCGGACGGAGATAGCGGACGATATTGACGGCGAATTCACAATCGAGGACCTGATAGTCGACGAGGATGTAGTCATTACGGTGAGCAACACCGGCTACGTCAAGCGCACTGCGGTGACGGAGTACCGGAGCCAGCGACGGGGCGGCAAGGGCCGCATCGGGATGCGGATGCGCGACGAGGACTTCCTGACCCACCTGTTCGTTGCCTCGACGCACGCGTACCTCATGATTTTCTCCGACCGCGGCCGGGTCTACCCACTCAAGGTGCACAGAATCCCGGAAGTGGGACGCGACGGCCGAGGGAAGTCGATTGCGAACCTCGTTCCGCTTGCCGAGGGGGAACGCGTCGCGACTCTCGAGACGCTACGGGACTTCCCTGCGGAGCCCGGTGAGCGTTTCGTCGTGATGGCTACACGGCGGGGTACGGTCAAGCGCATCGATTTGAGCGCTTTCCGCCACGCCCGTCCGGCAGGAGTAATCGCGATGCGGGTCGCCGAGGACGACGCGGTGGTGGGAGCAGAGCTCACCGACGGCCAGGGAGAGGTTTTCATCGGCACCCGCGACGGCAAGGCCATCCGTTTCCTGCAAGACGAGCTGCGTCCAATGGGGCGCGCCGCCGCGGGCGTGCGGGGAATCGACCTCCGGGGCGACGACGAAGTGGTTGCCATGGCGCTGGTTCGGCCGGGCGGAACCGTGCTCAGCGTCACCGAGAACGGCTACGGTAAACGCACGCCGCTTGACGATTACCGGGTGCAATCTCGTGCAGGAGTCGGTATCATAAGCATCCGGACGGGTGGCCGGAACGGTCCCGTTGTCGGCGTCGCCTTTGTGGAGGGTCCGAATGACGCGGTTCTGCTCATTACGGAGCAGGGCAAGGTGCTCCGGATGCTTGCCGCGGACACGCGGCCCATCAAGCGGGCGACGCAAGGCGTCCGGCTGATTGGTATCGACGCTGAGGATCGGGTGGTGTCGGTTGCCAAGTTCGTCAATCGGGCCGGTGTCGATGAGCTCGCCGAGAGTATTGACGGCGCGGCGTCGGATGCGGACGCCGCGGAGGTGCAGCGGGAAGAACCGGAAGACTCCATCGGCGGCAGCAACTAGAACCGCGCGGGGCGTCGGATGGCGTTGCCGCAAGACGCAAGGAGGCAGCAGATGTCTCGTTTCATCACGCACACACTCATCGTTACTCTGGCCTTGGCGGCTGGCGGAGGGTTGCTGGCCGCGTGTGGAGGCGGCGGCGAGGAGCTGACCCTCGTCCGGGGCTTCTTCCAGGCGTCGCGATTCGAGGATCGAACCACCCTGGGCAACATGTCGATGGTGTTCTTCAGTCCGCAGGAGGACGGAATCGCCACGAGCCCGAGCGTGGATGCCGTCACCGAAGTGCAGCGCCGCCCGCTCCAGTTGCAGGCGCTGCAGCAGGCGCTGGACGAGATTAGAGCGGCAGAGACCGACTTCCGCGCCGAGAAGAAGATGTATCAGGACGAGAACGAAGAGACGATAGCGCGCATCATCGAAACCCAGCGTGAGGGTGAGGAAGTCGCCAGCGACGACGAAGAGGTGCGCGATGCCTGGGCGCAGTGGGTGGAGGACGAGCGTGAGTTTGCGCGCAAGGTCTCGGACGCGCAGAACGCGCTCAACGAGGAGAGTCGACTTGCCGCCGCGAGCACCTATGACCCGTCGAACCCGATCAACGTCGTGGACTACACGGGCTACCTGCTGTCCAAGGACGTCACGGTGACCGCCGACGTGGAACTCAACGGATCCGAGTCCGAGCAGACGATGGTCTTCACGATGCAGATGGTCGAGCTGGAGGGTGACGCGGGCCTCATAGAAGGCCGCTGGATCATCACCAACATCGAATAGGCTCCCCCGCGGCTCTTCGTGCGGGGAGCGTCGAGGTCGAAGCGCTCGGTGCCTTGTGGCTCAGGGCTGTCCGGCGACCACGTCCAGCAGATCAAGCACGAGGCTCGGCCAGAGTCCGAGTAACGCCGAGGTCGCGGCGACTACCACCAGGGGCGCCGTCATGGTCCAGGCGGGATCCCGGAGTTCCCGGCCCGCGAGCGCCGGGCTGAGGGGGCCGAAGAAGATCCGGCGCGCGGCGCCGAACGTGTAGGCGACTGTCAGCAGAATCGCCGCGACCCCGCCTACTCCCAACGCAATCGTCGCAGTCCCTGCAGCGGCGGCCCTCTCAAATACCCCGGTGAAGAGAATCCACTCTGCGGCGAAGCTGCTGAACGGAGGGAAACCCGAGAGCATCATCGCGCCGACGATCCAGAGCCCCGCCGTCACCGGCATCTTCGCCGCCAGGCCACCGAGTTCCCGTATGTCGCGAATGCCGGTTGTGTAGACCACGATGCCGGCGGTTGAGAAGAGGATTGTCTTTCCCATGATGTGGCTCAGAAAGAAGAACATTCCCCCGTCGACGCCCGCAGCGTTGAGGGCGCCGACCCCAAGCACCGAGTAGGAGATCTGGCTGATGGTGGAACAGGCGGCAAGCCGCTTGATGTCGGTTTGCGCCAGGGTGAGAAGTGAGCCGTAGACCATGGTTACCACCGCGGCGGCCATCAGAGGCAGGCCGAATGGCGTCATGTCGGCCCCGAGCGGCAGCACCAGCACGCGCACCACGACGTAGAGCGCCAGGTTCGCGTAGACGGCGAGCAGCCCCGCGATGCAGGTCGGATGCTCGGCATGAACGGACGGCATCCAGACATGGAAAGGAATGAGCGCCAGCTTCATTGCCAGTCCGGCAAGCAGCAGCGTGATGGCGGCGGGCGCTGCGGGGTCTCCCGCCAACCTCACCATGTCGGCGATCTCCAGACTGCCGATCCGGCTGTAGACGACCACCGAGCCTGCAAGAAAGAGAAGCGCCCCGAGGATTCCCCATCCGAGGCTCACGAACGCCACGCGCACCCGTTCCCGGTAGCCGTAGAAGGCCATCAGGAAGAAGAGGGTGATCGTGAGCGCCTCCATGAAGAAGTACAGGGACACGAGGTTGGTGCTGAGGATCGTGCCGATGAAGCCGAACGGGAAGAACGGAAGCAGCAAGAAGAAACGCCGGTAGTGCGACGCTTGCACCGTCGCTGGCGCATCGCCGTACAACACGCGCACGCGATGTTCGATGTACCGGATCGAGTAGCAGCACAGAGCGATGCAGAGCAGGATGACCACGGCGAGCGTCGGGTAGCTCAAACCGTCCGCCAGCAGACCGAGCCGAACGCCTCGTGCAATCGGCAGGTAGGACTCGGTGATCGCGCCACCGCCCAAAACTGCGGGACCAGCCACGGCAACCAGCGCCCCGGTAACGGTCAGGCCGCCGGTGGCGATCCAGCCGGCGCGCCGTCCGCCCGGCACCGTGTGGCTGTCGGCTGCCGGTCGTACGCGAGCCCGGCCGGCCACCATCACCGCCGCGACAGTCGCCAGGGGCCCGAGGAGAATGAGAAGCAGCGGACTGTCGGCCATCAGCTTCCACCGCCGACGGTCCAGAAGAGAACCGCCGCGAGCAGGAGCGCGAACAGAACCAGCACGTAAGAGATGTTGTCAGCCAGCGTTTCCGTGTCCGCGCGCAGCCAGGTAAGCGCACCGTGCGAACGCTCGAGCACGAGACGCGGGAGCCAGGCGTGGACAGCGCGGTCCCATGGATGCTCGACGGCGCCCGCAATGGTGTCCGCCAGCCGCTGGGCGCCACCCACTACGATCCGGGTGTACGCACCATCGATTCCCCATCGGTTCCAGAAGAAACGATGCAGCGTCGCGGCGGCGCCGCTGGCGGCCAGGATCGCGTCCGGCGACTGCCGCCGTGCGAGATAGAGCCACGCTCCGGCGCCTGCCCCGGCGGCAATGGCGAGAAGAGACAGCACCATCACCAGCAGGTGGGGATCCGCCACGCCCGGGGCGCCCGGGGAATCGGTCACGCCTTCGACTCCGCCGGCGACCTGGGCGGTGAGAGCGGTGTCGAAGCCATGGTGCAGGGCCGGCTCGATGGCCAGCGCGCCGGCGCCGGCCAGGACGATCATCATCGCCAGGACGCCGGCCGCGAAGCGCATGGACGGCGCGCCATCGTCGATGACGGCCCCGTTCCCGTGCGCGGCGGCGCTGGCCTGCGCCGCCGCCAGATGCGCGCTCTCGGGTCCGTGGAACACCAGCCCGAGGAACCGGACGGTGTAGAACGCGGTGAGCACCGCGGTCAGCAATCCGAGTCCAAAGAGAGGCGCGCTCGCTTGGTACGCGACGAGCAACACCGCATCCTTGCTCCAGAAGCCTGGGAACGGCGGGGCGCCCATCAGCGATAGCGCCGCCACCAGCATGAATCCCCAGGTGTACGGCAAGTACCGTCGCAAGCCTCCCATGTCGGTGACGTAGATGGAATGGACCGCGTGTATCACGGTTCCGGCGCAAAGAAAGAGGCACGCCTTGAAGAGCGCGTGGCTCACCAGGTGGAACAGTCCGGCGGTGTAGCCGTCGACCAGGAGCCCGGGCGCCAGACCTGCCGCGCCGATGCCGAGCATCATGTAGCCAATCTGGCTCACCGTGGAATAGGCCAGCACCTTCTTGAGTTCGAGCGCCACCGCCCCCTGAGTCGCTGCGAGCAGCGCCGTGAGCGCGCCGATCCAGGCGACCGCGTGGAAGAAGAGCGCGGCGCCGTCGATACCGGCGACGTGGACGCCGAACCAGAAGATCGGCACGAGGCGCGCCACCAGGTAGACACCGCTCTTGACCATGGTCGCCGCGTGGATCAGGGCCGAGACCGGCCCCGGTCCCGCCATGGCTTCTGGCAGCCACTCCTGAAACGGGAATTGCGCCGACTTGCCCGCCGGCCCGGCGATGAGCAGGAGGATGACGAGCGCCAGCCGGCCGGGCGACTCGGCCAGCCGGGGCAGCCAGTCGGGAGCGCTGGCGTACAGCTCGACGAAGTTCACAGTGCCGGTATAGGCGTACAGCAGCAGGATGCCGCCGAGCATCAGCATGTCGCCCGCGCCGGTCGTGACCAGCGCCTTGAGCGAAGCGGCCGAAGGTGTCACGTACGGCGCCGGCGCTGGCCCGCCGATCCAGTACTTCCGCTGGTCGGCATAGTAGTAGCCGATGAGTCCGTAGCTGCAGACGCCGACGAGCTTCCAGCCGACGAAGAGCCACAGAAGGTTGTCGGCCAGCACGAGCAGCAGCATGCTCCCGATGAATCCGTTCATCCAGGTCCAGAACCGGGTGGCGCCAGGATCACCGCGCATGTAGCCGACGCAGTAGACCATGATGAGAAAGCTGATCACCGCGACGACGTTCGCGAGGACGATGCCGAGCGGATCGATCAGCAGGCCGAAGCCGATTCGGACCGGCGCCTCGATCCAGGCCATGCCGCTCTCGACCGGCAGCGTCTCCGGTGCGAACAGGGCCGGCACGAGCGCCAGCACGCCGGCGGCCGCCACGAAGGAGGCGATCAGCGCGACCGCCACGCGAGCGGTGGCGCCGAGGCGCCCGACGAGTGGCGTCAGGAGCGCCCCTGCGAACGGAGCGGCCAGAGCAATCCAGGCGGCGGTCGCGAGCGCTTCGGTGGAACGGTCGCTCATCGATTGAAGGCCGGCGGTACGGCGGGTTCCACGAAGAGAGAGACGATGGTGTCGTTGAACAGGCCGAGCAGCACGATGCCGGCAGCCAGCACGAGCATGGGAAGCAGCATCGACATGGGTGGATCCGACGCTGACGGTGGATCGACCGCGGCGGCCGGCCCCACCGTGTCCGTCGCATTCCCGCCGGTGAAGTAGAGCGCCCGGATCGCACTCCCGAAGTAGGCGACCGCCAGCAGGCTGGTTGCCAGGATCACCGCAACGAATACCCACTGCCCCGCCTCGACCGCGCCGAGCAACAGGTACAGCTTGCTGAAGAAGCCGCCGAGGGGCGGGATGCCGATCATTCCGAACGCCGCCAGGACGAACGTGGCGGCGGTCAGCGGCATCATGCGGCCCAGCCCGCGGAGATCCTTGATTTGCCGCACGCCGGTCCGGTAGACGATGACCCCGGCCGTCAGAAAGAGGCAGCACTTCATGAACGCGTGGTTCACGAGGTGCAGCACCGCTCCGGTGAAGCCGTCCGGGTTCGCGAGTCCGACGCCAAGCACGATATAGCCGACCTGTGCCACCGACGAGTAGGCCAGCATGCGCTTCAGGTCCGACTGGGCTATCGCCATCAACGATCCGACGACCATGGCAACCGCTGCGGCCCAGGCGAGAATGGTCGCGACGGGGATCACCTCCGTCGCGATGCGGGGCTCGAAGACGTAGAAGAGCGAGCGGATCAGGATGTACGCGGCGACCTTCGACGCGGTTGCGGCGATCAGCGCGCTCACCGCCGATGGCGCATTGGCATACGCGCGCGGCACCCAGGCGTGCATGGGAAACAGTCCCATCTTGAGGGCCATGCCGGTGACGAGGAAGGCGACGCTCACGAGGACGGTGTTCGAACCGGAGAGCTCCGGCAGCAACCGCGTCAGGTCGGCCATGTTGAGGGTGCCGGTAACGCTGTAGAGATAGCCGACCGCCAACAGGTAGAAAGCGGCGCCGATCGTGCCGAGGATGACGTAGCGGAAAGCGGAGATCACGGCCGCGCCGCCGCCGAGCGATACGAGCGCGTAGCCGGCGATCGACGTGATCTCCAGGAAGACGTACACATTGAACATGTCCGCGGTCGAGACGATCCCGGCCAGACCCGCCGCAAAGAGCAGGTAGACGCTGTAGAACGGCGCATTGCGCTCGGGGAGCTCCGCGCGCACGCTCCGCCGCGCGTAGACGGCGACCACCAGCGTGATGAAGGTGACGAGCAGCAGCATGAGGGCGCCAAGCGCGTCGATACGGAATGCGATACCCCACGGCGGCGGCCAGCCTCCCAGGTGGTACTCGACGGCGCCAACCGCCAACACGACTCTCGCCGTCGCCACCGCACAGACGAAGGAGGCAGCCAGTGCTGCCACGGTGAGTGGGTAGACCGCGGCACGCCACAACCAGAACACCACCGGCAGGGCGAATGCCGTAGTCAGCGGAAGGACAACCGCCAGGAGCGGCGGAGCGTACTGCGCCTCCGTCATCGGTCGTTGCCGGCCCGGCGGTTCGGCGCTTGCAGTTGCGCGAGGACCTCGTCCTCTTCCAGCGTGCCGTAGCGGCCGTGGATCCGTAGCAACAGCGCCAGCGCGACGCCGGAGGTGGCGACGCCGACCACGATGGCGGTCAGCATCAGGACGTGCGGCAACGGGTTGACGTAGTGGGCTGCCTCGAGGACCGGCGCGCCGGTGGCCGCGGCATGGCCGGCTTCGACGATGGGAATGGTCGCTCCCCGCTTCGCTCCGAGCGAAACCACGAACAGGATGACGGACCACTGGAAGATATTCATGCCAACCACTTTCTTCGCCAGGTTGGTCTTGCTGAGCATGGCGTACAGCCCTACCGTGATCAGCACGGCGTACGCGACGACATTGGCTTGGCCGATGAGGAAATCAGGCGTCGTCATCGTGATGACGGTCTCGCGGGTCCGGTTCGAACGCGACCAGGTCAAGAAAGATGGAGACCATTGCCGCCATCACCGTGATGCCGACGCCGATCTCGATCACCAGCATGCCGATACTCCGCGCGTCGGCGAAGGGCAGAGCGCTGTAGTCGAGGAAATTCGCGCCAAGCATGAGGCAGACCAGCCCCAGCCCGCTGTAGAGCAGGACGCCGGTGCTGGTGGCAATGCTGAGCGCGGTCGTCGTCACACGGCGCCGGACCTCCTCCACGCCGAAGGCGATGGCCAGCAGGATGGCGCTCGCGCCGAGGATGACGCCTCCCTGAAAGCCGCCGCCCGGACTGGAATGGCCGTGCATGATCACGTAGAGACCGAACAGTTGCACGAAGGGCAGGAGAAGCCGGGCCACGTTGCGGACGATCAGGCTCTCCGATCCCGTCAGCATCCGGCTAGTCCTTTTCGCCCTCGCGCGCTGGCGCCCGCGCCCCCCGGAGAATCAACAGCACCGCCAGAGCGCCCGTAAAGACCACCGTCGTTTCGCCTAGCGTGTCGAAGCCCCGATAGTCGGCGAGCACGATGGTCACCATGTTCCGCACATTGGTTTCTGCGAATCCGTCTTCGATGTAGCGGGGCGAGACATGCGTGCTCGGCGGCGCTGCCGGGTCGCCGGTGGGAGGCATGTCGAGCGAGTCGACGAGCAGCAGCAGCCCGGTAGCCCCCGCGGCGACGAGATGGAGCAGCCTTGCGATCAATTCTTGGAACTCCGTTCCGTCTTGAAGACGGTGATGACAAAAAGGACGGTGGTGATCCCGGCTCCGACCGCCGCCTCGGTGAAGGCAACGTCTACTGCGCCCAGGCTCACCCACAGCAGGCACATGAAGAGACTGAAGACGCCGAGCAGGACCACCGAAGCGAGCAGGTCCCGCAACTCGACGGCCGCAACCGCGCTGATTACCGCGAGTGCAAGCAGGATCAGGTCGAGTTGCCAAATCATCAGATCGCCTCCTTGCCGTGCGCCTTTGCTTCCCGCACGTATGCCGCCCGGGCGATCGCGTGCGTCGAGGTTGGGCTGGTCAGGAAGATGAATAGGGCAATCACCAGAATCTTGGCGCTGGCGAACGTCGGGCCACCGTAGCACGCGAGGCCGACGAGCAGGAGCAGGCTGCCGAGCGTGTCGCACTTGCCCACGGCGTGCATCCTCGCCCAGTAGTCGGGGAACCGGACCAGGCCGACCGCCCCCGTCACCAGGAAGAAGACGCCGAGCGAGATCAGCGCCATCGACAGAATGGTCATGGAGAAGCCTTGTCGTCTTCTTGGTGCAGTCCCTTGCGCTGCAGGTAGCGCGACAGCGCGAGTGTCCCGATGAAGTTGATCAGCGCATACACGATCGCGATGTCGACGAAGAACTCCACGCGCTCGAAAACGTGCCCCGCGAGGAGGATCACGGCAATCGTCTTCGTTCCGACGACGTTGGCGCCGATGATCCGGTCGACGATCTCGGGCCCTCGCACGGCGCGGAAAACGGCCAGCAGCACCGACATCAGGATGACGATGGCCGTCCCGAGGAAGAACGTCTGCATCACGTCGCCGGTCCGTCGATCGCCTCGCCGAACAGTCTCGCCACATGACGCTCCATGTCGCCGTCGCGCAAGTCGTCCGCCACCTTGTCGCTCAGGGCGTGCACGATGAACTCATCATCGTGGATCTCCATCGTGATCGTCCCCGGCGTCAACGTGATCGAGTTGCCGAGCGTCACCTTGGCGAGGTCGCTCCGGAGCTTCGTCCGGAAACGGACCACCTGCGGATGGACCGCCGACGGCCGTACGATGAGGTAGACGACATGCAGATTCGCCAGCAGCACCTGCCAGAGCAGCCAGGGAACGAAGCCGATCGCGCGCAACGCCACGGCCGGCGTCACCGGTGTCGCGGTCGGGGGAAGCAGCAGGTCATACGACACTGCAGCAACCAGTGCGGCGCAGACGAGCCCATAGGCCAGATGCACCGCGTCGAGGTGGCCAGAGAACAACACCCAAGCTCCGAACAGGAGCAGGAAGGCTTTGGCTCGCCGCCAGTTGTCGCTGCTCGGCGCCGCCATCTTGAGATTCTACGTCACGCGCGTTCGAGGTTGGCGAATCGCGCCAGCAGCTTCTTCCGTCCGACCGTCGCGAAGCGGACGGTGAGCTTCAGGTCGCCCTCCACCGGCTCGACATGGATCACTTCGCCGCGCCCGAACCTGGGATGACGCACGCGCGCCCCGCGCGAAATCCCGCCGGCCGACTGGTCCTCGTCCGCGTCATCCCACCGCGCCGGCGCGGCCTCATCGTCGCCGCGCGCTGCGGACGACCGGCGAGATCGGTACCTGCGTGGCGACCATGGGCGGGCGCCATCGTAGGGTCGGGCGCCAAACGTGGGCTCGACAACGCGGACCAGTTCTTGCGGTATCTCCCTCAGGAATCGTGACGGTTCCGTCGACTGGTAGTCGCCGAACACCCGACGCCGGGCAGCGCTGGTCAGCACAAGGTCGGACTGCGCGCGCGTCATTCCGACGTAGCAGAGACGGCGCTCCTCCTCGACGGCGGCTACGTCGTCGCGGTCGACCGACCGCATGTGCGGAAGCAGTCCTTCCTCGAGTCCGGCGAGCACCACGATCGGGAACTCCAGCCCCTTCGCTGCGTGCAGGGTCATCAGCCAGACTCTCGCGTTGGCGGCGCCCTCTTCTTCGTCGGCCTCGGATAGCAGCGACAGGCGGTCGACGAAGCCCGAGAGGCCGGAGGCGGCTTCGCGCATCTCGTAGTCGGCGGCGGCCGAAACAAGTTCCTGGAGGTTTTCCAGTCGTGCCTCCGATTCCTCCTTCCGTGAATCGCGCAGCGCCTGGATGTAGCCGCTGTCCTCAAGCGTCCGGGCCACCATCTCGGATGCGGGCGCGCCTGACTCCCGCACCTCCTGGAGCGACACGATGAGTTTCCGGAACGCCCCGAGGGCGTTCGCGGCCCGCTTCGGGAGTCGGCCGCTGTCGACCGCGCGCCCGATCCGTGCCCAGAGCGAATGCGGTGATTGCCCTCCGGACGCGCCATCGTCCATGCCCCCGTCGAAGAGCGGCGCCGCGGCAGACGACGGCGGGGCAATTGCGTCCAGCCGTTCCAGCACGCCCGGGCCGATGCCGCGGGCCGGAACATTGAGGATGCGCCTGAGGCTGATGTCGTCGTCGGGGTTGAGTACGAGCTTGAGATAGGCGAGGGCGTCCTTCACTTCCTTCCGTTCGTAGAAACGCACGCCACCGACGATCCGGTACGGCAGCCCGTCGCGCATCAGTGCGTCTTCAATCGCGCGTGACTGGGCGTTGGTCCGGTACAGCACCGCGCCCCGGTCAGCGTCAGCGGCGAGCGCGGCGCGCAGCCGCTGCAGGATGAAGTCCGCCTCCTCGATTTCGTCGCCCGCCTGGTGGTAGACGATGAGGTTGCCGCCGTCGCGCGTTGCGATCAGGCGCTTGCCCTCACGTTCCCGGTTCCTGCTGATGACGCCGGTTGCGGCGTCCAGGATTACTTGGGTCGAACGGTAGTTCCGCTCCAGGAACACGACCGTGGCGTCGGGAAAGTCCGTCTCGAAGTCGAGGATGTTCCGGATGTCGGCGCCGCGCCAGGCGTAGATGGATTGATCGGGATCGCCAACGACGCACAGGTTCCGGCGCGCTCCCGCCAGATGGCGAACGAGCAGGTACTGCGGGCGGTTGGTGTCCTGGTACTCATCGATCATCACCTGCCGGAACCGTCGCGTGTAGTGGCTGCGGACCTCCGCCGATTCGTCGAAGAGCGTTACCGTCCGGAGCAGCAGGTCGTCGAAGTCGAGGGCGCGGTTGGAGGCCAGCATCCGCGTGTAGAGCTCGAAGGCGTCGGCGAGCCGTTCGTCGGCGAAGCCGGCCGCGTCGCGGCGGATGTCGGCGGCACTCTCCAGCCGGTTCTTGGCGTTGCTGATCCGGGAAAGCAGCGAGCGGGCGGGCGTGACTTTCGGATCGAGCCGAAGTTCGTCCATCGCCTGGCGGATGACATTGAGCTGATCGACGGTGTCGTAGATCACGAAGTCGCGCGACAGCCGGATCTGCGGCCCGTGCCGCCGCAGCACCCGCGCGCAGAAGCTGTGGAACGTCGACACCCAGAGTCTCGGCGCTTCCGAGGCGAGCAGCTTTTCGACGCGCTCTCGCATCTCGCCCGCCGCCTTGTTCGTGAAGGTGACGGCCAGGACTTCTTCGGGCTCCGCGTATCCGTTGCCGATCAGGTAGGCGAGGCGATAGCAGATGACCCGTGTCTTGCCGGATCCGGCTCCGGCAAGGATCAGCAGGGGCCCGTCCCGATGGAGGACGGCCTCTTGTTGTTCCGGGTTGAGCTGGTCGAGAAAGTCCAGCGCGGCTACTCCACCGTCACGCTCTTGGCGAGGTTGCGCGGTTGATCCACATCGCAGCCGCGCAGGACGCCGATGTGATAGGCGAGCAACTGCAGGGGTACCGCCATCGGGATCGGCATCAGGAGCGGATGCGTCGCCGGCACCTGGATGAAGGCGTCGTGCTCCGGGTCGAGGATTTCGCGGAACGCCTCGTGCGGCGCGTCGCTCAGGGCGATCACGGAAGCCCCGCGCGCCTTCGCTTCCTGCACATTCGCCTGCATCTTCTCGAAGACACGGTCCTGCGGGACCAACGCCACCACCGGCAGGTGTTCGTCGATCAGCGCGATTGGACCGTGCTTCATTTCCCCCGCCGGATAGCCCTCGGCATGGATGTAGGAGATCTCCTTCAGCTTCAGTGCGCCCTCGAGAGCTATCGGGTAGTTGATGCCGCGGCCGATGTACAGGAAATCGGTCCGCCGGTAGAACCGCTTCGCGATGTTCTCGATCGCGTCGTTCGCCTGGAGCGCATCGCCGACCAGGGCGGGCACCCGCGCGAGCGCGTCGACGTGCGCCCTCTCCGTCTCGCCGTCGATGGTGCCACGCACCTGCGCCAGGTGCAGCGCGAGCAGGTTCAGGGCGATCAGTTGCGCGCTGAACGCCTTCGTCGACGCGACGCCGATCTCCGGACCGGCATGCGTATATACCGCGCCGTCCGCCTCACGCGCCGCCATGCTGCCGACTACGTTGCAGATGGCAATGCTGTGGGCGCCTGCCGTCTTCGCCGCGCGCAACGCCGCCAGCGTGTCGGCGGTTTCGCCGGACTGCGTGATCACCACCGCGAGCGTCCGTTCCCCGGCGATCGGCCCCCGGTAGCGGTACTCCGATCCGTAGTCCACCTCGACGCGTACGCGCGCGAGCTGCTCGATCAGGAACTTGCCGACGAGGGCCGCGTGCCACGAAGTGCCGCAGGCGAGCAGCACGACGTGGTCGATGCTGCGCAGCCGCCCTTCCGGAATCCCCAGCTCGCCCAGGAAGACGCGCCCCTGCTCCTCGGAGACGCGGCCCACGACCGTCTCCTGCAGTGTCATCGGCTGCTCGAGGATCTCCTTCAACATGAAGTGCTTGTGCCCCGACTTCTCGGCCATCACGGGATCCCAGTGGATCCGCTGTGTCGCCTTCGACACCGAGGCGCCGGCGAAGTCGGTGAACTCGACACCGCCGTGCGTCACGACGGCCATCTCCTCGTCGCCCAGGAAGATGACGTCGCGCGTGTGGTTCAGGATGGCGGTTACGTCGGAAGCGACCAGGAATTCGTCCTCGCCGATGCCGACGACGATCGGTGGGCCGTGCCGGACGGCAACGATCTTGTCCGGGTCATCGGCATGCACCAGCACCATGCCAAAGAGGCCGCGCAGCCTGGAGAGCGCGCGGCGGACGGCGCGGTCGATTCCGTCGCCGCGCAGTTCGCTCTCCACCAAGTGGGCGACGACCTCGGTGTCCGTTTCCGTCGCGAACGTATGCCCTTCCGCCCTGAGTTCGCGCTTCAGCTCCAGGTGGTTCTCGATGATCCCGTTGTGGACCACCACCAGCTTGCCGGTACAGTCGCGGTGCGGGTGGGCGTTCTCCTCCGTGGGGCGCCCGTGCGTTGCCCAGCGCGTGTGGCCGACGCCATAGTCGCCGTCTACCGGCTCGCGCGTGATCGTCTCTTCAAGCCGCGCCAGCTTGCCCGCGCTGCGGCGCACCTCGATACCGCCACCGCGGACGAGCGCGATGCCCGCGGAGTCGTAGCCGCGGTACTCGAGGCGGCGTAGCGCATCGATAAGGACCGGAACGACCGGTTTGGTGCCGACGTAACCGACGATGCCGCACATGGTGGGTTGGCTGAACCGGCTGTTGGTGCGACCGGTCGCGTTACTCCCTGTCGGTGGCGCCGGCGGCTACCTTCTTCCGTATCTTATCCGAGCCGCCCGGCTTGGTAACCTGCCGGCTCCTCGCGATGGCGAGCGCTCCGGGCGGGACGTCATCCGTGACGACTGAGCCGGCGCCGACATAGGCGCCCTTGCCGACGGTGACCGGGGCGACCAGTTGCGTGCCGCTCCCGACGAAGACGTCGTTCTCCATGGTCGTCCGGTGTTTCTGCCGGCCATCGTAGTTGCACGTGATCGTCCCCGCGCCGACGTTCGTGTTCTCGCCCACCGTCGCGTCGCCGACGTAGCTGAGGTGTCCCGCCTTCGCGCCGGCGCCGAGCGAGGCTTCCTTGAGTTCGACGAAATTGCCGACTCGCGCCCGCGCGCCGACCGTCGTGCCGTGCCGGAGATGCGCGAATGGCCCGATTGTCGCGTCGTCCCCCACGGTGGCGCGGACGATGAGCGAGTGGTCCAGCACGGTGACGCCATCGCCGAGCGTGGAGTCGGCAATCCGGACGCCGGCGTGCAGGTCGCACCGGGCGCCGGTCCGCGTGCGGCCCTCCAGAATCACATTGGGGTGAATCACGGTGTCGGCGCCCACCTCGACATCGACGTCGATGTACGTGGTTGCCGGATCGATGATGGTGACGCCCATTGCCATCAGTTCTTCGTTCTTGCGCTGTCGCATCACGATGCCTGCTTCCGCCAGTTGCGACTGACTGTTGATGCCGGTGATCTCCGACGCGTCCGCGGCAACCGTTCCTACTTCCAGTCCCTGGTCGCGGTACGCCTGCAGTATGGCCGGAAGGTAACGTTCACGTTTCGGGCCAGCCGCTTCGATCTGCCGGAGCGCCGCAAAGAGCGGACCGACGTCGAATGCGTAGACGCCCGCGTTGACTTCGCGGATTGCCCGCTGTGCGTCGGTGGCGTCGGCTTCCTCCACGACGCGATCGAACCGGCCATCGTCCCGCACGATCCGGCCGTAGCCGTAGGGTCGCTCCACTTCGGCGGAAACCATCGTTGCCGCCGATCCCGCGCGTTCGTGGGCGTCCACGAGCGCGGCGACGGTATCGGAACGGATAAGCGGCGCATCACCCGAAAGAACGACGACGGACCCGCTTGCGCCCCCCAACGCGGATTCCGCCTGGAGCAGCGCGTGCGCTGTCCCGAGTTGGGCTTCCTGGCGGACGAAGCGGATCCCGTTCCGGGATCCATCCAGTTCCGCTTCCACGGCTGTCGCGCCATGACCGACGATCACGGTCGTCGAGACCGCCCCAAGCCGGTCGGTGGCCCGAAGCACATGTTCGATCAGGGAATGGCCCGCAAGCCGGTGGAGCACCTTCGGTCGTGTCGATCGCATCCGCGTCCCACGGCCGGCGGCGAGGACCACGACGTGGCGGTCGGCTGGATCGGCGGTGGTCATTTCTCCTCGCCGGGATGATATCCGCGAGCCGTTTCGAGTGCTGCGTAGACTGTGCGGCCCGGGACGCCGTAGCGAGCCGCCAGCTCCCGGACCGCTTCTCGGCGGCCGAGCCCGCCAGCTTCTGTTAAATGCCCGAATTCCATGGCGAGCATCGTACTTTCCGGGAGGTCCGAGGTCACGGGGGGTGACTCGGAGGGGGCGAGGATGAGGGTGTATTCACCGCGCGGCCGCCCCAGGTCCACCTTCAGCGCCTGAGAAATAGGGCATATAACATAGTCCTCGTGGAGCTTGGTCATTTCGCGGCAAATCGCAATCGTCCGATCGCCCAGAGATGTCATGAGATCGCCCAGAGATGCGCGGATCCGGTGGGGCGCCTCAAAGAACACGATGGGTCCCGCTTCGCCTTCCAGACGGGCGAACCAGCGCTTTCTGGCATTAGACCGAAACGGAGGAAATCCGGCAAACACGAATCGATCTGCCGCCAACCCGCTGCCCACCAGGGCGGTCAGAATGGCGCTCGGTCCGGGAATCGCTTCCACGCGAATGCCCGCGTCGAGGGCGGCGCGAACCAGTCGTCGCCCGGGATCGGAGATGAGGGGCGTGCCGGCATCGCTCACCAGGGCGACCCGCGCTCCCAGCTCGAGACGGCCGATCAGGGCGCCGCTCTTCCTTGCTTCGTTGTGCTCATGGAGGCTGGTGCAGCGCGTGTTGATGCCGTAGTGAGCGAGGAGTCTCGCGGTCCGGCGAGTGTCCTCCGCGGCGATCAGATCGGCTTCGCCGAGCAGTCGGACGGCTCGGTAGGTGATGTCTTCCAGATTGCCGATCGGCGTTGCGACGACGTGCAGCGTGCCGGGTTGCGGCGCAGAGGGCACGGAACTGAAAGATGCGTGCGCGCTTCGCAATGCCGGTGTCGCGCTCGCCGCAGTCACACCGGCCAGAAGAGCGTTTCCTATTGTACCATCAGGAGTAGCGTGGCCGCCTTCCCCGTTTCATCCGGTTCGCGCTACGGACGGCAGAACGCTTTACTGATCGACTGCGCGCGATGACCCGCCCGAGCATGCCCGAACCGTCGGAACCGCTCGCGCACTTCGTTGAGGACTATCTCGACTGGCTGCACGAGAACTACCCGACCGAGGCCGCGGCGGATGGGATCCACCTGCACGACGATCTGCTTGAGGACCTCGGCCGCGATGCCATCGATGGACGCTGTCGGGACCTGGGGGGCTGGGCTCGCCGCCTGGACGGGATCGGCGAAGACGCACTGACGCCGACGGAAGCGATCGAGTGCCGGATGCTTGGCGACCAAATCCGGGCTCGGTTGTTCGACCTGGAAGAGGTCCGCGACTGGGAACGTAATCCACTGGTCTACGCGGAGACGCTGGCGACCAGCCTCGCCGGGCAGGTGCTCTTCGCGTACACCGGCTTGCCGAATCGGGCGCGACGCGTCGGATCGAAGCTGCGTCAGGTGCCACGGCTCGTTGCGTCGCTGGAAAAGAACATCCAGGAGGCGCCAGGGCTGTTCACCAAAGTCGGGATCGAGTCGTTACGGGGACTGGTCACCTTCATCGACCGCGATCTGCCGCGTGCGTTCCGGGACCTCGACGACCTGCATCTCCTGGGCGACCTGGCGGACGCGTCGACCGAAGCGACGGCGGCGCTTGGCGGCTGCCTCGAGCGGCTGCGCGCGCGGGCGCCTCAGAGCCGGGCGTCGTTTCGCCTGGGCCGGCAGCGGTTCGAGCGAAAGCTCCGACTCGAGGACGGTATCGATGTGCCTGCGGATCGGCTCCTGGACGTGGCGCGGCGCGAACTGGCAGCCACCCAACAGGAATTCGAGCGTGTCGCTTCCGAGATCCACAGGGATCCCCGCGAGGCATGGCGACAGACAAAGCAGCGGCATCCCTCGGCGGACGAGTTGATGCCCACTGCGGCCAGGCAAGTGGAAGCGCTACGAACGTTTCTGGAGCGGAAACGCATAGTAACCATTCCGCCGCACGCCGGCGTGACGGTCCGGCCGACCCCCGATTTCTACCGCTGGACGTTCGCCAGCCTCTGGACCCCGGGCCCCTTCGAACCGTCACCGCCGCCGGCCTACTACTACCTGACGAACGTGGATCCGACGTGGGACGAGCGGCGGCAGCAGGCGCACCTGCGTGATCTGAACCATGCCGCGCTCTGGTCGATATCGACACACGAGGTGTTCCCGGGACACTTTCTGCATTTCGAGCACCTGCGCCATGTCGCCGCTCCGCTCCGGAAGTCCAACTTCTTCGCGGCGACGTCGTTCGTCGAAGGCTGGGCGCACTATGCCGAGCAGATGGTGCTGGAGGAAGGCTTCGAGCGTGGCGACCCGGAGATCCGTTTGGGCCAATTGGCCGAAGCGCTCGTCCGGCTCGCGCGCACGGTAGTCGGAATCCAGTTGCACACCGAGGACCTGTCGGTCGAGCAAGGGGTGCGTTTCTTCCGCGACGTTGCGTACCTCGAGGAGGGAAGCGCGAGGACCGAAGCCGAGCGGGGCACGTACGATCCGTCGTACGTGCTCTATGCGCTTGGCAAGCAGATGCTGCTGAAGCTCCGGTCCGACTTCGCGGACGAGGTGGGCGGCGACTTCACTCTGCAGCGTTTCCATGACACGCTGCTCGGGCAGGGCAGCATGCCGTTCTGGATGCACCGCGCCCTGATGCGCACGGACGGTGCGTTGATCGAATAGGGAGACTCTGTCGATGCCGCTCTACGAGTACGAGTGCGAGCATTGCGCTCACCGCTTCGAACACCTTCAGAAGTTCTCGGACCCGCTTCTGGATAGCTGCCCGGAGTGTGGCGGACCGGTCCGAAAGCTCCTGTCGTCTCCTGCGATCCAATTCAAGGGGTCGGGTTGGTACATCACGGACTATGCCCGCAAGCCCTCCGGCGGACAGGCGGCCGAAACGTCGGCGGCTGAGGCGGGTGCGAACGCTGCGGATTCCGGGGAGGCGTCGTCCGACACGAGGACGTCGGACACGAAGGCCTCCGAAAAGAAGACTTCCGACACGAGCAAGGCTGGAGCGAGCGCAGCCGACGCCAGGCCGGCGCCGGCGACACCAACATAGAGGTCAGCCGGCCTTGATGACCGTTGTCCCGCCCATGTACGGGCGGAGCACGTCCGGCACGGCCACGGAGCCATCCCGCTGCTGGAAGTTCTCGAGGATCGCCACCAGGGCGCGGCCCACGGCGACGCCGGATCCGTTGAGCGTGTGAACATGCTCCGGTTTGCCTTTCCCGTCACGCCGGAACCGGATGCCGACGCGGCGGGCCTGGAACGCTTCGGTGTTGCTGCAGCTCGAGATCTCGCGGTAGGTCCGCTGGCTCGGGAGCCAGACCTCCAGGTCGTAGGTCTTCGACGCGGCGAATCCCATGTCTCCGGTGCAGAGGAGGACGGTCCGGTACGGGAGACCGAGGCGCTTGAGCACTTCCTCGGCGTGACGCGTAAGCTCCTCGTGGACATCCCAGGACTGGTCTGGCGCCGCATAGGCGACCAGTTCCACCTTGTCGAACTGGTGCTGGCGGATCAGGCCGCGGACATCCTTGCCGTAGGCACCCGCCTCGCTCCGGAAGCAGGGCGTGTAGGCGACGTAACGGATCGGCAGGTCGCGACCGTCGAGGATCTCTCCCCGGTGCAGGTTGCACAGTGGAACCTCGGCTGTCGGGATCAGGTAGAGATCCCAGTCGCCGGCGACGCGGAATAGATCTGCCTCGAACTTCGGGAGGTTGCCTGTCCCCGTCAACGCATCCGCGCTCGCCAGAAAAGGCGGCTCGATCTCCGTGTAGCCGTGCTCGCCGGTGTGAAGGTCGAGCATGAAGTTGATGAGCGCGCGGGTCAGGCGGGCGCCGGCGCCGGAGAGCACGGCGAAGCGGGCGCCGGCGATCCGGGTAGCGCGTTCGAAGTCGAGGATGCCGAGGGCCGGCCCGAGATCCCAGTGCGGCTGCGGCTCGAAATCGAAGCTGGTCGGCTCCCCTTGGCGGCGAATCTCCTGGTTTTCCTGTTCCGTCACGCCCTGCGGGACGGAGGCATGCGGCAGGTTGGGAAGAGCCAGCGACTCGGCGCGGAGCGCGCGTTCCACTCCCTTCAGTCTGGTTTCCTGCTCCTCGATGAGGGCTCGCTGCTCCTGGCCCTCGGAAACCAGGTGGTCGGCCGGCTCCCGCGCACGCTTGGCGGCGCCGATCTGTTCACCGATCCGCTTGCGGGCGTGGCGCGCAGCCTCAAGGACAGGAAGGATGGCGCGGCGCTCGGCGTCCAACTGCACGACCCGGTCCAGCTCGGCGTCGAACTGATCGCCCCGCGTCTGGAGGCGGGCACGGATTTCGTCAGGACGTTCACGGAGCAGCGCCGGGTCGATCATCGGGCGGTCATTGTACCGTGCGGCCGGGAGCACCTCTGCTAGGATCCGGGCGCCATGCCGGCCGCCCCCATCGATGTTTCCACAGTGATCGTGCCGGTCGCGGGCCTCGGGACGCGCATGCTGCCGGCAACGCGCGCGATTCCTAAGGAAATGCTGCCTCTGGTTGACCGACCGATCATTCAATACGGGGTCGAGGAAGCGGTGGCAGCCGACATCCGCCGGGTCGTGCTGGTGACCAACCCGGGAAACACGTTGTCCGTGTCGCATTTCGCACCGGCGCCAGAGCTCGAGGCGGAACTCGAGCGGCGGCGAAAGACCGATCTGCTTGCGACGGTGCGGGCTCTGGCCTCGATGGCAGACGTCTCGGCAGTGCCACAGGAGGCGCCGCGTGGCTTGGGGCACGCGGTCCTGTGCGGACGCGATGCGGTCGGAGACGCGCCGTTCGCCGTGCTACTGCCCGACGACCTCATCGACGCCGACCCGCCGGCGCTGGTGCAGATGCTGCACGTCTTTCGCGAAACGGGCGGGCCCGTGCTGCTCGTGGAGCGGGTGCCCCACACAGCGGTCCGGCAGTACGGGATCATCGCCCCCACGGCAGTGCGGGAGGGCGTATGGCGCGTCAACGATCTGGTCGAGAAGCCAGAGCCGGAGTATTCGCCGTCGAACCTGGCGATCATCGGACGGTACCTGGTGACGCCGGACCTGTTCGACGAGCTGGAGGCGACCGAGCCCGGTGCGGGTGGAGAGATTCAGTTGACGGATGGCTTGCGACGGCTGTCGCGCAAGCGACCGATCTATGCATGCGAGCTCTGGGGCAAGCGTCACGACGCCGGTAACCCGCTGGGCTACCTCAAGGCGGCCGTCCATGTCGCGTTGCGCCGGCCCGATCTGGCGCGTGAGCTGCGGGCGTGGCTGGCCGACGAGATCCGGTCGCGAGGCTGAATACGGTCGCCGCCTTCATCCCCCGAATCGCCAGGTGAGCGCCATCTTGAAGCGCCGGCCCTTGGGGTCGTGCGTGAAACCGTCGTAGGCCTGCTCGACGTTGGCCCACGGCGGACGCTGGCCGGTCAGGTTCAAGGCGTACAGCGTCAGATCCATGCCGCTGGCGGGGAAGCGCCAGACGAAGCTCGCGTCCCACGTGAGGAACGAGTCGATAAGGGACGCGGCGGTCGTGGTAGCGGGGTCCTCGTACGACGAGAGATAATTGACGTAGTTCGCGAAGGTGTACGGGCCCCAGGCGTAGGTGGCGGACCAACGGCTCTTCCAGCGGGGCAGCGGCACCGCGATGGGGTGGGCGAAGTTCAGGAAACCGGCGGCTTCCCGTGCCTCGTACAGAGTCAGGTTGGTTCCCTCCAGCAGCAGGGTTCGTGTGTCGTAGGCGAGCGTGTAGGTGGAATCCCAACTGGCGACGAACTGACCCGGCCCTGCGTTCTGCCGCACGGCGAGGTGGGTGTCGACCCCCGACGTGGTCAGCCCGGGCCAGTTGACGAGGTCGATCTGGATCCGTTCCAGGTTCTGGGCGGCGCAACGGTCCGAAGGTGCGAGGTCGGACGCCCGACCGCCGGGACAGATGATGTACGGTGAGACCGCTTCCCGCGCGGCCGCGTCGTCGCTGCCGAACAGGCTGGTCACGGCGTCGTAGGGCATCGAGCCGATGACGTTCTCGAAGTCGTAGTGCCAGTAGTCGACTGTCGCCTCGACGCCCCCTTCCAGGAACAGGATCGCCCCCGCGTTGTAGGTGAATGCCCGCTCAGGCTCCAGGTCCGGCCGCCCGAAACGGTCGACGGCCTGGTACGCGCCGGTCTCCGGGATCCATTCCAGCGTCGTGAGGGGACTCGTGTTCAGGTCGTCGAGCGACGGTGTCCGGAACGTGGTCTGCACGGAGCCGCGCAGCGACAGGGAGTAGTTCAGATCCTCCGCCACCTGAATGCGCCAACCGACCTTGGGGTCGAAACTGCTGACGGTACGGCCGGCGATGTTGTAGAACTCGTAGTTCGCGGCGAGCTGGGTGTCGACGCGGGGGCCGATGCCGAGGGCGAGTTCGCCGAAGAGGCGCTGCACCTGCTGATCCGCGGAGTACGGCCGGTGGACGTTGGTGAAGAGATACGGTCCAAACCGGTCCCCAGCCGCGCAGCCGAGGTCGCCCGCCACCGGGCAGGGATTCAGCGTAACGTCGCCTGGGCCGTTCGGGGCGCCCTCCGCATTCATGCCCCGGTACTGGTAGCCGACCGCGAAGTCGGCGACGTTCTCGACCAGGTTGCCGCTGAGGGTGGCGTCGGCCACGAGCAGGTCGGTGGTGCTGACCAGATCCACTTCCTCGTTGAGCCACAGCCGCAACGCCTCGGGGTTGGCGAGTCCGGCGACGTAGTCGGGGTTCACGCTGTTCTCGAACGGCGAGCCTGGTTGATCGGAGTACTGAATGGCGTTGCTGAACGGGTTGTAGTACATGCAGGGCCCCTGGCCAGCCACCGCGCCGCCCAGCGGCCCGAGAACCATCCCCGCCGTCGAGCTATGGTCCGCCATCACGCCCACGCCGCAGTCGGGGCCGCCGAAGCCGCGGAAGGCCCGGAAGATCCGATCGGTATAGACGGCGGGGAGGTTGAGGTTGCCCCGGGCGCGGGAATACGTGACACCGACGTCCCAGTGGGCGCTGCGCCCACCCAACGTGAGGTCGCCGTCGATGGACGCGGCCACTCGCTGGGTCCGTGATTCGCGGCGCAGCCGCCGCCCCGGACCCGAGTTCCCGAACGGGCGGCCGTTGAAGTACCACGGCGCGTCGTCCGCGCAGGCGCTCATCGGATCCGCCTTCGCGTCTCCCACGTAAGTGGAACAGAACGCCTGACGGCCCGGGTGGTTCGCCGCCACCTCCATGATGGTCGTGCTGATCAGGGGGAACGGCGGATAGGACGGCGTCGTGAACCACTGCGGGATCACCGCGTCGGACCAAAGCGCCTCGACGTGGTAGTTGGTCCGGTTGTTCAACGGCCCGTTGAGTTCCGCGAAGATGCGCGTCTGATCCTGCTCGTCGATCAGGTTGTCGTAGGGCGCGTAGCGGAACCGGCACGTCCAGCCTTCGTCGAGGCCGCCGAAGTCGGTGCAGCGGGGATCGAAGACGTCCGCCGTCCACGGGGTCGGCACCCCTACCGCGAACGTCCCCGGATTGCCGATGCTCGACCATCCGCCGCGGGTCCCCGGGGGGTACGCGCTAAGGCGGTCCAGTGTCCACGGACGATCCACCATTTGCAGTTCCTGCCGCCCGACCCGCTCCGCGGATAGCACGGCGCTCGACGAGCCGATCCGGCCACCCCAGATGCCGGCCATGGTGGTATCGCCCGCGCCGCTGAACCAGTCGTGCGCGATGTTGAACTCGAAGCCCCGGAAGTCGTTACGGGTCACGAAATTGGCGACGCCGCCGACCGCATCGGAGCCGTAGGTGGCGGACGCACCCTCCTTGAGCACTTCCAGCCGGCCGACGGCGATGGCCGGGATGGTGTTCACGTCGACGAAACGCCCGCCGATGAGGCGCGCGGGGACTGGCACGTGGCGCCGCCCGTTGATGAGCACGAGGGTCCGCGACGCGCCCAGGCCGCGCAGGTTGACGTTGGCGACGTTCTCGGTGAGCGTGGCCGGCTGGTTCGAGTTGTACCAACTGTTCCGCTCGCCAACGACACCGTGGCTGACGTTGAGGTTGCGGAAGAGATCGACGAGTTGCGTCGCGCCTTGCTGCTCCAGAACGTCCCGGCTGACGACGGTGACCGCGTGGGGCATGTTGATGGCGGGCGCCTCGATGGCGGTGCCGGTGACGGCTACCGTCACCTCCTCGAACAGCCCGCCCAGCGCCAGGCTGACATCGAGCGTTGCCATGCCTCCCGCGGTCAGTTCGACCGTTCGCTCCGCGCGTTCGAAACCGGCCAGGACGAACGTGACGGCGTAGCCGCCGGGGGGAAGGCCCGCAAGCGTGTAACTTCCGTCGGCGTCGGTCACCGTGACACGGGGGCCGGCAGCCGGGGTGGCTGCCACCGCCTCAACCGTCACGCCTGGAAGGACGCCGCCCGTGTCATCGGTGACGGTTCCCGCTATCCCACCTTCCTGCGCTACCGCGGTCGATGCGAGGGCAAGCAGGCAAACTGCGACACAACAAGTCTTCATTCTTCTTCCTCGTGGTGGCGGCGGGGGGAGGCGGAAGCGGGTTGCGGGACCGTTCCGGCCTGGCGCGTCCACGCGGGACTGATCCTATACTGACCAGGTGGAGGGGTCCGGCCTGCCCCGGAACGAGCGAGGTGAACACGATGCGGGCAACAGTAACACGGTGGGGGGTTGTGTGGCGTTTTGCCGCAGTTGTGGCGGCGGGGATGGTGGCCGGGTGCGGCTTCCAGGCTGTGCCGGCCGCGATCGAGGACGGAGCGTCCCGCGATCTCGCCGCCGTGGATCCGGCCGGCGTGGGCGTTTCCGCCGAGCGGCTCGAGCGGCTCGGAGCGGGGATGCAGGGGATGGTCGATGAGGGGCGCCTCGCGGGAGTCGTGACGCTCATGGCGCGCGGCGGCAAGCTCGTCCACGCGCATGTCGCCGGGGTTCAGGACATCGAAAGCGGCGCGCCGATGGAGCGCGACTCCATCTTCCGCATCTACTCGATGACCAAACCGATTACCGGCGTCGCCCTGATGATGCTGTACGAAGAGGGCAGGTGGCGGCTCAACGACCCGGTTTCCCGCTACGTCCCGGGGTTCTCGGACCTGAAAGTGCATGACGGCGACAATCCGGACGGCTCGCCGCGGCTCGTGGACGCCGAACGCGCGATGACGATGGCCGAGTTGATGTCGCATTCCGGAGGTCTCGCCTATGGCCTCGGGGCGGCGAACCATGTCGACCGGCTGTACCGGGAGGAACGCGTGCTGAACGCGGACGCGCCGCTTCAGACCATGATCGACAAGCTGTCGGACCTGCCGCTCCTCGCGCAACCGGGCACGCGCTGGTACTACAGCATCGGCGTCGATGTGCAGGGCTATCTGGTCGAACAACTCTCCGGACAGCCGTTCGCCGAGTTCCTCCAGGAACGCATCTTCGACCCCCTCGGCATGGTCGACACCGCGTTCTACGTGCCCGAGGAGAAGCTGTCGCGGGTCGCGCTCATCTACGGCGAGGGTGACGATGGCGGGCTCGAACCCGTCGACATGGGTCCGACGCGCACGTCGATGCCGGCCGGCCCGTCCGGCGGCGGCGGTCTATGGGGGACTGCCGACGACTACCTGCGCTTCACGCAGATGCTGCTCAACCGCGGCGAGCTGGATGGTATCCGCCTGCTCGCTCCCCGGACCATCGAATTGATGCACACGAACTTTCTCTCTCCCGAGGCGCTGCCGACGATGCGCCCCGGCCAGGGCTTCGGTCTCGACTTCGCGACCGTCCATGATCCCGCGATGGCGGGCGAGCCCTACGGCAAGGGTTCGTACTACTGGGGTGGCGCGGCCGGTACGTGGTTCTGGATCGACCCGAAGACCGACCTGGCGTTCGTGGGAATGATTCAGCACCGCGGCCCCGCCGTCGGGCGGGTGCAGGGAATCTCGCGGAATCTGGCGTATCAGGCGATCGTCAACTGAACGGCCTACTGGATGCGCGTCTCGGCGCGCGGCCGGGGGCGGACACGGCGGGGGTCAGGACTCCCCCCGGATTGCCTCGCGTGCGTCGAGAATGTCTCGGACGAGCTGCTCGACGTCCTGCTCGTCGATGAACGGGGACAGGATGAAGCTCTTCAGGCCAACGGTCGGCTCGCCGTAGTCGGTTTGCCGATAGTTGTCGGTCATCGAGATATGGACTCCCTCGCCCCGCATGGCGCGGTCGTAAAGGTAGCGGTAGAGGCGCCGATTGTACTCGTTGTGGCGGAGCAGCTCGTCGCGCGCCGCGGGGTCACTGCGCTCGCGATCCTTGATCGTCCATGTGTCTACGCCGTCCGGATAGACCCGGAAAACGGTCACCGTCCCGACTCCGTCGTGGTTGAGCACGGTGGTGGAGACATGCCCTTCCAGGTGTTCGCGGAGAGTCTCCGCCATTTCGACGAGGTGGCCGAGAAGGACCCGGAGCCCGGTCCGCCCGAAGAGCTGCAGGTTGGCGTAGGCGGCCAGCACCCCCGAGCCGCCGCGTGACGTCTCCAGCGTGTAGACCCCGGGATGTCGCTCGCCGCTCTGAAAGAGATAGGGCATCTGTTCCCGGCCGCGCACCAAAAGTTGCATGTCGTCGCGGTTCCGGACCAGGAACATGCTCGATATGTACGGCGCGAAGCCGGTCTTGTGGAAGTCGAAGCCGATCGAGTCGGCCCGGTGCAGCCTGGAGATGCGCCGGCAGGCTGACGCCAGGGCCCGCACCGTGCGGGGACGGAACCCGAGCGGGTTCTCCTCGAAGTCGTAGTCATTGAAGACCGACCAGGCCCAGCCGATGACCGCGTCGGCGTGGATGTGCGGCCGGTAGTCGAGGCTGTAGTCCTCGACGAGCCGGTCCCGCAGATCGGCGATCGCTTCGAGGTCGTCGATGCCGAACGCATCCGTCGTACCCATCGTCGCCACGAGGGCCACGATGCGTCGTCCCTGATCGAGCAGGTCGCGGGCGGCCTTCTCCAGCAGGTCGATCCGGATGTCGTTGGTCAGATGCGTCGGCACCTGGACGACATTCTGCTCACCCAGACCCAACCATCCCGCCACGTTCAGGCGGCAGTAGTGGCTCTGGCCCGACGCCAGGACCACACCTCCCTGCGGAACGCCGGTCTCCATCGCGTCCGGGAACGCTTTCTCGATGCCGAGCTTCGCCCCGTAGAGCACCGTCCCGGTCCCCCCGAACGTGAAGATGCCGGCCGCCTGTTCCGGGTCGTACCCGACGAGGCGGGAAACCATCGCCGCGACGGCGGCCTCGGTCAGCATGAGGCCGAACGACGTATCGTCGGACACGAGGTTGGGGTTGTAGATGGCGGGCAGCAGGGAGCCGATGACGCTCGGGATCGACGGCGGCGGCACCACGTTGATCTGGGTCCGGGGATGGCCCCAGATGGGCATTCCCTCCAGTTGGCGAACCAGCAGGCGCGCTACCTCTTCGACGCTACGGCCGTCCTCGGTCAGGTCGGCCTCCGCGGCGGGCCCATACTCCAGCGCGCGCGGGCGGCCGAGCAGCGGGACCTCCGACTTGAGGTCGTCCACGGCATCGAGCGCGCGAAGGATCGAAAAGACGAAGTACGCGTCGTGCTTGCGGTCCGAGATCGGCGCGGGGAACGTGTCTCGGATTCGCGTGAGATGTTCGCGGTAGCGCGGCTCCTTCACATGGGGTTCCTATTCCCATTCTGGCATAATGCCCCACTACTCCAAGGGACGCATGGGACGATCGAACGTATCCGCGCGCGTCGCGATGGGGCTCGTCGTAGCGCTCGCGGCCGGTGCCGGCAGCGTGTCCGTAGGTCTGGCCCAACAATCGTCGTTCGACCGTCTGGCGCCCGCCCTGCTCGACGTCACGCCGCCTTCCGGACGCGTGAGCGGCGCCCCGGGGAGCATGGTGATCCGCCGGACGCCGTGCGGCGACCTGCCAATGGAACAGGTCCGGCGCCGCATCGTGGACATCGCGGTGCAGGAATGGGCTTTCTTCGGTTTCTCGGTCATGGACCAGACGAACCTCGATGCCGGAGGGCGGACGTCGTACCGCACAAGGCGTCGCTGGCGCCCAAGTACCGCGGAATCTGCGCGCGTCGCCAGTTCGATCGCCGGCTACTGGGCGGTGACGCCGCAGGGCGAGTGGATCCTCGGCGTCCAGAACGGCATCTGGGAGAGAACGGGCGGCGTTGCGACCAGATGGCGCTATCCGTGGTCGGCCGCCTTCGTGTCCTGGGTCATGTGCGAGGCCGGTCTCGGCGACGCCAGCCGCTTCCAGCGCGCGGTAGCGCACCACACTTACATCGATCAGGCCATCCGGGCGCTCGCTTCGGACGAGACACCGGCCGGGTTTGCGGCGCACGACATCGGCGCAGCGCCGATTGCGCCGGGCGATCTGTTGTGTAGCGCGCGGCGGCCGGCTTACCGGTCGATTGCCGAGCGCCGCCGTCAGATGGGAGCGGGCGCCCGGACGCACTGCGATGTGGTGGTGAAGCTCGACCCGGACCGCGATCGCATCCTTGCCATCGGTGGCAACGTGCGCGGCACGGTGGCTCTGAAACTCCTGCCGGCGGCGCGGGCTCCGGGCAAGGGCCTGCGCCCGGTCGGCGGCGCGCGTCCCTTGTTCGCCCACCTCAAGCTGCGAGCCGCGCCAATCGAGATGGATGCGTTCAGGCATACACCCACGATGAAGGCCGTGGGTTGCGGGAACGGACTGGCAGCGCGCGCCAGGCTCACTGCCGCGCACTTGTTGCCCGATGGCGCTCGGGCGTCCCATTGCTGACGGCGTGCGCCACCGGCAGGCCCGCCTTGGGACCGCGGGCTAGCCCGAAGTTTCTGAGCCGGTTTCGGCCTAAACCATAGGATCCAAAGGAC
>CAZWUJ010000027.1:0-55547 GCA_964636705.1 uncultured Vicinamibacteraceae bacterium
GCCCGCCGGGGCCGTCCGCCGCGAGCACCACTTCCCCGCCGACGCTGAAGATGGAGCCGCGCTGGAGGTTGTGGTGCACTGTCTGCTTCCAGCCGATGGCCAGATCCGCCAAACCGAACCTGTTCCCGACTCCGCCCGGAGTCGAAGCGCCGGCGCCTGCGCCCGTGCCCGTCTCCGCCGCGCCGCGCCAGCCCGCCGGCAACGCGATCTCGAGCATCCCGTTGGGGCCGAACCGCTTCTCATAGAGGAACTCCGCTTCGATCGCGCCCGGGCTTCCGGCCCCCACTGCCGTGGTGACCACGATCTCGTCCTCGGGAAAGGCCTTCTCGGTGAACAGCGGCCGCGGCAGGTTGAACTCACCGCGCGGCCACGCGTCGTTGGTGCAAAAGGTGCGGACGTGCCGGAGGATGGCGTCGATTTCGTCGCTCTCGAGCGCCGTCCCGAACGCCGGCATCATCCGATCGAACGCGCGCACCGGCCCGCCCTGGTGGATCACGGCGTACCAGTCGGGATCCGGCTCGCGCGACGCGAACTCGCAGTCCGTAAAGTCGGGGAGCGGCGTGTCGAAGCCGACGTTCTCGACGGACCGGCCGACGCCGTCGCCGCCATGGCACGCGGCGCAGGCGGCCGTGTACAGCTCCTCGTCGCTCGACGCCTGACTCCAGGCGTTCGCCGGCAAACAAAGCAGCAACACAATCAGGAGTGCGCTTCGGCGGACGTGCACACCGGATACTTAGCACACTCTTCGAGCAAACTGTTAACTTGCAAATCAGTCTCAGTTGCTTATATTGAATTCATAGGGTTCTCTTTCTTGCGAATTAGTCTCAGTCTCCCTTTTTCCTTATCGCGCACGCACCCAAGATACTGGTCTCCGCCATTGTTGTTGTCGTACCATTCAGGTTGCGAAGGACTCCGGAACCCGGTGCCCCCCACCTGCGCGAAATCCAACCTCCCGAGGTGACAGACCACCCGATGCCACCCCTTGCCGGACTGCGTGTCATCGACCTGACACGGGTCCTCGCCGGGCCCTACTGCGCCATGATGCTGGGCGACATGGGGGCCGAAGTAATCAAGGTGGAGGAACCGGCCCATGGGGACGATACTCGCGACTGGGCGCCCCACCGGGGCGGGTTCAGCACGTTCTTTCTCGGTCTGAACCGGAACAAGAAGAGCGTCACGCTGGACCTGAAGTCGAAGGCGGGCGCCGCCCGGCTGCGCCAGTTGATTGCGACCGCGGACATCCTGATCGAGAACTTCCGTCCCGGCAGCCTCCCGAAGCTGGGGTTCGACTACCGCACGCTGGCCGAACGGCATCCGCGCCTCATTTACTGCTCCGTCACGGGCTATGGCCAGAGCGGGCCGAAGAAGGATCTTCCGGGATACGACGCCGTGATTCAGGCGGAGTGCGGTCTGATGGACGTAACCGGACATCCGGACGGTCCACCCACGCGCGTCGGCGTCGCGATCACCGACTACCTCGCCGGCCTCTACGCGATGAACGGCATCCTGCTCGCCCTGCGCGAGCGCGACCGGACCGGCCGGGGCCAGCACGTCGACATCGCGTTGATGGACGCGATGACTTCGGCCCTGGCCCTGCCCGCCGGGATCTACTTCAACACCGGTGAAGCGCCGGGGCGCGAGGGCAATCAGCACCATTCACTGACGCCGTACGAGCCGATTGAAGTTCGGGACGGCCTGGTGGTGGTGGCGGTCGGCAATCCGCGGCTCTGGTCGCAATTCTGCGAAGCCCTTGATGCCGCCGATCTCCACGATCATCCCGACTACGCCACCAACACCGACCGGATGATCCACCGCGAGGAGCTGGTCGCAGAGCTGGGGCGCCGCCTGGCGTCGTTCACGCGCGACGAGCTGATCGGACGTCTGCGGGCGCACAACGTCCCGTGCGCGCCGGTCCGCAACATCGCCGAGGCCCTGGAGGACGCGCACCTTCATGCTCGCGAGATGGTCGTCGATATCCCGCACCACGAGTTGGGCCAGGTGCGGACATTGGGTAATCCGATCAAGTTGTCGCGGACGCCGGCGGTCGTCGAGCGTCCGCCGCCGGCCCTGGGCGAGCACAACGCGGAGATCCTGGACGCGCTGGATCCCGGGCCGGGTCGGGACGACGCCGCAACCCCGCGGCGGGCGTCGGACCGGGCCGCCGCGGAAGGCGTTAAGCTAGGAGAATGAAGATCACGCCCCTCCAATGGCGCATCGCCGGGGGCGCCGCCCTCGTCGCCGTTCTCGTCGTCGCCGGCTATTTGCTCGTGCTCGACAGGGACGACGCGCCGGAGGCGCCCAGTGTTGCGGTGGTCGATGAACCGCCACCGCCCTCCGCCCCACCGCCCGCACCACTACCCCCGGTGGAGGAGCTGGTCTTGCCGCCGCTCGACGAGAGCGACTCTTTGATCCGCGAACTGGCGACCGCGCTGGCAAGACACCCCGGCTGGCTGGAGTGGCTGGCCACCGAGGATCTGATCCGCACGTTCGTCGTCGCGGTCGACAACGTGGCCGAGGGCAACAACCCTGCGCAACACCTGCCGTTCATGAGGGCGGCAACGCGTTTCGAGACCGAAGAAGCGAACGGGCAGCTTCGGATTGCCGAAGCCAGCTTCCGGCGCTACGACGGTCTGACCGCGGTCGTCGATGCTGTCGACACGGCCGGAGCGGCCCGCGTCTACCGGCAACTGCTGCCGCTGATGGATGAGGCCTACGCCGAGTTGGGCGCCCCTCCCGGCGCCTTTGCCAACACCTTTCGGCGCGCCGTCGCCCGGCTGCTCGAAACGCCGGTGGTCGAGGGTCGGCCGGCCATGGCGCCGCGGGGCCCGTTCTTCATGTATACCGACCCGACGCTCGAGGATCTCTCGCCGGCGACCAAGCAGTTCATGGGCGTCGGACCCGAGAACCTCCGCACGATCCAGGCCAAGGTACGGGACATCGCCGAAGCGATCGGGTTGACCGATCTGCCACGGGGGAGCGTCCTGCTCCGGTAGCACCTGGAATGGCGGACGCCCTCCGGGTCGCACTCTGCCAGGCGAACCTGACGGTTGGCGACCTTGCCGGGAACGTGGACCGGCTGCGCGGCTGGATCCGGCAGGCTCGCGGGCAGGCGGCGGACGTTCTCATCTGCCCGGAACTGGCCGTTACCGGCTATCCCCCGGAAGACCTGCTGCTGAAGCCAGGCTTCATTCGCGATGCCGCAGCCGCCGTGAGCGAGTTGGCGGGCGAGGTGAGCGGCATCGTTGTCGTGGTCGGCATGCCGGACGCGGGGACAGCAGGCGGCAGCGCGCGGGGGCGACTTCCGCGCAACGCAGCGGCGGTTCTCGCCGACGGCGGCGTCGCCGTGGTGTACCACAAGCACCACCTGCCGAACTACGCCGTTTTCGACGAGCAGCGCTACTTCGAGCCGGGAGACCGCGCACTGGTCGTCGACATCGGCGGCTGTCGTGTCGCCGTAACAGTCTGCGAAGACATCTGGGAGCCGGGCGGTCCTGCCGAGTGGGCCGCGACCGGCGGTGGCGCGGAAGCCATCGTCAACCTCTCCGCCTCGCCCTATCACCGGGGCAAGGGATCGGAACGGGAACGCCTCTTCTCCCGGCGCGCCCAACATCACCGCTGCTTCCTCGCCTTCTGCAACACCGTCGGGGGCCAGGACGAACTCGTCTTCGACGGCCACAGCCTCGTGATCGATCCAGACGGCAGGGTGATGGCGCGAGGGCCGCAGTTCGAGGAAGCGCTGCTTATAGTCGACCTCGATCCGGAACCGGCGCGGTCATCCCGCGCCGGCGACGCACGGTGGCGAACTGCGGATGCCCCCGGTCGCGTCGAGACGCTCACGCTTCCGGTGCGGAAACCGCGTCCGCCCCGCCCTCCACTCCAACCGGCGCCGGCACGGGAGGCGCTCGCCCCCGAAGCGGAGGTCTATCGCGCGCTCACGCTCGGCACCGCTGACTATGTCCGCAAGAACCACTTCCCCGCCGCGGTCCTCGGTTTGTCAGGCGGTATCGACTCCGCCTTGGCCCTCACGGTCGCCGTCGACGCGCTCGGCCCCGGCGCGGTCACCGCAGTCTCGATGCCATCGCGATACACCGCGGACATGAACCGCGACGATGCGGCCGAGCTGGCGGCCCGGCTTGGCGTCCGGTTGATCGAGCTCCCGATCGAGGATCTGGCGGCGGCCTACGACGGAGCCCTTGCCGCCCCGTTCGCCGGCATGGAACCCAACGTCGCCGAAGAGAACCTGCAGGCGCGCATCCGCGGCAACCTGCTGATGGCGCTGTCCAACAAGTTCGGGTGGCTGGTGCTCACGACCGGCAACAAGAGCGAGATGAGCGTCGGTTACGCGACGCTCTACGGCGACATGGCGGGCGGCTTCGCCGTACTGAAGGATGTGCTCAAGACGTGGGTGTACCGCCTTGCGGAATGGCGCAACCGCGACGGCGAGGTCATTCCGCAGCGGATCCTCGACAAGCCGCCGACGGCGGAGCTGCGTGAGAACCAGCGCGACTCGGACAGCCTGCCCCCCTATGACGTGCTCGACGGGATTCTCGCCGCGTACGTCGAGGAAGATCGCAGCCCGGCGGAGATCGGGGCTCTCGGCTTCGATCGGGAAACGGTGAGGCGGGTCGTGCAGCTTGTGGACCGCGCGGAATACAAGCGCCGCCAGGCGCCGCCCGGAGTCCGTATCACGACGCGCGCGTTCGGCAAGGATCGCCGCCTGCCGATTACGAACCGCTACTCCCCGCGCCCGGAAGCGTGACCGCGGACGGTCACACTGCAACCGCCGGCGCTACCCCTTGCCGTCGTTGTCCGCTACGTGCTTCAGCACGGAGGTCGCGGCCCCGATCATGGACGCCACATTGCTCAGGTCGGAAGGCACGATCAGCGTGTTGCCCTGCTTCGCCAGGTTGCCGAAACGCTCCAGGTAGTCCTCGGCGACGCGGAGCTGCATCGCCTTGTCGCCACCCTCGGAGTTGAGCGCCTTCGCCACCTTCTTCAGCCCCTCCGCCGTCGCCTCCGCCACGGCGAGGATCGCGGCCGCCTCACCCTCCGCCTCGTTGATCTGCTGCTGCTTGGCGGCTTCGGACTCCTTGATCACGCGTCGCTTCTCACCCTCGGCCTGGTTGACCTTGGCGTCGCGCTCGCCCTCGGACTGGAGTATGGTCGCCCGCTTCTCCCGCTCAGCGCGCATCTGCTTCTCCATCGCGCTCAGCACGTCGTGCGGCGGGTTGATGTTCTTGATCTCGTAGCGCAACACTTTCACGCCCCACGGATTGGAAGCCTCGTCGAGTTCCTCGACCACCCGCAGGTTGATATGGCTGCGTTCCTCGAACGTCTTGTCCAACTCGATCTTGCCGATCTCGCTACGCAGCGTAGTCTGGGCAAGCTGCGAGATGGCGAACAGGTAGTTGCCGATGCCGTAGGACGCCTTGCGCGCATCCATGACCTGCAGGTACAGAACGCCGTCGACGCCTACCTGCACGTTGTCCGCGGTGATGCAGATCTGCTCTTCTACGTCGATCGCACGCTCCTTCAGGCTGTGCCGGTAGGCCACCCGCTCGACAAAGGGAATCAGGATGGCGAACCCTGACTCCAGGGTCCGCGAGTACTTCCCGAGGTTCTCGATGATGTAGGCGTTCTGTTGCGGCACGACCACCGCCGTCTTCACGATGACGACGATGGCGGCGCCGGCCAGCACCAGGGCGACAATCAAACCCGCTTCCATAGGTGACTCCCCTCCTGCCGGTCCGGCAGCTAGCAGCCCGTAAAACCCCGCTAAATTCGAGCAGCGATCCGCAGCTCGACGCCATCGGCCTCGACCACCCGGGCGTCGGCGCCCGCCGCGATGGACGTGGCCCCGCTGTTCACGGCGTTCCAGTCGGTCCCCTGGAGGCGGACGCGCGTTCGCCCCCCGGGCGCGACCTCTTCGCTCACAACCACCACGGCGCCCACCGCCGAATGCTGTAACTCGGGCAGGCCCCCTCTCAGCCGGTCGTAGAGCTTCCGGCGAAACAGCACCATCAGGGCGATGGCCAGCACGGAGAATGCGACCCACTGCGCCCAGACCGGCAGAGCCACCCCGGCGAGCCCGAAAAGCCCCACGACGACCGCGGCGGCTCCCGCGAAGACGAGATAGAACGCGGCGTCCGTCATCAGCTCCGCGCCGATCAGGACGATTCCGACGATCAGCCAGCCCCACCAGGACATGTCGTGTCCCTGCGCCGCGCCGGTCAGCCTCCCTGCCGGAGCCTTCCGCGTTTGCGACGCATCCCCGCTGTTCCAGTGTACACGCCGCGCCGAACGGCGCGGTTCCGAAGCAGCGAGCGGCCGAAGCCCTTGACCGCGGTGGCTACCGGAAGCTACCTTGAATGCGTATGCGATCCGTCGGCTTGAAAGTGCTCAACAACAAGCTGAGCGAGTACGTACGTCTGGCCGCCTCAGGCGAGACCGTGCTCGTGACGGACCGTGACCGCGTCGTCGCGGAGATCGTGCCCCCACGTGCCGAACGCAGCCCCATCCTCGCAGACGCCTTGCTCGCGGACATGGTGCGCAACGGCCTGCTGACGCCGCCGGCGGCGCCCGGCGTGGGACCGCCCCCGGCGCCGAAGCCGATCCTGAAGCTGGAAGAACTCCTCGCGATGCTGGACGAGGTTCGAAGCGACCGGTGATGTACATTGACGCGTCGGTCGCGTTGGCGCACCTCTTCCTTGAGGATCGACGGCCGCCGGCCGACTTCTGGGAGAACACGCTGACCGCCAGTCGCCTCCTCCAATACGAGATCTGGACCGTCCTGCATGCCGGCGCGTTCGCCGAATCCCACGGCGATGCCGCCACGGCGCTCCTCGGACGTATCGCCTTGCTGGAGCTGTCGCCGCCCGTTCTGTCCCGCGCGCTCGGCGCGTTTCCCGTGCCCGTCCGCACCCTCGACGCCCTGCATCTGGCGTCGGCCGACTACCTGCGTCAGGAGGGGCAGACCGTTGAGCTCGCCACCTACGATCGCCGGATGTCGGACGCCGCCCGGACAATGGGTATCCCGTTGGTCGAACTGCCAGCCTGATCGTCGCACCGCGAGCAGAAGCAACCCGCCGCCGGGCCTGTGATCCGCAACGGATCCTTACACGTCGATCATCCGCGACCGCAGCATCGAATGCACGAACCGCGCCAGCCGTTCCTCGGCCGGCTCGACCCGCCCACCGAACTCCGCCCGCAGGCGGCCGGCAATCTCGGTCAGGGACGTATCGCCGTCGCACGCCCTCCAGATGAAGGTCCCGACGTCGTCAAGGCGGATGCGGTAGCAGGGGTCGCCCAGCTTTTCGGCAAGCCAGCGACCGATGCGGCCCGGCCCGAACCGCGGACGGAGAACGACGCAATTCCCGCTCTCCAGCTGCCGCCAGTCCAGGCGGCGGCGCGGGCGGGTGTTCCAGAACGCGGCGGCATCAGCAGACCCGGAATCCGTTCCTGAGTCCGATCCCGAAACCGCCGGCGGCGCTTCCGGCGTCACTCCCCGCCGCCAGCGTTGCCGCCGCGCATGGCGTTCAACGGCATCCGGATCAGCATGTAGTAGAGCAGGATGAACACGAGCGCGCCACCCAGCGCGCTGTTCGCGAACTGCGGCAGAGCGAGCCACGGCAGCGCCTCGCTCGCCCCGACGACGAACGCCAGCAGGACCGCCATCAGGGCTTCTCCGGCAATGAAGCCGGAAGACAGCAGCACGCCGGTATTGGTGGCGCGCGTACGCTCCTCGCCGGTCGCCTGCCGTTCGTTCAGCGACCGGGTGAGCCACCAGCTCACGAGCCCGCCCACGAAAATGCCGGCCGTCGAGGGGAACGGCAGATACATCCCGACCGCGATGAGCATCGGCGACGGCGCCTCTATCAGGATCAGGACGCCGGCCAGCGCCATGCCCGTAAGCACCAGCGGCCACGCCATTTCGCCGCCGACGATCCCCTGCGAGATGAGCGCCATCAGCCCCGCCTGCGGCGCCGGCAACTCAGGGCTGCCGATCTCGTAGACCTGATCCATCAGAATCATCGGCCAGATCAGCACCATCGCGGCAACGGTGACGCCGATCAGCTCGCCCACCTGCATCTTCCAGGGCGTGCCTCCCAGGATGTGCCCCACCTTCAGGTCCTGGAGCATGTCGCCGGAGATGCCGCACGCGCAGCAGACCACTCCCGCCACCGCCAGCACCCCGAGGATGCCGCTCGATCCGGTAACCCCGATCCCGACCATCACGATGGCGGCAATCAGCAGCGTGCTGAGCGTCAGGCCGCTGATCGGGTTGTTGGAGCTGCCGAGCAGTCCCACCAGGTAGCCCGCGACCGCGGCGAAAAGGAAGCCGAGGATCACCATCATGATCGTCAGCAGGATGGCGCCGCCGAAGCTCTCGCTGAAGTACCAGTAGAGACCGAACAGGGGGACGGCGAGGGCCGCGATGCTCATCCCCACCTTGCGGAAATCGATGTCGGTATCCTGCCGTCCGCTGCCCGCGTCCTGGGTCGCGCCGATGTCGCCGAACGCCCGGCCAATCCCTTGCATGAGGGATGTCCGCAGCTTGAAGAGCGTGTAGAACGCCGCGACGATCATCGTTCCGACCGCCAGAGGCCGAACCTGCCGGAGCCAGACCTCGGTGCTGAGCGCGGCGAGAGAATCCGGGTCGGTTGCCTGTGCGGCGAGCTCGGGATTGAGATACAAACCGAGGGGCACCAGCAGGAGCCAGCTCATGACGGCGCCCGCGAACAGCGTCGCCGCGATCCGTGGGCCGACGATGAAGCCGACGCCTACGAGCGCCGGCGACGCGGCCGGCGACTGCAGCAGGAACCCGCCCACGTAGCTGATCTGCTGCCCGAGCATCTCGATCGTCGAGCGGCCGAGGGAGACGAACGCAGAGGCGGAATCCGAGACCAGCGTCACGCCGTTGCTGTTCTTGACCAGCTCCCACGCGCCCGCCACGCCCATCGCCTTGAAGACGAACGCGGCGCCGGTCTGGCGTCCCCCCTGCCCCGCCTTCACCAGTTCCGCGGCGGCAACCGACTCCGGGTACGGCAGATCCGCTTCGACCACCAGGGTGCGGCGCAGGACGATGATGAAGAGCACGCCCAGCACGCCCCCCACCAGCATGATGGCGGTGCTCTCCCAGTAGAGCAGCTCGTCCCAGACCCCGCTGATGACGAAGGCGGGGATCGTGAAGATGGCGCCGGCCACCAGGGCCTCTCCCACGGACGCCGTCGTCCGCGCCATGTTCTCTTCGAGAATCGAACCCCCGACGATGCGGAGCGCCGCCATCGCGACAACCGCCGCGGGAAAGGTGGCCGCTACCGTGAGACCGGCGCGCATTCCCAGGTAGGCGTTCGCCGTGCCGAGCACGATCGCCATCGCCGTCCCGATGAAGACGGCGCGGAAGGTCAGTTCCGGCAGGTCGGAACTCTCTGGAACGAACGGGACGAAGGTCGGGGGCGAGCCGTCGGGGGAGGACGCCATGCGCCGGTTACCGGGAGGCCTCGGCGTCCTCCGCGCGACCGCCCGAGAGGATGCCCTCCATGCCGACGTTGCCTTCGTGGCAGGCGTACTCGTACATCACGTCGTCCAGTTGCGAGAACGGGTACGCCACGGTCCACGGGCGCGTGTACATCTCGGGGTCGTGCACCTCGATCTCGTACTCGAGGCTGTCGGGACCGGTCCGCGTGAAGCGCTCGATCAGCGTCATGCCCTCGCCGGAACCGTCGTGCGAATTGAACACCGACCATGGCTGCAGCGCGCTGACCCGCGGATCGAGATTCGTGGTGACGACCTCAAGCGTGTCGCCGTCCCAACGGCCCCGCGAGAGACCGTTCCACTGACCGATCCGGCTGGAAACCGCCGACCCGTCGCCAAGCGGAACGACACGTACTTCGTGCACCTGTTCCAGCAGCATCACGACATGATCCGGCGTCTGGAACAGTTGCATGTTGTTGTTGTAGGCGCGCGGGAACATCGCGTTCGGCATCCCGCCGCGCGTGACGCACCGTTCCCAGATGTGGCGATCCGCCGGCACGTTGTCGCCGCGCGGCTGGCTGACGGCCGCAATCTGCCCCCGGGGCGTCAGCGGAGGAAACCGGCCGTCAGGCGGATCGACGATCATTGATGTCCGGTTTGTCCGTTCCCCCCGGTCCATCCAGAAGTTGTTGTAGGCGCCGACGTTGCCGCCCGCCTGGGTCCGCTGCGCGGCCGCGTTCAGAAGCTCGTCGTCGCGGTTGGCGATCCGGGCGCGAATCTCGGCCACTTCCTCGTCGCTCAGCGTTTCGCGACCCTCGTACGCCTCCGGGCGCTCCATCGGCGTCTCGCCAGAGGAAGTCCAGATCGACTGCAGGTCGGGGGCGCCCCAGGGGAGGCGCGGCACCTCCCACGCTCCATCGGTCGCGTCGGCCACGCTCGACTGCGCAGCGACCGGCGCCGCCGTCACCATCGTCACGACAAGCAGTCCGATGGCAACCGCAGCGTACCGGAAGCATCGAGCATTCATTCTGGACCTCCTTGAGCCTGCGACCGAGGCGTGGTCGGCCCGACCCGTGATTTCCGCCCGAATGTCGCACAGGCGTCTCCCAAAATCAAGGCATCTGGACGGGTGGGCCTGTCCTGACACGTCTTTCCGGCCGACAATCACTGCGTGAGACGAATCCCCGACGTCTACGCGGAGAAGCGGGCCACCGGACGCCCCGTGGTCTCCGTGGAGTTCTTCCCCCCGAAGACGCCGGAGGGGGACGAGCGCCTGTTCGGCGAGGTGCTGCCGGCGCTGGCCAGGGCGCGGCCCGACTTCTGTTCAGTCACCTACGGAGCCGGCGGTGGAACGCGCGCCCGCACCCTGCAGATTGTCGACCGGATGCAGCGGGAGCATGGACTGACGGCGATGGCGCACGTCACGTGCGTCAGCTTCACCCGCGCGGGGATGCAGGTCTTCCTCGACGAGGCGGCATCCCTGGGCATCGAGAACATTCTTGCCCTGCGCGGCGACCCACCGGCCGGCCAGTCCGGCTTCCGCCGCCCCGAAGGGGGCTTTGGCTACGCATCCGATCTGATCGACGTCATACACCGGACCCGCGCCCATCAGTTTGCCGTGGGATGCGCGGGGTTCCCGGAGGGACACCCCGACTGCGCGGAGGGAAAGCACGTGGACTGGGGCCACCTGAAGACGAAGATCGATTCGGGCGCCGAGTTCGTCTTGACTCAGCTCTTCTTCGACAACGCCGACTACTTCGAAATGGTCGACCACATGACCGCCAAGCTCGGCGTGACGGTCCCGATCACCCCGGGGATCCTGCCGATCCTGACGGCCAGACAGGTCAAGCGCTTCACCAACCTGTGCGGGGCCACGCTGCCACCGCCGCTGCTCGCCGAATTGGGCCGGCTGGCCGACGACGACGAGGCCGTGACCGCGTTCGGCATCGACTACGCCACCCGCCAGTGCGAAGCGCTCCTCGCCGCCGGCGCCCCCGGCCTGCATCTCTACGGCCTCAACCGCGCCCACTCCTCCCTCGCCATTCTGCGGAACCTCGGGCTGGCCTGACGATCACCGGAACAGCCGGGTCACCTTGACGACGAAGCCCCGGTTGCGAAGCTCCGCCGATCGATCTGGTCGAAGCGGCTCCACGTTCTGTTCCTCCGTGTAGACGACGAACAGCTCGCTGCCGGGCGTGTACTCCCACCGGATGCGCAGGTTCGTTCCCACGGTGTGATTCGTCGAGTTGTACTGGAGCAGGCCGCTGAAGAACATGCGGGGCGAGAAGGTGTAGTTGACCCGGGTCACAGCCAGGTCGGTCCGGGCCGAAACGTGTGGAAGGTCGATCCAGTTGAACGAGATGCTCGGCTCCACGGAAAAGTTGGAAAACAGATCGATTCGCCCGCGGCCAAGGCCGACGGACCGGATCGTGCCGCCGAAGTAGCCGCCCGCCGTCACCTCCACGCGGCCCTGCAACGGCCGCTGCGGGCCGAGCGCGTAGGTAACCCGCGCGTCGTTGAAGCGGTATCGGCCGGCCGGAACGATGATGCCGCGCCCGGGCGAGAAAGGCTCGCGCACGAGCTCGTAGCTGTCGCTCACTCGGACGCCGAACTGATCGCTGTTCTCGAACTCGGTCTGGAACGCCAACTGCGCCTGGCGTGTTTCGAGATCGCCGGTGTCGGCCGTCAGAAAGTAGTCGAAGCTCCCTTCGATGACGAACTGCCGCACTGCCTCGACCGTCGCCGGACGTGGACTGAAGCGGCCGGAGACCGACGTCCTCCGGAAATTGTCGCGGCGCACGAAGCCAATCTCTGGAAGAAAGTTGTCTTCCACCAGAAGGTGGTCGAGTTCGAATCCGTATCGGTCGGCGCCGTAGTCGAAGCGCGCCTGGTAGCTGGTGTCGCGATCGGTGACCCCGCCCGTCCGGGTCCGTGCGTAGTAGCCGAGCAGGTTGACGCTGTCGAAGAACGAAAAGACGGCGTCGGCGCCGATCGCCTGATTGGCGCCGTCGCCGGCGAGCGAGACCGACCGGTTCGTCGCGATCATGCCGATGCTGCTGCGGCGGAGCAGATCGCGCTTGATCCGGAGCACGCTGAAGTTGGTGCCGGCAACACCGGCGTCCGCCAGCCGTTCGGTCTGGATGTTGAGGGCGCCGACATCGAAGGCGCCCACCTTTCCGGTCAGCCGTCCGCCTCCCAGGATGGGAACGACTTCACGTCCCTGCAGGCCAATCCGCCGGCTGTAGAAGATGGTCGGCGCGGCACCGCCCCCGAATACGCTCTGCCGGCCCAGGCTGCGCGCCGTCCGGAAACTGCCCCGCGCAAACTCGAAAATGCCGCGACCCTCCAGAAAGAACTCGCGCTTCTCCGGAAAGAACAGGCTGAACCGCGTCAGGTTCACCTGCTGCTCATCCACCTCGACCTGGGCGAAGTCGGTGTTGAACGTGAAATCGGCGGTCAGGTTCTGGGTCAGGCCGTACTTGACATCGACCCCGCCGTGGCCGTTGCCGTCGTTGACGCGCGGTATCGCCGCCGTGAGGTCAGTGGTTATCCCGCCGATGACGTACGGCTTGACCTCCAGGTTCCGGCCGACCGGCGGGGCTTCGAGTCCTACCAGCGTCCCCGCGGCGGAAACCCGAAAGACGCCTCCCCGCCCGCCGAACCCGGCGGCGGAAATCGGGATCAACGTGAGATAGGACCACTCGTTCTTGCGCATCACGGTGCGGCGTAGCTGGATGCCCCAGACCTGCTCGCGCCCCGGCCGGTAGCGGAGCGACTTGAACGGCACCACCATCTCGATAGTCCAGCCCCCGTCGAACCGTCCCGTCCGAACGTCCCAGACGGGGTTCCAGTCGCGGTTCGGATTCCCCTCGTTGGTGATCGCCTGATCGACGAAACCGCCGATCGGGTTGGCGTAGAACAGGAGCGCGTTGCGCCGGTCGTAGAAGGTGTCGATAAGGAAGCCGAACAGATCGTTGTTCAGCATGTTGAACGCATCGCGGCGCAACTCGGTCGCCACCCACTCTTCCGGCGGCGCGCTCTCCCAGCAGCGGCCGGAGATGTAGAGGTTCTCGTCGTCGAACATCACCCAGGCGTCAGTCCGCTCGGTGGCGAGAGCGCCCTCGTCGGGGAGTTGCTGAATGAAGTCGGAGACGGGTGCGATCGCTTCGTAGACCGGTTCGTCCAACTGCCCGTCCACCCGCAACGGCGTGGCGAGCCGGACTGCGCGGACGGTCGCCTGGCCTCCCTCCCGGGAGATCACCGCCGGAGGTACCGGTGGCGGCGGGCCATCGATCGGGATGGCCGGCGCGGCAGCCCGGGCGGGTTGAGACGCGGGCGTCCCGGCGCGGGCGGCCGGATCCTGCGCGGCAACGATGATCGGGCCGGTCAGAACGGCGGCCGCTACCAGTGCGGCCGGCGGCGCCAGGACGGTGCGGGCACGGAAAACCATGGTGCTGAACACTCCGGGATCGTCCCATACTTGGGCCGTCGGGACCACCCGTGGGTTTCTTGACGCGTCTACCGGCCGGTTGTAGGCTCGCTTCAAGATGCCTCAGAGGAGGGACCCATGAAGGTTTCGGCCCGCTTCATTCCGATCATCGTCTTTGCGTTCGGCATCGCCACGCTCGGCGCGGCCACCATGCAGGACAACGCCGGCCAGACCGCCGCGATGACAGAGGCCGCCCAAGCGTTCCTCGACTCGCTGACACCGGAGCAGAGAACTGCTGGGATGTTCCCGTTCAACGGCGACGATCGCTTCGACTGGCACTTCATCCCCCGCGAACGGAAGGGTGTGCCGCTCAAGACGATGACCGGGGAGCAGCAGGCCGCCGCGCACGCCCTCGTGCAGGCAAGTCTGAGCGCGGAGGGCTACGACAAGGCGGAACGCATCCGCCAGCTCGAGCAGATCCTGTTCGAGCGCGAGGGCCGGGACATCCGCGACACCGAACTCTATTTCTTCATGATCTTCGGCGAGCCGTCGGACACCGGGACGTGGGGCTGGCGCTATGAAGGGCATCACATTTCCCACAGTTGGACGGTAGTCAACGGCACGCTGACCGCGAGCACGCCACAGTTCTTCGGAACCAATCCCGCCTACGTCCGCGAGGGCTCAGGAACCGGCGAGCGTGTGCTGAACGCGGAGGATTACCTGGCGCGCACGCTGCTCGGCTCCTTCTCCCCCCAGCAGGTCGCCGAGGCAATCATCGCCGAGGAGGCGCCGGACGACATCCTGACGACGTCCGACCGCGAAGCGGCCATGCAGGAAGACACGGGCATCGCCTACTCCGCGCTGAATGGAGACCAGCAGGCCACCCTTTGGGCGCTGATCGAGGAGTACGCCGCGGTGCAGCCGGCTGCGGTTGCGGCGGAGCGGCTGTCGAAGGTGCGCGCGGCCGGCATGGACAACATCAAGTTCGCCTGGATGGGAAGCGTCATGCAGGACGAGCCGCACTACTACCGGGTGCAGGGTCCGACGTTCCTGATCGAGTACGACAACGTCCAGAACCAGGCGAACCACGTTCACTCGGTCTGGCGTGACTTCGACGGGGACTTCGGACGCGACCTTCTCGCCGAGCACTACCAGCAGTACCCGCACGGCGTGCAGACGGTCAACGCGAACTAGCTACGACGGGAGCGGGTGCGGATCGGAGGGCGCGGTGGACTTGATGATCACCAGCGTCCGATCGTCGGACTGCGCGCCATCTCCGAAGCGGTGGACCTGCTGCATCACGCGGCTGCACATCTCGGTCGCGCCCGCGCCCGCGGACTGACGGATCGTCTCGATCAGCCGCGCGCGTCCGAACTCTTCGCCATCGGCATTCGTCTGCTCGACGATCCCGTCGGTGTAGAGCACGAGAACGTCGCCCGGCTCGAACGCTGCGTGTCCCTCGAAGTAGCGCGGTGATTCAAACAGGCCGAGCGGCACGCCCCCCTCGGTGAACAGTTCCACCTCGCCGTCCGCCCGGATCAGCAGCGGAGGAACATGGCCGGCGTTCACGTACAGCAACCGCTGCGACTGCACGTCCAGCACCATGTAGCAGAGAGTGACGTAACGCCCTTCCTCCACGGAATGATGGAAGAAGCGATTGGCGCGCCGCATCACGGCGCGGACCGCCAGCTCGTGTCCGACCAGCGACGCCATCGATGCGCGGGTGGCGGCGGCCATCAACGCCGCCGCGATTCCCTTTCCGACGACGTCGGCGATGACAACTCCCCACCGGTCCTCCGGCAGTTGCATGAACTCGTAGTAGTCGCCGCCCACCGCCCGCGACGATTCGTGCGCGCCAGCGACATCGAAACCCTCCAGCGACGGGATGGTGCGCGGCAGCAGCTCTTCCATCACGTCCCGCGCCAACTGCAGCTCGCTGTCCAGGAGGCGGCGGTGGTGTACCTCCTCGATCAGGCGGGCGTTCTCGATCGCGACCGCCACCGCCATGGCATATACCTCGACCACCTCCAGCGCGGCGTCGTCGTAGCCACCCGGGCGGTCGGACCACAGGTCCAACGCTCCGCGGATCCGGCCGCCGGTGCCGATCAGCGGGACGACGAGACGGGAGCGGGCGACCTCGCGCCCCTCGCAGACACCCGGCTCATCGTGCAACGACACCGGGCCGCCGCCCGCCAACACCCGGCCGACTGCTCCATGGCTGTCGAACGGCGCACGGAGGTCGGCCGGCGCCGGGTTTACACAGCCGCGGGCCAGGCTATGGGAAACGCGCTCGCCCAGCGTGTCGACCACATAGACGCCCGCCGCATCGTGGTCGACGAGCGATGCCAGGCCGTCGAGAACGCCGTTCAGAACGCGTGGGGCATCGGTCGCGTCGTCCGCCAGACGGAACGTCTCGACCATCACCCGAGCCGCGCCTATCGCATCGCTGTCGACCTTGGAGCGCGGCCGCGTACCGGGGCGCGCTGCAGTGTCAGGAGCCATTCTTCTGATTGTAGCGGGCGTGACTGCTACAATGCGGGGTTGCCCGGATCGCGGGCAGGCCTGTGGTGAGTGTAGCTCAATGGTAGAGCACCGGACTGTGGCTCCGGATGTTGCGGGTTCGATCCCCGTCACTCACCCCATTGTCACTACCATGCCGCCCGCAGCCGCGGTGACCGGCCGCCAGGACCGGCCAAGTCTGCGCCGAGCGGCCGCTGCCCTTGTCCGGGCCGCCGCCATGGGCGCCGTCTTCCTCGCGACGGCTCTTGCCTGCGCGGCAGCCGAGCCGGGGCGGCCCGCACCTGGGCAACCTGCCACGGCCGGCACGGGCGGCGCGAACGACCCGTCGGTCCTTTCTCGGCCGTACGTCGTGCTCGTATCGTTCGACGGCTTTCGCGCCGACTACCTCGACCGCTTCGATACACCCAGCTTTGACCGGCTCGCGGCCCGCGGCGTACGGGCCAGCGGCCTCGTAAGCGTCTTTCCCTCGCTTACGTTCCCGGGGCACTACTCGATAGCCACCGGGCTGTATCCCGAGGCGCACGGCATCGTCGGCAACCGTTTCTACGATCCGGTCCGTGATGACGAGTTCGACTACCGCGACCGCGAGGACGCGCAGGACGGCTCGTGGTGGGGCGGCGAACCGATCTGGGTCACCGCCGAGAAACAGGGAATGGTATCGGCCGCTTTCTTCTTTCCCGGGACGGAAGCGGACATCGGCGGCGTCCACCCCAGCCATTGGCGACCCTACGACGGGAGCGTGCCGAACGTCGAGCGTATCGAGCAGGTCCTGGCCTGGCTGGAGATGCCCGCCGCGGAGCGCCCGCACTTCATCACGCTGTATTTCTCGCTGGTCGACAGCGCGGGCCACCGCCTCGGCCCGGCGCACGAGGATTTCGGGGAAACCGTCGAAGCCGCCGACCGCCTGCTCGGGCAACTCATGAACGGTCTTGACGCTCTGCCCCACGCCGAACAGATCGCCTTGGTGGTGGTGTCTGACCACGGGATGGCCGCCGTGGATCCGGAGCAACTGACCGTGCTGCCGGAGATGGCCGACCTTGACGACACCCGCCTGGTGGCCGCCGGTCCATCGATGAGCGTGCATGTCGGCGACCCCGACCGTGCCGCCACACTGCGCGACGAGTTGAACACGCGTCTGATACATGCTCGCGCGTACCTGCGCGAGGATCTGCCGGAGCATCTGCACGCCCGCGGCAACCCGCGGATGGGCGACATCGTCGTGATTCCGAACGGAATGGGGTTCGTCGGGTCCAGTTCCTTCCTGGAACGCCTGCGCGTGACGTTCCGTCAGGGCCAGCACGGGTGGGACCCGCGTCTGCCGGCGATGCACGGGATCCTTCTCGCGGCCGGACCGGGGATCGCGGCAGGAGTCACGCTTCCACCAGTCGAAGCCGTCGATGTCTATCCGCTGGTAGCCCATCTCCTCGGCCTGACGCCAGCGGACGGCGTCGCAGGATCGGTGGCGCCGTTCCGGCCGGCTCTCGAGGCTGCACCAGAGCCGTAGGGGCCCGGGCTTCCAACCACCACCCGTTCCGAGATCGGAGGATAGGAATGGCCACACGGATCGGCACCTTGCTCGCTCGCGACGGCAGCCTCGTGTTCCCCGGGGTCTACGATGCCCTGTCGGCCCGAATGGCCGAGCGCGTCGGATTCGAGCTGGCCTTCATCTCGGGCTACGCCGTCTCCGCCACCGCCATCGGCGAACCGGACATCGGCCTGCTGACCGGAACCGAGGTGATCGACGCGGCGCGCCGGATCTGCCGTAGCGTCACCATCCCCATCATCGTCGATGCCGACACGGGCTATGGCAACGCGCTGAACGTCGCGCGGACGGTGCGCGAGCTGATCCACGCGGGGGCGGCAGGCTGTTTTCTGGAGGATCAACAGTGGCCGAAGCGCTGCGGCCACATGCAGGGGAAGAAGGTGATCCCGCGCGACGAGTACCTGGGCAAGATTCGCGCCGCGGTCGACACGAAGGGGGACGCCGACTTCTTTCTCGTCGCCCGTACCGACGCCATTGCCGACGGCGGCCTCGACGAAGCGGTCGCCCGGGCTGAAGCGGCCCGTGCGGCGGGCGCCGATGCGACGTTCATCGAGGCGCCGCCTTCGTTGGAGGCCCTCGCCGAGGTCGGCCGCCGGGCGCCGAAACCGACCGTCGCGAACATGATCGAACAGGGCCGGACGCCGCTGCTGCCACAGGACGAGCTGGCGGGGCTGGGCTTCAACCTCATCCTCTACCCTCTGACCGGTCTCTATGCCACCGCCCACGCCCTCGAGACGGTCTACGGCCAGATGCGCGCCGACGGCCATACGGCGGCCTGCGAGAATCGATTGATCACGTTCGAGAGCTTCAACGACCTGATCGGCGCGGCCGATCGACAGGCGCTAGCCAAGCGCTACCAATGAAAGATATCGTGCACCGGGCGGGCGATATAATGTCCGCCCTTGCCAGGAGGTGACGCGTGAAAGTTCCCGTCAGCATTACCGTCAACGGCCGTCTCTACGAACAGGAAGTGGAGCCGCGGCTGTTGCTGGTCCATTTCATCCGAGACCTCGGCGGCCTGACCGGCACGAAGGTAGGTTGCGACACCAGTCAGTGCGGATCCTGCACCGTGTTGATTGACGGCGTTTCCGCCAAGTCGTGCACGACCCTCGCGGTTCAGGCGGACGGCGCGGCCGTCACCACCATCGAAGGGCTTGCGGACGGCGAGCAGTTGCATCCCCTCCAGGAGAGCTTCTGGAACAAGCACGGCCTGCAGTGCGGCTTCTGCACGCCCGGCATGATCATGGCGTCGCACGAGCTGCTGCGAACCAACAGCTCCCCGAGCGACGCCGAGATCCGCCACGGCCTCGAAGGCAACATGTGCCGGTGCACCGGCTACCAGAACATCGTGCGAGCCGTTCGGGACGCGGCGGAAGCGACGGCGAATCAGTAGCCGGTCACGCGGAGGAAAACGATGAGCACCAGAATCTTCGGCTCTGGTATCCGCCGCCGGGAAGACCCGCGGCTGATTACCGGGAGCGCCACCTACACCGACGACATCACGCTGCCGGACATGGTCCATGCCGCGATGCTCCGGAGCGAGCACGCCCACGCGAAGATCACCCGGATCGACACCAGTCAGGCCGCCAGCGCGCCCGGCGTGATCGCCGTCTACACCGGGGCCGACATCGAAGACGCACTCGCGCCGATGCCGTGCGCGTGGCTGCTCCCGGAGTCGGACCTCAAGATCGCGGCTTATCCCTGCATCGCGAAGGATGTGGTCCGCTACACCGGCGACATCGTCGCGACGGTCGTGGCGGAGACCCCCTACCAGGCGCACGATGCGCTCGCGTTGATCGAGGTGGATTACGAACCGCTCGACGTGGTGATCGATCCCGAGGCGGCGCACGACGACGGCGCCCCGCAGCTTCATGACGACATCGAGCGGAACCAGGCCTTCCACTGGACCGTCGCGGGCGGCGGCGACGTCGACGCGGCATTCGCGGAAGCGGAGGCGAACGGCGTCGTGCTGAAGGAACGGATCCTTCAGCAGCGCCTCATCCCCAACGCGATGGAGACGCGCGGAGCCCTCGCGCAATACAACCAGGCGACCGGCGAACTGACGCTCTGGAACACGACGCAGAACCCGCACATCGTCCGGTTCCTCTGCTCCGTCGTGACCGGCGTGCCGGAGGACAAGCTGCGCGTCATCGCGCCGGAAGTGGGCGGCGGATTCGGTTCGAAGATCGCCGCCTACCCGGCCGACTTCATCACCGTCTTCTGCTCGAAGACGCTGGGGCGGCCGGTCAAGTGGACCGAGTCCCGCAGCGAGAACTACCAGGCCACGACGCACGGCCGCGACCACGTGCAGGACGTCGAGCTGGCGGCGACGAAGGAAGGCAAGATCACCGGCCTGCGCTGCACCGTCCATGCCGGCATGGGCGCGTATCTCTCGACCGCGGCGCCGGGCATTCCGACCATCCTGCACGGGCTGATGCTGTCCGGCGTCTACGACATCCCGGCGATCAAGGAGGATGTCTACGGCGTCTACACGAACGGGGTTCCGGTAGAGGCGTACCGCGGCGCAGGGCGACCCGAGGCGACGTTCATGCTGGAGCGCATGGTCGACATCCTCGCCGGCGAACTCGGCATGGATCCGGCCGATGTCCGCCGGAAGAACTTCATCCCGAAGTTTGACGACGGCCACACGGTGGTCACCACCCTCAACTACGACAGCGGCGACTACCCCGGCGCGCTGGAGAAGCTGCTCGACCACACCGGCTACGCCGACCTGCGGGCCAGGCAGCAGGCGGGTCCGTCGAACGGCAAGTACCTGGGTCTGGGCCTTTCGACCTACGTCGAGATCTGCGGGCTCGGACCGTCGCAGGTGGCCGGAGCGATCGGCTTCCAGGGCGGACTCTGGGAGAGCGCGATCGTCCGGTTCCACCCCACCGGCAAGGTGCATGTCTTCATCGGCGCCTCGCCCCACGGCCAGGGGGAAGAGACTACGTTCGCCCAGATCGTCGCGGACGAGATAGGCGTCGACGCGGGCGACGTGAAGGTCGTCCACGGCGACACCGATGCCACGCCGATGGGCTGGGGCACCTACGGCAGCCGGACCACGGCGGTGGGCGGCGCGGCGCTCGCGCTTGCGGTCCGCAAGATCCGCGAGAAGGCGAAGGTGCTCGCCGCGCATCTGCTCGAGGCGTCGGTCGACGACATGGAGTACGAGGACGGCAAGTTCTTCGTGAAGGGCTCCCCCGACAAGGCGCAGACGATTCAGGACATCGCGCTGATGGCCAATGTCGCCTGGAACCTGCCGGAGGGCATGGAAGGCGGACTCGAGGCAACCACCTTCTACGATCCGCCCAACTTCGTCTTCCCCTACGGCGCGCACCTCGCGGTCGTCGAGGTGGACGCCGCGACCGGACAGGTGGCGCTGACCGGCTACACCGCACTCGACGACTGCGGGCCGCAGATCAACCCGACCATCGTCGAGGGCCAGGTGCATGGCGGCGTCGTGCAGGGCATCGGTCAGGCGCTCTGGGAAGGCGCGGCGTACGATGAGAATGGGCAGTTGGCGACCGGCTCGATGCTCGACTACGCGTTGCCGCGCGCCGACCTGCTGCCGGACATCGACGTCATCTCGACGGTGACTCCGTCGCCGCACCATCCGCTCGGCGTGAAAGGGATTGGCGAGGCAGGCACCATCGCCTCGACCGCCGCCGTCTACAACGCGGTGATGGATGCGCTACGGCCGCTCGGAGTCACGCGCATCGACATGCCGTTCACGCCGGAGCGGGTCTGGCAGGCGATTCAGGACGCGAAAGGGAACTGACCATGTTTGCTGCCAATTTCGACTACTACCGCGCCAGTTCGGTCGCCGATGCGCGGAGACTGCTCGCCGAGAACCCGGGGGCGAAGCTGCTCGCGGGCGGTCACAGCCTGATTCCCCTGCTGAAGCTCCGCCTGGCTGCCCCGTCAGCGGTAATCGACATCGGCCGCATCGCCGAGTTGCGCGGCATCTCGGCCGGCAGTGGTGGCCTGCGCATCGGCGCGCTGACCACCCACGCCGAGATCGCCGCGTCGTCCGACGTGCAGCGGCACGCCGCCGCGCTCGCGGAGGCGGCGGGCCAGATTGGCGACCCGGCGGTGCGCAACCGCGGCACCATCGGCGGCAACCTGGCCCATGCGGACCCGGCGTCGGACCTGCCGACCGTGTTGGCCGCGCTCGGCGCGACGCTATCGGTAGTCGGCCCGGGCGGCGAGCTCTCGTTCTCGGCGGACGGCTTCTTCCAGGGACTGATGATGACGGCGCTCGGCGAGAACGAAGTGCTCACCGCGATCACCGTTCCGGCCGCCAGCGCCGGCGCCGGCAGCGCCTACGCGAAGTTCCCGCATCCAGCGTCGCGGTACGCCGTCGTCGGGGCCGCCGCCAGTGTGACGGCGAGCAACGGGACCTGCTCCGCCGCGTCGGTCGTCGTCGGGGGCCTGACCCCGGCGCCGGTGCGCTGCGCCAGCGTCGAGGCGGCGCTCGCGGGACAGGCGTTGTCAGCAGAAACGATCGCGGCGGCCGCCGCCGCAGTTGCGGGCGACGTGGGCGACGATCTGATCGGCGACGTCTTCGCCTCGGCCGAGTACCGCAGGGCCGTCGCGTCCGTCTACGTGCAGCGCGCGCTCACCGCCGCCGCGGACCGGGCTGGGTAGAAGTCTGCGCCCACCCCCGGCTCACAGCGAGCCGCGGGGTGCTACCCATTCCATCCGCTGATGCGTGACCGCGGCGATGGTGTCGAAATCGGCATCGTAGTGCAGGACCGTCATTCCCGCTTCCTCGGCCGCCGCGGCAATGATCAGGTCCGGAATGGGCAGGCGATGGCGCCCGTGGCCGGCGAGCAGTCCCTGAACCTCAATGGCCCGCTGGAAGATCCCCTCCGTCAACGCAACGCGCCGATACGCGCGCTCCCGGCGGGCACGCGTGCGAGCGTGTTCGGCTTGACTGCGGGTGGAGTACAGAACCTCAAGATCAACGATCGCGCACGTGGCCGCCTCCCCCGCCTCGATGACCAGTCCGAGTCGCGCCTGCACCCGCGGGTGCTGCATGCGGGCCAGCGCACTCTTGTCAATCAGATACGGCATGCGTCAGAAGTCGGTTTGCGGTTCGGACCGCCAGGCCCCGACCATGATGCGCTCATCGGCAAGGTCGAGGTCCTCCATGGCCGCCAGCACTCGGATCTCCTCGCGGCGCGCCGCGGTGCGCACGACTTCACGCAGCGCACGATCGATCGTCTCCTTGATCGAAGACGTTCCGAGCAGGCCACGCACCTGGTCAATCAGATGGTCGTCAATGTCTACACTGGTCTTTCGCATGGGAACTACTCTCGATCAGCACACCTCATGATATCCCAGTTCTCTCCTTCCTGATATCATCCAGCCGCCAGGACAACCATGTCCCCAGCAACGCCCACATCCATTGACGAGCTGCAGCAACTCCTGACAGAACAGCTCTACGTAGCCGACGATGGTCTGGCCACCTCCATCTATCTCGCCCTCAAGCTGCAGCGCCCTCTGCTGCTCGAGGGCGAAGCGGGGGTCGGGAAGACGGAAGTGGCGAAGGTCCTCGCCGGTGGCTTGGGCACCGATCTGATTCGCCTCCAGTGCTACGAAGGGCTCGATGTCACGCACGCTGTCTACGAGTGGAACTACGCGCGCCAGCTCATCGAGATCCGCCTGGCGGAAGCCTCGGACGGGGTCAAGGCCGGCGCGAAGGCCGACGTCAGGAAGAAGAAGGCGAAGCAGGGGCATGAAACGCTCCGCGCGCGCGATCTGTTCGGCCCCGACTTCCTGATTGAACGGCCCCTCCTGCAGGCGTTGCGGGGGGTCGGGGAGCGACCGCCGGTCCTCCTGATCGACGAGCTCGACCGGGCCGACGAGGAGTTCGAGGGCTACCTGCTGGAACTCCTCTCCGACTTCCAGATCACCATTCCCGAGCTCGGCGCCGTCAAGGCGCTGACGCCGCCGATCGTCGTGATCACCTCCAACCGGACGCGGGAGTTGCACGACGCCCTGAAGCGCCGCTGCGTCTATGCCTGGATCGACTATCCCAGCTTCGAGAAGGAGCTCCGGATCATCACCGCCAAGCTGCCGGATGCTCCGGCGGCACTGGCCGAACAAGCGACCCGATTCATCCAGGAACTGCGAGAGGCCGACCTCTACAAGGTGACCGGCGTCTCCGAGACGCTCGACTGGGTCGCCGCCCTCGTCGCGCTCGATCAACAGGAACTGGACGCCGAGACGATAGACCGGACGCTCGGCATGGTCCTCAAGACGCAGGAGGACATGCAATCCATCCGCGGCGAACGGATTCAGCAGATGCTCAACCGCGCGAAGGCGCCTGGCGCACGAGCCGCCGCCTCGGAAGCTCCAGCGCGCGGGTGAAGCCCCGTGCCTGTTGCGCGGGGTTGCAGACCGCTCGGGACGGCGCCAACAGCAGATTGACCTTGTGCAGAACCGCGGATACCGTTTGCCGCGGCAGCGCCGCGATCACCGCCGCGTTCCGCTTGCGCCAGTCCAGGCTCTTCACCTGGTCTGCGAGGACGACGCCGGCGACACCGAGCCCAGTCGGGATGGCTACCTCAAAGGGATATCCTCCATCCAGACCGCATCCCCGCGGTCGGGAACCCGGCCCGGCGGTGTCACCACGCTTCACCGCCCACGGGGGGTCCAGTCTCGACCTCACCGTGGAGATTGTCCTCGGTCACGCGGGCGAGGAGGTCATCCAGTTTCGCGGGGGATCGGTTCAGTACCGAGATGACAAGCTGCTCGCCCCGCGGGGTCAGCTCTACCGCCGCGTTCAAGGTAATGCCCATGCTGGCGGCGACGGACTTCGGAATCCTGAGCGCCAGACTGTTGCCCCACTTGCCGATGCGTGTCTCCATGTCCGACTCCCGATCCCCGCCATACGAGGAATAGTAGATGTCGTTCCTGCTCCACAACCTGATCCACTTTACGCACCTGCTGCACCGGCTGGGCCTCGATGTGCAGGCCGGACGGACCCGGGACGTGGCGATGGCGCTCCGGCATGTCGATGTCGGGCGCCGGCCGGAGTTCTACCACGCGCTCCGGTGCCTGCTGATCCATCGCGTCGACGACCTCCCGTTGTTCGACGAGGCGTTCCGCGTCTTCTGGCGACGGCCGCACGGAGACTGGACCGAATCCGATCTCCGCGCGATGGGCGAGAAACGGCGGTCGGGCCGGCCGGAGTACGAATCGGAACTGCCGCCGGACGCGGCGCCGGGGTCCGAAGGGGGCGACCAGGCGCGGCCGCGGTACCAGGTGGAACGGATGGCGGCCCTCAGCTACAGCGACCGCGACGGGCTGTGGGCGAAGGACTTCGAGCAGTTCACCGAAGCCGAGGTGGCGCAAGCCGAACGGATGATGGCAGCGCTCGACTGGGAGCTGGGCGAGCGGCGCTCCAAGCGATGGATGCCGGGGAGGGGTCCGGCCCTGGACCTGCGGCGCGCGGTCCGCAGAAACATGCGGCATGGCGGCGAGCTCATCCACCTGCCCTCGCGCCGCCGGAAGACGAAGCGGCGTCCCTTGATCCTGCTGTGTGACGTGAGCGGATCGATGGAACGCTACAGCCGGATGCTGCTCCACTTCGTCCATACGCTGTCCGGCGGCGGGCGCCTTGGACGCGTGGAGTCGTTCGTCTTCGCGACCCGGCTGACGCGCATCACGCATCAGTTGACGGCGCGGCGCCCCGCGACGGTCGTGGTGCCGGCGCTCCCCCGGACCATTGGCGACTTCGGCGGCGGTACCCGCATCGGTGATTCGCTGCACACGTTCAACACCGAATGGGCGCGTCGCGCGCGCGGCCAGGGTCCCGTCGTGCTGTTGATCTCGGACGGCTGGGACCGAGGCGAGCCGGAACGTCTCCGCGCTGAAATGGGACGGCTGCATCGATCATGCCACCGCCTGATCTGGCTCAATCCGCTTCTCGGATCGCCGGACTACCTGCCCCTCACCCGCGGCATGCAGGCGGCCCTGCCGGAAATCGACGACTTCCTCCCGGTCCACAACCTCGCCAGCCTGGAGGCGCTGGCCCATCACCTGAACAGCCTGCCGGCGCATCGCCCGGCCCGGCGACATGTGTACGGCCAGCCCGTCTGAGGTCGGGCCTGCACGCAACTCTTCGCCCGCGCGAACGTGAGAGTCCGTTGCGCGGTATGCTGGATTCATGGGAAAGCTGCTGTTACGGGTACTGGCCGGGATCGCCGTGGTCGCGGCGTTCGCCGTGGGGGTCATGGTCCTGCTCGTGGTCACCTTCGACATGCAGATCGAGTTCGCGGGTAGCGGCATGCGGCCGATCTTCTCCTTCGGCACGCCGGAGGCGCACTACGCGGCTTTGGAGGCTGATCGCGACCAGCACGACGAGGCCACCGTGTCTGCGGTTTCGCCCACGCGTATCGGGGATGCCACCGCGCCCGCGCGGGACGCCGAGCACGCTCCGGAGACGCCGAGCGCACCGTCAGGCAACGCCTACTGGACCGACTTCCGGGGCCCGCTCCGCGACGGTCTCTACGCGGAAGCCGCCATCCGCACCGACTGGCCTGCGGGTGGGCTGGAACCGCTCTGGAGTCAGCCCGTAGGCGGCGGCTACGCCTCGTTCGTTGTCGCCGGCGCGCGAGCGTTCACTATCGAGCAGCGCCGGGACGAGGAGGTCGTCGCGGCCTACGATGTCGATACCGGCGCCGAGATCTGGACCCACACCTGGTCCGCGCACTTCCAGGAGTCGATGGGCGGCCCGGGACCACGGGCGACCCCGACATGGCACGACGGCCGGATCTATGCGCTGGGCGCGACCGGCCGGCTCGTCAGCCTGGACGCCGCCACCGGCGAAGTCGCCTGGGAACGGAACATTCTGGACGATGCGGGCGCTTCCAACCTGCCCTGGGCAATGTCGGGCGCGCCGCTCGTCGTCGACGATCTGGTCGTCGTGCAGCCGGGCGGCACGCGCGACTGGTCGATCGCGGCCTACGACCTCCTCTCCGGCGAGGTCGTCTGGCACGTCATGGACGACGTACAGAGCTACACGTCGCCGATGCTCGCGACGCTGGGCGGGGTGCGGCAGATTCTCGTGGTCACGGCCGAGCGGGCTGCCGGCCTGCGGCCGCACGACGGGAGCCTGCTCTGGGAGTACCCCTGGACCGTTCCCGTCGTACCGAACATCGCCCAACCGCTCGTCGTCGATGACACGCGGCTCTTCCTGTCGGCCAGCTACGGAAAGGGCGCGGCGCTCGTCGAGCTGACCCCGGACGGCGACCGCTTCACGGCGGCGACGGTCTGGGAAACGAATCGGATGAAGAACGCGTTCAGCAGCTCCGTCCTGGTCGACGGCTACATCTATGGTCTCGACGAATCGATCCTCGCCTGCATCGACGCCGCCACCGGCGAGCTGATGTGGAAGGCCGGGCGCTACGGCCACGGTCAGCTTCTGGCCGCCGGCGGTCATCTGGTAGTGCTGACCGAGCGCGGTGAGCTCGTGCTGGTGCGGGCCACCCCGGACCGTCACGAGGAGGTGGCCGGATTCGGCGCCATCGAGGGCAAGACCTGGAACGTTCCGGCCATGGCGGGCGGACGTATCCTCGTCCGCAACGCCCGGCAGATGGCCGCGTTCGACCTGTCGCCGTAGCGCGGCCATCGCCTGCGGCTCCGACGGCCGCCCAGCCGCGCCTATCTATCCGTCAACCTGCCCGCTGCCCGCCCGCGCAGGGCCGCCAGCGCGTCCCGGGGCGTTCGCAGTGGAATCGCGCCGGGGGGCTCGGACAACAGCCGGGCGTTCCCCACGGCGGCGGCAACGCCCGCGTGACGCGGTGGATGGACGACGCAGCCCACAGGCCGCCGCTGCTTCCGCGCGTGGTCGACGGTAATCATCGTCCCGTCGTCACCCGGGGTCTCGATGACGACGACCAGTTCCGCCAACGCGGACTGAATTCGGTCGCGTTGGCCGAAAGCCCTGCGCCGCGGCGGCGTGCCGGGCGGATACTCCGACAGGAGGCAGCCGCCGGCGCCGATCAGCCGATCCGCGAGACTGGTGTTCTCCGGCGGGTAGATCGAATCCAGTCCGTGCGCCAGCACCGCGACACTGATCCCGGCCATGTCGACGCAGCCCTGGTGGGCCTCGGTGTCGCATCCGCGCGCGAGGCCGCTGACGATCACGAGTCCTTCCGCGGCCAGATCGCGACCGAAGGCACGCGCCTGCCGGCGACCGAACGGCGACGGGTGGCGCGTGCCGATGACGGCGACCGACGGACAGTCGTTCAAGCCGGCAACGGAGCCCCGGCAGTACAGGAGCGGCGCGTAGCCACCCGTCGCGACACCACGGCGCCGGGACGCCTGGAGCGCCGCCAGTCGTCCGGGATACCGAGGGTCGCCGTAGGCGATGACCGTGATTGCCAGTTCCGCGCAGCGCTCCAGGCTCCGTTCGGCGCGTTCCCAGGCGCCGCCCGGATCCGAGCCATGAAGATCGAGATGGTCCACATGCCAGTAGTCTCCGAACTCCCGGCGGTCGCCCGGCAGGCGCCCGGCAGCCAGCGCATCTACGACCTTCCGCGGGGGCGACCCCAGCTCGCGCAGAGCCAGGGCAAGACAGGCACGACTCAAGTTCGGATTCGGCATGTATCCTTTTCATTCTCATGGCTAACGAGGTTTCGCTGGCAACGATCGCGCGGGCACTGGACGCAATGCTGGACGGCGTGATGACGGCGCAGGCGCGCGTGCTGGCGCACCTTGTGGCGGCGGGCGAGGCGGCTGGACAGAAGGCCACCGACATCATCGCCACGCTTGATGCCGTTGCGGCAGCCACCGTACTCGACGAATGCTGGGTCAGCGACGAGGAGGGAGAGGTCCACATCACGAACGTCCGTGACGAGACGGGTGCGCCGAAGCCATTCCGGTTCAGTCCCGATCCGGCGGTGCAGCCGCAGGCATCAGCATTCCACCCGCTGCTGTCTTCCGGCGTGGAGAGCGAAGACGCCGTCGCCCAGGAAGCGCGCGTTCGGGAGATCGACAACGAGATCTTCAAGTACGTCGGGGTGTCCGGCGTCGACCGGCCCCGGATCGTGCAGGTGGGGAACGCGCTCGCGTTCGAGGAGCAGGCGGCGATCGGCGACACCTACGTGTCACCCGTGATGACAGCGGTGACGGCGGCGTTCGACGAGCCGGACCTGTTGGAGTTTCGGAACACCAGCGCTTACGAGGAGATCCGTGGTGTCTTCGACGGGATCCTCGGCCAGCACATGATCGTCCAGGCAACTCTCGCGGAGCGATTCATCGCGAATGCCGAGGCGGCGGACTGGTCGGCCGACGACATCAACAGACGATTGCAACGGATCGTGCGGTCGACCCCGATGGCAGAGATTCATGTCGCCGCGCGGAGTGGAGAGGCAATCTACACCAGCCACGCACCGGGGCGGCGGCTGACCGATCTGGCGTACGCGAGGGACCTGACGCGGCTGAGCGAGAAGGCATCACCGGTGAATCATCCGACGCCGACGGAGATGCGCGGACCGATCACGAAGCACGTTACGGTGTCGGATTCCAGCGGACCGCGAGTGATACAGATCGGTTATCCGATCGACGATGGTTCGCCCGTATCGCCGCGCTTCGGATCAACCGTCGCCTGATGCAGCTCGATCTGGGGCACTGCGGCGTGCGGTCGCTGCGCGCCACCGACGCGGAGGCGATCGCCCTGCACGCCAACAACCGCAAGGTCTGGGTGCAACTGCGCGACCAGTTCCCGCATCCGTACTCCATCGATGATGCGCGCGAGTTCATTCAGTTCACGTGCGCCCAGGACCCGGAGACGGCGTTCGCGATCACCGTTGGTGACCTGCCGGCAGGTGTGATCGGAGTAGTCCTCCGCGACGACGTGGAGCGTTGCTCGGCCGAGATCGGCTACTGGCTCGGCGAGAAGTACTGGGGTCGGGGTATTGCGACGCGCGCGCTGGCCGGGTTCACGCGATTCGCCATGACGGCTTACCAGTTGGAACGAATCTACGCCCTGCCCCTCGCTTCGAACTCCGCTTCCTGCCGCGTGCTGGAGAAGGCGGGGTACCGGCTCGAGGGCCGCTTGCGCCGGAGTGCGATCAAGGCGGGTGTCGTGCAGGATCAGTTGCTCTACGCCATCCTGCGGGAGGAGGCGGCAGTTGGTAGTGCCGGCGTGGACGCCGGCGCATCGTAGGTGCGCGAGCAGCTACGGGGCCTGGGTCAGATCGTAGTACTCGAGCGCGGCACCGATAACTGCCGGGCACGTCGACAATCTGCCGCCACATCCCGTCCGGGGCCTGCTGCGCGCGCATCCCCTCCAGATGCCGGCGGTGGATGTCGAGGATCCGGACGCGGTCCGGATGGTCGGCCGGCAGAACGGTCGGGAGTCCGACAGGCCCAGGGCGCCGAAGCCATTGCCGCGGCCCCACGCGACTGGGGCTTCGGCGTCATGGTGGAACAGGCCGTCGGGCTGCTGCAGGCGGGCCGCCGTCGCGAGGACAAGGCGGACGGCGGCGGCCAAACCGTCCTCGTCGCCGGCGCGCACTGCGGCGACCGTGCCGAGAAAGAAGTCGTCGCTCCAGCCGGAGGCGTACTCACCGTTGCCCGGCGACACCTCCGCCGCCCCCAACGCCACGCCTTCCGCCGCGAGGCGCGCCGCCGCCTGCGCGTCCTCGCCTCCGTCCGGCAGCTCTGCGATCGCCGAGAAGATCATCGTGCCGGCGATGGCGGCGTACGAGACGCGGTCGCCGAACAGCGCCTCCTCGCCCGAGAGCCACGGCCGGACGTCTGCCATCACCTTCGCACGCAACGACTCGTCGTCGTCGATATCGGCCACGCGCAGCATGTGAATCCAGGCGAGGGCCGGAATGTAACTGATGCTCGGCGTGCCGGGATACCGCCCTGCCATAAGGCGCGCAACGTCGAGCGGGTCGCGTGCGATCCGGTCAAGGATGGCGGTCCGTAGCGCGGAGCGGTCTCCGGTCGCGTGGTCGAGCACGGCCCGCATGACGTCCCCGCCGCCCGAAGCGGGCGCGGTGACCAGCATCGTCTCGACCGGACCGAGACCGGGCTGGCTTGAGGGATCTGCCAACGCCGCGGCAAGCGAGCCGGCCGGCAGGTCATCGCCCTCGACACTCGAGTAGACCTGCAGGGCATCGCCGACACGGACCTCCACCACCAGATCCGGCGCCTGATAGCTGATCCAGCGCCACACATAGCGGGTTTCGGGCCGGTCGGGATGATTGAAGTAGCCGTCGACCGGCGGGAAGGCGCCGGGCGACCGCACCGAACCGTCGTTCGATGGCGCGGCCAACGGAAGCGCGCTCACCAGCTATTCGGCGCGGACGCTGTCGGACGCCTCTCGCTTCAACCAGTAGACGGCGTCGCTAACGATGCGGGAGCTATCCGCGTTGCCATCGAGTCCGCCCACGAGCACGAGCCGCGGCTCGGAGCGTGCCGGATTGAACGGCGCGCCATGCTCGAGCGTACGGATCGGCTGCCCGTCGCGCGAGGTGCCGGCGGCGCTGACGATTCCGGGATCACCGGATGCCGCGGCAATCTCGGCGAGAGTCGCCAACGGCATCTCCGGCGCGCACGCGGCGAAACCGAGACTCAGCGCGACGGCGACGGCCATGGCCATCGCCAGGCGGCGGAAACTGCCGGCGGGGACGCCGGCGCACCTGGGGCCGGCCTGAAGGCCGGCGCACCGGCCGGCGCACCAGCGGGAGCGCCGAATCATGGGCAGGCGGCTACGGCTGATCGGTTGCCCGCTCCCTCGCCCGCTCGCCCCCGAGGATGTTCGTCATGCTGTAGTTCCCCTCGTGGCAGGCGTATTCGAACAGGTACGGCAACTCGTCCGAAGGGAAGGTCGCGAACGGGAACTCGCCCGAGAACGACTGCGTCCAGTGCGTCGGGTCCTCGACCGTGAACTCGTAGTTCACGGTGTCGGCGTCGACTCGCGTGAACCGTTCGATCACGGTAATCGTGTCATCCGCCCGGCCATTCGCCATTCGGAGCAGAACCGGGTCGCCGCCAACCGCGCCCGCGTTCGCCTCGGTCCGGCGGAGGTTCGTGGTCTCGACCACCAGCGTGTCGCCCTCCCACCGGCCTCGGGCGTCGCCGTGCCATTGGCGAACACTCTCGGGCAGGTGGTCCCGCCCGTCGAGCGGAATGATCCGCGTGTCATGGATCATCTCCGCGTAAATGACGACGTGCGTGGGCGTCTGCAGGATGATGAAGTTGTTGTTGTAGGCGCTCGGCAGCATGGGCGGACCCGCCGACCAGACCAGGCAGCGGTCGTTCAACTCCAGATCCTCCCAACTGTCGAACGGTCCGTCGACCGGGTAGGCGGCATCATGCGCCATCTTGCGTTCCGCCGCGTCCGCGGTACGCGCCGGCAGCCTGCCGTTCGACGGGTCGGTGATGAGCGACGTCCGATTCGTCGGACGCGTGCCCCCGTCGAGCCAGAAGTTGTTGTAGGCGCCGACGTTGCCGCCGGCAACGGTCCGCTGGGCCGCCGCGTTCAGCAGATCCTGGTTGCGTTGCACGCGCGCCGCCTCCTGCTCCGCGATTTCCTCGTCGGTCAGAAACTCCTTGTCGCCCACCGAATCCGGACGCTGGAGCGGCGTGATCGTCTTGTTGGTGTACGTCCCCTGCAGATCGGGGTCACCCCAGGGGGTCCGGAAGCCATCCTGCGCCGCCGCACCGGCCGGAAGCAACAGCACAAGGACGAGCAGGCTCACCATAGCCGCGAAACATGGCCGAGTCATCTGAAACCTCCCCCATCGCTCCGGATACCGTCCCGCATTCTCGTGCGGACCCGTGATGAAGTTCCCAGTATACGCCCCGCCCCGCACTACCGCGCCGCACCCGGGGTCGCAGACTGACGCGTGTGGCATGCTATAGGCGCCCGATTCGGCAATCGCAATGGACACGAACGCCAACGACCGACCTTCGCGCGCGGGTGCCACGGATCTGGCGGGTGAGACCGATCTTCAGGCACTCATGCGGCGGGCCGCCGAGCTGCGCGACGCCGGCTTCGGCCGCCCTGTCAGCTACTCGCGCAAGGTCTTCATCCCGCTGACGAAGCTCTGCCGGGACGTCTGCCACTACTGCACCTTCGCGCAGCCGCCGCGGCCGGGCGAACGGGCCTATCTGACACTCGACGAGGCGATCGACATTGCGCGGCGCGGCGCGGCGGCGGGTTGCCGGGAAGCCCTGTTCACGCTCGGGGACAAGCCGGAGCAGCGCTACCCGCAGGCGCGGGACGAGCTTGCCGGGCTCGGCTACCCGACGACGGTGGAGTACCTGGTGTCGATCGCGCGCGCCGTTTTCGAAGCTACCGGCCTCTTGCCGCACGCCAATCCCGGAGTACTGACACGTGAAGAGCTGCTCGCGCTGCGCGAGGTCTGCCCGTCGCAGGGACTGATGCTCGAGAACGTCTCGCGACGGCTGCTCCAACGCGGCGAGGCGCACCACGGATCGCCCGACAAGGATCCGGACGCCCGGCTCGAAACAATCCGCCTTGCCGGCGAACTCGCCATCCCATTCACATCCGGCATCCTGATCGGCATCGGCGAGACGCGGCAGGAACGGATCGACTCGCTCCTCGCCCTCCGCGACCTGCACGACGCCTACGGGCACGTGCAGGAGATCATCGTGCAGAACTTCCGGGCGAAGCCGGGAACGCGGATGGTCGATGCGCCGGAACCGACGCTCGAGGATCTGCAGTGGACCATCGCTTGCGCGCGGATCATCTTCGGTCCGGACATGGCGATCCAGGCGCCGCCCAACCTGTCGCCAGACACTTTCGGCGCCCTGATCCGCGCCGGCATCAACGACTGGGGCGGCGTCTCGCCCGTCACGCCGGACCACGTCAATCCCGAGGCGCCCTGGCCGCATCTCGATCGGCTGGCCCGCGAGACCGGACGCGAAGGGAAGGTCCTTGCCGAGCGTCTGACAGTCTATCCGGCATACGTGCGGACGCTCGAGACCTGGGTGGCAGAACCGCTCCGCACCGCGGTACTGCAGGCGTCCGACGCCGATGGGTTTGCGCGCGACAGCCGGTGGTCGCCCGGCGATCCGGAGGCGGTGCTTCCCGCCCGGCTGCTCGATCAGCTCCGCGAGAAGCCGGCCGCGGCGGCGGCGCGTGCCGGATCGGCCACCGCGTCCCTCTGCGCGAAGGCGGCGCGCGGCGACCAACTGGACGAGGCGGAGATCGCGCACCTCTTCTCCGCCCGTGGCGACGACCTGGTGACCATCGCGCGCGCCGCCGATGATCTCCGCCGGGAGGTGAGCGGCGACACCGTGACCTACGTCGTCAACCGCAACATCAACTACACCAATGTCTGTTACTTCAAGTGCCGCTTCTGCGCCTTCTCCAAGGGGAAACTGAGCGACAACCTGCGGGGCGCCCCGTACGACCTCGACCTCGGCGAGATTGCGCGCCGCACGCTGGAGGCGTGGGAGCGCGGCGCCACGGAAGTGTGCATGCAGGGAGGCATCCATCCCGACTACACCGGGGCAACCTATCTGGCGATCTCCCGCGCGGTGAAGGAGGCCGTTCCCCAGATCCACGTCCATGCGTTCTCGCCGTTGGAGGTGTGGCAGGGAGCGGCGACGCTCGGCCTGCCGCTGGAGACGTTCCTCCGGCAACTTCGCGGCGCCGGACTCGGCACGCTCCCGGGAACCGCCGCCGAGGTGCTCCACGACGAGGTGCGGCAGGAGCTCTGCCCCGACAAGCTGAACTCCGGCCAGTGGCTCGAGGTGATGGAGACCGCGCACCGGGTCGGATTTGGGACCACCGCAACCATCATGTACGGCCATATCGACCGGCCTCGTCACTGGGCGAGACATCTCACTGCGGTTCGCGACCTCCAGGCACGGACCGGCGGCTTCACGGAGTTCGTGCCGCTTCCCTTCGTTCACATGGAGGCGCCGATCTACCTGCAGGGACGCGCCCGGCGCGGCCCCACCTTCCGCGAGTCGATCCTGATGCACGCGGTCGCGCGCCTGGCGTTGCATCCCGTCATCACCAACATTCAGGCGTCGTGGGTCAAGATGGGCCCGCGCGGCGTGCATACCCTGCTCAACGCGGGCGTGAACGATCTCGGCGGGACCCTGATGAACGAGAGCATTACGCGCGCCGCCGGCGCCGGGTTCGGCCAGGAACTGCCGCCGGAACGGATGGAGGCGCTGATCATCGAGGCGGGGCGGACCCCGCGGCAGCGGACGACGACCTACGGTCGGCCGCCCGCCCAACAAGCGGAACGGTCGTACCACGCGGCGGTTCTGGCCCCCGTCGTACAAACGCCGGCCCCCGCGTGGGCGAACCGGGGACCGCGCGAGAGGCTCGTGCGCCCGGGTCTGGCCGAGGAGGTAGCAGGTCGATGTTGAAGTTGACGCAGCGGACGGCACTCACCGCGGTCGCCGTCGTCGTTATCGTGCTGGCCACCGGGTTCGTGGGCTGGTCGGCCACCTGCCCGTGCGACCGCACGCTGGGCGGCTGGCTCTTCGGCGCCTCACCGGACGGGCCGGTGGACGACTGGACGTTCGCCAACCGGGTAACGCTCTGCCAGATTCAGGTCCGCGCCGGCGTGCGCCCGCACGCGGTCAACCTGAACTGCTTCGCCAACCGGGACGGCCACCTCTACCTGAGCTGTTCGGACTGCGCCGCCAAGAGCTGGTCCGGCCACGCAGCGAACAACGGGTGGGGGCGGCTGCGACTCGACGGCACCGTCTACCCGGTGTCGCTGACGCGCGTGCTCGAACCGGCGGAGCTCGATGAAGCGTGGGAGGCGCGGCGCAACAAGCTGAGCAGCCTGGAGGAGCCGGCCACCGCGCCGCCGCCCCCAGACGCGCCGCGCCCCGAAGGCTGGTGGACGTTCCGGGTCGTCTCGCGAAGCTAACAGGGGGGCACGCGATGGTGATCACTCGCCGACGGTTCATCTGCGCCGCCGCGGGCGCGCTCCTCGCGCTGCCGCTCTTCGCCTTCGCGCCGGCGGCGGCGCAGCAGGCCGCGGATGGCGGCCATCGGTTCGTCACGCACACGATCGCCACTGACGTGACCAACGGCTACCAGCCAATCGTGGTGGATCTGAACCGCGACGGACGGTTGGACGTGATCGGCCTGTCGACCCGGCTCCCCGACCTGGCATGGTTCGAGAATCCCGGCTGGCAGCGGCATGTCATCGCCACCGGTCTGAGCCGCTCCATCAACCTGGCGCCCCGCGACCTGGACGGCGACGGTATTCCGGAGCTTGCCATCGCCCACGGATTCGGAACCACGCACGACAACAGCCTCGGGATTCTGTCGCTGCTGACCCACGATGGAGATCCGACACGCCCCTGGCGCGTTCGCGAACTCGATCGCACGCCGACCGCCCATCGGCTACGCTGGGCCGACATCGACGGAAGCGGGCGGCCGGTCCTGATCAACGCGCCGCTATCAGGTCCCGCCGCGCAGGCGCCCGACTACCGCGACGCCGTCCCGCTCTACTGGTACCGCCCGGACGACTGGACCCGCCGCACCCTTGCCGACACGGGCCAGGGCGTCGTCCACGGCCTGCAGGTGAAGCCGTGGGACGATCCGGACCGCGATGCCGTCTTCAGCGCGAGCTTCGGCGGGGTTCACGTGCATCGCCACATCGACGGCGAATGGATCCCGGAACTGCTCCTGCCCGGCGATCCCGCCCCTTGGCCGCGAAGCGGCGCGAGCGACGTCGATACGGGCCGCGTCGGCGACCGGACGTTCATCACCACCATCGAGCCCTGGCACGGACCTCAGGTCGTTGTCTACCTCGAGGACAGCGGCGGCTGGGCACGCCACGTGATCGACACGATCGGCAGCGGCCACACCATCGTTACCGCCGACTTCGACGAGGATGGCCGTGACGAGATCGTGACCGGCGACCGCGGCGAGAGCGAGATGCTGTACCTCTACGCGGCGACCGACGAGAGCGGCGCCGACTGGTCCCGCCAGACCCTCGACACCAACATGTCCCCCTCCGGCTGCGTCGTCGCGGATCTCGACGCCGATGCCGACACGGACCTGGTATGCATCGGCAGCCGTACCGCGAACCTCAAGTGGTACGAGAACGTCTCACCCTGATCGCTCGCCCTTGCGCGTGCTCCGGCGAACCGCGGTCGCGCGGTCGGCGATGGAGACCAGCGTCGACGCAATCAACAGCCACGCCACGGCGCCAGCGAGGGACAGCAGCGGCGGCGTCAGGACGGGTACGAGATCCAGGCGCGCCGCGGCGATGATGACCAGCGGCGCGAAGTAGGCAATGCCGTTCCAGCGGCCAATCCGGCTCATGCGAAGGCGCTTCCGGCGCTGAATCCAGTACGAGTCAACGACGTACTGCGTGAAGGCGACGGCAATCACGACGGGCAGCAGCCACGGGACGTGGCCCGCCGCCGACGCCCCACCCAGGCAGGCGGTGACGAAGAAGCAGTCGGTGGCGTGATCGAAGCGTTGGCCGCCCGGTGAGGCGGTCCTCCGGCGGCGCGCGACGACACCGTCGAAGTAGTCGCTCGCGAGCCCCGCGGCCAGCAGGAGCGCGGTGGGGCCAGGGTCGAGGAAGGCCGGGCGCGCGAAGGCGGCGGCAAGCGGAAACACCAGAGCGAAGCGAAGCGCCGTCAGGAGATGCGCCAGCACCTATCCGAACAGTTCGCGCTGGGCCCGGGGCCAGAACGCAACGCCTATGAGGGCGTTGAAGAGGATGAAGAAGTTGTGCTGCACGAATCCGAACGCGGCCATCTGGCCTTCGTTCTCGGGGAACAGGATGACCCAGAAGGTGATCGCGGCCGCGCGCATCGGAGTGGGGACGGCGGCGGCGAAGAAGACGACCGGGAGGTAACCCAGCAGGGACAGGAACGACGCGTCGACGCCAAACAGCCGGAGCGCGGTCGTGTAGACGACTACGGCGGCCAGCAGCGCCGGCGATCGGAGCACGAGAAACAGCAGGTAGTGCCGTAGCGTCGCGGAACGAAACGCATGGAGGACGCGCTTGTTCCGCAGCCCGTTGGCCGGCAGGATGGCGCCGCGGAAATAGAGGAGCCAGACCACGAAGACCGGCACGGCCGCGGCGGCGAGCCACGGCATCAGGCCGAACGCCGCGGGCAGCGCGCCGCCGCTCGCGGCGTACCCGACCGTCGCCCAGAACAGCAGGTAGAACACCTCGCAGAACATGACGAACAGCATCACCGATCCCACTTCCCAACCCGGCACCTGGTGCCGCCGATGGAGGTAGTAGGCCATCGCGCCCTTGCCGATCTGTTCGTTGAAGATGGAGATGATGTAGGCGCTCGCCCGGACCGGCAGGAGGTCGCGGTACCGGATCGGCGTGACGAACCAAGTGAGGGCGCGGGTTACCACGAGCGTGTCGATGAGGAAGTAGAGACCGGAGTAGGCCATCATCAACACGATCCACGAGACCCACTCGACACCGGCGAAGACCTGCGTCATGTAGTCGGCGAGGGAGAGTCCCTCGCGCGCCGCGGCCCCGTTCAGCCGAACGTAGAGATACGCGAAGCAGGCGATGCTGAGCGCCAAGAACGCGACGCGGCCGGCACGGCTTGTGGCAGGGCGGCCAGAGGTCGGCGCCTCGCCGGAGGCCGCGGGTTCCGCGTCGGGCGCGTTCATGTGAAGCTCTCCTCGGGCGCGCCGTCCTGGCACAACCGCGCCAGCGATTCGGCGAGGGGTGTCAGCGTCACCCCCAGTTCGCCCTCCGCGTTCCGGCCGGCTGTTTCGTCGGACGTGATCACGTCGATCACGTCTGGCGTCAGGCCGCCGCTCCGAACCAGACCGGCGAGCCGCGCCGCCAGCCGCGCCAGCCAGACCGGTGTCGATCCAATCGCAACATCGCGTCCCAGCCGGCGCGCAGTCTGCTGCACCAGGTCGGCGTAGGAAACCGCGGTTGGTCCCACCAGCTCGCAGGTCCGCACGCCAGCCACCGGCCGCCGGCAACAATGCAGGATGGCGCGGCACAGATCATCGACGTCGAGCGGCCGCAGGCGGTGCCTGCCACCCCCCAGCAGGCGAACCGAGTCGCGCGCGGCATCCCGCAGGAGTGCCCGCCCGCCGGCCGTACCGGGACCGAGCAGAAACGGCGTCCGAATGATCGTGGCGTCGATGCCGGAGTCGGCAACGACGCGTTCCGCCGCGCCCTTCGATCGGAAATACCCGTTGGCGGACGCCGGATCCGCCCCTATCGAGCTCGTGAATACGATGTGCTCCGCCCCGGCCGTCCGGGCTGCAGCGACCACGGCTCGCGTCGACTCCACGTTGCCCCGCTGGTAGTCGGATGTCCGGCTCTCGAACAGGATCCCGGCGAGGTGAACGACGCAGTCGGCGCCGCCGACCGCAGCCCTCAGGCTGTCCGGATCGCCGTAGTGGATGACATGTGGCGTGACGCGTGGCGACTGCGGCAGGGCGTCAACCGCCTCCGGCCGCCGCACCGCGGCGGCGGCGCGCAGCGCTCCGTCGGCGGCAACGTGCCTCAGCAGAGCACAACCAACGGCGCTGTTGGCGCCGGTCACCGCGAGCGTCCCGCCTGCCACCGCGTGGTATCCTACGGGAAAATCCTCCCGGGCTGTGCGTCACTGGAGGCATGCCATGCCAGTTGAGTTCTCTCTCGCAAGACTTTCCGTCGTCACGTTGGCGGCACTGCTGGCGTTGCCGATTGTCGCGGTCGCGCAGGAAGCGCCGGAAACCGGATGGGGCGCGCCTGACTTGCAGGGTGTCTGGGATTTCCGCACCATCACTCCGCTTCAGCGTCCGCAGGACCTCGGCGACAAGGCGTTCCTGACCGAAGAGGAAGCGGCGGAGCGTGAACGGGCGGCGGTGGAACGCGATGCCGAGTTGTGGGAACGTGACGCCCAGCGGACCGAGGCGGGTGGGAGCATCGGCGCCTACAACAACTTCTGGATGGACCGGGGAACCAACGTCGTGGGTACGCGCCGGACGTCGCTCATCATCGATCCGCCGAACGGGCGGCTGCCCGAGATGTCCGAACAGGGCAGAGCGCGCCAGGCGGCCGGGCGCGGGTCGTTCAGCGATGAGATCCCGGCGTCGTACACCGACCTGAGCAACGCGGACCGCTGCCTGACGGGCTTCAACGCCGGTCCGCCCATCACGCCGGGCGGCTACAACCAGAACGTGCAGATCTTCCAGACCCCCAACGAGGTGGTGCTGCTCACCGAGATGGTTCACACCGTCCGGGTCATTCCGATCGACGGACGCGACCAGATCGACGACGAGCGGCTCGCGCAGTGGTCCGGCGTTTCGCGCGGGCGATGGGAAGGCGACACGCTCGTGGTCGAGACCGTCAATTTCGACGCGGACCGCAACTGGCGCGGCACCACGACCGACATGCGTCTCGTGGAACGGTTCCGCCGTGCCGACGCCACCACCCTGGAGTACGAGTTCACCGTTACCGATGCCGACACGTGGGCCGAGCCGTGGACCGTCAATCTGCCCATGGTGCGCAACGAGCTGCCGCTCTTCGAGTACGCCTGCCACGAGGGCAACTACGCCATGGAAACGATGCTCAGCGGCGCGCGGGCGGATGAAGCAGGAGACCGGTAGCTGGAAGTCTCCGCCAGCTACACGTTCGATGCCGCGCGGCAGCGGGTTTGGGATCTCCTCGTTGATCCTTCGATAATCGCTTCGTGCCTTCCCGGGTGCGAGGCCATGGAACAGACCGGCGAAGATACCTATCAGGCGAAGCTCACCCTAGGGATCGCCGCGGTCACCGGGCAGTACGAGGGTACTGTCCGGATGACGGAGAAGAACGCGCCCGCCGGCTATACGCTCGTTGTCCAGGGACGAGGAGCGCCGGGTTTCGTCAACGGATCGGCGACCGTCACCCTCGTGGAATCCGACAACGGCGCCACGACCCGGGTGGACGTCATCGGAAAGGCGCAGGTGGGAGGCACGATTGCGCGCGTTGGCCAGCGCCTGCTGGGTGGCGTTTCCCGGATGATGATGGACCGCTTCTTCGCCTGCCTGCAGGAACGGGCGGCGCGGTGATGCCCTCGGCCTGACGAACGTCAACTCAGCGGATTGCGGACTCGGATGCCAGGAAACCGGGCGAAGTCCCGGTCGAGCGTCCAAAACTCCCGGACGCCATGCTCAAGCACGAGCGCTGCGATGTGGGCGTCGTGAATCAGGTTGCCGCTTGCCTGGCCGCCGTGGACCATGTGCCGCAGGTGCGCCGCGTGCACCGGACCTTCACCAAGCATGAGGAGCGAAGGCGACTCGAAGAGAGACTCCAGATCTTCGATGGCGCGATCCACATTCGTTGGCGGATCGAAGACACGCGGATGGGTCACGACCCGCAGGTACTCGTAGACGCACGGCCACGGCAGAGCCCAAGGCCTGTCACCTGTCGCCAGTTCCGTCAGGAGCCGGTGGGCAGCGGCATGCTGGGGCAACTCCTCGCGACGCGCATAGACGAGGAGATTCGTGTCAAGCGCGATCACCGGCGGCCTTCCATCACGTCCAGCAGTACATCTCGATCATCAAGGGAGACGCCGGGCTGCGAGCGGCCGCGCTCGGTGCGCCAGACGAGTCGATAGTCCGATCGGCGCGGCGGACGGGCGAGGTGCGTCCGGAGAGCCTGCTCCACGACCTCTCGCAACGTGGAGCGATCGCGAGCGGCCTGGCGCTTCGCCTGGCGCAGGAGTTCGTCATTCAACTCTATCGTGGTTCGCATGCACAAAACCATATCATGTGATGCAGCAATGTGCGCCGAGAGTGTTCGCGCCGTGCTGCCGCCAGCCTGACCGACGCTACCCGGCGCGCTTCCTCCGGCGGGCCGGAGCGGCGCGTTCGCCCCCGGCTGCCCCGCGAGCGCCCCGCCGCGCCGATGCCCTGCCCGCAGCAGACGACTTCGCGGATGCCTTCGCGGGCTTCTTCTTGGCGGCGCTCACCTGTTCGAGGCTCTTGCGGAGCGCATCCATCAGGTTGACGACCTTGGCGGGCGTCTCCACCTCGTGGACGACAACCTCCTCGCCGGCAATCTTGGCATCGATGATCCGGCGCAGCTCCGCCTGGTAGTCGTCCGTGAACTCCGACAGGTCGAGATCACCAGCGAAGTTGCCGATAACCTGCCGGGCCAGCTTCACCTCGTCCGGATTCACGGTCTCTGGCAGGTCGTCGAGTTCCTCGATCGCCGATATCCGGCGCACCTCCCTGGCCTGTCGGAGCGTGAACATCATCAGTCCGTTCTCACGAGGCTGCACGGCCACCAGGTATTCCCGTCCAAGGAGGGCCAGCTTGCCGATCCCCGCCTTCCCCACCAACGCTTCCCGCAGCACGGCGAACGCGCTCGCCGCCACCTTGCCGTCCGGGGCCAGATAGAACGGCCGCTCGACGTACATCGGATCGATGGTGTCGACATCAGCGAACCGCAGCAGGTTGATGATGCGGGTCGATTCCGGCCGGGCCTTCGCGATGTCATCCTCCTTCATCACGACGTAGCGGCTCTTGTCGAACTCGAATCCCTTGACGATCTCCGTCTTGTCCACCTCGCGGTCGCACGACGGGCACCATTTCTTCTGATGAATGCGAGTCTGGCACTCGGCGTGCAACTGATTGAAGCGCACCTGCCCGGTCGTATTGGTCGCCGGGAAGACGCGGACGGGAACGGTAACCAGGCTCACCTTCAGGTAGCCCTTCCATGTGGGACGTGCTGCCATATTCTCTGCCTCGGGAACTTCGCTTCCAGTCTATCGGCACAAAGCGGCGCCGGGACACCGCCCTGCACGGAACGGCGCACCGCCGAACCGCGGGAGCGCCGGCTGCCTTATGCTGATCGCGCGTGGCGAAACCGACTGCGGAAGCAGCACGGCGACCGGCGCCGACCGCGACCACGGCGACCTGGCGCGACGACCCTCGTGACGTCCGTCCCATGCTGGCCGAACTGGCGCCGCGCGAAGCCCACGCCCGCCTTTTGCGTAACGAGGGGCTGGTCTTCGAGCCGAAGTACGACGGCATCCGCGCCCTCGTCGCCCTCGACGACGCCGCGCCGCCCGCCATCTATACACGCCTTGGACGGGACAAGACGGCCGAGTTCCCCGATCTCGTCGAGCCGCTCGCGCGTCTCGGGCGCCGGCTGCGCCGCCCGGTGCTCCTCGACGGCGAGGTCGTGGCGACGGCGGACGACGGGAGTCCCCAGGCGTTCCAGTTCCTGCAGGATCGGCTTCAACTGACGGGTGCGGCGGCCGTCGCGGCGTCGCGCAAGACCCCGGCCGCGCTCATTCTGTTCGACCTCCTGCGCGACGGCGACGAAGACCTGAGACCCCTACCCTGCCACGAACGCCGGCGGAGACTCGAGCGCCTGCTCCGTGGCCGGCGGCGCGATCTGCAACTGATCCGGCTGGCCGACAGCCAGGTCGGCAATGGCGCAGCGCTGGCCGCTGACGGTCGCGCGCGAGGCTGGGAGGGGGTAATCGCGAAGCAGCCGGCAAGCCGCTACGCCTCCGGGCGCCGGAGCGCGCAGTGGCAGAAGCTGAAGTTCACCTGTTTCGAAGACTTCGTGGTCGGCGGCTGGACGGCGCCGCGCGGATCGCGCCGGCACATCGGAGCCCTCCTGCTCGGCTACTACCCCGCTGGCCGGCGCTGGACGCGTGCAACGCCGCTCATCTTCGCCGGCCAGGTCGGATCCGGATTCACCGACACCGAACTCGATCGGCTCGCCGAACAGCTCGCGCCTCTCGTCACCGAGGAGCCGCCGTTTGCCGAAGTGCCGGCGCCGAACCGTCCCGAAACGCGCGGCTGGGTCAGGCCGGAGTTGGTGGCGCGCGTTGCGTTCACCCAGTGGACGCGGGACCGGATCCTCCGCAACCCGGTCTACCACGGTCTGCGCGACGACATCCGGCCCGCCGCGGTCCGCCACGAAGACACGCGGCCGGCAACCCCTCCCCGTCCCGCCAGGAAGCGCGGGCGCGCGGCGCCGGCGCCGCGGTGGGAACCGGCGACCGGCGATCTCCTCGCGGAGCTCGACACGCTCGAGGCGAGCCGGCGCCAGGGCACTCTCGTCCTGGCCGACGGCGCCCGTGTGCCGGTCGGCAATCTGCACAAGGTGTTCTGGCCCGAACCGGGCCTGACGAAGGGCGACCTGCTCCGCTACTACCTGCGGGTCGCGCCCTGTCTGTTGCCGGTGGTGGCCGGCCGGCCCCTCGTCATGAAGCGGTTCCCGAACGGCATCGAAGGCAAGTCGTTCTACCAGCACCGCGCCCCGGATCCGATTCCGCAAGGAACCCGGGTCGCGCTCGTGGCGGAGAAGCGGGGCGACGGCGCGGAGCGATCCGCCGACTCGGAAGTGCCGTATCTGATCGGGGGCCAACTGCAGACGCTGCTCTACATGGCGCAGCTCGCCGTCATCTCGCAGGATCCGTGGTTCTCGAAGCTCGATCGGATCACGGAGGCCGACATGGTGGCCCTCGACCTCGACCCGATGCCGCGCGCACCATTCAAGCGCGTGCTCGACGTAGCCCGCTGGCTCCACGACGAACTGGAACGGCTGGGTGTGCCGTCGTTCGCCAAGACGTCCGGCTCCGAAGGCCTGCACATCTTCCTGCCCCTGCCGGCCGGGACGCCGTACCAGGCGGGAATGATCTTCTGCCAGATTGTCGCGACGGTCGTAGCCGCGCGCCATCCCGAGGCGGCCACCGTCGAGCGGACCGTCCGGCGCCGCCCGGCCGATGCCGTCTACATCGACACGCTGCAGAACATCTACGGCAAGACCCTGGCGTGCGCCTACAGCGCGCGGGCCAGCACGTTCGCCGGCGTCTCCGCGCCGCTCACCTGGGCCGAGGTGCATGACGGTCCGAGATCCGGACTCCGGCCGCACGACTTCACGATGCGCTCAATCCATGCGCGGCTCGACGAAGTGGGTGACCTGTGGGCCGGGACGCGGTCGGCGGCGCCGGCAAACCTCGAGGACGCGCTGGCGCGATTGGAGGCGGCGGTTCACGCCTCGAACGGGCTCCATGTCCGCTCGAACCCGAAGTCCTGAAAGTCCTTCACATTGGCCGTAACGAACTCGGTGACGCCCCACTCCACCAGCACGAGTTCCGAGAGGGCGACTGTCATCACGCGGGGTCCAATCCTCCAGCAAACCGCGGGCGCGATTGTAAAAGGGACTATCCCGACTGAAGCCGTAGAGCAGGACGTTGGAGTCGAACGACGTTACGGGCGCTACGCTCCCCGCGACTTCCGACGTTCCTCGGAATGACCCGCGCCAGCCGGGTCGATGTCGTCGTGCGCCGCTTCGCGCACTGCTTCGTGGCTCAGTCCGCGCCAACCCACGGCATCCGATATTGGAGGGCGCCATGGTGGGGGCGACGGCCCCGCGGCGACGGGATGTCGGGCGAGAAACTGTTCCGCCGCGCGACGTATCGTCTCCGCGAGCGACCATTCCCGGCTCGCCGCCAGTCGCTTGAGATCACTATGCAGGCGATCAGGAAGCTGAACCTGTGTTTACCACGACATCGCATTTACACCTACATCATATTGATGTCAATCTTGCCTGGGCTCGAACTCTTCGTCCTTCAGGCGGAAGCCCTCCGCCAACTCGGGCTCGCGATCATCGCCGAGGACACGGTGGGCAATGTAGTCTCCAAGCACCGGCCCGAACTTGAAGGCCTCCGCCGATCCCCCGCCGGCCAGCCAGACGTTGTCCAGATCCGGGTGGAGATCGACGATGAAGTTGCCATCGACGCTGCTCTCGTAGTGGCAGGCCCGCGTCTCGTTAATGGGCGCGCCCACCAGATCCGGGAAGTGCCGCGTCAGGATCTCGCGCGGGCGCTCGTGGTACTCGGGCGCGATCCACCGGTCGGAGAAGTCCGGATCTTCCGGCGGGCGGCCCCCGGTGCGCACGCGGAATCCCCGATGATCGGGTGGCAGGGCCGGCCAGCCGGTGCAGCCCGGCACGCCGTAGCTCGGCATGTAGGGGTAGGAGAAACGTGTGTCGGCCGATGGGACCGCGAAGTAGAAGACATGCCCCATGGAGATCCGGATCCGCTGCCCCATCAGGCCCGGCAGCACTTTCGGGAACCACGGGCCGCACGCGAGGATGACGGTTCCGGCCGACAGGCTGTCGCCTGACTCGAGTTGCAACGAGGCAAGCGTCCGGCCGTTCCGCGCCCCGAACTCGGCCCGATCGATCCGGATCGTCCCGCCTTCGTTCTCGAAGACGCGGGCCGCCGACTCAATCGCGCGCCGTGCCCGAACCACCCCGGCGCCGGGTTCGTAGAGAGCGATGCCGAGGTTCTCGAACCGGATCCAGGGCCAGCGGTAGGCGACCTCGTCCGGCGCGAGCACTTCGTAGGGGGTGCCCAGCGCGTCCCAGTGGCCGCGGGTCTCCATGAAGTAGCGATTGTCTTCCTCGCGCAGAATCACGTCCCCGGTCTGGAAGAAGAGACGCGGGAGGAGTCTGGCGCGGTGTTCCTCGTCCCAGACGAGCCAGCGCTCGATCGCTTTCGCGGCCCAGCCGCTCCACTGCCGTCCGTGTGGACGGTTGCCGTACGACGTGCGGACCCCGCGGGTCTCGCCGCCGGAGGTCTGCCGGGAGTTCCCGGCGCCGTAGGCGTCGACCACCGTGACGCGGGCGCCGAGACGCTGAAGGTGCAGCGCCGTCCACATGCCGAACGTCCCGGCGCCGACAACCACTACATCGGGTGACGCCTGCGGCTGCACCGCGTGCGTCCGTCCCGCGCCGCTCACCGCCAGGGCGGCTCCTCCGCCCATCGCCTGCAGGAAACGGCGCCGGCCGACCGGTGTCGCGGATCCGGACTCACGGTCCGGCGTTCGGTTCGGGTCGCTCAAAACGTTCTCCTCCCGGGCGCCGTGAAGGAACACCATCCACGCTGGCCGGCATCATAGCGTATCGTTTGAAGAAGACCGGGACGCGTGTGGGCGCGTCCCCGTAGTCACCGAGGAGGCAAGATGCTCCGACGATTTCAGTTTCTGATGGCGGCCTGCGTCGTCGCGATGGCGGCGGCGAACGTTGCGCCTGCCGCCGCGCAGACCAAGCTGCTCCGTTTCCCGGATATTCATGGCGACCGCGTGGTGTTCACCTACGCGGGCGACCTCTGGCTGGCGTCGACGGACGGCGGCCAGGCGACCCGGCTGACCGCCCATCCCGGGCTGGAGCTCTTCGCGCAGTTTTCGCCCGACGGATCCCGAATCGCGTTCACCGGGCAGTACGACGGCGACGAGCAGGTCTACGTCATCCCCGCCACCGGCGGCGTGCCGCAGCAGCTCACCTACTACCCCGCCCGCGGGCCACTGGCGCCGCGCTGGGGCTACGACAATCAGGTCTACGACTGGTCGCCGGACGGGCAGGCGGTGCTGTTCCGGTCGTTGCGCTACAGCACCGACCTCTCCGACAGCCGGCTCTTTCTCGCGTCCGTCGACGGCGGGCTGCCAATCCCGCTGGAGATGCCCGAGTCGGGCGCCGGGGATCTCTCGCCGGACGGGAGCCGCGTCGTCTACTCCCCGCTGTTCCGGGACTTCCGCACGTGGAAGCGCTACGAAGGGGGTTGGGCGCAGGAGCTCTACATATTCGACCGCGAGACCCACGTGGTCGAACGGATCACGACGCATCGGCGGGCCGACCGCGACCCGATGTGGATCGGCAACGCCATCTACTTCACGTCGGACCGCAGCGGCACGCTCAACCTCTACCGCTACGACGTCGCCTCGCGCGAGACGACCCAACTGACGCGGAGCGATACCTGGGACGTCCGCTGGCCGGGCGACGACGGGACCAACCGAATCGTCTATGAGTTGAATGGCGAACTGGAGATCTACACCATCGACGAGGGCACGTCGCGCCCCATCGCCATCACCGTGCCGGACGACGGCGTCGCCATGCGGCCGTCGCGGGTGGCGGCGGCCGACCTCATTCAGGACGCCGATCTCAGCCCGAAGGGAGAGCGTGCGCTCTTCGTGGCCCGTGGCGACGTGTTCACGGCGCCGATCGAGAACGGTCCCACCCGCAACCTGACGCGCAGCTCGTCGGCGCACGACAAGTGGGCGCGCTGGTCGCCGGACGGGCGGCGCATCGCCTACGTTTCCGACGCGAGCGGCGAGGACGAGATCTACCTCGTCGCCCAGGACGGCTCCGGCGAACCCGAGCAGCTCACCACCGGCAGGCAGGCGATGATCTACGCGCCCGAGTGGTCGCCGACCGGCGACCACCTGGCCTTCGGCGACAAGGACGGCAAGCTCTACGTCATCGATGTCGAGACGAAGGCGGTGATCGACGTCGCCGACGAGGCGCGCGGGCCGCTGCGCGACTACGTCTGGTCGCCGCGGGGCGGCCATCTGGCGTTCTCGATGACGGACGCAACCGGTTTCAGTTCCGTCTACGTCTGGAGCCTCGCGGATCGCGAGCTGCATCGGGTCACCGGCGAGTTCTTCCACGAATGGAACCCGGCGTGGGATCCGGACGGCAACTACCTCTACTACCTGTCCGATCGGCAGTTCGCGCCACAACTCGGCTCCTTCGAATGGAACTATCTGGTGGATCGCGAGACCGGCATCTACGCCCTGGCGCTGCGCCGCGACGTGGAGCATCCGCTGCCGCCGGAAAGCGACGAGGTGGAGCTCACCAGCGACGATGCGGACGAGGACGGCGACGCCGGCGAGGGTGACGATCCCGACGCCGACGCGGATGACGTCGCCGAGGCCGCGGATCAGGACAATGACGCCGAAGGCGCGGGCGAAGCCGGGAGCAGCGACGATGGCGCGGACGACGAAGGTCCCATCGCCATCGACTTCGACGGGCTCGCCCAGCGCGTCGTGCGGCTGCCGGTCCCGTTCGACAACTACGTCGGGCTGAGCGGCGCCAACGACGGCGTGTTCTTCATCCGCAGCGGCCCGCAGTACTACGGACGGGGCAGCGCCGTTCGGCCGGCGCTGCGCCGCTTCACCCTCGAGGACCGGGACACGGTGACGATCGCCGACGGCATCGGCGGCTACGCGGTGTCGCGCGACGGCGAGAGGGTTCTGGTCCGAGAAGGCAGCGCCTGGAATGTCTATCCGGCAGGCGGCGGCGACGCGACGCGCGTCTCGACGGATGGCCTGATGGTGGACAGGGTGCCGGCCGAGGAGTGGGAGCAGATCTTCGACGAGGTCTGGCGGCGGTTCCGCGACTTCTTCTACGTCGAGAACATGCACGGCTACGACTGGGAAGCGCTTCGCGAGCAATACCGCCCGATGCTGGAGCACGTCGCGCACCGGTCGGACCTGAACTACGTCATCGGCGAGATGGTGGCGGAGCTCAACGTCAGCCACGCCTACATCGCGGGCGGCGACTGGGAAACGCCCGAGCGCCCGGAGGTCGCCCTTCCGGGCGCGGTCTTCGAGCTCGACGCGCAGGCCGACCGCTATCGCATCGCCGAGATTTTCGCCGGCCACAACGAGGAGCCCCGCTACCGGTCGCCACTCACCGAGATCGGCGTCGATGCGCGACTCGGCGACTACGTGCTCGCGATTGACGGCGAGGAGCTGCTCGGGTCCGACAATCCCTACCGGCTGCTGCGTCACCGCGCGGATCGGCCGGTCCGGCTGACCCTGAACGCCGAGCCGACGTTCGACGGGGCGCGCGAGGCGTCGTTCACCCCGGTGACCGAGGAGCGGAGCCTGCGCTATCTGACCGAGGTCGAGGCCACCCGGGAGAAGGTGGCGGAGATGACCGACGGCCGCGTCGGCTACCTGCACGTGCCGGACATGGGCGCGGCGGGGATTCAGGAGTTCATCAAGTGGTTCTACGGGCAGATCCGCAAGGAAGGGCTCGTGATAGACGTCCGCGGCAACGGCGGCGGCAACGTCTCGCAGATGCTGATCGAGCGTCTGAGCCGGCGCGTCCTCGGGACCCGTTTCTCGCGGACCTACGACACCGCCGACACCTATCCGGACTGGGCCTTCCACGGCCACCTGGTCTGCATCCTCGATGAGGACTCCGCCTCGGACGGCGACATCTTCCCCTACCGCTTCCGCGAGGCGGGACTCGGGCCGCTCATCGGCAAGCGCTCGTGGGGCGGCGTCATCGGCATCACCAGTCACGGTCCGCTCATCGACGGCGGCTCCGTCAACGTGCCGCAGTTCGGCACCAACGCCGCCGACGGCAGTTGGGTGGTGGAGAACGTCGGGGTGGAGCCGGACATCGAGGTCGAAAACGATCCGCGATCCGTCATCGCCGGTCAGGATCCGCAACTCGAGCGGGCGGTCGAAGAGGTGCTCCGGATGATGCAAGAGGACCCGAAGGCGCTGCCCGAGCGGCCGGCACCGCCGGTCAAGACGCCGTAGCGGGGACGGGGGCGGGGGCGACTCAGGCATGTTCGACACCAGCGCGCTCCACCCGCAGGCCTTCGTCCGGTCGGGAGTCAGGGTGTATGGATGAAGCAGCCTGCGCCGTTCTCGAGGCGGAGCTGAGAGCGCGCCATCGGGATCTCGAACGCATCGGCGAGCGCATCGAGGACCGACGGACCACGTTCGCCAACGGAGCCCAAGCCGTCGATAGCTTGGGCTACCAGCTCCACAATCTCTACGGCGCCTTCGAACAGCTCTTTGAAGAGGTCGCAAGGACGTTCGAGAACCGCATCGAGGCAGCCGGGTATCACGCGAGCCCGATCAGGCGGATGCAGCTCGACATCCCGCGTATCCGTCCGGCGCTCCTGTCCGAACGAACTGCATCAGATCTGGACGAATTGCGACGATTTCGCCATCGCTTCCGCCACGCCTACGCCGTGGAGCTGGATTCGGAGAAGGTGGCGGCGCTTGCAGGCAAGACCCGGCAGATCCGGCGAGACTTCGCCCGGGACCTCGAACGCTTTCTGGCGCGGCTGCGGCCGGAATAGCCGGCTTCGCGTCGATGAGATAGTGCCACGTCTCCACGCTCACGCATCACCGAGTTGCTCTCCTCGACTATTGAAGAGGTAGATCGGTAGTTGGTACGAATAGACAGCCTACGAGACTGGTGGGAGAAGTACTTCTCGAAGTTCGTGAAGAACTCCAGGTCCGACCCGGCGAAGCCGTGTGACCGTACAATGGGGCTCGCCAGCTCTACCAGACTTATTCCGCGCGAGTGCAAGTCGCGGAGCAGTTGGTCGACCAGATCCTCTATCGCCTTGTCGGGCAACGGCCAGCGCCTCCACGGGCCATTGTATGAGCCTTTCTCGTCCGGTCTCGCCTCCGTTCAAGCCGGTGTCCTTGGCGCCTTCATCATCCATTCCATACGCAGTCCGGCGGGACGTCCTTCCTCGGCATACGGCGTGCAGAACGTGGACGGGTTCGAACCCGTCCACAAGAGCCTTGTACCCTCACCAACCGACGGACATTCGTACGCCCGCGCCACGATTGCCGATATCAACCGTCGGGGCCACGGAGACCCCTGCCCCTGTGCTTTCATAGAGAATCTCATTGTGCCTTGAGTCGACGAATCCACCGATCGTGGCGCCGGCTGCCAGGGAGGGAAGGAAGATGTGGTAGACAACCTCGATCGCGCCAGCGCCGCCAATGGCTGAATTGGTCAGCATCGCGACGAGCAGGCCTAGCACGACGCCGCTCCCGATGGGGTCACGCCGTTCAATCCTGGCGATTTCCGCCTCGTGGTACTCCTGCCTGGCTTCGCCATCCCTCAGGGTCAGCGCGGCAGACGTTACGTCGCCGATTCTGCCTCTGATTCGGCGTCCTGTGGCGAGCGTGATGTACACCTCTTCCTAGGGGCGCAACGTTGACGACTGCACCAACTTGTCCCACTGCGTTTGTTGGCCGTCTTGCGCGGCCGCGGCGGAACGCTGCGGCCGGCGCCAGCTCCGTGAGCGTGCGCCGCTACTGCACCACGAGCGGCGCTTGGCAGTCCGCGGCGGCGCTGACGTCGAGCGGCCACCAGCTCGCGAAGTTTGCGTCGGATGCGGCGAGGGGCATGACCAGCGGGAACCCCTGCGGCTGGAATGCCGCCGTCCCGCCCGCCTCCGCGTACCGGCGCGCCAGCGCCTCGCGGAAGCGGCCGACCTCGGGGGTTTCGAAGATCGCGTAGTAGAGCTGGCGCGTGCTTTGGGCGCCGGTTCCCCGGATCACGCCAATGCAGATGGGCACGGGGACGGCATCCGGCAATCCGGACTCCTCGGCGACCCGGAGCACCTCCTCCGGCGACAGCGCGCTGGCGAGCGACTCGCGGAACTCCGTAACGAGCACCAGCGGCACCGCCGCCGTCGGTGGCGACATCATCGACTCCATCGTGCGGGCGAAGATCTGCTGGAAAAGCTCCGCGCGAAGTTGATCCGAAGTCTGCAGCACGACCAGGCCGGCGCCCGCCCCCGGCCCGCCAGGCATGGCGAGCGTCCAGTCGGAAACGAGGCCGGCGTCGACTGCGTACGGCTCCGCCAAGCTGCTCTGAACCGTCCACCAGAACAGCCCGCCGAGCACGGCCAGCGCCGCGAGCGCAATCACCGCCTTGCGCATCTTCGCTCTAGTTCGCCAGCGGATGCGGCCTCCGCTGACTTTTGCCCTCCGGCCTCGTCCGGGTCCGTCCTACAAATCCCACGCAAAATCCCCATTATAAGTGGGCTATACTGGCTTCGTCGTGCTGATTCGTCCGTGCACTTTCGCTGCATTCAAAAAACGAATTGGGAATGAAATAGACAACGGCATGATACCAGAACGGACCGCGAAGGCGCCATGAAGACCCTACCGAAGAAGCCCCGAGCGACCAAGCGCAGAGGGCGCCACCCCGACAAGGCCCTCTCCGCCGCCTTCTGCCGCACCGTCGCCGAGGCCGGACGCTACGCCGACGGCAATGGATTGTACCTCCACGTCGACCCGTCCGGTGCTCGACGCTGGGTGCAACGGCTCGTGATCCGCGGCCGCTCCCGCGGGCTCGGGCTCGGCAGCTACGCCCTCGTCTCGCTAGCCGAGGCCCGCGAGCTGGCGCTCGCCAACCGCAAGCTCGCACGCGCCGGCGGCGACCCACTGGCCGCCAAGCACCGCGCCGAGGGCATGCCGTCGTTCGAGGAAGCGTCCGAGAAGGTGGTCGCGATCCACAGCGGCGGGTGGAAGGACGGGGGCAAGTCGGCAAAGCAGTGGCGGGCGAGCCTCCGCGAGTACGCCTATCAGCGCATCGGCGGCAAGGGCGTCGACCAGATCACGACGGCCGACATCATGGCGGTCGTGCTGCCCATCTGGACGGGCAAGCACGAGACCGCACAACGCGTGCGCTGGCGCATCAGCGCGATCATGAAGTGGGCCATCGCGCAGGGCTATCGGAGCGACAACCCGGCCGGCGAGGCCATCGCGGCGGCGCTGCCGAAGCGTCCCGTGAAGGTCCGCCACATGCCGGCGCTGCCGTACCGCGAGGTCCCGACCGCGATCGCCGCCGTCCACGCGTCGCGGGGCTGGATCGGGGCGAAGCTGGCGTTCGAGTTCCAGGTGCTGACGGCCGCCCGGTCGGCGGAAGTCCGGCTCGCGACGTGGGACGAGTTCGACCTCGGCGCGATGGTGTGGACGGTTCCGGACACGCGGATGAAGGCGCAACGCGAGCACCGCGTGCCGTTGTGCGGCCGGGCGGTCGCGCTCGTGCGTGAAGCCGGGCGTCTGAGCCCGGCTGGCGACGGAGACGAGCCCGCCGGTCTGGTGTTCCCGAGCCGGCGCGGCAAGGCACTCTCCGAGGGAGGGATCTCGAAGCTCGTCAAGCTACTGGGCATCGCCGCCGTGCCGCATGGCTTCCGCTCGTCGTTCCGGGACTGGGCCGCGGAACGGACGAATCACCCGCGGGAGGTCATCGAGGCGGCGCTGGCGCACGTGGTTCAGAACCGGGTCGAGGCGGCCTACGCCCGCTCGGACCTGTTCGAGCGGCGGCGGCTGCTCATGGACGATTGGGCCGAGTACCTCGCCGAAGAGCGCGGGCATGTGGTGACGCTGAGCAAGTAGCGTCCGCACCGGATCACCATTGCCCTACCAGCTCTCGATCGAGAGCTTGGAGCCGCCGCTGCGGGTTAGGATCGCCGGCGGAGCCTCCCGTCTGCGGCGCTCGACAGCGACCAAGTGACCTCGAACACGTGCGGCCGGATCTGGTCGAGGCTCACCAAGTCAGGCGTGCGGCCGAAGCGCGCTCCGCAGGTCTCGGCGCTGCTGCGGTCCGTGTGGAGGTGGCAGACGTCGTTCCGGGTCAGGAGTTCGCCGACCCTACGCGGCGACGGGGACACGCCCCACAGCTTCCCAGTCAGGGTCGCCACCGCCTGATTTCGTCCGCGTTCACGGTCACGAAGCGGTTCAGTTTCCGTCCATCAGAGATGTCTTCGCCGGCTCCGATGCGCCGGCCGTACTTGGCCTCGTAGAGCCCGTGCGAGGCGAGCTGCGTTCGAGCCGCTTGCCTCGCGATCTCGTCGTCAAAGATGAGGCCGAACACGAGCATCATCGCGGTTTCGCACCTGCCGAGCGAACGCCCGTGCTCGCGCATGTCGTGCAGCTTCTGAACCGGCTCGCCCTCTGTCATCCCCGCGCTCCTGAAACCGCCGACGGATTGCAGTAGGCGGGTATCCTACCTGATTTCGGTGCCGTCCTCTCTTGAATCGCCGGCCCGAGACCCGCGGCTTTTGGCATGGTTCTTGAGGGGCTCTACTAGCGGCTCGGACCGTAGTCCCGTTCCGGCCCGCGCTGCCGGCTCTGTTGCCGCATCATTTCCACGGCTCGCGGAACGTCGCGGTCAGCCTCCTGTAGTGCTCGGTCAAGCACGTCACCTGCCCGGCGAGCCGCTCGACCTGCCGCCGCAAGCTCTCGACCTGCTGCTGACAGGCTTCGGCCTGCGCGGCCTGCTGCGTCCGCTCCCGCTCGGACTGCTCGGACAACCGCCGCAAGGCCGTCATCAACTGCTGTTGTAGCTCGTCCATACAGTTCCCTCACTCGCTCGACAGCTTCACGGCAGGCTGCCCGCCCACGGTCCAGGGTGGAGAGTCCAGCGAGCCCGCCGGCAGCACGACGAACCGTTCGCCGTCGATTTCGCGCAGCTCCACGCTCCACCTCGTCTTCTCGAGCTGCGTTAACGTGTGGCGGGCCTGCTCGATGTCCACGTTCAGGATGGCCAGGGCCTGGAGCCGGCTCTCGATGCTCGTCGACAACCAGCGCATCGTCCCCCAGGTGCCGCCGCACATAACCAGAAAGACGCTCAGGCCCGTCGCCGCCGGCAGGAGCCACGCCCGCATCAGCAGGGCTCGCGTCCGTCCGGTCAACGCCGCCATATCGGCTTCGATGGAACGCTGCGCGTTCCTCGCAGCGTTGCTCCAACTCTCGCCAAGCCGCCGCAACTCCGCCGCGCCGGCCTCCTCGATCTCCTTCCGGTCGGTTTCCCACTTCTGCAGCAGCCGGGCCGACAAGTCGCTCGGGGTCGAAGTCATGCTCGTATAACGCTCCCTTCAGCCGCCACCGCTTCCCGGTCTCCGGGTCGTGGGCGGTCACGTAGCTTCTGCCCTGGCGCGGCACTTCGAGGCCCGCTTCCTTCAGCGCGGCGACCACGTCGGCGCGGCTGCGGACGATGCCGTGCTCGACGCGCTGCACCAGGTAGTCCCGGAGCAGCTGGCGCG
>CAZWUJ010000028.1:0-53084 GCA_964636705.1 uncultured Vicinamibacteraceae bacterium
ATCAACTGTCGCCGAAACCTACATGCTCGTCGGTCTGAGGCGGAGCCTCGCTAGACTGTTCATTGTCATGACTGTCAGCGTCCACGAGGCGAAGACGCATCTCTCTCGGTTGCTGCAGCGGATCGCTGAGGGAGAGGAGGTCACCATCACTCGGTCGGGCCACCCGGTGGCTCGGCTCGTGCCGATCGAAGACGCGCGGCCCGTGTTCGGAGTGGACGAGGGACGCTTCGTCGTGCCGGACGACTTCGACGATCCACTAGACGAGCAGTTGCTGCGCGCATTCGAAGGCCGCGACTGACCTGTCCGGGGCTGGTCCTAAGGACGCGCGGTCCCGGTTTCTCGGCTGTCGCGGGCGCATCGAAGGCAGCCCGTGGACTTTCTTCTCGACACACACTGTTGGTTGTGGCTGCAAACCGATCGCGAGCGGTTTGACGTTGGACTGCTGGAGACCTTGGCTGCTCCCTCGACAGGACGTTACCTTTCGGCGGCGAGCGTGTGGGAGATCGCGATCAAGCACGCGATTGGAAAGCTGCCGCTCCCTGAGCCTGGTTGCCCAGGCGCAGGTTGAGGGAATGACGTTGGTGACTGCCGACTCGACATTCGCACGCTACGACGTCCGACTTGTTCACGTGGGCCGCGGTGCGCGCCGAGGCTGATGTTACTTGACGGCCGTCTGCTGTCGGACCTCCGAGGCAAAGGCACCGGCGGTGGTCAACCACCCGCGCAACTCGTCAGCCGTGGGGCTGAGTTCGTACGGATGATGGTGGCAGGCGCGGCTTAGCTTTAGGGGGAAAGATCTTCGGCCCCGTCAGGGCCATTCGACGGCATCCCCGCATCCACGAGTTGCGCCGCGAGGTCCAGTGCATCCACCGGCCAGAAGACCTCGGGCCGCGGATGCTGCACGCCGGCGCGCCCGGCTTCCGGCCGGCACGCGAGCACGGCGTCGACCCACTGGGCGGGCACGGCGTCGCGGCCGTGGACGGCGCCCAGGAGGGCCCCGCAGATGGCGGCGTTCGTATCCGTGTCCCCGCCTTGCATCACGGTGTCGATCACGCCCGCTTCCATGCTGGCCGCGTGCAGGAGCTGCCAAAGGGCGTTACGGAAGGCGATCAGCACCCAGCCCTGCTGATGGAAGTAGTCGGCGGGAGGTGATTGCGCGGCGCCCGTAATGGCATCCTGGAGGACCGGTTCGACGTTCGTGTCGGCAGCCAGCACGCCGATCTGTTGGTAGACCTCCTCGGCGCCGCAGCCGGATCGGATCGCGAACGCAATGCCGGCCGCGAACAACGCGCTGGCTTGCTGGCATATCGGATGCGGGTGCGTTATCGCAGCATCCTGGCGAGCCCATTCCATCACCTGGGCTGGGTCCTGGTGGGTTCCGAAGATGCCGAGAGGACTGATCCGCATCAGGGCGCCATTGGCCTGACTCAACAGGTCCGGCCGACCCGTCAGGCCGGCCTCGGTGGTGGCGCCGTAGTCGAACGGGTCCGATTCGAACCACCAGACGTATGCCTTGCGGACCGACTCCGGATCGTACCGGCCCTCCTTGACAAGGGTTCGCGCCAGCATCAGGGCCATTTCGGAGTCGTCCGTCGGCTGACCGGCGAGCGAGTTCCAGGTGCCGCCAGGGACCAGCGCATCGACTCCCGCCGGGTAGCCGCGGCGAATCGCCTGCGCCGTCTGGAATTCGACCAGGCTGCCCAGCGAATCACCGGCGAACTGGCCGAGCAGGCATCCCTGAGCCCGACTGACGATTCCGCCGTTGCCGGGCGCGGTCAATGGCCGTCGGGCTCCACGAGCTCGAGGCCCAGCGTCCGGCCCTTGTCGACGGCTGGCACGCCTTTCTCCATCCACACCGGGGCGGGGGCGCCCTGCAGGTAGTGGTCGAAGAACTGCTGCATGCGGACGGCCCAGTCCTTGCGGTTCGGTTCGCCACTGAGGCCGTGGCCTTCGCCGTTGTAGTTGAGCATCCAGACGGGCTGCTGCAGGCGGCGGAGGGCGACGAACAGCTCGATGCCCTGGTACCACGGGACGGCGCCGTCGTCGTCGTTGTGCATCATGAGGATCGGGGTCCGGATCTTGTCCGCGTAGAAGAGCGGCGAATTGTGCAGGTAGGTGTCTGTCGCATCCCAGAGCGAGGCGCCGATACGGCTCTGCGTCTGCTCGTACTGGAACATGCGGCTCATGCCGGTCTGCCAGCGGATGCCGCCGTAGGCGCTCGTCATGTTGGCGACCGGCGCGCCGGCCTCGGCTGCCGCGAAGAGGTTGGTCTTCGTCAGCATGTAGGCGATCTGGTAGCCGCCCCAGGAGTGGCCCTGGACGCCGATCCGGTCGCGCGCCACAAACCCCCGGTCGACCAGGCTGAGCACGCCGGGCACGACCGCGTCGAGAGCGCTCTCGCCGGGGTAGCCGAGCTCGTAGGGGATGTCGGGGATGAAGACCACGTAGCCGCGGCTGACGTAGAAGGGGACGGCGATGGACGACCCGCCGGGCCGGGGCGTCCGCCAGGTGTGGACGCCGTCCGACATCCGCTCGTAGAAGTAGACGAGCAGGGGGTACTGGGTCGCGGGATCAAAGCCGTCGGGGGTGAACAGCATGCCCTGGAGCTCGTCGCCGTCGTTCGACGTCCACTCGACGATTTCCGCTGAGCCCCACCGGTAGTCGGCCTGCTGCGAATTGGCGTCGGATACGCGCCGCATGTCGGTGATCGCCCCGTCGGACACCCAGAGGTCCGGAAACTCGCGGAAGTCCTCGCGGGTGACGAGCCAGCGGTCCGCCTTCTTCGCCTTGCCGCGCAGGCGGAAGCTCTTGTCGGTCATGACGACCTCGGTTGGCGGCGCCTCCTGGTCGGTGCGCCCGCGGTAGAAGCCGCCCTGCTTCTCCGTGTCGTGGAAGGCCCGCCAGAGTGTCTCTCCCTCCGGGATGTGATCCAGTTCAGGATCGGTCCGCGCGTAGCGGAAGCGGACCTCCGCCTCCCGGCCCGCGCCAGCGGTGAGGCTGACGGTGCGGCCGGTGTCCGGCTCGAAGCGCCACACGTCGTAGCGGTCATAGAAAAGGAAGGCGCCGTCGTCCGCCGTCCAGCCGGCCGAGCCGTAGGGGGGCGGATTGTGGGGGCGATCGTCCAGCTCGTCCCAGACGGGATGCGGGACGCCGGCGCTGGCGGTCAGCGGCTCGCTGCCGTCGTCCAGGCGGGCCACTTTCCAGTGGCGTTCGGCGCCGTCCCACCACGCCGCGTGCGCGCCGGCGGGCGAGATGGCGGCGCGGGCGAAGCGGCCCACTTTCTCGGCGATGCGTCGCTGCTCTCCGCTGGCCAGATCGATGGCGTAGAGGTCGTCGTACTGCCCGTCCCAGGAAAGGAGCTGCCGGTAGGGCATGTCGCTGACGCCGAGGGCCTGCGGCGCGTCGCGCTCGGCCGCGAACCGGACGTCGGGAACGTCGAGCGTGCCGAGCTGCACCACCGCGCCGCCGTCCAGGTGGACCGCCGCCGCGTACGTGCGCTCCCGCTCGTCGTCCGCCTGCACGAGCTGCATCGGCTGCAGGTAGGGGTCCTTCCAGTTCCAGACGTCCAGTTGGACCTTGTCCTCGTCCAGCGTGTCGTCGTCCGGTTCCGGCTCCGGCCGGGGCGTGGTCCCGAAGAGGAGCAGGCCGCCTTCTTCCGAAAAGCGGACGTCACCGTGCTCGCTGACCCACCAGTCGGCCGGCATGCCGGCGGTGCCGGAAGCGGCGAGCGGAGCGGCCCGCCAGCCGGGGGCCGCGGCCTGGTACAGCGTGAATTCGGGTTGATCGGCGTCGACATCGTCCCGATCCGTCAGGACCGCGACCTGCGCGCCGTCCTTCGACAGGGCGAGCTGTTCGTAGCGGCCTTCGCCCTCGAGCACCGCGCGCCGTGTCACGTCTTCGAGTGGTACCACGTAGGCGCCATCGCCGGAGCCGTCCGCCGTGGAAGTAGTGAAGGCGAACACCGCGGCCTCCTCGGCGAACCGGTAGTCGGCGACCAGCTCGCAGGGTGCTTCGTCGCCGGTCGCCAGGTTCAGGAGGACCAGGCTGGAGCCGTCCTCCTTGTCGTCGTCCGCGTCGCCTTCCTCGTCGGAGCTCTCGGTGGCGCCGGCGGGCTCCTCGGTGCCGGCGCCCTCTTCGACCGGTACGTACGCCACCCAGCTTCCCTCGGGCGCGACCGCGTAGCTCTCGACAGGGCCGAGGTCGCGGATGCCGGTGAACTGGGGTTCGGCGCCCGTGAACACGGCCGAGATGTCCGCCACCGCGAGGTTGTCCTCCGGGAGTTCATCGTCCTCCTTGCCGTCGCGCTTGAGCGCATCGACCTCGGATTCGGGCGGCGGGACCGCGTAGACGAGGTAGCGCGAATCGGACGTGAAGGTCGGGTCCGTTCCCCGGACCGACAGCTCCGGGCCGTTCCCGCTCGCTGCCTTCAGCGTGAGCACCGGGTCGCCCTCCAGGGGCGTGAGGACGAACGCGAGCCACTCGCCGTCCGGTGACAGCGACGGATCGTCGATCGTCTTCCACTGGAGCACGTCCGCGTGGTCGAGCGCGGGCTGCTGCGCCGCGGCGGGCGGGACGGTTCCGAGGACCAGGAGCGCGGTGGCGGCGGAAGCAACGCTTGTGCAGGCGCGTGGATGTCTCATTGCCTTTCTCCCGGCGGCGCGCCGTGCGAGGCGCCGCTGCAATCTCGCGTAGCTTCGCATAGTAACGGCTGGCGCCGGGTTGGACTCGGAGGAGTCGGCGGTGGGTGATCCGACCCCGGAACGCGAAGGCCGCGCGAAACGCATCTTCGAAGTGACACCGGCGGGGCCGCAGGCGGTCAGGAGCACGCAACGCGCCCTCGTATCCCTGTGGACGGGGTTGCCGGAGTTGAAGGGAGCGCCATCATGACGACTTCGCGTTCACTGCGGTTCGCGCTCTGGCTACTACAACGCCTTGGGGTGGAGAACGAGGCGCTGGTTGGCGACCTGATCGAGGAACATGCTGCTCGCCGTTCGCAGGTGTGGCTCTGGCGTCAGGTGGCTGGCGCGGTCCTCGCCCGGCCGGAACCGAGCCTTCGCACCGGTCCCCTTGGTCTCGGCGAAGCGCGTGCGGTGGAACCGGCGCCTGGCCGGATGTCCTGCCGGCGCGCACGGATCGACGTCAGCGTCGGCCACCGCCTGAGCGGCGGCCCCGTTCCCGGCGTCGGAGGCCTGACCACGCTGGCCCTCGTCTTCCACGTGTGGCTGGTCAGCCCGCAGTTGCTGTGGCTGCCGGTGGCGGGCGTGGTCGCGGGCAGTCTCCTGAGCGTCGCACTCGTCGTGCGTCACCGGCGACAGCCGTATCCGGCGACAAGCGTGCAATCGCTTGGCCTGTCGGCGTCGCACTGATAGCGGAGACAGCTAGGTCGCTGGCGGCGGCGTGACGAGATGCAGCCGCGGATCTCCACCGTGGGCGCGGCCGTCGTCACCATCAATGTGATCCAGCGTCGCCAGGATTACGCCGAGCAGGCCGGCAGCGAGCGCCGTGAGCGTGAATAGCAGGCTGAGCGAGGAACGGGTTGCCTCGGGCACCTCGTTTCCCATTCCGTTGTCCATGAAGATCATGGGCGCCACGATGACGGACGCCAGGAGCGCCGTGACACCAGGCCGACGCCCTTGCTCGAGGATGAATCTGCCGTCCGGTCATCCGATTCTAGTCCGCGGCTCGGCCAGCGCCGCCCGACGCGGCTCTACCATATGAACGCCCGGTGACGCCGGCGGAAATCGACTTCGGCGGTCCAAACCGGCAGACTGTATCGGTATGACCGCGAGTGAACCCAATCTGGACATCTCGCTCGGAGTCGAGGAGGAGTTCTTCCTCGTCAACCCCGAGACCCGCGACCTGGAGTCCGATCCGGATCCGGGCATCTTCGAAGTGTGCGAACGCAACCGCGGCCCGCACATGGTCTCGCACGAAGCGTTGCGGACGCAGATCGAGACCAGCACCAGCGTATGCGGCTCGGCGGCGGAGGTATGCGAGGCAGTGCGGGAGACCCGCCGCCTGGTGATCGAGGCTGCCGCGCAGCACGGCCTGGCGGTGCTGGCTGCCTCGACCCACCCGTTCGCCCAGTGGAAGTCGCAACTGATCACGCCGAAGGAGCGCTACGAGCGATTCGCCGTCACCTTTCAGGAGAGTATGCGGCGGCAACTCGTCGGCGGCATGCATATCCACGCCGGCTTCGGCGACCCCGATGCGCGAATCCGGGTCATGACGGCGATGCGGCCGTACCTGCCGCTGTTCCACGCGCTGTCGACGTCGTCGCCGTTTCATGGCGGGCGCGAGACGGGCTACAAGTCCTACCGGTTGAGCATCATGGGGGTGCTGCCCCGCACCAGCCTGCCGCGCCCGCTGTCGTCGTGGGCCGAGTATGAGGATCTGCTGGCGACCTACCAGCGCATGAAGTTCATCCGGAGCGGCAGCGAACTGTGGTGGGACATCCGACCGTCCCAGCACTTTCCGACAGTGGAGATACGAATCTGCGACGTTTGCCCGCGACTCGACGACATGGCGGGCATCGTGGCGCTCTACGCCGCGCTCGTCCGGCGCCTCTCGCGCCTCGACCGGGAGGGGCTCCTGCCGGAGGATCTCCCGACCGAGATCATCGCCGAGAACCGCTGGCTCGCCCAGCGCTATGGCGTGCTGGCGTTCCTGGGTGACGTGTACGGCGGCGAGGGCAAGGTGGACATCGAAGACTATGCCGCGCGGCTGGTGGAGGAGGTCTCGGAGGACGCCCGCGAGCTCGGCTGCGAGCCGGAGCTTCGCCACGTGCTGCACGTGATTCGGGAGGGCAGCGGCGCCGACCGGCAACTCGACCTGTTCCGGCTCCGCCGGCTGGAGGGCGACACCGACGAAGAAGCGTTGCGGGCGGTCGTCGATCTCGTGATCGCCGAAACCCGCGAGGGAGTCGGCGCCGAGACCTGACCCGACGCGTCGTCGCCTGCCGCTCCGGACGCCGCCTTCAGGCGGCGGGACCGGACTTCAGCCAGCGCCGCACCACGCGGTTCCACCACATGATCACGCCGGTGACGAACAGGGCGGGCGGGATCAGGCCCACGAACGCCCACAGCGCCTTGGTGGTCTCGCCGCAGAGCCTCCCGCAGCCGGGGATGCCCCGGCCCCCGAGCCGGCCGAAGTGGAGGTAGGCAAGCCAGTACATCACGCGGTCGCCGACGCGTTCCTCCAGGCTGTCCGGATCGAGCGGTTCGAGATAGTCGACGACCGCGGCAAAGAGGGCCGGGTACGAGAGGTAGAGCCCCGTCACGGCCCACAGGAAGAGGAACGGCCAGCACCAGAAGCCGAACGTGCTGTGGAGGCTCCAGTTGAACCGTTTCCGGTCGATGGTGAGGTTGCGCCGCCAGCGCTGGATGCCGGGCCACCAGATCACGGCGCCGGTCAGGGCCAGCAGAAGCAGGAAGGACGCCCCGATGCCGTTCACGCGCCGGCCGGTCGTGCCGGCGAGGAGGTTGTCGTGCAGGTCGAGCGTCCAGGCGGACAGGCGGTAGCCGAGCGGCAGCGGGTCGCCCAGGTCCTCGCCCGTGTAGGGGTCGAATAGCCGCCGTATCCGATCGTCGTCCCGCGTCAGGGTGATTTCGACCGCCTGGTCTTCCGTCCGGCCGGGCCGGACCTCCTGCACTCCGTAGCCGGGATATGCCTCGAGGGCGGCGCGCTCCAGGCCGTCCTCGCCGAGCGGCGCCGCCGCGCCCGGGTTGTCCACGATGACGGGCTGCGGCGAGAAGGTCCGGTACAGCTCGTTCCGGTAGACCAGCACGCTGCCGGTCACGCAGATTACGAAGACGTAGGCGCCCAGGCCGATTCCGGTCCACAGGTGGACCTGAAAGATCGCCTTCCGCAGCCACACACTCTGCGGCGCCCGCAACCAGCGCGACCACGTGGTTTCCATAGTCTCGACCGCCCGTCCGCAAGAACCACCGCGGGAGGCGAGCCCGCGCCGGGAAAGGATAGCGCGTGCGGAGCGGCGGCTTGACTTGCCCCGCCTCGCGCCGCATTCTCGACACGGTGGGTTCGGACAGTCATCCCGGGAACAGGCGGGGGAGCAGGTGATGATGCTTTCAAGCGCGATTGGCGTAAACGGATATCGTGCCCGGCTGATTGCCGTGGCGATGGGCGCGTCGATTCTGGCCCTGAGCGGGATCGGTCTGCGGGCGCAGGTGCCGGGGACCGCGACCCTGTCGGGGACGGTGACCGCGTCCGAGTCGTTCACGGCGGCGCAGGTCTACATCCGCAACGTCGACCGGGGCATCGTGTACATGGTCTACACGAACGGCGGCCGCTACCGGGCCGTCGCCCTGTTCCCCGGCACCTACGAGGTGAGCGCGAGCACGAAGCGCCTGGAGTCGGACGCCCGGACGGTGACGCTGGGCGCCGGCGAGGCAGGCGAGGTCGATCTCGCGATGAGCCCGCTGTCGGGCGACGCGCCCCAGCTCGTCATCCCGGCCGGCCGGACCGCGATGGAGAGCGGCAACGCCGGGCCGTTCGAGTACGCGAGCTACGACGAGATCTATCCGCCGGGCCCGGGCAAGGAGGTCGCCGAGCAGGTATGCATGGCGTGCCACGGCGAGAACTTCTTCCCGACGCGGCCCGGCACCGAGCGGCAGTGGATGTCGTGGATCGACCACATGGTCGGCAGCACCCTCGGCGAGCGGGATCCGACGCGCTACGGGGAGGGGCTGCTGTCGTTCCGGGCGTCGATGTTCCGCTTCGGCCGGCAGGACCGGGACGACCTGCTGGCCTACGTGGTCAAGAACTTCGGCCCCGACAGCAAGCGCCGGCGCGTGCGCATCGAGCAGCAGACGCCGGTCGACGAAGAGGCGCTCGGCAAGGCGATGTACATCGAGTACTACCTGCCGGTGGACGGTCCCGACGAGGGCACCAACGACCCGCGGTGGGCCGGTGACGGGGTCCGGCGCTACGGCCAGGATCCCCGCTTCGACGCGGACGGCAACGTCTGGCTGGTGGACCGTGGCGTGCCGCACCGCCTCGTCAAGCTGGATCCGCGCACGGGCGAGCAGAAGGCGTACCTCTATCCCGATCCCCGGAACGGGAACCACGAGATTCTCATCGACCCGGCCGGCCTGATCTGGCTGCCGGAGCACCGCGGCCGGACCGGGGACAAGGAAAAGCGGCTCCTCGGGTTCAATCCCGCGACGGAGGAGTTCGAGTACCAGATCCCGATGGACCCCGACGACGTGGTCCGCAACCCGACGAAGTTCATGCAGTCGCTCGCCATGGACTCGAAGGGCAACATCTACGTCGGCTGGATCATGGGCGGCGCCCTCAGCAAGTGGGACCGGGCGACGGGCGAGGTGTCGGTGTTCCGCATTCCGACCCCGCACGCGATTCCTTACGGCGTGGTGGCCGACCGCAACGACAACATCTGGATCGCCCTCTGGAGCGGGGGGAAGATCGTCAAGTTCGATACGTCCAACAACTCGTGGACGGAATACACCGCACCCACCTATCCGGGGCATACGCGGCGCCTCAACGTCGACTCCCGGAACAACATCTGGTGGGGCATCTATTCCGCCGGCAAGCGACCGGGCAGGCTGGTGAAGCTGGACCAGTCGACCGGCAAGATGACGGAGTGGTCGATCCCCCAGCAGAACGCGGAGCCGTACGATGTCGCCGCCGACCCGGACGACAACATCTGGGCTCCCGACGTCGGCCAGCGGATGGACGGCGACTACGGCGCCTCGCTCTGGCGATTCAATCCGCGCACCGAGGAGTTCACGTTCTATCCGAAGCCGCAGCGGCACGCCGACTCGCCCAAGATCCAGATCACGCGGGACGGCGCCGTCTGGTACTCGCCGCGCGGCAGCCGCGAGGCCCCGGCCTTCGGCGTGCTGTATCCGGACATGGACCAGATCGACGACCTGGGGGCGTTCTACCGGCACGGACCGCCGGGATATCCGTTCCCGGCGCCGACGCCGTAGATTCCGGAGGCGGCCACCGGGGACAGCAGGAAGAGGAGCACCACATGTCGAGACGGTTTGGCCAGTGTGTCCGGGGGAGTGTCGCGGTTGTCGCCGTCCTGATCGCGGCCGGGGTGACCGCCCCGGCGCAGCAGGGTGCGGGCGAGGGTGAATGGCGGTACTACGGCGGCGATGCCGGCGGCACCAAGTACTCGCCTCTCGATCAAATCAACCGGGACAACGTCGCCGACCTCGAGATCGCGTGGCGGTGGCGGACGGACAACTTCGGCCCGCGCGCCGACTTCAACTACCAGGCGACGCCGCTGATGGTGGATGGCGTGCTGTACACGACGGCGGGCTGGCGGCGCAACGCCGTGGCCATCGACGGGGCCACCGGCGAGACGCTGTGGATGTACCGCCTCGACGAAGGCGAGCGGGGCGACGTGGCCCCCGTCCGGGCCAGCTCCGGGCGGGGCGTGGGGTACTGGACGGACGAGCAGGGCGACGATCGGATCATCCACGTCACCCGGGGCTATCACCTGGTGGCGCTGGATGCCGCGACCGGCCGGCCGATTCCCGGCTTCGGCGACGACGGCGTCGTCGATCTCTACGACGGGCTGTACGACGGGGTCGAGCGCCCGCCCATCGAGGACGGCCAGATCGGTTGGAACTCGCCCGCCATGGTGGTCGGAGACGTGGTCGTGATCGGGGCGGCGCTCCTCGCCACGGCGCCCGCTCCCGAGTTCACGGCCGGATTCGTCCGCGGCTTCGACGTGCGCACCGGCGAGCAGTTGTGGGTCTTCCACACGATCCCGCAGCCGGGCGAGTTCGGCAACGACACCTGGGAGAACGATTCGTGGCGCTACACCGGCAACACCGGCGTGTGGGCGCCGATGTCGGCGGATCCGGAGCTGGGCTACGTGTACCTTCCCGTCGAAACGCCGACCAACGACCTCTACGGCGGCCACCGGCCCGGCGACAACCTGTTCGCGGAGAGCCTGGTCTGCCTGGATGCCCGGACCGGCGAGCGGGTCTGGCATTTCCAGTTGATCCATCACGGAATCTGGGACTACGACATTCCGACCGCGCCGACCCTGATCGACATCACGGTGGACGGCCGGGAGATAAAGGCTGTGGCCCAGATGACCAAGCAGGCCTTTACTTACGTCTTCGACCGGGTCACGGGCGAGCCGGTCTGGCCGATCGAGGAACGCCCCGTGCCCGCCTCGACCGTGCCGGGCGAGCAGGCCGCGCCGACCCAGCCGTTTCCGACCCGGCCGGCGCCGTTCGACCGCCAGGGCGTGTCGGAGGACGACGTCCTCGACTTCACGCCGGAGCTGAACGCCGAGGCGCGGCGCATCGCGTCCGAGTATCAGCTCGGACCGCTCTACACGCCGCCGATTCTCGCCGCGGCGGACGGCCGGCGCGGACTGCTGATGCTGCCGCAGATGACCGGCGGCGCGAACTGGCAGGGCGGCGCGGCGGATCCCGAGACGGGCATCCTCTACGTGGCATCGGTGACGCATCCGACCGTCGCGGCGCTCACCAACAATCCGGACCGGTCGAGCATGGACTACGTGCAGGGGTTTGCCGGGCGTCGGCGCGGCGCCGCGGCGCGGGAAGGCTGCGGCGAGATCGGACCGCTGGGCCTGCCCCTCATCAAGCCGCCCTGGGGACGCATCACCGCCATCGATCTGAACACCGGCGACCATGTCTGGATGATCGCGAACGGCGACACGCCGGACTGCGTGAAGGACCATCCGGCGCTGAGCGGGCTCGACATCCCGCGCACGGGCAAGCCGGAGCGAAGCGGGATCATGGTCACGAAGACGCTGCTCTTCGCCGGCGAGGGCGGCGGGCTCTTCGCCACGCCCACGTGGGCCGGCGGACGCATGTTCTACGCCTACGACAAACAGACCGGCGAGACGATCTGGGAAACCGAGCTACCCAAGCGCCAGACCGGCGTCCCGATGACCTACCTGGTTGACGGGAAGCAGTATGTCGCCGTGCCGATCGGGGATCGCGGCGAGCCGGCGGAGCTGATCGCGCTGGCGCTTCCCTAGCGGGCCGCGCCGTGGGTCGTGCGCCAGCCCGTCTTGACAGGGGTGCGGCGTGGTGCTTTACTCGCGAGCAGTAGTGTAAGGACGAAAGGAGGCCGTTCCAAAGCAGCATCCCACGTTCTCTTGACGACAGCAGTCAGTTAGGTGACAGCCACGCTCGCGGGCGGGCAGTTCGCCGGTCCCCGGGCTCGTGCAGTCGAGGCGCCAGGTGGCGCGTTCGAAGAAAAGGGAGAAAGGAGGGCCAACTCGTGCGTAAATTCTCCCGATTGCCTTGGGCATGCGTCGTCGCTTCCTTCCTGCTTGCGCCAACCGCAGGGTTCGCGCAAGGCATTTCCGGTGCGGTTACCGACAATACCGGCGGCATTCTGCCGGGCGTCACCGTCACCGCCGCCAGCCCGGCGCTCATCGAGGGCGAGCGGATTGCCATCACCGACGGTCAGGGCCTCTACTCGATCGTCGACCTGCGGCCCGGCCTCTATACCGTCACGTTCACGCTGCCTGGCTTCACCACCGTGGTCCGGGAGGGCATCGAGCTGTCGACCGGGGTCACGGCGAACATCGACTCGGCGATGTCGGTCGGCGGCATCGAGGAGACGATTACCGTCACGGGCGCCACGCCGGTGGTCGACGTGCAGAACGTTAGGCGGCAGACGGCGGTGACCGACGAGGTGCTGTCGACGCTGCCGATGAGCACGAAGCACGTCAACAACCTCGTCACGTTGACACCCGGGTTTACGGGCCTGGCCGACGTGGGCGGCCGGTACAGCTCCCAGGTGGGCGGCTCGTTCCATGGCAAGCGGGGCACGAAGGTGGCGTTCGACGGCATGGGCGTCGAGAACACCTCGGGGAACAGCAGCTACCAGATTAACGCGGCGGCGGTCGAGGAGATGGTGCTCCAGACGAGCGGCATCGGGGCGGACACGAACGCCGACGGTCCGGTGGTCAACATCGTTCCCAAGGAAGGCGGCAACCAGTTCAGCGGGATCGCCGCGGGTTTCTATGCCAACGACAGTATGGAGGGCGCGAACCTGACCGCCGACCTCCAGTCGCGCGGTGTGACCACGTCGAACAAGACGCTGAAGATGTGGGATCAGTCGCTGAGTTTGGGCGGCCCGATCATGCGGGACCGCGTGTGGTATTTCGTGGCGGCGCGGAGCTGGGGCTTCTCGCGGCAGCACGACGGCGTCTTCTGGAACCAGAACACCGCACCGGGCGCTCCCGCAACGGGAGTGAGCACGTTCCTGACGCCGCCCGGAGCCATCCGCAAGGTGGTGCGGTTCACGCCGTGGACGGATCGTCCAGAAGACCGTTTCAGTGGCCGACTCGAGTGGTACGACTCGTACCTGAGCCGGATCACGTGGCAGGCGGCGGAGAACCAGAAGATCAACTTCACGTATGACGAGCAGCGGGCGTGCAACTGCGGCTCCACCAACTCGCGCAACATGCAGGAGTACAGCCCCGGCTACCGGTTCGACCCGAACCGTCTGCTGCAGTTCTCGTGGACGTCGACGCAGACCAGCCGTCTGCTGCTCGAGGCGGGCTACACCGTCGCGATCTCGCAGTGGAACCAGTACTTCATGCCGGGCGTCGAAGCGGATCACGTGCGGATTGACGATCAGGGGACAGGGATCCGCTACGGCGGCGCGTCGGTGTATCGCGGCGACCCGAACAACACGGACCGGTACTCGGCCCGCGCGTCGGTTTCCTACGTGACGGGGTCGCACAACTTCAAGGCCGGGTTCCTGCACGAGCACCTGACGCGGGACAACTTCTTCTTCCGGCCGATGAACACGTACTTCCGGTTCCGCAACGGCGTGCCGAACCGGATCACGCAGTACGCGACGCCGTCGCTGGAGAAGAACCGCGTCAACGAGATCGGGATCTACGCCCAGGACCAGTGGACCATCGACCGGTTGACGCTGAACCTGGGCGCGCGCTTCGACTTCATGAACGGCTACGTGCCGCCGCAGTCGTTCCCGGGGTCGCCCAACCCGGGGACCTGGCCGGGCCTGACGCTTGGCAACAACTGGCTTCCGCCGGTGGACTTCGCGCCGCGGGAGGGCGTTCCTGCGTGGCAGGAATTCAGCCCGCGCGTGGGGGCGGCGTACGACGTGTTCGGCAACGGCCGAACCGCGCTGAAGTTCTCGATGGGCCGCTATGTCGGGAAGTCGAGCACGAACATGACGGCAGCGAACAACCCCATCAATACGTCGATTCTCTCCGCGAACCGGTCCTGGAACGACGCCAACGGCAACTACGTGCCGGATTGCGACCTGGGGAACTTCGACCGCAACGGGGAGTGCGGCCCGATCGGCAACAACAACTTCGGCAAGCAGAACCCGAACGCGGTGCGCTGGGATCCCGACGTCCTGAGCGGCTGGGGCAAGCGCGACTACAACTGGGACATGTCGATGGAGGTCCAGCAGGAACTCCGCGACGGGCTGTCGATGAGCCTCGGCTACTACTACAACACCGGCGGGTACTTCTCGAGCGGCTCGGGCTACGGCAACCTCGGGGCGAGCAAGGTCCGGCTGACCGACAACGTTCTGGTGACGCCCAGCGACTACACGGAGTACTGCATCACGGCGCCGACCGATTCGCGGCTCCCGAACGGTGGCGGGTACGAGGTGTGCGGCCTCTATGACATCAACCCGAACCGGTTCGGACAGGTCGAGAGCCTGATCACCGGCGTGCACAACTTCGGGCAGCTCGGGCTGGCTCACCACTTCTTTCAGGTGAGCTTCGACGGGCGGTTCGCCAACGGCATCCAGGTTGGCGGCGGCATTGACACGGGGCGGTCGGTCCAGGACCAGTGCTTCGTGGTGGATTCGCCGCAGCAGATGCTGCACTGCCGCGAGGTCAGGCCGTGGGCGGCCCAGACGCAGGTCAAGTTCTTCGGGTCGGTGCCGCTGCCGGGTGACGTGATGTTCAGCGCGACCTACCAGGACCTGTCGGGACCGCCGATCAATGCCAACTACGCGGCGACCAACGCCGAGATCATGCAATCGCTCGGACGGCCGCTGGCGGGCGGCGCGAGGACGGCGACGGTGCCGCTGGTGGCGCCGCAGACGTTGTTCGAAGGGCGGACGCGGCGGCTGGATCTCCGGGTCAGCAAGATCCTGTACGCCGGCCGGTTCCGGTTCCAGATCAACTTCGACGCCTACAACGCGCTCAACGCCAGCTCCGTGCTGGCCGTGAACAGCACGTTCGGATCGCGGTGGCAGCAGCCCACGACGATCATGGATCCGCGGCTGATGCAGATCGGCGGCCAGATCGACTTCTAGGCGGATCACGAACGCGTTTGAATCACCGCGCCTCCGGGCGGCCGTGCATCACGGTCCGCCCGGGGCGCCTTCGTTCGGGCAACCGCGAGTGAGAATGAGTCAGGACGAAAGGAGGCAGTAACCGAAAGCAGCGACTGCGTGAAAGCACGACGTGTTGACGAAGATAGCCGGTCGGTTGGATGACAGCCACGCCTGCGGTCATCGGTTAGCGTCCCAACGGCGTGACTGTGCCCCGGCGCCAGGTGGCGTATCGGGGCAGGGGAGAAAGGAGGGCACTACCGTGTGTAGATTCTCCCGATTGCCTTGGGCATTCGTCGTCGTCGGCTCCTTCCTGCTTGCGCCAACCCTCGCGTTGGCGCAAGGCATTTCCGGTTCGGTCACGGACAATACCGGCGGCATCCTGCCGGGCGTGACCGTCACCGCCGCGAGCCCCGCGCTCATCGAGGGCGAGCGGATCGCGATCACCGACGGCCAGGGTCTCTATTCCATCGTCGATCTACGGCCCGGCACCTACACCGTCACGTTCACGCTTCCCGGCTTCACCACGGTGATTCGCGAGGGCATCGAGCTGTCGACCGGGGTCACCGCGAACATCGACTCGGCGATGTCGGTCGGCGGCATCGAGGAGACGATTACGGTGACCGGCGCCACGCCTGTCGTTGACGTGCAGAACGTCCGGCGGCAGACGGCGGTGACCGACGAGGTGCTGTCGACGCTGCCCATGAGCACGAAGCACGTCAACAACCTCGTGACCCTGACGCCCGGGTTCACCGGCCTGGCTGACGTAGGCGGCCGGTACAGCTCTCAGGTTGGGGGCGAGTACCACGGCAAGAACGGCACGAAGGTCGCGATGGACGGGATGGGCATCGAGAACAGCTTCGGGAACAGCAGCTACCAGATCAACTCGGCTGCGGTTCAGGAGATGGTCCTCCAGACTACGGGCGTCTCGGCCGACACCAACGCGGACGGCGCGGTGGTCAACGTGATTCCGAAGGAGGGCGGGAACACCTTCAGCGGGATTGCGGCCGGCTTCTACGCCAACGACGGCATGGAGCGCGGCAACCTGACGCAGGAGCTGATGGACGCCGGCCTCAACACGTCGAACAAGACGCTGAAGCTGTGGGATCAGTCGCTGAGCCTGGGCGGCCCGATTGCCCGCGACCGGCTGTGGTTCTTCATCGCCGCGCGGAGCTGGGGCTTTTCGCGCAAGCACGCGGGCGTCTACTGGAACCAGAGCACGTACCCGGGCGCCCCGCCGACGGGGCAGCCGCGGTACCTGACGCCTCCGGGGGCGGAGCGGAAGGTCGTGAACTTCATCCCGTACGTGGACCAACCGGACAACCGGTTCAGCGGGCGCCTGGAGTGGTACGACTCGTACCTGAGCCGGCTCACCTGGCAGGCGGCGGAGAACCACAAGATCAACTTCACGTACGACGAGCAGCGCGCCTGCAACTGCGGCTCCACCGATGTCCGCCGGATGCAGGAGGCGCAGTCCGGCTATCGATTCGATCCGAACCGGCTGTTGCAGTTCACGTGGACGTCGACGCAGACGAGCCGCCTGCTGCTGGAGGCCGGCGGAACGATTGCGATCTCCCAGTGGAACAGCTTCTTGATGCCGGGCGTCGAAGCGTCCCACGTGCGGATTGACGATGTGGGGACAGGGATCCGCTACGGCAGCTACAGTGGGCTGCGGGGCGACCCCAACGAGACCAATCGCTTCAGCCAGCGCTTCTCGGCCTCGTACGTAACCGGTTCGCACAACTTCAAGGCGGGCATACAGACCGAGCAGTTGGTGGACAACGTCTACCGCGTCCAGGCCGGCAACAATGCGTACTACCGGTTCCGCAACGGAGTTCCCAACCGCATCACGCTGGTGGCGACTCCCTACCTCCAGCGGGACCGCGCCCGGGATCTGGGGATCTATGCGCAGGATCAATGGACCATCAACCAGTGGACCATCAACATGGGCGTGCGGATCGACCATCTGTACGGCTACAGCCCAGCGCAGCAGCAGCCCGACGATCCGAACCCGGTCAATCCCTGGGGAGACTTCCCGAGGGTCAACCCGTGGCTGCCCAGCCGGACGTTCGATCGACGGGAAGGCACGCCGAACTGGTGGGACATCAATCCGCGCGTAGGTGTTGCCTACGATCTGTTCGGTGACGGCCGGACCGCGCTGAAGTTCTCGTTGGGCCGCTACGTGGCGAAGATCGGCACCGAGATCACCAACCTCAACAACCCCATCGTGCGGTCGGTAAACAGCACGAACCGGGCCTGGGACGACGCCAACGGGAACTACGTGCCGGACTGCGACCTCGGGAACTTCGCGGCGAACGGCGAATGCGGCGCCATCAGCAACAACAACTTCGGCAAGTTGAATCCCAACGCCATCCAGTGGGATCCGGACGTCCTGAACGGCCTGCGCGACAGCAACTGGGACCTGTCGGCCGAGGTGCAGCAGGAGTTGCTGCCAGGCCTCTCGATGACGGTCGGGTACTACTTCAACAACGGCGGGTACAACCAGCAGAACGACAGCAAGAACCGCCGGACCGACAACCTGGCGGTTGGCCCCGGGGACTACACGGAGTACTGCATCATGGTGCCGCAGGATCCGAGGCTTCCGAACTCGGGCCAGCAGCTCTGCGGGCTGTACGACCTCAACCCGGACAAGTTCGGCCAGGCCGATAACATCATCACGCGGACGGACCTGTTCGGGAGTGACATCCGCCGGAATCACTTCTTCAACGCGACGTTCGACGGCCGGCTGGCGAACGGCATCCAGTTCGGCGGCGGGATCGACACCGGCATGTCGATCGACGATCAGTGCTTCGTCATCGATTCGCCGCAGGAGAACCTGTACTGCCGGGTGGTGACGCCGTTCGCCGCCCAGACGCAGGTGAAGTTCTTCGGGTCCGTCCCGCTGCCTGGCGACTTCTTCGTCAGCTTCGCCTACCAGAACCTCTCCGGGCCCGACTACGACGCCAACCACTTGGTCGGGAACGCCGACACCATCGGCCTCGGGCGGGGGTTGTCGGCACGGCGGGCGACGGTGCCGCTGGTGGCTCCGCAGACGTTGTTCGAGGACCGGATCTCCCGGCTCGACTTCCGGGCGAGCAAGATCATCAACTACGGGCGGTTCCGGTTCCAGATCAACTTCGACGCCTACAACCTGATGAACACCAGCGATGTCCGGACGGTCAACAGCACGTTCGGCTCCCGGTGGGGCAACCCGAACTCGATCATCGACCCGATGTTGATGCAGATCGGAGGTCAGATCGATTTCTAGCGTCGGGCGTTTGCATCGCATCCCGGGCGGCCGCGTTCCCACGGCCGCCCGGGTTCCTCCCCGGAAGTTCCCCTGCCCCTCGGCTGCCGTCCGGCCAAGCCTTGACAGTCGGGCAATTCAAGTGTTAACTGCGCCAGAGAACCGTCAGAACGAAAGGGGGGTAGGGCCGAAGCAACAACCGCGTTTTGTCGAAGACAGCGGTCAGCAGGTGACAGGCGCGCCCGCGACCAGCGACTGAATTGGGTCCAACGGCGTGACTGCGTCCCCGGGCGCCAAGTGGCGTTCTGGGGTAGGGGAGAAAGGAGGAAACACCAGTGTGTAGATTCTCCCGATTGCCTTGGACATTCGTCATCGTCGGCTCCTTCCTGCTTGCGCCAACCGCAGCGTTGGCGCAAGGCATTTCCGGTTCGGTCACGGACAACACGGGCGGCATCCTGCCGGGCGTGACCGTCACCGCGGCGAGCCCCGCGCTGATCGAGGGCGAGCGGATCGCCATCACCGACGGCCAGGGTCTCTATTCCATCGTCGACCTTCGCCCCGGCGTCTACACCGTCACGTTCACGCTTCCCGGTTTCAGCACCGTCATTCGCGAGGGCATCGAGCTGACGACCGGGTTTACCGCCAACGTCGACTCGGCGATGTCGGTCGGCGGCATCGAAGAGACGATTACCGTGACGGGCGCCGCGCCTGTCGTCGACGTGCAGAACGTCCGGCGGCAGACGGCGGTGACCGACGAGGTGCTGTCGACGCTTCCGATGAGCACGAAGCACGTCAACAACCTCGTCACGCTGACGCCCGGGTTCACCGGACTGGCCGACGTTGGTGGCCGGTACAGCTCCCAGGTTGGGGGCGAGTACCACGGCAAGAACGGCACCAAGGTCGCCATGGACGGCATGGGCATCGAGAACAGCTTCGGGAACAGCAGCTACCAGATCAACTCGGCTGCAGTTCAGGAGATGGTGCTTCAGACGACGGGCGTGTCGGCCGACACGAACGCCGACGGCGCGGTGGTCAACGTGATTCCCAAGGAGGGCGGTAACACCTTCAGCGGGATCGCGGCCGGCTTCTTCGCCAACGACAGCATGGAGCGCCAGAACCTGACGCAGGAGCTGATGGATGCCGGCCTCAACACGTCGAACTCGACGCTGAAGCTGTGGGATCAGTCCTTGAGCCTTGGCGGCCCGATCGCGCGCGATCGGCTGTGGTTCTTCATTGCCGGCCGGAGCTGGGGCTTCTCGCGGAAGCACGCCGGCGTCTTCTGGAACCAGGCGACGGCGCCCGGAGCTCCCGCGACGGGCGAGCCGCGGTACCTGACGCCTGACGGCGCGTACCGGAAGGTCGTGAACTTCATTCCGTGGGAGGATCGGCCGGACGACCGCTACAGCGGGCGCCTGGAGTGGTACGACTCGTACCTGAGCCGAATCACCTGGCAGGCGGCTGAGAACCACAAGTTCAACTTCACGTATGACGAGCAGCGCGCCTGCAACTGCGGTTCCACCAACGCCAACCGGATGCAGGAGTCGGCCCCCGGCTATCGTTTCGACCCGAATCGCCTGATGCAGTTCACGTGGACGTCGACGCAGACGAGCCGCCTGCTGCTGGAGGCCGGCGGAACGATCGCGATCTCGCAGTGGAACACCTTCCTGATGCCGGGCGTCGAGGCTGATGAAGTGATGCTCGTCGACTATGGGACGGGGATCACGTACGGCAACTACGGTTGGCTGCGGGGCGACCCCAACAACACGGATCGCTACAGCCAGCGCTTCTCGGCGTCGTACGTCACCGGTTCGCACAACTTCAAGGCGGGCATACAGACCGAGCAACTGGTTGACAATGTCTACCTCCTCAATGCCGGTGACAACGTGCACTACCACCTGGTCGGTGGCGACCCGTGGCGCATCGTGCAGTGGACGACGCCCTACCTGCAGCGCGACCGCGCCCGGGATATGGGGATCTACGCCCAGGATCAGTGGACCATCGACCGGTGGACCCTCAACATGGGCGTGCGGATCGATCACCTGTACGGCTTCAGCCCCGCGCAGGTGCAGCCGGACGATCCGAACCCGGTCAATCCCTGGGGAGACTTTCCGAGGGTCAACCCGTGGCTGCCCAACCGGAACTTCGACCGGCGGGAAGGCACGCCGAACTGGTGGGACATCAACCCGCGCGTAGGTGTTGCCTACGACCTGTTCGGTGACGGCCGGACCGCGCTGAAGTTCTCGCTGGGCCGCTACGTGGCGAAGATCGGCACCGAGATCACCAACGCCAACAACCCCGTCGTGCGGTCGGTGAACAGCACGAGGCGGGTCTGGAACGACGCCAACGGAGACTTCGTGCCGGACTGCGACCTGGGGAACTTCGCCCCGAACGGAGAGTGCGCAGCCATCGACAACAACAACTTCGGCGCGTTGAATCCCAACGCCATCCAGTGGGATCCGGACGTCCTGAACGGCCTGCGTGACAGCAACTGGGACCTGTCGGCCGAGGTGCAGCAGGAGTTGCTCCCGGGCCTGTCGATGACCGCCGGGTACTACTTCAACAACGGCGGGTACAACCAGCAGAACGACAGCAAGAACCGCCGGACCGACAACCTGGCGGTTGGCCCCGGGGACTACACGGAGTTCTGCACCATGGTGCCGAACGACTCGCGGCTTCCCAACGCGGGTCAGCAGCTCTGCGGGCTGTATGACCTCAACCCCGACAAGTTGGGCCAGGTCGACAACATCATCACGCGGACGGACAATTTCGGCAGCGACATCCGCCGGAATCACTTCTTCAACGTGACGTTGGACGGCCGGCTGGCGAACGGCATCCAGTTCGGCGGCGGGATCGACACCGGCATGTCGATCGACGATCAGTGCTTCGTCATCGATTCGCCGCAGGAGAACCTGTACTGCCGGGTGGTGACGCCGTTCACCGCCCAGACGCAGGTGAAGTTCTTCGGGTCGGTGCCGTTGCCCGGCGACTTCTTCGTCAGCTTCGCCTACCAGAACCTCTCCGGGCCGGACTACGACGCCAACCTGACGATCAGGAATGACGCCGTGATGGGTCTCGGGCGGCCTCTGACCTTTGGTCGGGCGACGGTGCCGCTGGTGGCTCCGCAGTCGTTGTTCGAGGATCGGATCTCCCGGCTCGACTTCCGTGCGAGCAAGGTCATCAACTACGGGCGGTTCCGGTTCCAGATCAACTTCGACGCCTACAACCTGATGAACACGAGCGACGTTCGTGGCGTCAACAGCACGTATGGCTCGCGCTGGGGGAGCCCGAACTACATCATCGACCCGATGTTGATGCAGATCGGAGGTCAGATCGACTTCTAGCGGCATCGTCTAACCGGGAGTCCGCGCCGTGGAACGGCGCCAACTCCCGGGTAGTTTCCGGCGATGCTCGCATCGTGTCCCGGGCGGCCGTGAAAATACGGCCGCCCGGGATTTTTTTTGGCCCGCCGGTTGTTTCGTCGACCGACGGAGGTCCAATGGCTTGGATCTTTCTCAATTCGGTGGCTATTCCACTAAATGAATACGAATGCAGGCTGTTACAAGTCAGAGGTTCGTATCTTGTCCCCTATTGGGATGCGATTCGGCCAAGCGAATACAAATAACCGTAGTAAAAGACCAAAGATCTGGATATACACCCCCTCAGAAACTACCGCTAAACAAACTCGCAACATTTGACAGCCGAGCGCGGGAAGTGCTCCAATCGCTATATGAATTGCAACGTCAGGTGACGTTGCGGTATGGGAGGAAAGGAGAGCACACGTGCATAGATTCTCCCGCTCGCCTTGGGCACTCGTAGTCGTCGGCTCCTTCCTGCTTGCGCCAGCCCCAGCGTTGGCGCAAGGCATTTCCGGTTCGGTCACGGACAACACGGGCGGCATTCTGCCGGGCGTGACCGTCACCGCAGCGAGCCCTGCACTGATCGAGGGCGAGCGGATCGCCATCACCGACGGCCAGGGCCTCTACTCCATCGTCGACCTGCGCCCCGGCGTGTACACGGTCACGTTCTCGCTTCCCGGCTTCAGCACGGTCATTCGCGAGGGCATCGAGTTGACGACCGGGTTCACCGCGAACGTCGACTCGGCGATGTCGGTCGGCGGTATCGAGGAGACGATTACGGTGACCGGGGTGGCGCCCGTCGTCGACGTGCAGAACGTCCGGCGACAGACGGCGGTGACCGACGAGGTGCTGTCGACGTTGCCGATGAGCACGAAGCACGTCAACAACCTCGTCACGCTGACGCCCGGCTTCACCGGCCTGGCCGACGTGGGTGGCCGGTACAGCTCCCAGGTGGGGGGCGAGTACCACGGCAAGGCTGGCACCAAGGTCGCGATGGACGGGATGGGCATCGAGAACAGCTTCGGGAACAGCAGCTACCAGATCAACTCGGCTGCGGTTCAGGAGATGGTCCTCCAGACTACGGGCGTCTCGGCCGACACCAACGCGGACGGCGCGGTGGTCAACGTGATTCCGAAGGAGGGCGGTAACACCTTCAGCGGGGTTGCGGCCGGCTTCTTCGCCAACGACAGCATGGAGCGCCAGAACCTGACGCCGCAGTTGATGGATGCCGGTCTCACGACCTCGAACTCGACGCTGAAGCTGTGGGACCAGTCACTGAGTCTGGGCGGCCCGGTCGTTCGCGACCGGCTGTGGTTCTTCGTCGCCGCGCGGAGCTGGGGCTTTTCGCGGAAGCACGCGGGCGTCTACTGGAACCAGAGCACGGCCCCGGGGGCTCCGCCCACCGGCCAGCCGCGGTACCTGACGCCTCCGGGTGCGGAGCGGAAAGTCGTGAACTTCATCCCGTGGGTGGATCGTCCGGACGACCGCTACAGCGGGCGCCTGGAGTGGTACGACTCGTACCTGAGCCGGCTCACCTGGCAGGCGGCTGAGAACCACAAGATCAACTTCACCTATGACGAGCAACGGGCTTGCAACTGCGGTTCCACGAGCGCCGCATCGATGCAGGAGTACGCGCCCGGCTATCGTTTCGACCCGAACCGCCTCATGCAGTTCACCTGGACGTCGACGCAGACGAGCCGTCTGCTGCTGGAGGCGGGCGGAACGATTGCGATCTCGCAGTGGAACAGCTTCCTGATGCCGGGCGTCGAAGCGGACCACATGTATATCCTCGACCAGGGTCTCGGGATCCGCTACGGCAACTACGCCTGGCTGCGGGGCGACCCCAACAACACGGATCGCTACAGCCAGCGCTTCTCGGCCTCGTACGTCACCGGTTCGCACAACTTCAAGGCGGGCATACAGACCGAGCAACTGGTGGACAACGTCTACCTCGTCCGCGGCGGCAACAACGTGGACTACCGTTTCCGCAACGGAGTGCCCAACCGGATCACGCAGTGGGCGATGCCCTACCTCCAGCGTGACCGTGCCCGGGATCTCGGGATCTACGCCCAGGATCAATGGACCATCGACCGGTGGACCATCAACATGGGCGTGCGGATCGATCATCTGTACGGCTTCAGCCCCGCGCAGATGCAGCCGGACGATCCGAACCCGGTGAATCCGTGGGGAGACTTCCCGAGGGTCAACCCGTGGCTGCCCAGCCGGACGTTCGAGGCCCGCGAAGGCACGCCGAACTGGTGGGACATCAATCCGCGCGTAGGTGTTGCCTACGACCTGTTCGGAGACGGCCGGACCGCGCTGAAGTTCTCGCTGGGCCGCTACGTGGCGAAGATCGGCACCGAGATCACCAACGCCAACAACCCCATCGTGCGGTCGGTGAACAGTACGAACCGGTCCTGGAACGACGCCAACGGGAACTACGTTCCGGACTGCGACCTGGGCAACTTCGCGGCGAACGGGGAATGCGGAGCGATCGACAACGACAACTTCGGCAAGTCGAATCCCAACGCCGTGCAGTGGGATCCCGACGTCCTGACCGGCCTGCGCGACAGCAACTGGGATCTGTCGGCGGAGGTGCAGCAGGAGCTGGCCCCCGGCCTGTCGGTGACCGTCGGGTACTACTTCAACAACGGCGGGTACTCGCAGGAGAACAACAGCAAGAACCGCCGGACCGACAACCTGGCGGTTGGTCCCGGGGACTACACGGAGTACTGCATCATGGTGCCCCAGGACTCGAGACTTCCCGCCGCGGGCCAGCAGCTCTGCGGGCTGTACGACATCAATCCGGACAAGTTCGGCCGGGTCGACAACATCATCACGCGGACGGACCTGTTCGGCAGTGATATCCGTCGGAATCACTTCTTCAACGCGACGTTCGACGGCCGGCTGGCGAACGGCATCCAGTTCGGCGGAGGGATCGATACGGGCACGTCGATCGACGACCAGTGTTTCGTCATCGACTCGCCGCAGGACAATCTGTACTGCCGGGAGGTGACGCCGTTCAGCGCCCAGACGCAGGTGAAGTTCTTCGGGTCCGTCCCGATGCCGGGCGACTTCTTCGTCAGCTTCGCCTACCAGAACCTCTCCGGGCCGGACTACGACGCGAACCAGTTGATATTCAGCGGCGACACCATCGGTCTTGGCCGTCCGCTGTCGGCGGGATTCGCGGTCGTGCCTCTCGTAGAGCCGCAGACGTTGTTCGGGAACCGGATCTCCCGGCTCGACTTCCGGGCGAGCAAGGTGATCAACTACGGGCGGTTCCGGTTCCAGATCAACTTCGATGCCTACAACCTGATGAACACCAGCGATATCCGTACGATCAACAGCACGTACGGCTCGCGTTGGGGCAACCCGAACTCGATCATCGACCCGATGTTGATGCAGATCGGAGGTCAGATCGATTTCTAGTAGCATCGCGTAGATGCGCGTTGCTTGTCCCGGGCGGCCGTGTTCGCACGGCCGCCCGGGATTCGTTCCCTTCAAGTCCACCTCTTCCGCGGCCGTCCTGGCCGCCCTCCTGAGCCTCTGCTGCGGCGGATCTCCCGGCGCAACCGACGCACCTTCTCGCGCTTCGTCCAGCACTGCTTCGGCGCCGGAGTCCGGCGGGGCGAGCGACCCGACCGGCGCGGCCGCCACGGATTGGTTCGCGGAGCGCGCCGCCGAGGCAGGTCTCGACTTCACCCACTTCAACGGCATGTCGGGCCGCTACTATTTCCCGGAGATGATTCCGGGCGGGGCCGGCCTGCTCGACTACGACAACGACGGCGATCTGGACGTCTACCTCGTGCAGGGACGCCTCCTCGGTGAAGATCTCGGCGGGGGCGCGGGGCTCGCTTCCGGCGACGCGTTCCGGCCGGGCGGCCGGCTCTTCCGCAACGACCTGGGCGTGGAGACGGATGGAACCCGGGCCGTGCGGTTCACCGACGTGACCGGCCCGAGCCGCATCGACTCCTCCGGCTACGGAATGGGCGTGGCGGCCGGCGACATCGACAACGACGGCTGCACCGACCTGTACCTGACGAACCTGGGTCCGAATCAACTGTTCCGCAACAATTGCGACGGCACCTTCGCGGACGTGTCGGAGTCGAGCGGCGCCGAGGGCGGCGGATGGAGCGTGTCGGCATCCTTCCTCGACTACGACCGCGACGGATGGCTGGACCTGTATGTGGGCAACTACGTGCAGTACAGCCTCGACACGGACCGTCCGTGCACCAATCTCGCGGGCCGGCGGGACTATTGCACGCCGGAGGTCTACGCGGCACAGGCGGACCGGCTCTATCGCAACCTGGGGAACGGCCGGTTCAGCGACGAGACCGCCGCCGCGCTCCCCGGGGCGTCGTTCGGACCTGCCCTCGGCGTGTCGACCGCCGATTTCGACGGGAATGGCTGGATCGACATCTACGTCGCCAACGACGTGCACGCGAACCTGCTCTGGCTGAACCAGGGCGACGGCACGTTCCGCGAGGATGGCCTGCTCGCCGGCGCGGCCCTCAGCGGAGACGGGGTGGCGGAGGCCAGCATGGGCGTCGACGCCGGCGACTTCGACAACGACGGTGACTTCGATCTCGTCATGACCCACCTGCCGAACGAGGGCAACAACCTGTACGAGAACGGCGGCGCCGGCCTCTTCGAAGACGCGAGCATCCGTAGCGGGCTGGGGCCGCCAAGCCACGGCCATACCGGTTTCGGTGCGGCCTGGTTCGACTTCGACAACGACGGCTGGCTCGACCTGCTCGCGGTCAACGGCGCGATCGAGGCGATTCAGGGACGCGGCGACCATCCGTTTCCTTACGACGAAACGAATCTGCTGTTCCGCAATCTCCGCAACGGGCGCTTCGAGGACGTCACGGACGGCGCCGGCGCCGCGCTGCGCCTGTCGGAGATCAGCCGCGGCGCGGCGTTCGGAGACATCGACAACGACGGCGACACGGACGTGTTGGTATCGAACAACAGCGGCCCGGCGCACCTTCTCGTCAACGAGACAGGCAGCCGGAGCCACTGGATTGGCCTGCGCCTGCTGGGGAGCGGCGCGCCCCGCGACATGCTGGGCGCCCGCGTCGCCGTGACGCGAAGCGGCGAGACGATCTGGCGGCATGCCCGCACGGACGGCAGTTATGCTTCGGCCAACGATCCGCGCGTTCTGGTCGGACTGGGCGAGTCGCCGGAAGCGCCCGGCGTGCGCGTGGTGTGGCCGAGCGGACGCGTCGAGGAATGGCCCGACCTGCCGGTCGATCGGTACACGACGCTGACGGAAGGAGAGGGTACGGCGCCATGAGGCCCCAATGGTTCCCCGGCCGGATCGGTTCCGTGGCGGGGCGCCTTCGCGCATTCGGGACCCTGCTGATCGCCACAATCGCGCTTGCCGCGGGCGGGTGTGGCGGGGGCGAAGACCCGGGGCCCGCTCGTGAGACGCCGCCGGCCGCCGCGCTGCCGGATCTCTCCAACGCCGACATGTTCGTCCGCGATCAGGTGCGGACGCAGCACGAAGCGTTGCTGGCAACCTTGGAATCACCGGCCGTGGACGCCGCGACGCGCGGCGACGCCTACGGCGAAATGGGCATGCTGCTGATGGCGGCCGGACTTTTCGATGCGGCCGAGACTCACCTGGGCGAGGCGCAGACCCTGGACCCGGACGATCTGCGCTGGCCGTACTATCTCGGGCATCTCCACAAGACGAACGGCGAGCTCGACGATTCCGCCGCCGCCTTCAACGAGGCGCTGCGCATCGAGAGCGACGATCCGCTGACCCTCCTGTCGCTGGGCGATGTCTACCTGCTTCAGGGACGGGCCGAGCTGGCGGAGCCGCTTTTCGAGACGCAGCTCGCCCTGCAGCCCGACTCGGTGGTCGCCCACGTCGGCATCGGCCGCGCCGCGCTCGCGGCCAACGACTACGCGCGCGCCGTCGAGTTCCTGGAGGAGGGGCTGCGGCTCAGCGGGCAGGCGGCGATCGGGGCCCACTACCCGCTGGCGCTCGCCTACCGCGGGCTTGGCGAGTTCGACCAGGCGGAAGTCCACATGCGGCAGCGCGCCGACGTCGGCGTGGTTCCGATAGACCCGCGCCTGGACGAGCTCGACTTGCTGGTCGAGAGCCCGCGAGCCTACGAGCAACGCGGGAACCGCGCCCTCACGCAGCGCGATTGGGTCGGGGCGGCCGAGTACTTCCGGAGGGGGCTGGTGCTGGAGCCTTCCGATCCGACGCTCCGGCATCGCCTCGGCACCGTCCTATTCCAGATGGGAGACCAGCCCGGAGCGTTCGCCGAGTTCGAGCGGATCGTGCAGACCTCGCCCGACTATGCGCTGGCGCACTACAGCCTGGGCGTGCTGCTGGCGGGGTCGGGACGTACATCCGAAGCCATCGAGCGGTTCGAGGCGGCGGCGTTGCACGATCCGACGCACATCGAGGCGCAGCTCGCGCTGGCCAATCTCCTGCGCCGGGAGGGTCGTTTCGAGGAGGCGCTCGTGCAGTACGAGCGGGTCATGGCGCAGGGTACGCCGGGCGACCCGCGCACCGAGGAGGCCCCGTTCGGCCATGCCATCACCCTCGTTCGGCTGGGCCGCAACGCGGCGGCGCGCGACGGCCTGGTCGAGGCGATGGCGGACTATCCGGATCAGCCCTTCTTCGTTCATGCGCTCGCCCGTCTCCTGAGCGGATCGATCGATCCCGGCGTGCGCGACGCCGCCCGCGCGCTCGCGCTGATGGAAGGGCTTTCGGAGGCGGCGCGGGCCATGGACCTTGGCGAGTCGATGGCGATGACGCTGGCCGAGGCGGGACGCTTTGCCGAGGCGGTGACCTGGCAGCGCGGCGCCGTCGAGCGGGCCGTCCGCGGCGGGAGGCCGGACTTCGTTCCGCGCATGCAGGAAAAGCTTGCGCGCTACGAGAGCGGCCAGCCGTGGCGAAGTGACGATCCGGTCGAGTTCGATCCGTTTCTCGAACGTTCGGCCGGCGCAATTCGCTAGGTCCGCCGGCCTCCAGGCCGGCCTGACGCCCGCCCTGGGTCCACCGGCCTCCAGGCCGGCCTGACGCCCGCCCTGGGTCCGCCGGCCTCCAGGCCGGCACCCCCTCCCCCGCAGGCGGGCCGACTATCATTGGCCGCATGGTCCCCGGCCCGGTGCGCCTGCCGCTGATTGCCGCGTTGATCGGAGCGGGCGCCGCCCTCGCAGGCTGCGCCGCGGATCCGGGTTCTCCGGTGGACACCGCTCCGGCCGGGGATCGGCCGGCCGCGGGGGCAGGCTCCGGCGATTCCACCGACTCGGACTGGTTCGTCGACCGCGCCGCCGCCGTCGGCCTCGATTTCGTGCATTTCAACGGGTTCTCGGGCCGCTACTACTATCCGGAGCTCATGGCGCCGGGGCTCGGCCTGCTCGACTACGACAACGACGGCGACCTCGACGTGTTCCTGGTGCAGGGAAGCATGCTCGGCCCGGATCAGACGCTGGCCGATGCCCGGATTCCGCCCGCCTCTCCGGACGAGTTGACGGGGCGCCTGTACCGCAACGAACTTGCGGCGGGCCCGGACGGCGCCGCGACGTTGCGTTTTGTCGACGTCACGGCGGAGAGCGGCCTTACCGCCGACGGCTTCGGCCTCGGCGTCGCGACGGGCGATTTCGACAACGACGGCTGGGTGGACCTGTTCGTGACGACGTTCGAGGCGGAACGCCTCTTTCGCAACAACGGCGACGGCACGTTCACGGACGTGTCGGACGTGGACGGCATCGAGACGCGGAACGCGTTCGGCGTCTCGGCCGCGTTCGTCGACTACGACCACGATGGCTGGCTGGACCTGTACATCGGAAACAACGTCGACTACGGGCTCGACAACCCGATCGAGTGCGTGAATCTGTCGGGGGCGCGCGACTACTGTCCGCCGGAAGCGTACGGCGGGGTGCCGGACCACCTCTTCCGGAACCGTGGCGACGGCACGTTCGAAGACGTCAGCGCCACCGCGCTCCGCCACGTCGACACGGGAGGCGTCACGCGCAGGACGACGGGGCGGTTCGGTCCGGCTCTGGGGGTTTCCGCCGCCGACTATGACGGCGACGGGTGGACCGACATCTACGTGGCCAACGACGGTACGGAGAATCTCCTCTGGCTGAACCAGCGGGACGGCACGCTCGTGGACGCCGCCCTGCTTTCCGGCGCGGCGCTCAGCGGCCAGGGCATGCCCGAGGCGAGCATGGGGGTGGATGCCGGCGATTTCGACGAAGACGGTGACGAAGATCTGTTCATGACGCATCTGACGGCGGAGGGCAACAACCTGTACGTCAACGACGGATCCGGCATGTTCGAGGACGAGAGCGCCCCGTCGCGCCTGGGGCCGGACAGCCTGCCGTACACCGGCTGGGGCTCGGCGTGGTTCGATTTCGACAACGACGGCTGGCTGGACCTGATCGCGGTCAACGGCACGGTGGAAGCGCTGCCCGAGCTGGACGGAGACCCCTTCCCGTACGGCCAGCCCAACACGCTGTTCCGCAACCTGGGGGATGGGAGCTTCGAGGAAGTCACCGATCGCGCGGGCGCGGTGTTCGATCTCGTCGAGACGAGCCGCGGCGCCGCGTTCGGCGATGTCGACAACGACGGCGACATCGACGTCCTGATCGCGAACGACGCGGGCCCGGTCCGGCTCCTCGTCAACACCATCGGGAGCCGCCGGCATTGGCTGGGGCTGCGCCTGGTCGGGCCGCCGGCGAGTCCGGGATCTGCGCATGGGAGGGACATGCTGGGGGCGCGGGTAACCATCACGCGCGACGGCGAGCCGACGCGATGGCGGCGCGCCCGCAGCGACGGGAGCTACGCCTCGGCCAACGACCCGCGGGTGCACGTCGGGCTCGGCGAGTCGGCGGATCCGCCGGACGTGGAGGTGCGATGGCCGAGCGGACGCGTCGAGGCGTGGGACGACGTGCCGGTTGACCGCTACACTACCTTGATAGAAGGGCAGGGACGGCTTCTCTCGGAGGCGACACGATGAACCGCCAGCGTCACCGCGACGGCGACCGCGACGGCCACGGCGATGGCCACCGTGAGGTCACGGGCCAGGGCTACCGGCGCCTGGGCGCCCATACGTTCCGGGGGCTCTGCCTGGTGGGCCTCCTGAGCGCGGGCTGCGGCGGCGGTGATGGCGGTAACGGGGGTGGCGACGCCGGCGCAACGGCCGGATCCGGAGGATCGGCGCCCGCGTCGAGCGACGCGGTGCTGGTTCCGCCGGAGGGGCGGGGACTGCTTCCCGTCACGATGCCGGACTTCGAACTCATGACCGAGCCGGTCGCGGAGCAGATGCGCACCTACCAGACGGCGGTCCGCGTGCGCCTGGGGACCGCCGCGACCGAACCCGAGGGCCTCGGCGACGCCTATGGCCGGCTCGGCATGCTGTTGCTTGCCGCCGCCTACGTCGACGCCGCCGAACCGAGTCTGCGGAACGCCCAGACGCTGATGCCGGATGACGTTCGCTGGCCCTACTACCTGGGTCGGATCCACGAAGCGAACGGCGATCTGGCGGCGTCGGCGCAGTCCTACGGGCGGGCGGTCGAGTTGAGGCCGGACGATCTGGCGACGCGGGTGGTGCTTGCCAACGTGCTCTTCACGCAGGGCGACCTCGACGCGGCGGAGCAGATGTATAGCCAGGCGCTCGATCGCCATCCAGACGCGCCGGCGGCGCAGGTGGGTCTGGGGCGCGTCGCCCTGTCCCGCCAGGAATACTCCGACGCGGTCGCACGCCTCGAGCAGGGACTGGCCGCCGCCCCATGGGCGAACGCGGTGCACTACCAGCTCGCCCTCGCCTACCGCGGGCTCGGCGACACGGAGCGGGCCGAGGCGCACCTGCAGCTTCAGGGGGACGTGGAGGCGCTGCCGCCGGATCCGTTGCGACAGGAGTTGGACGAGCTGCTCGAGAGCGCGAACGCCTACAACATCCGCGGCGGCCGGGCCCTCGACGCCGGCAACTACCGCACCGCCGCGGATCTGTTCCGCCGGGGCCTGGAGCTCGACCCGACCGATCCTTCCCTGCGGCAACGCCTGGGCGTGGCGCTCTTCCAGTTGGGAGACGTCACCGGCGCGATGCAGGAGTTCGAGCAGGTGGTCGAGGCGGCGCCCGAGCACACCGAGGCGCAGTTCAGCCTTGCCGTTGTCCTTGCCGACCAAGGGCGGGATCAGGAGGCGATCGAGCACTTCACCGCCGTGCTGGAGAACGACCCCGCCTATCTCCAGGCGCGCGTGCAGCTCGCGCAGTCGCTGGCCCGCACCGGGCGTTCCGACGAGGCCGTCTCCCACTTCGACCAGGTGCTGGAGATGGACCCGACCCGGCAGGAGGCTGCCTACGGCGCCGCCATGGCCTACGTCCGCCTGGAGCGATACGACGCGGCGCTGGACCGCCTGCAACGGGGTCTCGATGCGAACCCGGAGGACCGGATGTTCCAGCACGCGCTCGCGCGCATCCTTGCCAGCGCGCCGGACGCTAGGTTGCGGGACGGCGAACGGGCGATGGCCATTCTCGAACCGCTGCTGGAGGAGACGCCGGACCTTTCGTTGGGGGAGACGGCCGCGATGGCCCTCGCCGAGCTGGGACTCTTTTCGCAGGCCGCGGCCTTGCAGCGTGACGTTCTGGAGGCCGCCCGCCAGGCGGGTATCGAGGATTCGGTGGCGCGGATGAGGGCCAACCTCGCGCTGTACGAGATGGGCCGTCCGTCCCGGATACCGTTTACCGAGGCAGAGCTTCGCTGAGCGCGCCGTCGAGCAGGCGGCGCGCTTCGGAGAGGTCCGGATTCAGTCGCAGAGCCGCGCGATACGCTTCCACCGCTTCCGTGATCCTTCCCTGGCCGGCCAGGGCGCGGCCCAGACTGACGTGCGCATCCGCAAAGTCGGGCCGGGCGGCCAGCGTGCCGCGGAACTCGGCCTCCGCTTCGGCGAACCGCGCCGCGTCCAGCAGGATCCCCCCCAGATTGAAATGGGCGTTCGCGTGGGCGGGATCCAGAGCCAGGGTCCGGCGGTAGTGGAGGGCCGCCGCTTCGAGATCGCCGGACAGGTGCAGCAGTCCCCCCAGATTGTTGTGCGCCTCGACGAAGTCGGGGTCCAGCTCCAGAACGCGGCGGTAGCTCGCCATCGCGTCGCCGGTTCGTCCCGCCATCGTCAACGCGGTCCCCAGCCGGTAATGCGCGGAGGCCCGGTCCGGTTCGATGCGGACCGCCGCCTCGAGATGCCGGATCGCTTCGGCCACTTCTCCGACCGCGGCCAGATCGTTCCCGACCCGCTCCTGCAGGGCGGCGTCGCCGGGGGCTACGGCCAAAGCGTGTTGCGACCCCGCGAGCACGATCCCGGCCACGTGCCGGGTCACGTCCCGAACCAGTGCGGGGCGCTCCGCCGGGTCGACCGGCAGCACCTGCAGCATCAGCTCCGCCATCTCGTCCGTCGACCGCGGACCGAACCGGACATGGCGCGGCGGGCTCGCCGGGTTTCTCGGATTGCTGGCCGAGTTATCGAAAACGAAGCGCATCACGACTTCCGTTCCCGCCGGCAGGCGCGGCGGTGCCGCGTAGCGGTACTCGTCCTGCCACGCAAAGTCCCAGTCGTCGATGCGGATCAGCGCGCGGCGGGAGCCGTCCGGCAGGATCGCGTGGGCGTCCACCTGCCGCGCAAGAAAATGGGCATGCGGGTAAACCGCGAGCAGATCGACGTCGGCGGGGAGGCGGTACCGGTCTTCCACGGCATGGGCCGAAGCTCCGGCGGGAATGTCGATGGTCTGGGATCCGAGTTGCACGACGGCCGGCGCCGCGGTCGGAAGCGCGTCCGCGAAGAAGAAGCCGACCGAGACCTGCACCGGGGTCGGCTCGCCGCGCGGCACCAGGTGGGTCTTGAGCACGAGGTCGGCCCCCGGCTCGAGCCGCCAGGCCAGGTGGTCCGGCACGTCGTTCGGGGCCGTGCCCGGAGCCCAGCCGAGGAAGTGACCCTCCGGGGGTCGCGCCTGATCGACATGGCGATCGTCGTAACCGGGAACGGGATCGGCGGCGTCCAGCCGGCGCGCCGACCCCGAACGGTCGACCAGGATGCGGGCGTGGTGGATGCCGCGGGTCGTGGCCGGTTTCAGCTCGATCGCCCTGACGAAGCGGGCTTCCGTGGTGGGGATCGTGACCACGAAGTTCCGGTAGACGTCGTCACCCTCGGCCGGCAGCGGGTAGGGCGCGGTCATCGTGACGACGAGGTCCGGCTCACCCCGCGTCCAACCTTCCGGCCACGTCCGGGGAGGGCGTTGCGCGCCGGGATCGCCTTCGGGGGCGCCGGCCGCGACCCAGCGCTGAATGAGGTCGATCGCTTCGTCATCGAGACGCCGCTCGCCGAGGAAAGTGGCGACGCCGGGCGCCGGTTTCCAGGGCGGCATGACCCGGTCCCGTGTAACCCTTGCGATCATTTCGGCGCGCGGACGCACTTCCGCGTAGGTCGTCAGGCCGAACGGGGCCACCGCGTCCGGCCGGTGGCACGACACGCAGTGCTGGTCGAGAATCGGAGCGATCGCCCCCTGGTAGGTGACGGCGCCCGCCGCCTGCTCGCCAGCCGGCGGGGCGCCTGCGGCGAAAGCTGCTGCCGCCGCGGCAACGGCCATAACGCACGCGGCCAGCGCCGTTCGCGCGTCCTGACGGGCGCGTTGGCCGCAGGCGCCTGAAACGGGCTTCATGGGCACAGATTCGATTTGCCGCGTGCCTTATTCTGTCATGCCATAAGGGTGCTGGCGGGACCATGTACCAGGTCGAAGCCATCGCGGCGCTCCGAAAGACGTTGCTCGCGGCGCGGGGACGGCGGGTTTCGCCGCTGGTCAGCCGCAACGTCGTGGCGCTGGGGTTCACCAGTCTTCTGACCGACGTCTCGTCGGAGATGGTCACCACGGTCCTGCCGATCTACCTGGTGCTGTACCTCGGTCTGACGCCGCTGCAGTTCGGTTTCATAGACGGCGTGTACCACGGCTTCACCGCCCTGCTGCGGTTGGCCGGGGGCTTCGCGTCGGATCGGACGCGGCGCGACAAGGAGGTGGCGGCCGTCGGTTACGGGACCTCCGCGGTCTGCAAGCTGGGGCTGCTGGGGGCGGGCGGCGCCTGGCCGGTGATTGCGGCCGTCGTCGCCGTCGACCGGGCCGCCAAGGGGCTGCGGGCGGCGCCGCGCGACGCGCTCATATCGCTGAGCAGCGGCCGGGCCGGACTCGCCACCAGTTTCGGCGTCCACCGCGCGCTCGACAGCGCGGGCGCGATGCTGGGCCCGCTCGTCGCGCTCGCCATCCTCTGGGCCGCCCCGGACGCCTACGATCTGGTGTTCGTAGCCAGCTTTGCCATTGCCGTCGTCGGCCTCGGCGTCCTGTGGTTGTTCGTCAAGGGAGCGCGCGACCTGGCCGTAGACCGAGCGGCGCCGCTCCGGATCGGCCAGGCTCTCCGCTCGCTGCTCGCGACGCGCGGGTTCGCCGGACTCGCCTGCGCGGGGGCGCTTCTCAGCCTCGCCACGGTCAGCGACGGTTTTCTGTATCTCGTCCTGCAGGAGCGCACCGCGCTGAATCCCGGGCTGTTCCCGTTGCTCTATGTGGGAACGGCGGGGAGCTTCCTGCTGCTGGCCCTGCCGGCCGGTCTGCTGGCCGACCGGTTCGGCCGCCGCGCCACGTTTCTCGCGGGGCACGGCATGCTGGTGCTCGCCTACGTGGCCGCTCAGCCGGCCGACGCGTCGGTCGGCAATCTTGCGGTATGCATTTTGCTGCTGGGTGGCTATTATGCGTTGACAGAGGGCGTGCTGATGGCGCTGGCCAGCGCGATGCTGCCGGCGGACATCCGCGGGACCGGCCTCGCGTTGTTGACGACGATGACCAGCCTCGGCCGGTTGGCCGCGTCGGTCGGCTTCGGAGCCGCCTGGGCCGGATACGGTCCGACCCGGGCGCTGGAATGGTTCGTCGTGGCGCTCGTCGTCGCCGGTTGCGCAGCGGCGGTCGCGCTGAGAAGGAGCCCCGAAGATGGCGGTCGAGACGCGAGGACGTGAGCGTTCCGCGAACGTCGCGCGGTTTCTGCTGCTGTGCGCCGTCTGCGCCCTGCTGACTGGCGCCTACGCCTGGTTCAGGGTCGCCCAGCCCGCTGACCGCTTCGGCGAGGGAGCCCTGCCGCCGATCACCGGGGCGCTCGGTGCGATCGACGCGGGTGACACCGAGTCGGCAGCGGCAACTGCCACTCCGGAATCGCCGTACGACGGCTCCGCGGCTGTGGCGGGCGCTTTGCGGGCCGAAACGGGCTCTCTGCCGGAACCGGCCGTCGCCGGCGACGCCCCCGACACGGCTGCCGCCGCCACCGACGCGCCCGGCGCCCCCGACCCGGTGGCGGCGCCGCGCGCCGCGCGGCAGTACCTTGTCCGCCACACCGGGATCGACCAGAGCCACGGTTTCCTCGCCGTCGAGACGGACGTGGAAGGGGACCGCACGCGTCAGGCGACGCCGCTCATGTGCCACCGCCTGCACTTCGCGGCAGGACGCGGTTCGTGCCTGGTCGTCGAGCGCGACTTTTTCACGATCTACCGGGCGGTGCTGTTCGATGCCGTCTTCCGCCCGCGGCACGACATTCCGCTGAACGGCATTCCCAGCCGCACGCGTGTCTCGCCGGACGGCCGCCACGCCGCGATCACCGTCTTCGTCTCCGGCCACTCGTACGCGGACGGCCTTTTTTCCACCGAGACCACCATCGTCGACACCGAAACCGGAGAGCTGGTCGTGGCGAACCTGGAAGACCTTCCCGTAGACCGCGACGGGCAGGCGTTCCGCGCGCTCGACTTCAACTTCTGGGGAGTGACGTTCGCGGCGGACGGCGATCGCTTCTTCGCCACCCTCGGCACCGGCGGGGCGATGTACCTGGTGGAAGGCAGTCTCTCGGCCCGCGCGCTTCGCGTGGTTGCGGAGGGAATCGAGTGTCCGGCGCTGTCACCCGACGGGACGCGCGTCGCCTTCAAGAAGCGTATGCCGGGCGTCGCGCAGGTGCACTGGCGACCCCACGTGCTCGACCTGCGGACGCTGGAGGAGACTGCGCTGGCCGAGCCGCGCAGCGTGGACGATCAGATCGAGTGGCTCGACGACGCAAGCATTCTCTACGCCCTGCCCGAGGAACCCGGATCGCCGACCACGCACGTGTGGACCGTGCCCGCCGACGGCAGCGGCGAGCCGGAGATCTTCCTTGAGGAGGCATCTTCGCCGACCGTGTTGCGCGAGGGCGCGACGGTCGACGGCGCGACCACGGAAGGAACCACCACGGAAGGATGACAGGAGACTACTCATGGCTACTGCTCGGACGCGTACGTGCGTTGTTGCCATCGCCGTCACGGCGCTGGCCGTTGGTGCACTGGTCGTAGCCCCGACGGCCCAGAACAACCGGCAGCGCTCCACCGAAGTGCCGGAGATGCTTCGGGCGCGCGGCATTGTCGGCTACACGGACCGCCTGACCGTCCAGCCGGGCGAGACCATCCGGTTCATGGTGAGCAGCGTGGATCCGCGGTATGAAGCCGAGATCGTGCGCCTGATTCACGGCGACGCCAACCCGGCCGGACCCGGCATCAGGGAAACGGTGATCGACACGCCGGTGACCGGCGAGTACGACGGGCGGTGGCAGGAGCTGCCGTTCGGCTCGTACGTGCAGGTGCCGGACGATCCGGCGCTACGGCTCGCGGGCAGCTTCACCGTCACGGCGTGGATTGCGCCGACGACGCCGGGAGTGTCGTTCGGGGAGCCGTCGGCGGCAGGCGTGATCACCAAGTGGTCGGACGACGTAGCAGGTGGCTACGGGGTGTTCATCGACGAGGACGGGCGTCTGGCGCTCCGGCTCGGCGGCGAGGGCGGGGCGAGCGAGACGGTGCGGGCGGACGTCCCGCTGCGGGCGTGGCGTTCGTGGATTCCGGGGGCGGCGCGTCCGCGTCCGCACGGGGTGCCGACGGTCTGGTACTTCGTGGCGGCGAGCTACGACGCGGAAAGCGGCCGGGTGGTGTTCGTGCAACGTCCCCAGACGCTGTTTCCCGGCGACCCGACGGGGAGCACGGTGGAGCGGACGACGTCGGTGCGGGGGCTGGCGACGAACGACCTCCCGCTGCTGATGGCGGCGCACTGGAGCGGCAGCGGCGAGGCGCGGGAGGCGTCGGGCCACTACAACGGCAAGATCGACAACCCGCGGATCTACGACCGTGCGCTGGGGGCGGCGGACATCGACGCCATCGAGCAGGGTGGGGGCCCCGGCGATGCGCTGGCGGACTGGGACTTTGCGGCGGACATCGAGACGCAGGCGGTGAGCGACCGCTCGTCGCGGGGACTGCACGGCGAGGCGGTCAACGCGCCCACCCGCGCGGTGACGGGCCACACGTGGGACGCGACGGAGATGGACTACAAGCAGGCGCGCGACCAGTACGGCGCGATCTACTTCCACGACGACGACCTCGTGGACGCGGGCTGGGACGTCGGGTTCGAGCTGCAGGTTCCGGACGACCTGGCGAGCGGCATCTACGCGGCGCGCCTGCGGGCGTCGGACTACGAGGACTACGTGCCGTTCTATGTCCGGCCGCGCCGCGGCACGGCCACGGCGGACATCGCGTTCCTCGTGCCCACGTTCAGCTATCTGGCCTACGGCAGCATGGCGGACGGCCTGAGCCCCCTGAGCCTCTATTCCACCCACAATGACGGGAGCGGCATCACCTACTCGTCGGTGCTCCGGCCGATCACCAACATGCGGCCGAAGATCACCACCCGCAACCCGTGGCAGTTCATGGCGGACACGCACATCGTCGACTGGTTCGACGCCAGGGGCTTCGACGTCGACATCATCACCGACCACGACCTGCACCTGGAGGGCGCGGAGGTGCTCGAGCCGTACAACGTCATCCTGACCGGGACGCATCCCGAGTACACGTCGACGGAAATGCTCGACGGCCTGCAGGACTACCTGACCGGGGGCGGGCGCCTGATGTACATGGGCGGCAACGGGTTCTACTGGATCACGAGCCTCGATCCCACGGGGCGCTACGTCGAAGTCCGTCGCGGACACGGCACCGAGGCCTGGCAGGGCGCGGCGGGCGAGCACTACCACGCCACGACGGGGGAGTTCGGCGGCCTCTGGCGGTTCCGGGGCCGGGCGCCGCAGAAGCTGGTGGGCGTCGGGTTCACGGCGCAGGGCTTCGACCGCAACTCGCCGTTCCGGTTGATGCCGGGCAGCAGCGATCCGCGCGCCGCGTTCATCTTCGAGGGTCTGGAGGGGCGTGAGTTGATCGGTGAGCATCCGTCGCTGGTTCTGGAGGTAGGCGCCGCCGGGTCGGAGCTCGACCGGGTCGACTACGCGCTGGGCTCGCCCGCCCACACGCTGGTGCTGGCGCGCTCGTTCGGGCACTCGGACGAGTACCAGCACGTGGTCGAGGAGGTCAACACGTCGGACTCGCGGCAGGGAGGCACCGAGAACGTGCTTGTCTATGCCGACATGGCGTACGCGGAGTACCCGAACGGCGGCGCCGTGTTCTCGACGAGCTCCATCGCGTGGAGCGGGAGCCTTTCCTACAACGACTACGACAACGACGTATCGCGGATCACGGAGAACGTACTGCGGCGGTTTGCTTCCGACGAGCCGATCCCGTGGCCGCGCGCCGCGGACGCAGGCGGGTCTCAGTGAAGCCGGAAAGGCGAGGCAGGCGGGCGTGCCGGGTGTCGACCGGGGCAGCGGCGGCCGGAGCGCTGGTCCTTCTGGTGCACGCCGGCATGGTCGGCGCCCAGACTGCAACCGGCCAGTCGGAACGGTTCCGCCTGGAGGAATCGACCATCCAGGGGATTCACCTGGCCATCCAGTCGGGCCAGATGAGTTGTCAGCGGCTGGTGCAGGCCTACGTCGACCGGGCCAGGGCCTACAACGGCGCGTGCACGCGACTGGTCACGGTCGACGGCGGGCCGATCGAGCCGGTCAGCGGCCCTGTGCGCGCCGGTGCGCCGGTCGGATTTCCCGCGTCGACGGTTCCGGTATCGAGCATCCTTCCCGACATCGACCGGTACTCGGGCCTTCCGCTCGACCTGGGGCGGATGGAGCCGACCCTATCGGACCCCGCCGTGCAGGCGCAATACGGAATGGTGGTCGGCGTCCCGGGCGCCGGCCAGGTGAACGCGCTCAGCACGATCAATCTGCGCGGCGAGCGCTCGGTGACCTGCAAGGCGGGCTGTGACGCGCATCCATCGACGGGAGCGCTTCCCGCGAACTGTCCCGCCGTCTGCGAGGACCTCCGCCGGCAGCCCGACGCCCTGGAGCGGGCGGCGGAGCTGGATGCGCAGTACGGCGACGACCCCGACCTGGCCGACCTGCCCATGTACTGCGTTCCGTTCGCCTTCAAGGATGTCTACGACACCCGGGACATGCGGACGACGACGGGGGCGGACATCGACTTCGCGATGGATGCCCCTCCCGCCGACTCGACGATCGTCGAGCGGCTGCGGGAGAAGGGCGCCATCATCTACGCCAAGGCCAACGCCACCGAGTTCAATGGCGGCATCGGGAATCCCGGCGGGCCGGCCACCGCGAGCGCCCGCTACGTGGGATACGACGAGCGCAGCACGTGGGGCGGCCAGGCCTGCAATCCCTACGACACCGAGCGCTCGCCACGGGGGTCCAGCTCCGGATCCGGCGTGGCGGTGTCGGCCAACCTCGTCACCTGCGCCTTCTGCGAACAGACCGGCGGGTCCTGCAAGGGGCCGGCGTCGCGCAACGGCGTGGTGAGCCTGCTGACGACCAAGGGGCTGATCCCGTATGGCGGCGCCGTCGGATCGAATCCGCTGGTCGACCGCGCCGGCATCAATTGCCGCACGGTCAAGGATGCGGCGCTCGTGGTGGATGCCCTGGCGGACCCGGAGCTCGGCTACTTCGATCCGCGCGATATCTACACCGCGTTGCCGGACGCCCTGGCGTCTACCGGGCCCTACGCCGCCCACGTCGTCGAGGAGGCGCCGGGCGATGCGGGAGAGCCGCCGCTCGCCGGCATGCGGATCGGGGTCGTCCGCGAGTACATGGTCAAGCACACGCGGAACGACGCGGCAATCAGCGACCGGATCGACGACGAGATCAAGACCGTCCTCCGCGACCGGCTGGGGGCCAGCCTCGTCGAGTCGGTGGATCCCCTCTATCCCGACGATCCCGCCGTCCCGAACATGGACTACACGTTCCAGGACGCGCTGGCCGAGATGTTGCCAATCCACATGCCGGAGTACTTTTTCAAGACGACCGGCGAGGGCGCGCTCGAATTCGGCGTGCCGGGCCACGACGTGACCTCGCCGCGGTATCTCGTCGATCTGGCGGAAGGCAACGCGCCGCTCGCCCCCAACCTGAACCTGCGCCGCGTGACCCTGTCGCCGGCGACGCGGGCCTTCGCGTTCCACATCGACCAATACCTGGCCCGGCGGGGCGACGCGCGCGTCACCGACATGGCCAGTCTGGACGCCAACACCAAGTACTTCGCCGCCGCGGACGAGGCAGGATCCGCAAACTGGGCCGTGCTCGACGACATCCGCTCGGACGGGAATACCGAGCGAATGAAGATGCGCGCGGTGATGCAGCTCGTGCTGGCCAAGGTGATGCAGCAGAACCGGCTTGATGTGCTGGTGAATCCCGAGAACACGCTGCCCCATCGAAAGGTGGGCGGGCCGAGCGAGCCGAACGTCAACGGCCGGGGCGCGGCGGGTGCGACGCAGACCATCACGGCTCTCGTCGGAGCTCCCGAGATCGTCGTGCCGGCCGGTTTCAACGACGTCGTCTACGAGCCCCGGTTCGTCCTGAGCGAGGCGGGCGATCGCTACGTGGCCGTCAGCGGCGACGAACCATCGCGGCTGGAGACGCCGCTGCCCATCAGCATGATGTTCTGGGCCGGCCCTGGCGCCGAAGCGGCGGTGCTCAGGGCTGCGTCCGCCTACGAGGTGGCGACCCGGCACCGGGCGCCGCCGCCCGACTTCGGGCCGCTTCCGGACGAGCCCTAGCCCGACCATCGTCGCCTGCGGCTCCGATGGCCGCCCAGCCGGGCCTATCTAGGAGCCTGCACCGTTCCACGGCGCAGACTCCTGGCCCGACCATCGTCGCTAGAGTCGACGAAAGCGTCAGCCACCGAGAAGGGCGGCGGAGACGATGCTGACGAGAGTCAGCATGGTGGCGACCAGGGTACCGGTCAGCCAGAGGAACCGGCGGTCGATGGTGTCGAAGCGCTGTTCAATTGCTTCGAACCGGCGGTCGAAGCGCTGCTCCATGGCTTCGAAGCGCCGGTCCATCCGATTGCCCAACTCGACGATCGCTTCGCGAAGCCCGTCGATCCGGCTTGCGTTCTCGGCCACCTTGTGCTCGACGAGGGTCCGTCTTTCTTCAACGGTCTTCACGGCCACCGGTACCTCCCAGCATAGGTCCGCGGGCGTTCGCTCACAACGCCGCGTCCGGGAGGTACCGGGAGCAAGAAACGTGCCGTTGATTCAGGGTCGGCCGCAAACTGTCGACCTCCACAAGACGTGACCTCGCGTCGGCCAGCCCTCATTGACTTCCTTCACGATCGGGAGTCTAATCGCGGTTAGAGTTTAGTTGTCAGTTCGTCTTCGGGGAGGCGTTCGGCGCGGCGTTCGACCATGGAGGGCATGGATGAACAGCGACGCAGGCGGCGCCCGCAAGCGGTCTTCATCCCCGGGTTCCCACCCGGAGCGGAATCCCCCCTGCCAGGACTCACAAGCTGTTCTGAAGAGATTCAGACAGCCCGCGCCTAGTGTCGGTCGATGCGTTTCTCGCTCGTCGTCAACTCGCGTGTCGCCAAGGAGGGGTCATGACTGAACGGACGGCTAGGAGTTGCGTCGGCGTTTTCGTCGCGATGCTCGTGCTCATCCCACTCGGTGCGTCGGCGCAGCAGGCGAGCGGCATCGCCGGCGAGGTGACGGACGATACCGGGGGCATACTGCCCGGCGTGACGGTCACGGCTGCAAGCCCGGCTCTGATCGAGCAGCAGCGCATTGCGATCACGGACGGGCAGGGCCGCTACAACATCACCGGCCTGGTGCCCGGACTCTACTCGATCACCTTCACGCTGCCTGGATTCAATCAGGTCCTTCGGGAAGGGGTCGAGTTGAGCGCCGGCTTCACCGCGACGGTCGACGTGGAGCTCAGTGTCGGCGGCCTCGAGGAGACGATCACGGTAACCGGGGCGGCCTCGGTGGTTGACGTGCAGAACGTTCGCCAGCAGACCGTTATCACGGATGAATTGCTCGACGTGCTGCCGAGCAGCGGGAAGAGCCTGGTCGGCTACACGAAGCTGATTCCCGGGTTGCAGGGAGGGTCCGATGTCGGCGGCGCCGGGGGACTGTGGGCGACAGGCAACGTCATTGCCAACACCATTCACGGCAAGGGCGGCGCCAAGTTTTCCTATGACGGCATGCAGACCAACAACTACGGCGGCAACGGGGCGACCAGCTACCTGATGAACCCGTCCACGGTCGAGGAAACGGCGATCAACGTCGGGGGGGTTTCGGCCGAGACCAACACGTCGGGCATCTCGATGAACCTGATCCCGAAGGAAGGCGGCAACACTTTCTCGTTCATGGGTTCCGGTCTCTTCTCCAACGAGAGCCTGCAGACCAGCAACCTCACCGAGACACTCCGGGATCGCGGTGTGGGGAATACCAACAAGGTGCTTCACGTCTACGACATGAACGCGACGGTGGGCGGTCCGATTCGCCGGGACCGGCTCTGGTTCTTCGCAGCGACACGCGCCTCGGGCAACCAGAACCAGGTGAACGACGTCTACTTCAACCTGACGCGAGGCACCCCGTTCTATACGCCGGACTACGACAATCCCGGGTATCGGAAGGAGTGGCTCAAGAGCCAGGCGATCCGGCTGACATGGCAGGCGTCGGAGCGGAACAAGCTGAACTTCTTTGCCGATGTTCAGGACTACCACGTGCGCGGTCGAGGAGGAAACAACGCGCCGGAAGCGCACACGGTGTGGAGTTTCTGGCCGGCTGGGCTCTACCAGGCGGCCTGGACGGCGCCCCTGACGAGCCGCCTGCTGATCGAAGCCGGCTGGTCGCTGACCCGAAACGACTTCCCGTCGACGCACGCGCAGGTCACCGATCACTTCGGCTTTGTCGTGCCTGAGGACCACCCGAGCATCCTGGAGCTGTCCACCGGTTTCCGGTACAACGCCAAGTCGACCTACAGCACGAAGCACATCCAGTACCGCGTCGTCGAGCGGTTCTCCATCTCCTACGTCACCGGTTCTCATGCATTCAAGGTGGGACTCCAGACGCAGCAGGGCGTCTACGACGTCGTGACATGGGTCAACAGCGATGGCCGAAACACGGCCTGCCCGAACTGCCCCGTGCAGTATCGGTTCCTGAACGGATCGCCCGTCCAGCTCGATCAGTGGGCGACGCCGTACGAACGCAGGAACAGAATCGGGGCCGACATGGGAATCTACGCGCAGGATCAGTGGTCGTTCAGTCGTTTCAGCCTCAACTACGGCGTACGGATCGACTACTTCAATTCGCACGTGCCGGCCCAGAACGTCCCGGCCACTCCATCGGGGTGGTTTCCGGAACGCAATTTCGAGCCGGTCGCGAATGTGCCGTCCTGGACGGATATCAATCCGCGCGTGGGCCTGTCCTATGACGTTTTCGGTGATGGCCGCACGGCTCTGAAGACGTCATTCGGGCGGTATCTCTCCCCCCTGGGCACCGATCTGGCCAACGCGAACAACCCGATCAACACGTCGATCAACGTCGTCAGGCGGACGTGGTCCGACACGAACCAGAACTACATTCCCGACTGCAATCTGGGCAATTTCGGCGAGAACGGTGAGTGCGGGCCGATCAACAACTCGAACTTCGGCCAGAGCAATCCGAACGCCACACGCTATGACGACGACCTGCTCCGAGGTCTTCACAAGCGCGACTACTTCTGGGACCTGTCGGCGGAGCTGCAACACGAGCTTCTGCCCGGCGTGTCGACGGGAGTTGGCTACTACCGCAACTGGACTGACATCTACAGCATCCTGGGAGGCGTGCGGTGGGGTGCGGGTGTCACCGACAACCTGCTGGTCACTCCCGCGGACTTCAGCCCCTTCTGCATCACGGCGCCGGTGGATTCCCGGTTGCCGAACGGCGGCGGCTACCAGGTGTGCGGGCTCTACGACGTCAATCCGGAGAAGTTCGGGCAGCGCGAGGATCTGGTGAGGCAGACCTCGGACTTCGGCGACCCGTCCCGGGTCTCGGATTTCGTCAGCTTCAAGCTCGACGCGCGGCTCGATTCCGGGTTTCAGTTCGGCGCCAACCTGGATACCGGCCGGACGGTAGAGGACAACTGCTTCGTGGTCGATTCCCCGGGACTCAACAACTACAATGCTCAAACCTTCGGCGTCAGCATTCCAGCCAACACCGAGACGACCATCGACGGCGAACATATCTGCCGGACGGTCAAGCCGATGCGCGCAAACACGCTGGTCAAGGTGTACTGGAGCTACCCGTTGCCGGGTGACGTTGTCCTGAGCGGAATGCTGCAGAATGTCCCGGGCATCGACCGGCAGGCCAACTGGCGGGTGCCGAACGACCTGATCGCCCCGTCGCTGGGCCGCAACCTGGCGGCGTGCGGGACGCGCGCGGTGTGCAACACCACCATGAACGTCCCGCTGATGGTCCCGTTCACGGAATTCGAACCCCGCCGCACCCAGCTCGACCTCAGGTTCACCAAGCTGTTCGAGCTTGGCCGCTATCGCGTCCAGGCGAACGTGGACATCTACAACGTCCTGAACGACGCCTCCGTGCTGCAGATGAACGGCACGTACGGCTCACGCTGGCTTACACCCCAGTCGAATGCGATTCAGAGCGGATTCCTGGAGGGTCGCCTGATCCAGTTCAGTGGTCAGTTGACGTTCTGACGTGCTCATCCCGGTTCACGGTGGACGGCGCTTCATCCTGGAAGCGCCGCCCACCGTAGCCAGTCGGCGACCGAAGGAGGTTCCCATGCGGACGCGTCATGGCGTGTCGTGGAGTCGGCTCATGTTCGTTGCTGTCGCGATCGTTGTCGCAGGTTTGCTCGCCCCGCCGCTGGCGGCGGCCCAGACCGCCGCCAGCGACTCGGAATCACCGGATCGCACCCCATGGGGCCATCCCAACCTGCAGGGTGTCTGGAATTTCAACACCAACACCCCGCTGGAGCGGTCCCCGGAACTCGGCGAGCGGGAGTTCCTGACCGACGAAGAGCTCGCCGTACGGGAGGAGCAGGCGTTGGATCAACAGGTTGACCGTCCCCCGAGAGACGGCGACCCCGGCACCTACAACCGCTTCTGGACCGACCAGCCGCGGGTGAATCGGCGGACCTCGATGATTGTCGACCCGCCGGACGGCCGGCTTCCGCCACTGACGCCCGAAGGGCAGACGTTCCAGGCGGAGCTTGCAGAATCCCGCCGGGACGTTCAGGACGACGAACCGACGCCGGGAGGGTGGGTGACCGAGATCGGACCCCATGGATTGAGCGTGCGGTGCATCATGGGATTCAATTCCGGCCCGCCGATGACCGGTCGAAGTTACAACGCCAACGTGCACATCTTCCAGACGCCGGACGCCGTGGTCCTGGTCAACGAAATGATCCACAACGCCCGGATCATTCCGCTCGACGGGCGTCCCCATCTTTCGCCGGTCATCCGGCAGCGCGCCGGGGACTCACGCGGTCGATGGGAGGGTGACACCCTCGTGGTCGAGACCATGAATTTCACGTCGACGGTGCTGGACTTTGCGAACGACCGGCCTGCCGGCCCCACGATGAAATTGACTGAACGCTTCTCGCTGGGCGAGGACGGTCTCCTGCTCTACCGGTTCACGGTCGACGATTCGGACTTTTACTCAGAACCCTGGACCGCCGAGCTTGACATGGTCCGGAGCGAGCACCCGCTCTATGAATACGCCTGTCACGAAGGCAATCTTTCCGTGCCCAACATTCTTTCGGGCGCCCGTGCCCGCGATGGGAGGTACGAGCAGACCGGATCCAGGTAGACTCGGCCGCTGCCCGAGGAGGTTGCGATGAAGGTTCGATTGGACGGATTGATGGTGGCGCTGGTCGTCGGGGTGATGCTCGTCGTCCCGATTTCTCTTGCCGGCCAGGCAGGGGGGACCAACGAGCAGTCAGCCGCTTCGGGCTCGGCGCACCGGACGCCGTGGGGCGATCCGGATCTCCAGGGGGTCTGGGACTTTCGGACCCTGACGCCGATGGAGAGGCCCGCTGAGTTGGCCGATCAGGACGTGTTTACCTCCGAGGAAGCCGCCGAGTTCCTGGCCGCGCGGCTTGCCGATATCGCCGCCCGCGACGAAGAGGTTCCCGAGGACATTGTCGGAAACTACAACCAGTTCTGGTTTGACCGGGGGACCTCGGTGGTCGAGTCCAATCGTACGTCGCTGATCGTCGACCCCGCGGATGGCAGGATGCCGCCCCTGACGCCGGCGGCGCAGGAGCGGAGGGACGCAATGGCAGCGGCGCGCCAGGGCGTGGGGGGAGACGAGCCGACCCCGGGGGGATGGCTCGACGACCTCGGTCCCGGAGGGCTCCGAGTCCGTTGCGTCCTGGGGTTCAATTCGGGGCCGCCGATGACGCCTAGCGCGTACAACAACAACGTCCAACTGATCCAGACCCCTCACCATCTGGCGATCTTCAATGAGATGAACCACAACTCGCGGATCGTGCCGCTGGATGGGCGGGCGCCCATCGACCCTCGGCTTCGCCAATGGGTGGGCGACTCCCGGGGCCGCTGGGAGGGCGACACCCTCGTCGTGGAAACGACGAACTTCCTGCGTGAAACGGCGGTTCTGAACGCACAGTCGAGCGCGGACCTTCATCTCATCGAACGGTTCACCCGGCTGGACGACGACACCCTCGTCTACGAGGTCACGGTCGACGACCCGACGGTCTGGACGCAACCCTGGACCTATGTCGTCCCTATGCGAAGTAACCCCGAGCCGATCTACGAGTACGCGTGCCACGAAGGAAACTACGCCATGGAAGTGATTCTCAGCGGCGCGCGCGCGAAGGAGCGGGCAGCCGAAAATAGCGGGACGCGGGACTGAGTTCCGACGTTTGAGTCGACACCTGCGCGATGGCGCACGTCAGCCGCCGAGAAGGGCGGCGGAGAGGATGCTGACGAGCGTCAGCATGGTGGCGACCAGAGTGCCGGTCAGCCAGAGGAACCGCCGGTCCATGGTGTCGAAGCGCTGCTCCATTGCCTCAAAGCGCCGGTCGATGGTTTCGAACCGGCGGTCAATGGCCTCGAAGCGCCGGTCGATGGCCTCGAAGCGCCGGTCCAGGTGCTGCTCCATGGCCTCGAAGCGCCGGTCCATCCGGTTGCCCAATTCGACGATCGCTTCGCGCAGCCCGTCGATCCGGCTTGCGTTCTCGGCCACCTTGTGCTCCACGACGGTCAGTCTTTCCTCAACGGTCTTAACAGCCACCGGTACCTCCTCAGTATAGGTCCGCGCGGGTTGGCTCACAACGCCGCGCTCGGAGGTACGAGAAGCGAGAAGCGTGCCTATAGCCAGCCCTTGTGGCGTGCGATTCGCGTCGCTTCCACCCGATTGGACGCGCCGCGGCTCGACGGTCGCGCATGAAGGTGCGCGGGCTACCGGCGGCCGGCGCGTCGATGCACCAGGGCGTTGCCGCGCTTGCCGCAGATCTCGCTGACGCCGCCCCTGCGAAAGCAGAACGCGGCCTGCTGACCGACGCGTCGCGCAGACTTCATGGCGGTTGCCAGGTCGCTGGCGGTGAACTGCTCGGGCAGATCCACATCGATCATCGCGAAGAGATCAGCCATCGAGGCAATCCGATGGGTGGCGACGACGTCCACGAGTTGACGGTCGAGGCGCATCCAGCCGTGGCGTCGCCAGGCGCGGCCCTCCGCGACCGTGCGCACTTCGTCTTCGACGGTCATCACGATCTCCAGGGTGAAGTTGGGGTGGGCCAGCAGGGTGGGGATGCTGACGAGGACGGGGAAGACGTCGAACACAGTCCCGTGTTTCGGGGACTGGCGCACCGCGCTGGATTGTCGTTCCGGGGCGTACAGCTCATTGAGTCGCCCGATCACGACGCTCGCCTGTCGAGCCTGGAGCAGGTCGTCCGTGCGTTCGGACTGCCCGCCGGCGGTCTCAGGCGAGCGGTTTCCACCCTCCTTCTGGAACCACCCGACTCGCTGTTCTGCGCGTCCCTCCGCATCATCGAGGACGGGGAACGTTCGTGGCGCGGGCACCTGATGAACTGCGTGGACGAGGTGCGCCGCTCTCGATCGACGGCAATGTTGGAGACGCCGCCGGCCGCCGAGCTGTCCGAGCGGCTGCAGGCGCTTGCGGCGGGAGTCGCGGAGACCTTGGCGGCAGAATGTGGGGCAGCCCCACCAGGGTGGACCGGCGGCGTGGGGCCGCTCGAACGCCCCTGGTTTGTCTCCGGTTACGAGAACCTCAAGGCGGCGGCTCTCGTCGAGAGCCCTGTCCCTTTTTAGGTCGCGCAACGTGTTCGTCCTGGCCAACCTCCTGGAGCGGGTCTGAGGTGCTCGGCGGCGACCGTATCAGGGAGCTTTTCGCGGCGCTCGACCAGGAACTCGCCAGGCGCTCGGTCGTCGGCGAAGTCGGGCTGCTCGGTGGAGCCGTGATGTGTCTCGTCTTTCGGGCCCGGGAGAGCACGAAGGATGTCGGCGCGCTCTTTGCCCCGACCCGCGAGATACGCGACGCGGCGGTCGCCGTCGCCCGCACGTTCGGCATAGCGGACGATTGGCTGAACGACGCTGCGAAGGGCTTCGTCGTGTCGTCGCCTCCCCGGATTCAGGTTCTGGAGCTCCCGAACCTGCGCGTCTGGGCCCCGACCGCCGACTACCTGCTTGCCATGAAGTGCGTCTCCGCGCGGTTCGACATGCACGACGCCGACGATGTTGCGTTCCTCGTCCGACACCTCGGGCTCGCCACTCCCGGCGAGGTGTTCGAGCGCATCACCCGCTACTACCCGTCTGGGCGGGTGCCGCCCAGGACACGCTTCCTTGTGGAGGAACTGCTCGGCCAGGAAAGCTGAGGCGGGGATTCAGCGCGCACTGGCGCCGGGCGAGTCTCCGCAATACTGGTGGGCCGCGCTGGGATCGAACCAGCGACACCCTGATTAAAAGTCAGGTGCTCTACCACTGAGCTAGCGGCCCAAACCGTTCATTCTAAATAGGTTATACAGTCACCAGTTATCACTGCCAGCCGGCTCTGCCAGCCGAATCGTCGCGCCAGCCGGTGCGGGCGAGCCGCTGGCATCGTTCTGCCGCAGTCGCTCCATGGCCGCCCGGTGCTTCGCGAGTTCCGGTGGCGCGTAGATCATCGTCGTCTCCGGCCTAGTATGACCGTACAGGTCCTGGATGTCCGCTACATCGGTCCCGGCGCGGCGGAGACCGGCTGCGAACGAGTGCCGGATCTGATAGACGGTAAACGATGGCCGCCCGGCGCGCCGGGCAGCGGCCCGGAGCGCCTTGTTGGCGCTGCCGCGGGACCAAGGTCCAAAGGCACGTGCGTGGAGGAAGGCACGCGAGGCAGCGATGCCCTCGGGTACAAGCGGGACGCCGGCGAGCCTGCCGCCCTTCCCGCGCGGGACCGCCACGTACGGGATCGGGTCGTCTAGACGGAAGTCATCGACCTGAAGCCGGCCCATCTGGGACGGGCGCATCCCGGTCCAGTGCATCAGTTCCAGCCGGACCCGCGTCAGAGATCCGGGCGTGAGCTGCGCCAGTACGGCAGCAATGTGCCGACGGTCGATCCATCGCGGCTTGGGCGGCGGCGGCGCGAAACGCGCCAGGTCGATCAGCTCGACCGCCGCCCGGCGCCCGTACAACACGCGAACGAGGTTCGTCAGGGCATGGCGACGGCGGTTGACACTCATGGAGGAGAGCGTCTGCCGCCAGTCGTGCAACTGAGCGTTGAGCGCTGCCAAGTGAGCCGGCAGTGCGAGCGTTCGCAGGTGTCCGAACTGGGGGAGCCACGCCTGTAGGTCTCGCCGACGGTCGATGAAACTCACGAGCGTGCTCTGAACCTGATCGAGATAGCGTTCAGCGTCGTGGGCCAGCGTGTGCCGCTCGCCGGCCGGCAGCGTCCGCAGGCTCGCGCGCAGCTCGTCCCGGCGCGCCCGGATAGTCTTGAGGGGCGTGCCGGCGGGGAAGCGGAGTTCGCGCTGGATGCCGTTGACCTTGACGGTGGCGGCGAGTCCGTGCCGGTCCTTGTAGACGCCCTCGGCGACACGGACGCGGCGGCGCGCCGGCTGACTGCCGGCCCTGCCCTTCGGTTTCCGTGACGTGGCGCTCCGAGCCGCGCGCCGCTTCGGCCGCGGAGCGGAGGCCGCGGTCGCCTCGGTGGCGGCAGGCTCTTCGTTGCTGCGTGGGGTCGGGCTCATTCGGGTCTCCTACGCGAAGGTGCGCCCGGTCCACTTGACCTCTCCGATCATTGGGGCGTCGAGCGGCCAGGGCCGCGTGGGCCAGGTCTGCTTGTCCGGGTTGTCGCTGACGAGCTGCCAGGCGCCGTCGGCGTCCTTGCCGGCGCGCTTGACGATCAGGCCGTCGTCGGTCCGGACGACGTAGATGCGGCCGGAGCGGCGGCGCTGGCGGGCGAGGTTGACGACCATCCACTCCGGACTGCCACTGTCCGTTCGTGAAGTGTCGCGACCACCGTTGCCATTGACGACCAAGATAGGTTTCCACGACGCTGGTGGCTGGCAGAGCTGTGCCGTTGGCCAAGTGAACTGCCGGGGAGAACCACCACATGTCGGGGGGAACATCTGGATAGCCGGGGCTGAGTCGAAGCAGGAGATCGGCTGCACGATGATCCAACCCGCTCGGAAGCGGCCACTGGGGCAGCACGACGCACGTCATGCCCGACTCGGGGACGATTTCGTGCACGATGCCTCGTTCGTCTAGATACGCGATGTCGGATCGAGGAAGAGTCATGGCAGGTGCCCTACCGTGCCGTGGTGAGGAGATTGGCTCCAGGGTTGATGGTGTTGGGTGCTGTGAAAAAGCGCAAGCCGTCGTGAACCTGGACCGTGTCGTCGTCCTTGATCTTGCGGTCAGGGTGGCCGGGAACGACCTGGAAGAGGTCGCGGTCGGGCGGGATCGGAGTCGGCGGAAGACGACGGAGATGGGCTCCCTCGATCTTGTCCTCCGGCCACTCGTACGGTGCCTGATCGATGCGGATCGTGAACACCTTGCGCTCGGGACTCTCCTTGTCGGGAACTGAATTCTCTGTTGTCATAGCGGCCCTCCAGTCAGAATGATACGACGATACCACGATACCACCGTGTCGTGGCTGTTGACAACCGAGGCATGCGCCTGCACAATCGGCAGCATGAGACCAGTCAAAGCCATGACGATTCGCCTGTCTGCCGACCAGTCAGAGGAGTTGAACACGATCGCGGCCGTCGACGGTCAGCCGGTTTCGCACGTGATCCGCTCGGCGATCGCCGAGCACATCGAGGAACGCAAGCGTGACGCCGCGTTTCAGGACATGCTGCGGCAGCGCATCGAACGTGAACAGCGGATGCTGCGAGACGACGGCCATTAGGCCGAGTGGCAGGACTCCGAGCAGGCGGGGCCGGCGATCGCGGCGGGCTGGCCGTTGACGGTCGGGCCGTCGACCAGATCAACGCGGGGATCGTGCCCCACAATCTGTCCGACTCTGGTGTGTCGCTACTGTGGATTGTTGCTCAAGAAGGGATGGGATGCCGTCGGCCAATGCCCGCGAGTGAGCGAACTCCGAAGGACCTGAAGTCCGAGCTGTGGCGGTGCGCCGAGATTCTCCGCGGCAGCGCCGTCGACCGGACGGATTGGAAGGGCTACATCCTCCCATTGCTGTTCTTCAAGCGGATCAGCGACGTCTGGGACGAGGAGACGGCCGAGGCGAAGGGAGAATACGGCGACATCGACCTGACGACTTTCCCGGAGCTGCACCGCTTCACGCTGCCGGACGGTTGCCACTGGCGGGAGGTCCGCGAGACGCCGACCAACGTCGGTGCCGTGCTGGCGCGGGCGATGCGAGCGATCGAGCGCGCCAATCCTGAGACATTGACGCGCGTCTTCGGCGCGGCCGACTGGGGCAACCGCGAGATGCTCGGCGACGAGCTGCTCAGGGACCTCATCG
>CAZWUJ010000029.1:0-52234 GCA_964636705.1 uncultured Vicinamibacteraceae bacterium
GCGTTGTTCGCCCACACGCCCTGAAGGTCGGGACGCCCGTCGGGCATCCGGGGCACTTCCCATTCGGCGGTGTCCGCCGACGCGTTCTGTGCAACCGCCGGCGCCGCACCCATAAGGGCAGCGCACGTCACCACCGCCACGATCGACACCAGGTGTTTCATCTTGTCCTCCGTCGTTACCATCGTTGTGGGTACCGAACTACTTCGATCCTTCTGCCGCTTCCTGGGCGCGGGAACCCATGAGCAGGTTCGTCATGCCGTAGTTGCCTTCGTGGCACGCGTACTCGAACATCGGCTCGGCGTTCATCTTCATGGGCACGGCGAACTTCCAGGGCGTGGTCCAGGTCCCGGGATCGTCGACCATCACCTCATAGAGCAGGGTGTCGTCCGCGACGCGCGTGAAGCGCTCGACGAGGGTCAGACTCGGCGTCGATCTGCCGCGCATGAAGCTGGTTTCCCGGAGGAAGTTCCGGGTCTCGACGACGAGGGTGTCGCCGTCCCAGCGGCCTCGCGAGTCACCTACCCACTGGCTGAGGTCCTCGCCGAGGTGCGGACGCCCGTCGAGCGGCACGATCCGGGCGTTGTGAACCATCTCGTTCAGGATCACGACGTGATCCGGCGTCTGCAGGAGCTGAAAGTTGTTGTTGTAGGCGCTCGGGGTCATCGGCGGGCCGGAGTTGAAGCCGAGGATGCATCGGTCGCCCAGGTCCATGTCCTCCCAGGAACCGGCCGGCGCCCTGCCACTTCGCGTTTCCTCGAAGTGCAGCGCCTCGGGCGATCCCAGGCGCCGTTCCGCTTCGGGAGTCAACGGGGGGACGCGCCCGTTCGGAGGGTCGAACACCAGCGACGTGCGCCCGTCTTCGACCAGGCTGTTGCCGTAGTCCCACCAGAAGTCGTTGTATGCGAAAGCTACATCGCGCTGCGCCGTGATCCCATCGGACACCCGCTGATCCTTGTTGAGCTCGCGCAAGGTCGCGGCCTCGAAGGCGGCCGCTTCCTCCGGCGTCATGACCGATTTGTCGGCCAGCGTCTCCGGGCGCTCGAACGGCGTGATGGTTCGAAAGTCCCAGATCCCCTGAAGGTCCGGCTGGCCGAACGCCGTGCGCGGAGCAGACCACGTCTCCTGGCCGAACGCCGGAGCGGTACTGGCGGCGATTGCCGGCATCGTCAGAATGCCTGCCGCGAAAAGGTATCTCTGCATCGTGCCCTCCCGCTTGCCGCCTAACGAATCACTCATCATAGCATCTGCTCGCGCGGTTGTTGCGAGGCGTATCCGGTCGCACCGGCCCCACCCGGCCAAGCCCGCTTCTATCGTTGACGCAGGGCCCAGGTGGCAAGGCGAAGCGCCTTCGCGTCCTTCTCGGTGGCCATGACCTTCCGAAGGATCTTCGCGACGCGACGTTCCGACACCCGGAGCAGGAGCATGAGGATCGCCACGCGCCGCACCCGGACGGACGGGTCGTGCAGAGCGTTGTAGGCGACGTGGGGCACGGCGTCGATCCCGTTCCCATCGGCGTTGCGCGTTTGGTCGGCGAGACCGAGCGACAGAATGGCGAGCTTGCGAACCTTCTTCTTCGGGTCGCGCGTCAGGAGCGCCAGACGTTGCAGCGATTCCGTGTCAGTGAAGCGCCCGAGCGCCCACGCGCAGCCGCGCCGAATGCGCCAGTTGGAATGGCTCATGGCGGCATGCAACGCCGGTAGCGCGTCGGCGCCGGCGCTCGCCAGCTTCATGGCGGGCGCGTAGAAGTCGCTTTCCGCCAGGCTTGCCACGAGCTCCTGGTAGCGGGTGCTCATCACGGGCAGCCGATCACGGGGAACGTCCGTGCCTGACAGACGTCTTACGGCGCTCGGCGAGCCCACCGGAGTCCCCCGTGACAGGCACGGACATGCTCACTATACCGCGCCTCCCCAACCGGCCAGGGGCGACGGAACCGGCGCTGTGCTCCGGCAAGAGGCATACTGATGATAATGTTTGTGATGCTATGATGCATCCATGCGAACGACACTCGCCATCGCGGATGACATTCTTCGGGAACTCAAGACGCGGGCTCACGAGAACGGACTGTCGTTGACGCGAGTGGCAAACGACACCCTCAGGGCCGGACTGGAGGCGCGGGCCGAACTCTCACGCCGCCGGCGACGCTACCGGGAGGAGGTTGCCGATCTCGGGGTCCCGCGCGTCAACCTCGATCGCGCTCTCACGCTTGCTGCACAGCTTGAAGACGAGGAAACCCTCCGGAAGATCGAGCAACGCAAGTGACGGTCGTAGACCTCAACGTTGTCCTCTACGCGATCAACACGGCGGCTGCTCGTCACGCCGAGGCTCGCACCTGGTGGGACTCTGCGCTCAACGGGGATGAGCCGGTCGGTCTCGCGTGGCCAGTGGTTACCGGGTTCCTGCGCCTCAGCACGCACGCGTCCGTCCTTCCGCGACCGCTCACTGTCGAGCAGGCGTGTCGGCGGGTCAACAACTGGCTTGCCCAGCCAACGGTTCGATTGGTGCGTGAGACCGACGAACACTGGCGTCATCTGGAGCGGCTACTCTTGGAAGCGGGGACCGGAGGGAATCTGACTACCGACGCCCATCTTGCTGCGTTGGCCATTTCTCACGGCGCCACGCTTGTCTCTTTCGACCACGACTTTGCGAGATTTCCGAACCTGCGCTGGATCCATCCGGGGCGGCAACGCTCGCAGTGAACGGCCGCTTGGGATTCACGCGTCGTTGAAGCTCGCAGGCCCGCGCCGCTTCACCTTGACGTTGCCGCAGGTTGTAATTACTGTAATTACATGTGTTGGCGGGGAGGGGGGCGCGCGAACATGAGCAACGTGACAACGGTCCGGGCGCTGAAGTTGATCGCCATCGGTAACTCTCGGGGAATCCGCCTGCCGAAACCCTTATTGCAGAAATACGGCTGGAGCGATTCTCTCCTTCTCGAAGAACGAGAGGAGGGTGTGTTGCTGCGCGGCGCCTCCGCGAAGCAGCTTTCCTGGGAAGAGACCTACCGCGCGATGGCGGCCGACCGCGAAGACTGGAGCGATCTGGACGCGACTGTCGACGATGGCCTTGACTAGTACAGCGTTTCCCCAGCGCTACGGCGTGTATATCGCCGACCTCAATCCGACGGTCGGCGCCGAACTGCGCAAGGTCCGGCCTGTCGTCGTGGTGAGCAGGAACGAGATGAATCAATTCCTGGATACGGTGGTTGTCTGTCCGCTGACAACCGTGTTGCATCCGCAGTGGCGCGGTCGACTGCAGGTGCGCTGCGCCGGGAAGGACGCGGAGATCGCGGTGGACCAGATTCGCACCGTCAGCAGGCGGCGTCTTGGACAAGCCGTCGATCGGCTGTCTGCGGAAGCCGCCGCCCAACTCCGGAGGCTGATTACCGAGATGTATGGCGAATGAGCCAGACGGCGCAACGGTCGACAATCCTGCTGACGGGCGCCACCGGCTGCATTGGCGGCCGGCTGCTCGCGGCGCTTGAAGAGCGCGGCCACGCCGTTCGCTGCATGACGCGGCGGCCCGACACGCTGGCTGGCCGCGTCGGACCGCGAACCGCCGTCGTCCGGGGTGATTGCTTCGATCCCGCCTCGCTGGCGGCGGCCCTCGCCGGCGCCGAGACCGCCTACTACCTCGTCCACTCGATGGGCGGCGCCCGCTCCCACGACTTCGAATCGCGGGACCGCACCGCGGCGCGCAACTTCGGGGAGGCGGCGCGGGCGGCGGCTGTCCGCCGCATCATCTACGTCGGCGGGCTCGGCGCGGAGACCGGGCTCTCCCGGCATCTCCGAAGCCGCCACGAGACCGGCGAGGTGCTCCGCGCCTCCGGTGTGCCGGTCGTCGAGCTGCGCAGCGGCATCGTCATCGGCGCCGGCAGCCTGTCGTTCGAGCTGGTCCGCGCCCTCGTGGAGCGGCTGCCGGTCATGACCTGCCCCTCCTGGGTCCGCACGCCGACGCAGCCGATCGCGCTCGCCGATCTCATCGCGTATCTTGTCGCCGCGCTCGACCTGCCGCACGGCGAGAGCCGTCTGTTCGAGGTAGGCGGCGCCGACACCGTCTCGTACGGCGGGATCATGCAGGAGTACGCCCGCCATCGCGGACTCCGGCGCTGGTTCATACCGGTGCCGCTGCTCACGCCCCGCCTGTCGAGCCTCTGGCTCGGGCTGACCACCCCGGTCTACGCGCAGGTCGGCCGCGAGCTGATCGACGGGGTCCGGACGCCGACCATCGTGCGGGACGACGGAGCGCGCGCCGTCTTTTCGATTCGGCCGCTCGGTCTGCGGCAGGCGATCGCGCGCGCCATAGAGGAAGAGGACGCCGCGTTCGCCGCCCGGCCGTGGTCCGCAGAGACCCTGTCCGCCGCCGCGCCGCTGCGCTGGGGCGGCGCCCGCCTCCGCACCCGGCTCATCGATTCGCGCGCCATCGATCTGCCTGTGCCGGCCACCGCAGCGTTCGCGCCCATCCGGCGCATCGGCGGCGCGAGCGGCTGGTACTACGGCAACTGGCTCTGGCGCCTGCGCGGCCTGGTCGATCGGCTCGTCGGCGGCGTGGGCATGAAGCGCGGCCGGCGCCACCCCGACCAACTGGCGGCCGGCGACATCCTCGACTGCTGGCGGGTCGAAGTCTACGAGCCGGAAGCGCGCCTGCGTCTCGCGGCGGAGATGAAGCTCCCCGGCCGCGCGTGGCTCGAGTTCGACGTCAGCTCACGGGGCGACGGCCCTACCACCATCCGCCAGATAGCCGTATTCGACGCAGTCGGCCTGTGGGGACGCATCTACTGGCATGCCTTGTACCCGGCCCATGTGCTCCTGTTCCGGGGGATGCTCAGGAACATTGGCCGACGGGCGACGCGGGAGACATATTGATGCAGCAATGATATGTCTAGTCATCATGCGAACCACCATCCGACTGGCCGACAGCCTCCTGCTCGAGGCGAAGCGCGAGGCCGCCCGGTGCGGAGTGACGCTGACCGCGATCATCGAGGAGTCATTGAGAGCCCGGTTGGCCCGGACCGAGTACGGGCCCCGCACCCCTGTGAGGCTCACGACGACCGGACGTGGCGGGCTGCGCCCCGGCGTCGATCTGGATGATTCGGCATCCCTGCTCGACGTGATGGACGGCGCCGAATGATCCTTCCCGACGTGAACGTGCTCGTGTATGCGCACCGCGAAGACGCGCTGGACCACCGCGCCTAGTTTCCCGAGCCCAGGTGGCGACATCCCCTGAGGTCGTGACGAACTGTCGCTGCTTCACGTCTCTCCGGCCCAGTTGACAGCACTAGAACATGTTTTCATACTTTCCACATGAGTACGATGATCCAGATTCGCAACGTCCCGGACGCTTTGCACCGGCGGCTGAAGGCGCGAGCCGCTCTGGAGGGCGTTTCGATGTCTCTCTTCGTAATGCGGGAGATTGAGAAAGCGCTTGCACGGCCGAGCCGGACGGAGTTGCTCCAGGCAATTCGTGAGCAGCCGGAAGTCGCGCTCGATCAGGCGCCGGCGGACGTCCTGCGGGAGGAGCGGGGATTGCGCTGATGGTGCTGGATGCCTCCGTCGCCGTGGAGTTCCTGCTGAACACGGCCCGTGGCAGAAGACTGGGCGCGAGACTTTCCGACGATGCCGAGGTTGTCCACGCGCCGCATCTCATCGATATCGAGATCGCTCATGTGTTCCGGCGCTACGTGTTGGACGGAACGATCGCCGAAGCGCGCGCGGTTCGGGCGCTCGGCCACTGGCGGAGCCTCGAGGTCGAAAAGTACCCGCACGAGCCATTCCTCGACAGGATCTGGGATCTCCGCAACAATGTCAGTGCGTACGACGCCGTCTACGTGGCTTTGGCGGAAACGCTCGGGGAATCGCTCGTGACCGGGGATCGGAGGCTGGCGGGCTCTCCGGGACTGAACGTTCAGGTCGAGCTGGTCTAGCAGGCTGCAGCCAGTGGCGAAGCCCCGCGTGGCGCCGACGGCGGCGAGGCGCCCGGCGGACAAGGTCGAAGAAGGAGGGACACCGTGTTGCAACGCACACTCGCGGTCGTGATCCTGGCGGGTCTTGTGGCGTCCCTGGCGCCGCCGCCGGCCGACGCGCGCGTCGTCCGGATCGAGGTGGAGGGGACGAGGCCGTACGCGGGCGGGAAGGCGTTCGGGGACGTCGGTCCCTTCGAGCGGCTCGACGGCACCGTCTACATGGAGGTGGATCCGGATGATCCGCTCAACGCGGTGATTGTCAACCTCGACCGCGCTCCGCGCAACGAGCGGGGCATGGTGGAGTTCAGCGCGCCGTTCTTCATCATCAAGCCGGTCGACATGGCCCGCGGCAACCAGAAGGTGCTGTACGGCATCAACAACCGCGGGAACGCCATCGAGCTCGGCTTCCAGACGTTCCCGCCGCTGCCGCCCGGGGCCGATCCCGAGTCCGGCGACGGGCTGTTCTTTCGCCTCGGCTACACCCTGGTGGACGCCGGCTGGGCGGGCGACGTCGAGACGACGGCGACACGGCTCGGCGCGAACCTGCCGGTCGCGGTGCAGGCCGACGGCAGCCCGATCGTTGCGCGGATCCGCATCGAGTACCCGTCGGATCCGGGGCGCCGCCCGGACCCCGGCGCCACGGTCTACACGCTGCCCCTCAAGGGCAACGACCGCTTCGTGAGCTACGAGACGGCGGACACCGACACGGGGCATTCCACCCTCACCGTCCGCGACGCGATCGACGGCGAACGCCGGCTGGTTTCCTCCGGCGGCTGGGCGTTCGGGAAGTGCCCCTCGGGCGAGGCGTCGCTGGCGGCTTCGACCGCCGACATCTGTCTCTTCGACGGGTTCGACCCGGACAAGATCTACGAGCTGGTCTACCCGGCCAGGAACCCATGGGTCATGGGCCTCGGCTACGCGGTCACACGGGACGTGGCCTCGTTCCTGCGCTACGAGACGGCCGACGATGCCGGCAACCCGAATCCGCTCGCAGCCGGCGCCGATGCGACCGGTGTCCGTCGCATCTACGGGCTCGGCATCTCGTCGACCGGGATGTACCTGCGCGACTGGCTCTACCTCGGCTTCAACGAAGACGAGGCGCACCGCCGCGTCTTCGACGCCGTCCGCATCCACATCCCCGGCACCCATCGCCTGTTCGCCAACGTCGAGTTCTCCGACCCGAACATCTATTCCCGCCAGGACCGCACGCCGGACTTCACGTCGCAGTCGTATCCGCCGCTCACCTACGCGGTGACCACCGATCCGGTGACGAACATCCGGGACGGGATTCTGAAGCGGCCCGCGACGGACCCGCTGGTGTTCCATGTCGATACGAGCAACGAGTTCTGGCAGATGAAGGCGTCGCTGAACGTCCACGACGGGCATGGCAACCCGGTGCCGGTTCCGGACAATGTCCGCCTGTACCTGCTGGCCAGCCATCCGCACGGCGGGGCCGCGGGGGTCGCGGCCGTGCCGACCAGTCGCGGGTCGTGCGAGCACGTGACGAACAGCTTCCGGAGCAGCGCGGCCGCCAGTCGCGCGCTGATCGTCGCGCTCGACGAGTGGGCCGACCGCGGAATCGAGCCGCCTGCGAGCAACTACCCGGATGTCCGGCGGGGAACGCTGGCCACGGTGGACGAGGTGGCGCGAACGTTTCCCGCGATTCCCGGCGTAGCCTTCCCGACCCGCGTGAACGGGCTCCATGCGCTCGACTTCGGACCCACGTTCGGATCGCAGGGCGGGCGGCAGACCCTGCTGCCGCCTACTCGCGGCGGCGTGTACCAGGTGTTGGTGCCGACGACCGACCGCGACGGGCATGATGTAGCCGGGATCCGCACGGTCGACATCGCGGCGCCGGTCGGGACCAACACCGGCTGGAACCTATATGCGGCCGGCCCGCGCGGAAGTGATCTCTGCGGACTGACCGGATCTTTCTTCCCGTTCGCCCGGACGCGCGCGGAGCGGGAGGCCAACGGCGATCCGCGCCTGTCGCTGGAGGAACGCTACGGCGACCACGCGGGCTTCGTCGCCGCGGTCCGCCGCGCCGCCGACGAGTCGGTCGCCCGGCGGACCCTGCTGCCCGAGGACGCCGAAGTGATCGTCAGGATGGCGGAGGAGAGCGACGTGCTGCGGTAGACGGCATCCTGGTCGCGAGTCGACGAACTGATGGGGAAGCTTGCGCCCCTCGCGGCGCCTACCCACGCTCCACCGCGAACGATGCGAGATTGCGGGCCTTCCGGCTGAATCCGACACCTATCAGGTGTATGGGTTCGCCTCGCTCGCGGTGCTTGTCCGCATAGCGCCGTTCCTTCAGTTGGGCCATCGCGGCGCCTGACGGTGTCGACTCGACCACCTTGAACTCGAACAGGTAGCTGTGGGCGTTGAAGCGCAGCACCATGTCCAGAATGCAGCGCAGTTGGCTGCAAAGGGTTCGTGGTAGCTGCGCGTTACGGGTCGGCTGGCACAGCGAACAGCCCGAGCCCAAAGTGGCTGCCGTAGCCGATGGCCAGTGGACCCGTCAGCGGCTCGGACAGCGTGATGTCGAGCAGCGCGCCCGCGGCATCGGGCTGCGCCTCTCGACCGCGGGACCGGAAACGGTGGAAGTGGATGGCGCGGCGGGGGGTTCCGCCGATGTCGATAGTGTCCTGCGGCGTAACGACCGCGCCGGACGGGTCCAGCCCCCGGCGCTTCAGCAGGCGGCGGACTTCGCCCGCATGGCCGGACGCCTTGAGATGGCCGGACGCCAGGAACGGCGTCACGCTCCGCCAGCGTCTCGACGTGCCGAAGATGCGTGCGCCGCCGGCGAAATCGGTCGGCCGGCCGAAACCTTCCAGGGCGAGCCGCCATTCCTTGATGGCGGCGGGCTCGGCGTCGATCGCTTCCGACCGCTGCTTCGGGGCCAGCCAGAGCCGGGTGATGCGATCGAGCCGCGCCTGGACGTCCGGGCTGATGCCGCCGGCGATGAACACGGACACATGGTCGATCCAGCCGTCGTTGTCGGCGTCCTCGGGGAGCCAGAACGCGTGCTGGTGCGACGGGGCCTTCAGCGGCTTCCCGTCAGCGCCGCGCCCGGAGATCTCCCACGGCGCCAGCGGTCGGCGGTTCCCGGCCTCGTCCTTGTCCCAACCGAACCGCGCGAGGGCGGCGCGGCGCATCAACTCGCCAATCCTGACGGCGTCCTCGCTGCGGGGCAACGGCCGCCCGGCGAGCAGGAAGCGGGCGACGGTCGGGAGGTTGCCCCGTGTCGGCGTCGGGCGGCGCAGGGTGACACGACGGGGAACCACGCCGGGAGCGGCTTCCGGCGCGCGCGCGTACACCACCTCGCGGGCGGCCGGCGGGCGGCTCCAGCCGCGATCCTGATAGTCGGCAGTGTCGAGTGTGAGTGCATCGACGAGCCGTTCGGGCAACGTATGTGCCTTCCGGCCCTTGCTCCGCAGCGCCTTGTCGAATTGTTTCTCGACGTCGCGCTCTGTCCGTCGCCGCCCGGACCCCGCAAATAAGTCCCGTCTCATGTCGTCCATGATCCGCTGGCGCTCGGTCGAGTACGCGGTCGGGTTGTGCGGCGCAAGCAAGCGTACGGGGTCTCCATCGGCCTGCCCGTCGAACGGGCGACAATTCACGGTGCCCTGCCATTCTGCGAGCGCTTGGCACTCGGTCCAGCTCTCCGCCCGGCCGAGATAGCCGACGGCCTGAGCGAGATCCGCGGCGAGTGCGAACGCTTCGGGATCGAGAGTCACGCGCGGCCACGCGGCGACCAGCGTCGATTTGCGGGGGAGTCGAAGGAAGGCATCGAAGACGAGCGTGGTCTTGGGTCGGCCATCGGCGAGTCCGCCGGTCGGCATGTAGTGACGCGTGTGGGCGTGGATCGCGCCGCCCGGCAGGCTGTACTCCGGGAGCGTCTCCGCCAGCGTGTCGATCAGCCGCGCCAGATCGTCCTCGGACCAGCGCGCTCGGTCTCCCTTGCGCCACCAGGCCGCAATGAGCGCGCGCAACAGCCGCCACGGCTCCGGCGGCCAGGCAACGTCAGCCTCGTTGACGTTGCGCCCCCACGGCGTCGCGTGGTAGCGGCCGGCGGGGAAACGGAAGGCAAGTGCGAACATGCGCTCACTTCTCGTACTGGACGGTGAGAACACGACTTTCCCCGAAGACGCCCTGCGAACCGATCGTCTCGATCAGCCCCGGCAATTCCGACTCGATGTCGTCGAAGGCCGGGATCTCGAAGCCGTCCGGCCGGGTGACAGCGACCCCGGCGGCGTCGAGATCGCAGGCCGTGCGCAGCCGCAGTCCCTCCACGAGGAACTTCCGGATCTTGAAGAGTGCGAGCAGTATCAGCAGCCGTTCGACATCCGCGCCCAACCCGAAGGCGCGGATCTGCCGCAGGTCGAGGTTGAAGTAGGCGGTTATCTTCTCGGCGACCCATTCATCGCGTGCGAAAGGTACGTTACCTTCTCCCTCCTTCAGGGTCGGATCCACTCGATTGAACTTCACACCTCCGCTCGGTGCGACCGTGGCGCAATCGGCCTCGACGAACGCCGAGAGGGTTCGCGGAAGTCGGATTATCCCAGCGATCTCCTCCAGGAATACGCCATGTATCAGTGAGTTGATGTCGAACTCCAGCAGCGCTGGCACGAGTTGGCTACGCACATCGAACGGGCGCCCCTTCTGAAAGTCCATCTTCTCGGTGATCTTCTCGAAGCCCTTGGCACGCGCGATGTACTCGGAGTTGATGCGATGGGCCTCAAGCACGGAGTTCGTACGGCGATTGCCGTCCCGGTCCACGACGCGGACGTACGGCAGTCCCCGCAGGGGCGCGATCCAGTCGTCGGCGACGTCGTCCCAGCAGACCGCCTCAAGGCGGTTGGCCATCGACTGCGCGCTCTCGACGAGCACCGTACGCCCCGTTCCGTCCGGCGAGTCGTAGACGGCGTGCCCGAGGTTGGGGAAGCCCGTCGGTTGGAACCGCGTGCCCTGCATCGGCTTGAGCGTTGCCTCGATGAGCAGCCGCGGGGCGTTGTGGAGTGCGGTGAGGTCAAGCTCCATGCGTCGTATCCTCCGTCATACTTGATCGTTGTCAGTCCGAGTGCCGGGATAGGCACGCTCCATCAATACAGACAAGTCCTGATCGTCGACGGGGATCAGGAGCGCTGCGGCGAGGCGGTCGGCCGGCACGCCAGCCCCCATGTGGCCACTCGATCCCCGTGCCCTTGATGGCGAGGCGGCGAACGGTGCTGGCAAACCGGAGGCGCGAGCGCGTGCCATGGCTAGCCGCACGGCGGCGTCGGTGGCCCGGCCGTCCTGGCTGTCGCCTCCGGCGCGCAGGCGGGCGATGAGGCCCGGCGGAACCGGCATCCGTGCGGCAGCGGGCAACGCCCCGGCGGCGCGCAGCGCCGCGTCTGGCGTGAAGAGCGGCTTGAGCGCCGCGTAGGCGAAGGGAACCGGCGCGGGGTCGGACCGACCGGACCCCGTTCGACGTCGCGCCGGCCGCGCCCACACGAGGCCGGCCATCAGCGCGGCGCAGCGCGCGTCGTCGAAGTCGGCGGAGAGGAACGCCGCCACCTCGGCGAGGCGTGCCGACGTGGCGCCAGCCAGCGGCTTGTCCTGCAGGCCGCGCGTCAATCTTTCCACCAGTCGCCTTTCGAGCACTCCGATCAGGTTCGGCACGAGCGGACCGGCGCCCCAGACCGCCGTGGGCGGGGCGTCGCCAGCGGACCAGGCGCGGCGTGTGGAGAGGTTGCCGCGGTAGAAGAAGCGCCGCTCATCGAGCGGTGCGAAGTGGGCGGCCATCGGCGGGGCGGCACCCGGGCGTGCCTGCCTCGCGACGCTGGCCGGGTCTTGGTCGCTGGGCGTCCCCGGAGCCGTCGAGTCGCCGTCCGCGCCGTCGTCGCGGGGAGGAGTAGTTTCCGGTTCCTGCCCGTCCGTCTGCCGCGCGGGACGGGGCGGGGCCGGAAGGCCGAGTGCGGCGAGTGCTGCCGCCACGCGGAACTCCGCGCTGCCGTCGTCGGCCTTTCGAATCCAGTCGGGGGAGATCAGGGGCGGAGGGCTGAGGTCTGCACGGGCAGACGGGTTCGATGCCAGCCAGTCGACGAGGCTGCCCAACGCCTCGAGAGCGTTCCGGACACCCTCCGATTCGCGATTCCCGACCGTCATCTGGAAGAGCGCGTCTTCCAGTCGGCGCATTCGCTGTCGCGCCCGGGCTGGAGCTGTCTTCTTGTTCTGAACCAGCCGTCGCGCCCGGCTGAGCCAGTCACCTGCCTCTAGGTCGCCGACGAGATCCCTGCGCGGTCGATCCGGCGTGTTGAACCGGCCGAGAGGCGTCGCTTGGTAGGGCATCTTGATGTCGGGCTGGACAAGCGAGTACCGCTCGAAGCCTCTGATTCCCCGTGCCACGCCGATGCGGGCAACCGAACGCGCTGCGTCCAGCCCGGTTCGAGCCGAGCGTTCCCCGAGAGTGAGGCGCCCTTCCGCGAAGACGGCCGCCGCTTCGGAGAAGGTGGCCGGCTTGGGCCAGACGGGAGTCCAGACCTCACCGCGGGGCCGGTTCGGATCCTCCGACGATAGGTTGCCCGCCCCCGCGAGTGTGTGCTCGAAGGTGAAGGGGAAGGCGGCGCGGCTGCCGCCCGTTGCACCCCACTGACGAGTCAAGGCGCCGGCGAACGCAAGCGTGCCCTCCATCGCCAAGACGACATCCCATGCGTTCAGGGGGTTGTCTCCCTCGTATCCCGTCGTCCCGTTGGGCCCGGCCTGTCCAGGGCTGAACTGACCCATCGAGCCATGTTCTTCAGCGCGCCGGGCGACATCGAGCAAGGACGGATCGAGTTCCGCTGCCGCGCGGGCAGTCGGTGCGCCTTCGTAAAAGTCGATCAGTTCCTGAAGATTCTCCGCAAAGTTAACGCCGAAATCGCGGCTGCCGTCATTGCCGCCTGACCCGAGCAGGGGAGCGGCGGCTTCTTCGATCGCGAGCACGTAACATGCGTCGATGTAGCCCACATGGTGTGCGGCCGTCTCGGATCTCAAGCTCGGCAGCAGGAGACTCTTGACGGCCTTGGCCTCCCTCTCGACGCTGGCCTTCTCGGCGTCATTGCGTCTCTTCTCGTCACCCTTCAACGACTTTGAAGCCTCCTTCAGCCGCTTCGCCAGCGCCCGAAGGCGGTTGTATTCCCCGAGGTGAGCGTTGGTGCGCAGCAAGCCGACAGTGCGGCGCATCGACTCCAGTCGTCGGCACGTGCTGTTCTCCACGGCGCGCATCAGAACGGCGCCCCCGCGACTCGATGTCTCACCCGCCTCACCCTCGAGAAAGCCGGCCCGCCCATTCCACGGCGCGATGATGGGGCTGGGCGCATAGTCGTGCAGGAAGAAGTGCAACAGCGCTTCGCGGTCGAGCGTCGTGCTCAGGTGAAAGCACTCGTTCTCCCACCAGCCGCGCGCGCGCGGATCGGCCGCCTCGCCGGACACGTGGTTAGCGGACGACGAGATGAGGCGCAGCACGCCGAGCGCCTTCAGGTAGGAAGCCAGCGGCGTCGGGGTACAGCCGGGCAGCGCGAGCGCCTCACTGATCATTCCGACTACCGTTGCGCTCCTTCGCGGACGCCCGCCAGTCGGCGACACGCAGCAGAGTTTCCAGCCACGCGAGCCGGAACGGTCCGAGGCGGGCGAGCAGTTCGCGCATGCGCTCCGTCCAGCTCTCGCGGGAGACGTCGTCCCAACCCAGCTCCATGATGGACAGCGTCAGGCTGCCGCCCCGCCAGTGCTCGCCGCCTTCCAGATCGAAGGGCGGCAGTTCGTCGCCGTCCCAGACGCCGCGGGCGAATCGCGCGCCGGCACGGTCGTCCTTCGGCGGGGTTTCGCGGGGCAGAGCACGCAGGTTCATCCGCACTTTCCCGTGGTGAGCAGCGATGACGTACGCCACGAGGTCGGCTTCGCGCGACCAGCGTTCGTGCGCCAGGAACGCCAGGGCCGAGGCGAGCTCGTGACGGAAATAGGCGCGACCGTGACGAGCCCGCCCGGCGGTCTTGGCGAGAAGCACGTCGGGCTCCACGGCTCGCCCGTCGAGGCCTCGCCGCATCGTGTCCTGGAAGACCTCGTGGGCCTTGCCTAGGTCGTGCCAGCGCGCCGCGCGCTCGACGATCATTCTCGTGGAGGGTTCCGCGTTGAGGGAGGCGCACAGCAACTCGGCCTCGGTTGCGACATGGCGGAGGTGCTCGGCCAGCGGCACGACGGCGTCGAGTTCGCTCAGGGGGTCCTCGTCATGTCCCTCGGTCTCGCTCGGGGCTGTGGCCCTCGCCGTGCCCGGGGCGGCGCCCGTCACCCTGGCCGACTCATCGTGCTCCCCGGCCTCGGCCGGCTTCGCGGCAGCAGAACGGTGCTCCCCGGTTCCGGTGCCGGACGGGGTTGCCGGAGTGGAGACCGGCATGGGCTCGTCCTTGGGATCGCCGGTGAATCCGACGGTCTCGCGATAGCCGCCTGCCTTCGGATCGGCCAGCAGCACGAGGCCCGGCCACGGCTGGCCCTGCAACGGCATCCAGCCGGTCGGTGCCGCCCCTGTCTGCCCGTCCTGGCGCCGCCACTGCGGATCGCGCTGGAACAGTTTGCGTCCCTTGTCGGGCAGCCTTCTGATCCGGTCAATCCACGCCTTGGCCGTACCGATCGACACCGCGCACAACTCTTCGCGCCCTGGTCGCGGCGGATCGTCTCCCGCCTCCGAAGGATTCCGCCAGAAGACGCGGATGTCCGTGTCGTTGGCGTCGCGCACGTAGGGCGAAACGTCGACATCGAAGCCGGTCAGGTCTGGATCCGTATCGAAGAGGTCGTCGAGATCCTTGCGGCGGATGACTCGTCGCGGAGGGGCGACATCGTCCGGCGGAGGAAGGTGCACCGGTGCTGCATCGGCCAGCCCAGTCAACCGATCCCGTGCGGCCTGCAGCTCCGTGGTCTCGTACGGCCTCGCCAATTCCTCGACGTCCTTCTCGGATGTCGTGGCGTCCGTTGCCGGCTGGAGCAGGTCGATCCAGTGCACCTCTGCGCCATCGGGAAGCTCCGCGTAACGGTTAGCGCGGCCGAAGCGCTGGACCAGCGAGGACCAGGGTGCGAGCTCGGTGAACAGGACTGCGGCCGAGATGTCGACGCCCGCCTCAATAGCCTGCGTGGCGACCACGATGCGACCGTTGGGACTCGGGTCGTCGGCGTCGATCACCTTCTCCATTTCCCGCGCGCGGTCGGCAGGGCGGAAGCGGGAGTGCACGAGAGCCAGCGTGGGCGCCATCGCCGTCGGCTTGGAGATCCGCGTCTCGATCGCCGCTCGCAGGGCCTGTGCTCGGTCCACGCGGTTGACAATGGCCAGGGTCATCCGTCCACGACCACCCGGCGTGTGAACGTCAACCGAGTTGTTGCGGTGCGCGTCCAGGATTGCATCCGCCAGTTGCCCGATGTAGTCGGCGAGGTCCGCCTTCTTCGGCGACGCGGGCGCCACGGGCGAACGAGCGAGCCTCTTGGTCGCGCGCGCCAAGCGTGCGAGCCTGCCGTCCGGCGTTGCGGTCGGATCGACCCTGACGACCTCTGTAGCGAGCGGTTCGGGGTGATCCACCGTGGCGAGCCAGTGTGGATCGAGAGTGGCCGAGATCCAGAGGCTGCGGGAAGGAGTACCGCCATGGCTGTTGTCTCGCCTGGCGCGATCCGCTTCCGACAACCGGAATGCTTCGAGTTGGGCAGAGGTCGCTCGGCCCGCCCCCATGAGTTGCACTTCGTCGAACACCCACTGCGCGTCGTCGTGCAGGAGGGCGAACTCCATCGGCCAGAGCGCGCGTGACGAGGCGTAGCCGCGCATCAATGCACGGCTCAACAGCATGTCCTGGGTGCCGATGAGCACCGCCGGACGCTCCGGGTGGTCGAGCCAGCCGTCGGCGTCCACGCCGCCCATGAGCACGTGTACGTCCTGCGGCAGGGGGAGGCGACCCCCGCTGTCCATGTCGGCTGCGAGCTTCCCGAACCACTCCCTGACGGCATCGGCGGTCTGCTCGACGAGGGTGCGCATCGGCAGGCACCAGACCAGTCGCCGGGGCGTGTCAGACGGGCAGCGCATCCGACGGTCGGCCCACGCGAGCGTTACCGCTGCCGTCTTGCCGGAACCGGTCGGTGCGATCAATACCCGTGGCCATGCGTTCGACGCCAGCGCGAGTTGCCACGCGTCCGGCTGCCGGTCTGGTCCCAGCGCGACCTGATAGAGGGTCTTCACGTCCACGGGGGGTTCCTGGGGGTTTGCCGACCGAGGGCCATTGAATCGTAGCAGATGCAAGGGCGTGCCCTCCGGAGCCCTGAGGACCTGTCCACGACGCGCCCGTCTGGACGCTATCATTGTTCTGTCGCGCCGTCCCTGATGGTGCATGGAAAATGCGCGCTCCCCGTCGTCACCGTCCACACGTGCGTGAGGTCCATGTCCGATCCGGCATCGATCTTGACGACTTGGCGCACCGCGTCAGCTACATCGGTAGCGCGGAACATAAGGACGTGCTCAGCTTCGCTGGTCCACCTCGGATGCGTGCTGACGCATCATGCTGTCCTCGTGCTACAGCCCAAGATCAGGAGCAAATCAACGAGTGGCTTCGTCGCGCGATCCGTGCCGGTGCGACGGGGGAGCCATGGGAGGGGGAGTTTCCTCGGTACGTGTGGTACAAACGCGAGAACACGGTCTACGAAGGTCGATTGGTGAATCGAGAAGCGGGCCAGTACAAGGGATATCCGCTCCATCGGAACGAATGGCCTCGCGGGATTGAGGAGATGCATGGCGGTCAGATTCGAGACTGAGTGGGTCGACGTGGCAGGAAACTGCCCACCCGAACTGGCCGCCACGTGGGCCGCACTGCGCATTCAGGTCGGCGACCGCACGGTCACGCGCGTCGTGGATCGGACCGATACGGTTCGGTCGCGCGTCTACGTTCCGCTGTACCCGCTTGCCGAGTCGCTTGTCAGCAACTGGTGGTTCCTGCTCCACGAAGTCGAGAACCCTGCGAAGACGGACGATGCGGCCTTTGAGCGTCGGCACGCGCTGGTCTCCATCCGCGATGGCTACGCGTTTCCGCATCTTCAGGTGCTGCCTTTCGGCGAACAGGTGCAGGTCACCTGGACATCCGGTTGGCAGCAGTGGTCCCAGATCGAGTTTGTGGACGAAGGGCGTGCATGGGTGGATCGGGAGGAATTTCGAGAGAGCTGTTCGGACTTGGTGCAGCGTGTCGTGCAGCGGCTCGTGTCTCTCGGCATCGAGGGGACGTTCCTGCAAGAGGAGTGGGAGTCGATTCAGGCGGCGGATCAGGACGAAGCCATGTTCTGCAAGACGGCTGCCGGACTGGGATTGGATCCGTACGCCTTGGACGAAGCCGGACGAACTTCCGTCATGAATCTCGAGGACGCGCTGAACCAGGACTGGTTCGAAGAAGCCGTGGCCATACTCGATCCCGAGCGACTCGATACTCAGGTCGCCTCCATTGCCGCCATGTTCCAGGCCGGAAGGTCCACAGGTCTCTCGCTGGATCATCTTCGTGCCGTTGGCCCGTTGCCAGCCGGCGCTCAGGCAGAGCAGCAGGCGGACAGGCCATGGGCTGGCGGCTACGCCCTGGCTCGCCATGTGCGCCGGGAGTTGGAGCTGGATGGCAATCCGTTGCCGTCTGCTGCGGATCTGGCGCGCGCTCTCGGCGAGGAACCCGACTCGGTGAGAGCGGTGACCAGTCCTCGGAACTTCGGTGCCGCCGATCTCGTGAACGGTGTCGTGACGCGGGACGACGATGGCCGTCCCGCCTTCGCCGTATGCAGCGGGCATGACACCGCCCGGAGATTCCAATTCTGCCGCGCGCTGGCCGAGGTGCTGGAATCCCCGAACTCGGATGCGTTGGTGACGCGGGCCGGCACGGACCGGCAACAGCGCAGCCGGGCGTTCGCGGCCGAGTTTCTCGCTCCGGCCGACGCGTTGCGGGCCAGAGTGCGCCGCCCGACCCTGGATGAGGATGCCGTCGACGAACTGGCAGCCGAGTTCGGCGTGTCGCCCTGGCTCATTGCGCATCAGGTCCAGAACCACGAGATAGCGCAGATCCGTTAGCTCCTCCCGTCGCAATCGACTTGTCGGCCTCCCGCAACGCCGAGCCCCCGACGCGGGCAGCCAGCGTAGGCCCTTGATACCGACCCGTCCATGAACCGCGATCCGAGTCCAACCGAGTCCGATTCAGCACACGGCGCACCAACCCGGGGTTGTCCCGAAGAGGCCACCCGCATTCGCGAGCGGCTCGCGCGACTCGATGACGAGAAGGCCGTTCTTGAGGCCCGGCTTGCCGAGATTCAGATCCCGGGCCACAAGGAACAGAAGCGTGCGCACACCGGTGCGCCGATAACGACTCGTTCTCCGTCGCGCGAGAAGATCGCGCTATTCCGCGCTTTTGTTCCGCGGGCGCGACGATGTCTTTCCCCAGCGCTGGGAGAACGCCAGGACGGGTAGAGCGGGCTATGCGCCAGCCTGCGGCAACGAGTGGGCGCCGGGCTTGTGCGACAAGCCGAGGATCAAGTGCGGCGAGTGCGCCAACCAGGCGTTCCTGCGGGTCACGGACGCGGTGATCGACGGGCATCTGAGAGGACGCCGGACCATAGGCGTCTATCCCATGCTCCCCGACGATACCTGCTGGTTTCTCGCCGCCGACTTCGATCGGGAGACCTGGCGGCGGGACGCCAAAGCGTTTCTCAGCGCCTGCCGATCCAGGCGCGTTCCGGCGGCCCTGGAGCGCTCGCGTTCGGGCAACGGCGGACACGTTTGGATTTTCTTCGCGGAACCGACGTCGGCCGCCATCGCGCGCCGGCTCGGCGCCCATCTCCTGACCGAAGCGATGGAGCGCAACCCCGATATCGGGTTCGAGTCCTACGACCGGTTCTTCCCGAGTCAGGACACACTGCCGGATGGCGGTTTCGGCAACCTCATCGCCCTCCCCCTGGAGCACGGCGCGCGACAGAGCGGCAACAGTCTGTTCATCGACGAACGATTCGAACCCTGGCCGGACCAATGGGCGTTTCTTTCGTCGCTTCGCCGCGTGTCACTGGCGGAAGCGTCGGTCATTGTCGACGAGGCAAGCCGCCAGGGCCGTGTCCTCGGTCTGCGCCTGCCGATTGATGACGAGGACGAGGAACCCTGGACCGCGCCGCCGTCACTGCACCGCCCGTTGACCCGCATGGCCGCTCCGCTGCCGGAGCATATCGACGCGGTTCTGGGCGACCGCATCTACGTTCCGCGCGCCGGCCTGCCTGCCGGTCTCGTCAACGCGCTCGTTCGCCTCGCTGCCTTCCAGAATCCCGCCTTCTACAGCGCCCAGGCGATGCGGCGCTCAACGTTTAGCATTCCTCGAATCGTGGCGTGCGCCGAACTGCTCTCGCATCACGTCGCGTTGCCCCGGGGATGCCGCGAGGCGATGGAGGGACTGCTCGAAGACCTCGGCGTCGCCATGCATCTGCGTGATGAGCGCAACGCCGGCGATCCCATCGAGACTGCCTTTCTCGGGGACCTGACACCGGAACAACGGGCTGCCGCCGACGATTTGCTGGCGCATGAGACCGGCGTGCTCGCGGCAGCGACCGGGTTCGGCAAGACGGTCATGGCGGCCTCCATGATTGCGTCCCGCGGAACGAACACCCTGGTTCTGGTTCACCGCCGGCATCTCATGGAGCAATGGGTCGCGCAGCTCGGGGCGTTTCTGGACCTTCCGGCTTCCGCCATCGGCCGAATCGGGGGCGGCAAGCGCAAACCAGGGGGCATCGTGGATGTTGGCATCATCCAGAGCCTCGTGCGGAAGGACGAGGTGGACGACATCGTCGCCGGCTACGGCCATCTCGTGGTCGATGAATGCCACCACCTCTCGGCCGTGAGTTTCGAGGCGGTGGTCAACTGCGCAAGAGCGCGATTCGTGCTCGGACTGTCCGCAACCGTGACGCGCAAGGACGGCCACCATCCCATCGTCTTCATGCAGTGCGGTCCTGTCCGTTATCGGGTCAGCTCGAGAGCGCAGGCCCGGCAACATCTGAAGGACACTCGCGATGGCGAAGAGCGCGTGTTGATCGCGACTGGCCGCTACATCGGCGAGGGTTTCGATGATGCCCGTCTCGACACGCTGTTTCTGGCGATGCCGATTTCGTGGAAAGGGACGCTCGCCCAGTACGTAGGCCGCCTCCACCGGCTACACCCGGCGAAGCGCGAAGTGCTGGTCTACGACTACGTTGACGAGGCGGTACCTATCCTCAGGCGCATGAGCGAGAAGCGTAACCGCGGCTATGGCAGCTTGGGCTATTCCGTCGAAGGCTTGTAGTTCCCACTTGACCGCCGTGCCAACCTCGACGCGAGAATTGGCCGCTACTGGAACTGGGTGTCATTCCGCGCGGAGTCGAGATCGAGAGCGCCCGGCGCGCACAGGATCCAGTCGGAGGCGATGCGGACGGGAGCGGCCGGCGCCGCGAGGGATACCACGTGTCCTGTCTGCCAGCCGGGCTCGGCGATGCGCTGCAGTGAAGGCAGGCGGTCGTAGCGCGGCGACCCGAGTTTGACCTCCAGCGGCCAGGTCCTGCCGTTGCTCTCGACCAGAAAGTCGATCTCCTGGCCGGCGCGTGTACGCCAGAAATGGACCTCTACCTCGCGCGCCCGGTGCCGGAAGTACTTGATCACTTCCGCCAGCACGTGGGTCTCGAAGAGCGCGCCGCCCACCGGTCCGAGACGGGCCGCATCGGGCTTGCGCCAGCCGGCGAGCCAGGCGGCGAGGCCGGCATTGAGGAAGTACAGCTTGGGACTCTTGACCATCCTGCGGGTCCGGTTGGTGAAGTAGGGCCGCAGCAGACGGATGAGCAACGCGTCCTCGAGCAGGCTCAGCCAGCTCTTGGCGGTGCCGGCCGCCACCCCTGCATCGCGCGCGAGGTCGTCGTAGTTGACGATCTGGCCCGTGCGCAGCGCGCACAGCTTGACGAAGGTCTCGAACTCCCGGCGCTTCTCGATGCGCAGTAGTTCGCGGATATCGCGTTCGATATAGGTCTGGACGTAAGACGACAGGTACAGGTTGCGCGCGTCGTGATCCTCGATGCCGCACAGCTTGGGAAAGCCCGTCTCGAGGATGCGGCGGAAATTATCGTCGGGCTGCGGGGCCGGCCCGGTCAGTACCGGCTGAAACGTCCTCTCAATCCACGCATCGGACATATCCGCAGCATATTGTGGATTTGTCAAGTCGGGAATAACGCGTCGGCACGGTTGTGGCCTCTCGGCGTGCCCGATTACCTCCTGCTACGGTAATACCTGGTAGAGTATTACCAGCCCGATGCGAATCACAACCAAGGGACAGGTGACCATCCCGCAGCGCTTTCGGCTCAAGTTCGGGTTGTTGCCGCACACCGATGTCAGCATCGAGGAGGCCGACGGCGGGGTCACGGTCCGCCCCGTGCTCAGCAAGCGAGCGCTGATCGAGGAGCGTCTTCGCAAGGCCCGTGGGGTCGCGTTACCGGGTGTGCGGACCGACGACATCATGCGGCTCACGCGCGGGGACGACTGAGTTGTTCCTGGTTGACAGCAACGTGTTGCTCGATGTCTTCGCGAACGACCCGACGTGGCGTTCCTGGTCGGAGACGGCCGTCCGTGACGCGCTTCTCATCGGACCGGTCGGGATCAATCCGATCGTCTATGCGGAGACGTCACTCGCGTTCGCCGACGCCGAGACTCTGGATGGACACCTCGATGCGCTGATGGTCGAGCGTCTGCACCTACCGTACGAGGCGGCATTCAGGGCAGCGAGAGCCTACCGTCGGTACCGCCGCGCTGGCGGCGAGCGGTCGGCCCCGCTTCCGGACTTTTACATCGGCGCGCATGCCGAGGCGGACGGCCTGGCGCTTCTCACCCGAGACGCGCGCCGGTTCCAGACCTACTTCCCGGCCGTGAAGCTCATTTCTCCCGCAGCCTTGTCCTGAACGGGGAATGGGTCCCCTTCGCGGGTCCACCCTACTGCCGCGCGGGGGATCGTCCGAAACAATCCCTTGTCGTCTGACGGGAGGCTGCCATGGCACCTGTTTCGGAGCGTCGCGACCCGCCGGATCCGCCTGTTGCCGCTGAGACCCCGCCGCTGGTGCCGGTCCGCCTGGTGAACGAATACGTCTACTGCCCGCGGCTGGCCTATCTGGAGTGGGTCCAGGGCGAGTGGGCCGACTCGTCCGACACTGTGGAGGGTCGCCATGCGCACCGGCGCGTCAATCGCGACGGCGGCAGCCTGCCTCCACCGTCCCAGGTGGAGCAGGCGGAGCGGGTGCACGCCCGGTCGATCACATTGTCGTCCGAGCGCCTGGGCGTCATAGCCCGCATGGATCTGATCGAGGCGGACGCCGGGAAGCTGACGCCGGTCGACTACAAGCGTGGCAAGCGGCCGCATGTGGAGCGCGCGGCGTACGACCCGGAGCGGGTGCAGCTATGCGCGCAGGGGTTGCTGCTGCGCGAGCACGGCTACGAGTGCGACGAGGGCGTGCTCTACTTCGTCGGTAGCCGCGAACGGGTGCCGGTGGCGTTCGACGACGAACTCGTCGCCGCCACGCGCGAGGCGATCGCGGGGGTGCGGCGCGTCGCCGCCGAAGGGGTGATACCGCCGCCGCTGGAGGACAGTCCCAAGTGCCCCCGCTGCTCGCTGGTCGAGATCTGCCTGCCGGACGAGGTGAACCGGCTGACCAGGGCTGATGTCAAGCCGCGCCCGATCTCGGTGCCGTGCACCGACGCGCTGCCACTCTACGTCCAGGCGCCGAGGGCGCGAGTGTCGAAGTCCGGCGAGACCCTGGTCGTCACGGCCGACGACGTAGAGCTGGCCACGGCGCGGCTGGAGGAGACCTCGCAGGTTGTCCTCCTGGGCAACATCCACCTCACCACGCCATCTCTGCACGAACTCATGTGGCGCGGGATTCCCGTCACCTGGCACAGCTACGGCGGCTGGTTCTTCGGCCACACGATGGGCAACGGCCACAAGAACGTCGAGCTGCGCACCGCCCAGTATCGGGCGAGCTTCGACGAGTCGACGTGCCTCCAGTTCGCGCGCGGGCTCGTGAGCGCGAAGATCCTGAACTGCCGGACGCTGCTGCGTCGAAACTGGAAGCGCGCGGCAAGCAGCCAGTCGGTTCTGGTCGAGCTCAAGGACGATAGCCGCCGCGCGGCCGAGGCAGGCTCGCTGCCGGAGTTGCTCGGCATCGAAGGGACCGCTGCCGCCCGCTACTTCCGTGCCTTCGGCGCGATGCTGCACGAGTCGGCGCCGGGAGGCGAGTTTGGATTCGACTTCGAGTCGAGAAACCGGCGCCCGCCGAAGGACTCGGTCAACGCGCTGCTGTCGTTCGCCTACTCGCTGCTGGTGCGGGCCTGGACGGTGACGCTGACCGCCGTAGGGTTCGATGCCTACCGCGGCCTGTACCACCAGCCGCGCTACGGCCGCCCGGCCCTTGCCCTGGACCTGATGGAACCCTTCCGTCCCCTCATCGCTGATTCCGTGGTCCTTCAGGCGATCAACAACGGCGAAGTCCAGCCCGCCGACTTCAAGCGCGCGGCGGGCAGTGTCAACCTGAGCTCGAACGGCCGGCGGTCGTTCATCTCCACGTTCGAGCGGCGGCTCGGCCACGAGATCGTGCACCCGCTGTTCGGTTACCGGGTCAGCTACCGGCGGCTGATGGAAATGCAGGCTCGGCTGCTCGGTCGGCATCTGCTCGGCGAGCTTCCCGAGTATCCGAACTTCACCACCAGGTGAGCGCGATGGAGCACCTGTACATCGTCGTCTACGACATTAGCGATCCCAAGCGGTGGCGGCGCGTCTTCAAGCTCATGCAAGGCTACGGCGAATGGGTGCAGCTATCCGTCTTTCAGTGCCGTCTGAGCCGCCGCCGTCACGCTACTCTGGTTGCACGGCTGGACGAGATGATCGATCATGCAGAAGACCATGTGGTCCTCGTCGATGTCGGCGCCGCAGACGGGATCGACCCGCGCGTGGTTAGCTTGGGCAAGAAGTTCCGCGCCGTGCGCCGCGAGCCGGTTGTCGTCTGAAGCGCTGCCGGGCGCGGAGCGAGCGCTCCGGTGCCGACAAGACGCCGGGCAGCGCTCGCATAGTCGGAGATCCTTGAGAACCAAAGAGATACCCTTGATGCTTCGTCGATCGGCGAGCGCGCTGGACCGTTGCTCGTCGTTCAAACACGTGACCGCTCGCAAACCGGTCGTCAGCACGTTGAGATGTAACGGTTTGCGAGCGGTCCGTCATCCGCGGGGATTACCCGCGGCCTCATTGAAGCCTTCGGTATGCTGCAAGTAACCGTTCCTGCCTCCCCCGGTCATCCGCGGGGATTACCCGCGGCCTCATTGAAGCACGGCAACACCGCTGTTCGCAACGACCATTTCCACGTCATCCGCGGGGATTACCCGCGGCCTCATTGAAGCGACAAGGACGGCGACGACGAGGAAACGAAGGTCGTCGAAGTCATCCGCGGGGATTACCCGCGGCCTCATTGAAGCTACGACTTCATGGTCGAGGCTTGGGACATCATCGAGGTCATCCGCGGGGATTACCCGCGGCCTCATTGAAGCGCCGTTACACAGAGCCCGCCGCTCGTGAGGGGTCCACGTCATCCGCGGGGATTACCCGCGGCCTCATTGAAGCGACCACGTGTCGGTATTCCACCATTAACAGTCACTTGGGTCATCCGCGGGGATTACCCGCGGCCTCATTGAAGCCTTTCGCGGATGAATCCGTGCCAGCCCTTCTTGTCGCGTCATCCGCGGGGATTACCCGCGGCCTCATTGAAGCGATTGCCTCGCTGCAAGCGCGGCCCATCTGCTCAACGTCATCCGCGGGGATTACCCGCGGCCTCATTGAAGCAGAGCGCTAACGTGCCGGAATCGGGCTTCGGCGGCGTTAGTCATCCGCGGGGATTACCCGCGGCCTCATTGAAGCTACGGAGATCAGGTGCTTGCGTCCGTGTGGCCGGAGGAGTCATCCGCGGGGATTACCCGCGGCCTCATTGAAGCGAGCTGCACGCGGGCGCCATTCTCCAGCACGACCTCAGGTCATCCGCGGGGATTACCCGCGGCCTCATTGAAGCAACGAGTTGATTGCTCATTGCAAAGATGGCCAGGAAGTCATCCGCGGGGATTACCCGCGGCCTCATTGAAGCGCTGGGCAGCAACGGGTCGTCAACGCCATCGAGCCGCGGTCATCCGCGGGGATTACCCGCGGCCTCATTGAAGCGGAGTCGGGGGGGTGTCGAAGTGATCAGCGCGATTGCGCGTCATCCGCGGGGATTACCCGCGGCCTCATTGAAGCGCTCTGTGTGAATCCGAGGCCGAAGGGATCGGACGAGTCATCCGCGGGGATTACCCGCGGCCTCATTGAAGCAGCTCTGTCTGGAAGCCGACGAACGCCCTCGTCGCGTCATCCGCGGGGATTACCCGCGGCCTCATTGAAGCTTCGAGGGAGTGCCTCCAGTTGCAACGGCAGAGGAAGTCATCCGCGGGGATTACCCGCGGCCTCATTGAAGCGCCCGTTCGCCGTCCGGGAATCCCATCGCCAGCTTGGTCATCCGCGGGGATTACCCGCGGCCTCATTGAAGCCCGGCGACCTCCATCTTGAGCAGCCGGTGGTTGCGCTGGAGGTCATCCGCGGGGATTACCCGCGGCCTCATTGAAGCGAGCGCGGCGAAGCCGTGGGGCGCTTCGAGCCCGAGTCATCCGCGGGGATTACCCGCGGCCTCATTGAAGCTTCTTCGTCGGCGTGGCCGGCGGGCTGCGCTTCGGGGTCATCCGCGGGGATTACCCGCGGCCTCATTGAAGCAGCCAGGTCAAGGGCACCCTCGTGGAGCTCACGGACCAAGTCATCCGCGGGGATTACCCGCGGCCTCATTGAAGCATCGTCTGACAGCTGGAACTGTCTCGGTGCCCTCGAGGTCATCCGCGGGGATTACCCGCGGCCTCATTGAAGCTGGCGCGAGTTCGACCGCCTGGACCGGCACGCACGAGTCATCCGCGGGGATTACCCGCGGCCTCATTGAAGCGCACGGACGTAAACCGGATACGGCCGCACCGTCAACGTCATCCGCGGGGATTACCCGCGGCCTCATTGAAGCCCGTGCCGCTATCGCGCCCATCTCAGCAACCGCCTCCCGTCATCCGCGGGGATTACCCGCGGCCTCATTGAAGCGTCGAGAGATCGTACCAGACCCTCGGCGTGGCGGCGGAAGTCATCCGCGGGGATTACCCGCGGCCTCATTGAAGCGATCTCGCGGGCGGCGCTCCGTCCGTGGGCGGCGCGTCATCCGCGGGGATTACCCGCGGCCTCATTGAAGCCAGGCGCAGCTCCAGCTGTGCGACGCGCGGGTGAAGCTGGTCATCCGCGGGGATTACCCGCGGCCTCATTGAAGCATCAGCCGGCTGGAGAGCGGACAGAAGCGCGCCAGTGTCATCCGCGGGGATTACCCGCGGCCTCATTGAAGCGCGCTGGCCGAGGACGTCGAGCGCATGCTGGACCCGTCATCCGCGGGGATTACCCGCGGCCTCATTGAAGCACGCCGGCGGTGATCTCGGCGAACGCCTCGTCGGTGGTGTCATCCGCGGGGATTACCCGCGGCCTCATTGAAGCGAGCCAAAGACGGTGTACGACACTCCGGCAGGCAGAATCTATGTCATCCGCGGGGATTACCCGCGGCCTCATTGAAGCGCCTGCGCCTGCGCCTGTGTGGCCTGCGCCTTTGCCGTCATCCGCGGGGATTACCCGCGGCCTCATTGAAGCAACGTGATCCACCTCGGGTCCAGCCTTCCCCCAAGAGTCATCCGCGGGGATTACCCGCGGCCTCATTGAAGCTTTATGTCGACGGGAACCGGCTTCCCGCTCTTGATGAGTCATCCGCGGGGATTACCCGCGGCCTCATTGAAGCGAACGATGCCATCCACGGCGACGCCATCGAATCCCAGGTCATCCGCGGGGATTACCCGCGGCCTCATTGAAGCAGATAGAGAAACGGGGGCGAGGGTGTTGCAGTCCCCCGCGTCATCCGCGGGGATTACCCGCGGCCTCATTGAAGCTCGAGGGCCGACCGGAAGTCGTTCAATGCGCCCGAGTCATCCGCGGGGATTACCCGCGGCCTCATTGAAGCAACGCGCCCGACCGATCGTGGTGCTGGTTGTGTTCGAGTCATCCGCGGGGATTACCCGCGGCCTCATTGAAGCCAGGGTGACAGCTTGATGTCGCTCATGACAGCTCCCGTCATCCGCGGGGATTACCCGCGGCCTCATTGAAGCTGACGTCGGCGAACCTCCCTGCTGCGTCGGGCAAGTCATCCGCGGGGATTACCCGCGGCCTCATTGAAGCGGGCATCCGCCGCTCCGGAGCGCGGCCATGACGTTGAGGCAGTCATCCGCGGGGATTACCCGCGGCCTCATTGAAGCTTCCCGATCCACCACCAGTAGTCACCGAAGTCCCAATCGTCATCCGCGGGGATTACCCGCGGCCTCATTGAAGCGCCTCTACCCCCTCGGGGCACTCGCACGCGGGCCACAGTCATCCGCGGGGATTACCCGCGGCCTCATTGAAGCCTGTCGGTCGCCAGCGTGCAGCCGGGAAACACGCGCGTCATCCGCGGGGATTACCCGCGGCCTCATTGAAGCCTGACCGTAATTTCGCTCGTGGTTTCCGGTGTCGCCGTCATCCGCGGGGATTACCCGCGGCCTCATTGAAGCCTGAAGGTCGAGTCGACACCTCGCCCGGCCTACTCGGACCGATTCAGCACCAGGTGCCGCCAACTCGGGGTTGAGAAGGTTCCATGTACGCTTTCCACATGCGGGGCGTTGCTGGGCACGGATCGGTCGCCACACCACAGACAACATCAGGGACAGAGAGGCCTGGGTGTGACGCACGCGGTCCCGAAGAAGTCACGCGCATTCGCGAGCGGATCGCGCGACTGGATGACGAGAAGGCCGTTCTTGAGGCCCGGCTTGCCGAGATTCAGATCCCGGGCCACAAGGAACAGAAGGGTGCGCACACCGGTGCGCCGATAACGACCCGTTCTCCGTCGCGCGAGAAGATCGCGCTATTCCGCGCTCTGTTCCGCGGGCGCGAAGATGTCTTTCCCCAGCGCTGGGAAAACGCCAGGACGGGCAGAGCGGGCTATGCGCCGGCGTGCGGCAACGAGTGGGCGCCGGGCTTGTGCGACAAGCCGAGAATCAAGTGCGGCGAGTGCAGCAACCAAGTGTTCCTGCCGGTCACGGACGCCGTGATTGACGGGCACTTGAGGGGCCGTCGAACGATCGGCGTCTATCCCCTGCTACCTGACGATACCTGCTGGTTTCTCGCCGCAGACTTCGATCGCGAGACGTGGCAGCGGGACGCCGAAGCGTTTCTCAGCGCCTGCCGGTCCAAGCGTGTTCCGGCGGCCCTGGAGCGCTCGCGTTCGGGCAACGGCGGACACGTCTGGATCTTCTTCGCGGAACCGGCACCGGCCGCCGTGGCGCGCCGGCTCGGCGCCCATCTCCTGACCGAAGCGATGGAACGCAACCCCGATATCGGGTTCGATTCCTACGACCGGTTCTTCCCGAGTCAGGACACACTGCCGGACGGCGGCTTCGGCAACCTCATCGCCCTCCCCCTGGAACACGGCCCGCGACAGAGGGGCAACTGTGTGTTCGTCGACGAACGATTCGAACCCTGGCCGGACCAATGGGCGTTTCTTTCGTCGCTTCGCCGCGTGTCACTGGCGGAAGCGTCGGTCATTGTCGACGAGGCAAGCCGCCAGGGCCGTGTCCTCGGTCTGCGCCTGCCGATTGATGACGAGGACGAGGAACCCTGGACCGCGCCGCCGTCACTGCACCGCCCGTTGACCCGCATGGCCGCTCCGCTGCCGGAGCATATCGACGCGGTTCTGGGCGACCGCATCTACATTCCGCGTGCCGGCCTGCCGGCGGGCTTGGTCAATGCGCTCATTCGCCTCGCCGCCTTCCAGAATCCCGCCTTCTACAGCGCCCAGGCGATGCGGCGTTCAACATTCGGCATCCCTCGCATCGTGGCGTGCGCCGAACTGCTTTCGCATCACATCGCGTTGCCGCGAGGATGCCGCGAGGCGATGGAGGGGCTGCTCGAAGACCTTGGCGTCGCCGTGCGTCTGCGCGATGAGCGCAACGCTGGCGATTCCATCGAGACTGTCTTTCTCGGGAACCTGACATCGGAACAAAGGGCTGCCGTCGACGCCTTGCTTGCACATGAGACCGGCGTGCTGGCGGCAGCGACCGGATTCGGCAAGACGGTCGTCGCGGCCTCCATAATTGCGGCCCGCGGGACCAACACGCTGGTCCTGGTTCACCGTCGGCATCTCATGGAGCAATGGGTCGCGCAGCTCGGGGCGTTTCTGAACCTTCCGGCTTCCGCCATCGGCCCAATCGGGGGCGGCAAGCGCAAACCCGGGGGCATCGTCGATGTCGGCATCATCCAGAGCCTCGTGCGGAAGGACGAGGTCGACGATATCGTCGCCGGCTACGGCCATCTCGTGGTCGACGAATGCCACCACCTCTCGGCCGTGAGCTTCGAGGCGGTGGCCAACCGCGCAGGAGCGCGATTCGTGCTCGGACTGTCCGCAACCGTGACGCGCAAGGACGGCCACCATCCGATCGTCTTCATGCAGTGCGGTCCCGCCCGTTATCGGGTCAGCGCGAGAGCGCAGGCCCGGCAACGCCCCTTCGGGCACCGGGCGATCCTGCGCCGGACAGCGTTCAAGATGGCCAACGCAGACACGGAACACCTGCCGATCCAGCACATCTACGCTGCCCTCGCCAGGGACGGCGATCGCAACGACCTGATATTCGACGACGTCTTGCACGCTCTCGCGGCAGGACGCTCGCCAATCCTCCTCACAGAGCGTAAGGATCACGCCCAGTACTTCGCGGACCGTCTCGGCCCCTTCGCCCGGAACGCTCTCCTTCTACAGGGAGGCATGCGAACGAAGCTCCGCCGCGCAGTCATGCAGAGTCTGAAGGACACTCCCGATACGGAAGAGCGTGTGTTGATCGCGACTGGCCGCTACATCGGCGAGGGTTTCGACGATGCTCGTCTCGACACGCTGTTTCTGGCGATGCCGATTTCGTGGAAAGGGACGCTCGCCCAGTACGTAGGCCGCCTCCACCGGCTACACCCGGCGAAGCGCGAAGTGCTGGTCTACGACTACGTTGACGAGGCGGTACCTATCCTCAGGCGCATGAGCGAGAAGCGTAACCGCGGCTATGGCAGCTTGGGCTATTCCGTTGAGGGCGTCCAGTTGTAGACCTACAGGTCCTGGCCCTGACGCGGGATCGCCGGATGCTCGCCTACAATCGTCACATCTTGGTTTCTGTGGCCCAGATTCCCGGCATGACGGCATGAGAGAACGCGCCGCTCGTCCGACCGGTCCGGGCTCGCAAGCCCCGCTGCCGTTCGGACGCGATCTCCTGGCGCAGCCGCACAACCCGCAGTTCCGCGGCCTGCGTCATGGCATCTGGCTGCACCCGGACGTATCCGACCACCTGCGGGAGTGGACGCACCTCTACAAACGGCTGGGAATCGTGCTGCAGCACTTGGCGGCGCACGGGCGAACCACGGTCGTGAAGGGCTGCAGGGACGGCAACCGCGGCTGGCGCCGGTCGCCGCTCGGCGGCGCCAACGGCATGCAGTACTACCTGTGGTGGACGCCGCGCGGCAGCCGCATGGCCGCCGGGCTGACCCTGCCCGCGGACGCCGTGCTGGTGCGGGCCGTCCGCCATCACGACGATCACGCACCGCTCGAAGCCGGCAGCCTCGACGACTACCTGCCGCTGTCCGCGCCCGACGACCTGAACGAAGACATCGCCGGGCGGCCGTGGACGGATGCGCAGATGAAGTTCGTGGACGACGAGCGGCCGGTCCGTCTCATCCTCGGCCGGCCGGGCTCCGGGAAGACGACCGTGCTCTGGAAGGCGGTCGAAGCCAGGAGCGGACAGCGCGTCCTGTACCTCACGTGGTCGAGCGCCCTGACGCAGCACGCCGAGGAACGCTTCGCGTCGTTCGCGCCCGCTGATGTCGAGGTCGTCGCCCGGGACTTCTCGACGTTCGTCGGCGAGATCTGCCGGGCGGACGTCACCAGACAGACGCTGGCCGCCAGCCGCGCCAGGTTCGACCACGTCATAACGCGGCTCGGCCGCGACATGTCGGGACCGTGGAGGAATCGGCCAGACGCGCTGCACGCCGAGCTGCGCGCCATCCTCTTCGGCCGGGCGATGCCGGGCGATACCGGATGCGACGTGGCGCACGGCATCGCGCGCCTCACCGACGAGGCGTACCGCGACCTGCGCGGGGGCCCCGACGGCGTCGGCGCCAAAGCGGTCAGGGCGCTCCTCAAGGTCGCCCGCTTCCTACGGGCGGACGACCTGCGCGCAGTCTTTCCCGAGCTCGTTGCCGCGACTCGCGCCGTCGGTCGGCTTCGTGACAACGACGTTCCGGAAGGTTTCGACCACTTCGACCGCATCGTCGTTGACGAGCTTCAGGACTTGACGCTGCTCGAGTCCGCGGTCGTGGTGGAGCTGTGCCGGTCCATCGGACGTCGGGGCCGCCGCCCGCCCTGGTTGCTGATGGCCGGCGACGCCGGTCAGACCGTCAGGCCCACGGGGTTCGACTGGGGCCCGCTGAACCGTCTGCTGGCCCGGAAGGTGGGCGCGCCGGCCACATTTCAGTTGGAGGAGCACCTGCGCTGCCCCAGCCGCATCGCCGAGGTCGTCGAGCGCGCCTCACAGCGGTACGTCGACCTCGAGAAGAGGCTTCGTCCCACCAAGCAGCGGCGCCAGGACGGAGGCCAGCATGTCGATGCGCACCTCATCCACGTCCACGCTTCCGGCCAGTCCGATGCCGTCGAGTTGCTGGAGCGCCTGGAGGAGGCGGACGACGTCGTGGTCCTGTCGGCGGGCGCCAAGCCCCCGCCGTGGATTCCGGAGCGCTTGCGGAACAGCGTGCTCACGCCGGCCGAGGCCAAGGGACTGGAGTATCAGTCGGTATGTCTTCTCGACCCGGGCCGCCTGTTGTCGCGCCTGCGCCGCGAAGAGCCGGAGTATTCGGTCGATGCCGAGCTGGACTGGCAGGCCCGCCGGACGGCGATCGATCATCTCCGAGTGACGTTGAGCCGGGCGACGGAGACCCTCGCCTGCATCGATGTCGAGGCGACCGACGAGGAAAGGGCGCTCAGTCTGGCGCTGCTCGGCGACGCGGCGCCGTACAGTGCGGAGGACCTTCTCGACCACTTCGCGCACGCCGACGTGTCGCCGGAGGAGCGCGTGCAGGCACGGACCAACGACGCCCGGCTGCTGATCGACTCGGCGCCGGGCCGAGCCTGGCAGCGCGCCCGCCAGGCGTTCCGGCTCCTGGGGGATCCCGATCTGCCCAATGGCGTGTCGGACGGCGCCGTGCGCCTGGAAGCGCGCACGACGCTGCTCGCTACGGCTGCGCGCCTGCTCGTTGACGGGCCGCCCGACGGCATGCGGCATCGCGAGGTGCTCGATGCCGCGCTGGAAGCTGTCGACATCAGGGACGAGCCTCTGCCGACTGACCCCGCGCCCGGGGCCAGCACCGCCCAACCGGGCGAGGGGCCGGACGCGAACGACCCGACCGGCGCCACGACGCCGCACCCCTTCGTGCTGGCGTTCGAGGAGCGGCAGGCGCTCATGGAGCTGGCGGAGTGGTCCGTCGTCCGAAGGGAGCCCCCGTTCGCCCTGTTGGAGTGCGCGCGCAGGCTCGACGGACTGCAGCGAGCCGGGGGCGACTGGCTGCGCCCCGCGCTGCTCCCGGCGGCGCAGGCGCTACGCGAGGGACTCGGCGCCGGGGCGGCCGACCCGGAGTTTGCTGCGCTATTCGCCGATGCCGACGTCGAGGCGTGGTTTCGGCTGACCGGCTACACGGGAAACGCCACGGCCAGGGTCCGCGCGCTGCGTGGCAAGGCCTTCGACACGCTGCTGAAGGCGCCTGCGAACGAGCCCCGTCCCGCGCGCAGGAAGCGGCTGGGGCAGGCCGAGGCGCTGCTGGCGACAATCGCCCCGGACCTGCTGCGACTCGGCGGGCTGCGCGAGGCGCAGGAGCGCCCGGAGGACGCCGCCGCTGCCTACGAGCGCGCGGGCGCGCGCGACGATGTACTGCGCGTGTGGCGGAACGCCGGTGTCTGGGAGCGCGCGGTCGAGCTGGCCGAAGGCGGGGTCCGCACGGACCTGGACTGGCTCATCGAGCTGGAGCGCCTGGTCGACCGGCGGCCCGCGCAGCAGAACAAGCGCCTGCGTAACGGCGAGCGCGACCGCCTCGAGAAGCTGCTGGACCTGGTCCAGAAACGGCCGCCGCGCAAGCGCGGCGCGAAGGGCGGGTGACAGGCGGGGCTTGTCCGCTGCTGGCCTTGACATTGACATAACTGGTCATTAAAACTGGTCATATGGAAACGATCAACGCGACGGACTTCAAGGCCCGCTGCCTCGCCATACTCGATCGGGTCGCGGAGACCGGGGAACGCGTAGTGATTCTGAAGCGCGGCCGGCCGGTTGCCGAGCTGGGGCCGGCCTATCGGACTGGCGCCGCGTATCCCCAGATGGCGCTCAAGGGCACCGTCAACGTGGTCGGCGACATCGTGGGGCCAGCGGTCCCGGAAAACTACTGGGAGAGCCTTGGACGGTGATCGCGCTGCTTGATACGCACGTGCTGATCGGGTGGCTCACCGATAGTGCGCGGCTCTCGCGAGCGCAACGGGAGGTCGTCGCCTCAGCCAAGGCGTCGTCCCCCTTGCTCGTTTCCGACATCTCGCTCTGGGAAGTGGCGACCCTGCACAGTCTGGGGCGGATCAGGCTATCCCTTCCGTTGCGGGACTGGCTCGAAGCGGCGACCGCGCCGCCTCTCGTGAGATTGCAGGGCATCTCTCCGGCCATTGCGGCAGAGCTTGCCGGATTCCCCGACTCGTTCCACCGCGATCCGGCCGATCGCATTCTCGTAGCGACCGCCCGAGTTCTCGGCGCCACGCTCTTGACGCAGGACCGGCGTATCGTCGAGGCGGGCCTGGTCGATACCCTGAGCTGATTTCACCCCGGCCGGAACGCAGGTATGGTAGTATTGCAACGGTATGGTCAAGGTGACCTACTCTCTGGATGACGCGACCGTACGGCGCATCCGCCGGACGGCGGAACGTCTAGGCAAGCCCCAGAGCCACGTCGTCCGCGAGGCGGTCGCCGACTACGCGATGCGCACCGACCGGTTGAGCGAGGCCGAGCGCCTGCGCATGCTCGGGGTGCTGGACCGCTGGCGAACGGAGCAGGCGCCGCGTTCTCCGGAGAGTGTCGAATCCGAGCTTCGGGAGATTCGTGAGTCGCGTCGCGAGTCGTCCCTGCGGCGTTCGGCCGATGACGGTCCATCTTGATACGTCCGCCCTCGTCAGCGCCCTGGCCGGGCCTGGCGCCGCCGCCGACCGCCTGTACGCCTTCATAGACCAGGGCCATCGGTTGCGGCTCTCGTCGGTCGTCCTCTACGAGTGGTTGCGCGGCCCGCGAACCGCGAGCGAGCTTCGCGTGCAGGAGGATCTCTTTCCGCGCGAGCAGGCCGTGTCGTTCGACATGGAGGCGGCGGCGCAGGCGGCGGCGTTGTACGCTCGATTGCCCCGCCCGCGCGGCCGGGATGTCGATCTCATGATTGCCGCGTGCGCCCTCGTCGGCGAAGCGACGCTCTGGACGCTGAACCCGAGGGACTTCAGCGATGTGCCCGGCCTGAGGCTGGCGTAGGCGGGTCAGCCGTGTGGCGCCATCTCGGCGAGCTCCGGCAGTTCTGATCTGTTCGCCGTGGAGCGTCGTTGCCACGTAGTGCATGGATTGTGCATACTGCATGTATGTCTAGCAAGACGATATCGCTCCGGGAGGAGGCGTACGAACGGCTTCGTGCTGCTCGCCGCTATCCCGGCGAGTCGTTCAGTGCGGTCGTGCTGCGGGCGAGCTGGGCCGAGACGACCACGACCGGCAAGGCGTTCCTGGACATCTGCCGGGAACGTGGCGCAGTCTTCGACGCCGCGGAGCTCGACCGGGTGGACGCCCTCAAGGAAGCTGACGCCCCGGCCATTGACAAATGGAGAACGCGCTGATCCTCGAGACGACCTTCCTGATCGACCTCGAACGCGAGCTCGTCAGGGGTGAGGACGGTCCCGCGCAACGCTTCCTGGCTTCTCACGCGACGCATCGCCTGTTTGTCACCCCCACGATCGCCGGTGAGTTGGCGGCCGGCACGAGTCTTGCCGATCGGGCGCGGTGGGAGACGTTGCTCACTCCGTTCCGAGTGCTGCCGATCACGGCAGACGTCAGTTGGGAATATGGACGCGCGTTCCGCTACCTGCAAGACAACGGCGCGATGATCGGCGGCAACGACCTGTGGATTGCGGCGACCGCGGTGGCGCACGGGGTGCCGGTAGTGACGCGCAACGCGAGACACTATCGCCGTGTGCCCGGCCTCGAGATCCGGAGCTATTCGCTGAAGGGTTGAACCGGGCTGCATCGCCATGAAACGACGGTGTGGAAACGCGTCAACGGATGAGGTATGCTGTTTATTCACCTAAAAGGAAGCCTGCCGATGTTCGCGCTCACCATCTTCGTCGCACTCCGCACGCGTGGATAGCTCCGCCCGCATGCGCGGGTAAACTCCGCTCCTTCACGACAGTTTCGTCGTTGGTTCGGCTCGATCCCTCCGTGCGGCGCGGCTGATCTACTTCCTGCTTCGTTCGGCTCCGTGGGTTCGCTGCATTCGACGCGGCGTCCCGTTTCGTCGTCTCCGTTTTCTCGTGGTGTACCGATGTCTCTAGTCAACGTGGTTTCGAACGGCCGCCGCACGCTGGCGAGCCGCAGCGCGCAACTTCGGGCGGACCTGCGCGACGCCGTCCGCGCCGTGCCCCGCGACTACACCAGCGGCAGCCTGGGGCGCGCCGTCTTGCTGCTGGCCGTGCCGATGGTCCTCGAGATGGGGATGCAGTCGGTCTTCTCGGTCGTAGACGTCTACTTCGTCGGCCGTCTCGGCCCGGAGGCGGTGGCCGTTCTCGGCCTGTCGGATTCGCTCATCGCCCTCGTGTTCGCGGTGTCGATCGGGCTCAGCATGGGGGCCACGGCGATGGTGGCTCGGCGCGTCGGCGAGGGTTCGCCCGAGCGCGCGTCGTCCGCCGCCGTGCAGGCCATCGCCGGCGGTTACGCGGCGTCGTTCGTGATCGGCGTGGCGGGGGTCGTCTGGGCCTCCGATCTGCTGGTGCTGCTGGGCGCCACGCCGGAGCTGGCGACGCGCGGCGGAACCTTCACGGCGATCATGCTGGGCGGTTCCGTCACGGTGACGCTGCTCTTCATGATCAACGGCATCTTTCGCGGCGCGGGCGATCCGGTGCTGGCGATGCGAGCGCTCTGGCTGGCCAACCTCGTCAACATCGTGCTGGACCCGATCCTGATCTTCGGCCTGGGGCCCATCCCGGCGTTCGGGCTCGAAGGGGCGGCGATCGCAACGACCGTGGGGCGCGGCCTGGGCGTCGCCTACCAGATTCGGGCGCTCACGAGCGGCAACGGCAGGGTCACCATCGACTGGCGGCGGGCTCGAATCGAGACGCAAACCATGCTGCGCCTGCTGCGCGTCAGCGGGATCGGCATCCTGCAGTACCTGGTCGGAACCGCGAGCTTCGTCGGTCTCATTCGAATCCTGGCGCCGTTCGGCGACACGGTGCTGGCGGGCTACACCGTGGCGGTGCGGATCATCATCTTCGTGCTGCTGCCGGTTTGGGGCGTCGGCAACGCCGCCGCAACCCTGGTGGGGCAGAACCTGGGCGCCGGCCAACCGGATCGCGCCGAGAGCGCGGTCTGGTTCACTGCCCGCCTGAACACGGTGTTGCTGGGCATCGTGGGCGTGATCTTCGTGGTCTTTGCCCGGCCCATCGTCGGGCTCCTGGCGGTCGATCCGGAGGTCGTTACCCTGGCCGCCGCCTGCCTGCGCATCGTCGCGTGCAGCTATGTGTTCTGGGGCTTCGGCCTCGTCACGGTGCTGGCGTTCAACGGGGCGGGCGACACGACCACACCGACATGGATCAACTTCTTCGTCTACTGGGTGGTGCAGCTCCCGCTCGCCTGGACGCTCGCCGGCCCGGTCGGTCTGGGGCCGAACGGGGTGTTCGTGACGGTCGCGGTCTGCCAGACGCTGATGGCCGTGGCAGGCGTCCTCGCGTTCCGGCGCGGCGGTTGGAAGACGCGGGTGTTGTAGGCGCGGTTACGACCCCCCCGACGCGTCGTAGAGCAGCTTGACGCCGATGACGAACAGGCCGGCGTGCACGATGGCGTAGAAGATCGCGTCGTTGATGCGCTCATGAATGTGCCGGCCCAGGGTGACGCCGATGGGGGCAATGGGCAACAGCATGGCGGAGGTCAGGAGGTTCTCGGTATTCCATTGCCCGAGCCAGTAGTAGGGGGCGACCTTCAGCCAGTTGACGACGAAGAAGAACACGATGCTGGTGGATTGGAACCTCGTCCGGTGCATCTGCTGCGGGATGAGGTAGGCCTGGAGGGGCGGCCCGCCGGCGTGGATGGAGAAGCTCGTGAAGCCGGCCGTGGTGCCCCAGAGGACGCCGAGCAGGGGGCGCGCCGGCCTGGGCGCGCCGCCGCGGCCGGGACGTAGCCAGAAGTACTGCACGGCGTACATGAGGGCGATGACGCCCACCATGACGCGGAGGCCGTCGGGCGAGATCTGCCGCGCCGTGAGGTAGCCGAGCACGGTGCCAAAGAAGGCGCCCGGGAGGATGGCGCGCAGGTTGCCGATGTCCCATGCCTTCCAGAACACCCGGAGGGCGAGGACGTCCATCACCATCAGGATCGGGAGCAGGATGGCGGCGGCCTGCACCGGACCCACCACCATCGCCATCAGCGGCACGCCGACGACGCCGATGCCGCCGCCCAGGCCTCCCTTGGCGAGTCCGACGAGCAGCACCGCGACGGACGCGGCGACGTAGAACCAGGGGTCGGCGATCAAGGCCGCCCGGAGGCCTCAGCCGTCATCCCGCCTCGTTTTCCTCGGGCTCGATGTCCTTGAGGAACTCCTCCCGCGGCTTGTGGATGCGGTCGTAGCTGCCGGCAGAGACGACGTAGTACCACCGCGCGAAGCGGGTGGCGAGACGGTCGGCCTTCTCCTGACCTTCGCGCACGCGGCGCTCCCACGATGCGCGCGCGTCGGTTTCGGAGGCGGGCGGCTCGGGGCCGAGTCCGGCCTCGTCGAACTCCGCCTCGATGAAGACGTAGCGGTTCTCGCCGGGGCCGGCCTCTGCGTCGTCGCTGGTGTCGTCGCCCAGGAGGACGGCGTCGCCGCGCCCGTAGACGATCTCGCCGAAGCGCAGCGTATAAAGCACGCCCTCGGTCGTCCGGACGAGCAGCTCGCCCTCGTTGGAGAGCAGGCCGCCCTCGGCGGTGGGATAGAAGCCCTTGTTGACGAGGTCAGTGATGTCTTCGCGGCTGATGCGGCCGGCCATCGCGGCGTCGCGCAGGTTGCCGGTCATTCCTTCCGGCTTCGGCCGGACGCCGGCGATCTCCAGGTTCATGATGGCGCCCACCAGCAGGTTCATCTGGACGAAGTCCACCTCCTGGCCGGCCGGCACCGGGTCGCCCGTCCAGGTGGTGTCATCCACCTTGTCGACCGTGAAGGTGCGGGGGGCGGACGCGCGCCGCGTGACTTCGTCCACCTGGTACTCGTTCAGCACCACGTGGACCACCTGGTCGCGTTCTACCTCCAGCAGGTTCTTCTCGATCCAGTCCTCGAACCGGGTGGAGACGTCCGCCTCGAAGCGCGCCGTGTAGACGCGCTTCTGGTCAGGGGAGCGGACGAAGCGGAGTCCGGGACGGCCCTCGACAGGGCGGCCGACGACGAGATCGGCGAGCGTTTCGTCGGTGGCGTCCTTCACCGTGACGCGGGTGCCGCGCCCCACCAGGCTGGTGGCGGTGAGGTCGGTCGGATCGATGACGCCGAGCGCTTCGTGGTCGGCGACATTGTCGGAGCGGTAGTCCTCCTTGGTCAGGCTGATGATGTCCGCCGCGATGTTCGACAGCCGCTCCGCCCCGTCGGCGGGGTAGCCATGGTGTGACGGAATCGTCCAGAGGCCGTCGTCATTGGTCACCTGGAAAGGGATGGCCGAGGCGGTTTCCTCGTCGAACTCGACGACGTCGAGCGTGGCCGCCGCCTCGGGATCCGTGAACTCCGGAAAAAACGGTTGGCCGACATCGAAAAAGAGGTCCGGCACCGCGCGGCGCGGCGCGCTGGCGAATGCGACGACGCCGAGGAGGATCGCCAACCCGGCGATGACAAGCGTCTTCCTGGTCTCCTGCATGGTTCTGGCTCCGTGGCTCCGTGCCGAGGCGGTTGGCCTGGGGACGCAGAAGAACCATCTGGCGTCCCGATCCGTCGAATATCATAACGACATGCGAGGGATGTGCTGCGGCGCCGTGCGGGGCGGCTGGTGGATCGTGGCGATTGCGGCGGGGATCGCGGTGGCTCTGGCCGTGGGATGTGCGGCGGGCGGGCCGGCCCCGGACGGCGCGGCCGAGGCGGCGCGCGCGGCCGGGGGAGCGACGGCTCTCGCTGCGGCAGCCGCGCAGGGAGCGACCCCCGCGAGAGCGGCCGACCTGGCTCAGCCGCCGCCGACGCCGCTGCGGCCGGAGGAGCAGGCGACGATCGACCTGTTCGAGCGGACGCGCTCGTCGGTCGTCTACATCAACACGCTCGCCCGCCGGGCCGACTGGTTCCGGGGGACGGTCACCGAGGTGCCGCAGGGTACGGGCACCGGCTTCGTCTGGGATGGCGAAGGACACATCATCACCAACTTCCACGTGCTGGCGGATGCGAGCTCGGTCGAGGTCGTGCTCGACGATCAGTCGACTTACGAAGCCGAGTGGGTGGGAGGCTCCGCGTCGCACGATCTGGCCGTGCTGCGCATCGACGCCCCGCCGGAGGCGCTCCATCCGGTTACGCCCGGCAACAGCGAGGCACTGCTCGTGGGCCAGAGCGTCTATGCCATCGGCAACCCGTTCGGGTACAACGCGACGCTCAGCACCGGGGTCGTGTCGGCGCTTGGCCGGCGGATCAACGGGCTCGACGGCACGCCGATCGAGGACGTCATTCAGACGGACGCGGCCATCAACGTAGGAAACTCGGGCGGGCCGCTGCTCGACAGCGCCGGTCGTGTGATCGGTGTCAACACGCAGATCTCCAGTCCGTCGGGCGCGTCGGCGGGCGTCGGTTTCGCCGTTCCCGTCAGCACGGTGCGCCGCGTGGTGCCGGAGCTGATCGAGACCGGCACGTACAGCCCGCCACGGATTGGCATCCGGGCCGTCGACCAGGGGCTGACCCGCCGGCTCGGTGTTGAAGGGGTGCTGATTGCGGCCATCGAGTCCGGCTCGGGGGCGGCGGACGCGGGGCTCCTGCCAATCGAGGTCTCCCGCAATCGCATCGTCGCCCTGGGCGACGTGATCCAGGCGATCGACGACGAGCCGGTACGCAGTCTCGGAGAGCTGCGCGCAGTGCTGGACCGGTACCGGGTGGGAGACGAGGTGACCGTTTCGATCCTCCGGGACGGGGATGCGGAGGACGAGGTCACCGTGCGGCTGCAGTAGGGGGCGGTCCGCCGGTCTGCGGACCGGCTGTTGTCTTTTGCCGGCCTGGAGGCCGGCGCACCTGGCCGGCGCACCGCGTTTTTCTTGCCGGCCTGGAGGCCGGCGCACCTGGCCGGCGCACCTGCCCGGCGCGCTTGGCCGGCGCACCAGCATGGCGCGGCGGTCAGGCCACGCCTACCTCGTTGAGCGGCGTGACGTCCAGGTTGTGCGCGGCCGCGACGGCGGCGTGCGTGACCATTCCATCCACCAGGTTGACGCCCTTGGCGAGCGCGGGGTCCTTCTCGGCCGCCGCGCGCCAGCCCCGGTCGGCGATCTCGAGGGCGTAGGCCATGGTGGCATTGGTCAGCGCGTAGGTGGAGGTGTGCGGGACGGCGCCGGGCATGTTGGAAACGCAGTAGTGCACCACGCCTTCGTCGACGTACCGGGGGTTGGTGTGGGTGGTGGGCCGGCTGGTTTCGGCGCAGCCTCCCTGATCGACCGCGACGTCGACGAGCGCCGAGCCCGGCTCCATCTGCCGCAGGTGCGCCCGCGTGACGAGTCGCGGGGTTCGGGCGCCCGGAATGAGCACGGAGCAGAGCACGAGGTCGGCCGACGCCACCGCGCCTTCGATGTTCGCGGCGTTCGACATAAGCGTGTTGACGTGGCCCTGCAGGACGTCCCGGACGTAGCCGAGCCGGAGCGGATTGATGTCGATGATGGTTACCTCGGCGCCGAAACCGGCCGCCACGACGCATGCGTTCATGCCGACGACGCCCGCCCCGAGGATGGTCACGCGCCCGCGCCGGACGCCAGAGACGCCCGGCAGCAGGAGTCCCTTCCCGCCCGCGTGGCGCTCCAGTGACGCGGCCCCTGCCTGAATCGACAGGCGGCCCGCCACTTCCGACATCGGGACGAGGAGTGGCAGAGTGCCGTCGGCAAACTGCACCGTCTCGTAGCCGATGCCGACGATGCGGCGTTCGAGCAGCCGCGCGGTCAGTTCGTGCGAGGCCGCGAGGTGCAGGTAGGTGAAGAGGATCTGGCCGGGCCGCATCCGGTCGAACTCGAGATCCAGCGGCTCCTTTACCTTGAGGATCAGTTCGCCTTGCTCCCAGACCGGTTCTGGCCCCTCGACCAGTTGCGCGCCCGATTCACGGTAGGCGTGATCCGGGATGGCGCTGCCGACGCCCGCCCCCGCCTCGATGACCACCGTGTGGCCGCGGGCGACGAAGGCGGCGACGCCGGCCGGCGTGATCGCGACGCGGTGCTCGTCGTCCTTGATTTCGGTAGGGATGCCAATCCGCATGGCGGTCAGGAACTCAACTCGTCAAGGTCAAGCGTACAACGTCCGGGCGCGGCTATGATGACTTGCCGGTCGCTTGCCGTGTCCAGATGAGGGGCGGCCACCGGCACAGATCAGAGTGACCATACCCGCCAGCGAAAACGGCGCCGGCCCGGTCGTCCAGAGCGCCCGCATCGACTCGATCGACGTGCTGCGGGGCTTCGCCCTGCTCGGCATCCTGGTGATGAACATCCAGTTGTTCGCGATGCCGGAGTCGGCCTATTTCAACCCGACCGCGTACGGCGATCTCGGCGGCGCGAACCTCTACGTCTGGCTCGGCAGCCGGCTGTTCGCCGATCAGAAGTTCATGACGATCTTCTCGATGCTGTTCGGGGCGGGCATCGTCCTGATGGCGGGGCGGGCCGAGAGTAGCAGGAACGCCACGCGCGCCCACTACCGCCGCATGGGGTGGCTGGCCCTCATCGGCCTGGCGCACGCCCACCTGCTCTGGGCCGGCGACATCCTGTTCCTGTACGCCGTCTGCGGGATGCTCGTCTATCCGTGCCGTCGGCTGTCGCCGGGACCGCTGCTCGCGGCCGGAACGGCGGCCGTTGCGGTGGGCGCCGCCGTCTACCTGGCGGGAAGCGTGACATCCGAGTGGCCGGACGAGGCGTTGCGGCAGTTCATCAACGAATCGTGGCAACCCACGCAGTCCGTCATCGACGCCGAGTTGGCGGCGTACCGCGGCGGCTGGTTCGACCAGTTTCCGTACCGTTCGGCGACAGCGCTCGCCTTCGAAACGGTCATCATCGTGCTGTGGGGCGGCTGGCGGGCCGGTGGCCTGATGCTGATCGGGATGGCGCTGTACAAGCTCGGCGTCTTCAGCGCCCAGCGCTCGCCGCGCTTCTACGGCGCGCTGATCGCCGTGGCCCTTCTGCTGGCCATCCCGGTGGAGGCGTACGGGGTGGTGCTGGACTTCCGGTACGGATGGAGCGTCTGGTCGTTCTTCCAGGGCGAGCAGTTCAACTACTGGCCGAGCATCGCCGTCAGCCTCGGCTACATCGGCGTCGTGATGCTGGCGTGCCGGGCCGCCGCGCTGCGCCGGATCACGCGGCCGTTCGCCGCCGTGGGCCAGATGGCGCTGAGCAACTACCTGTTGCAGACGGTCATCTGCACCACAATCTTTTACGGCCACGGCCTCGGTCTCTTCGGGTCGGTCGAGCGCGTGGGGCAGTTCGGCGTGGTGATGGGTGTTTCGCTCGTGCAGTTGATCTGGTCGCCGCTATGGCTGCGGCGGTTCCGCTTCGGCCCGGCAGAGTGGGCGTGGCGTTCGCTCACCTACGGCGTCCGCCAGCCGCTAAAACGAGTTACTTAATGTTAAAAGCTAAAAGTTAATATGTAAGGCGCCATCCGGCACCCATAGTAAGTTATTGTAAGATTTTTTTAATAGTCTTACTCAGGCCACTCCCAGGAGCGCCGGCAGGTCCGCGAGCGAGTCGATGACGGCATCCGGCGAGTGTCCGGGTGTGTGCAGGTCGGCCCGACGGAACTTGCCGGTACGGACGAGGACGCCGTGCGCGCCGGCCGCCATCGCGCCCCGCGCGTCGCTGTCGATGTCGTCCCCGGCGACCGCGACATCCGTCAGCGGCAGGCCCATGAACGCGGCGCTCGGCTTGCCGGCGAGGACGGCGTCGCGGCCGGTTGCGTACTCCAGCGCCGCGACGAACGGGCCCGCGTCGAGGGTGAGGCCGTCCTCGGTCTGCCAGTAGCGGTTCTTCTGCATCGCGACGAAGTAAGCGCCGGCCTGTAGCTGGCGGAAGGCGCTGTTGAGGCGGTCGAACGTCCAGTCGCCGCCGAGGTCGCCGATCACCACCGCGTCGGGCTGCTCGTCGTCGATGGTGAAGTCGTCGAATTCGGCCAGTGTCGCCTCGGCGACGTGAAGCGCCACGCGGCGATTGCTTCCCGTGCGCCGGGAATGGCGGCGCCGGATTCGTAGACCGTTCCGTCGAGATCGAGCAGGATGCCGCGCGCCTCGATCCGCGAGTGCGCCATCACGCGGCGCCGCCGCGCGCTTCGAGCGCGTCCGCGTAGGCCTGCCTCACGTCGTCCGAGAAGCAGACGAAGAGCACGCGTTCGACGCCGGGGGCTTCGGCCAGCGCCTGTCTCACCGCGCTGACCGCCACCGGTGCGGCCAGCTCCAGCGGGTAGCCATAGATGCCGCAACTGATGGCGGGGAAGGCAATCGACGTCAGCCCGCGCTCGTGGGCGAGTTCGATCGACCGCCGGTAGCATCCGGCCAGCAGCTCCGGCTCGCCGTGCCGGCCGCCCCGCCAGCGCGGCCCGACGGCATGGATGACGTGCCGGGCCGGCAGGTTGTAGCCGCCCGTGATCCTTGCGCTGCCCGTTTCGCAGCCGCCAAGCGTCCGGCACTCCGCCAGCAGGCCCGGCCCTGCCGCGCGGTGAATCGCGCCGTCGACGCCGCCGCCTCCCAGCAGCGACGTGTTCGCCGCGTTCACGATCGCATCGACCGCGAGTGTCGTGATGTCCGCCGTCGAGATTGTCAGGTCCGGCATACTGCGTCCGCTTGCACACCAATCATAGGGTGCGGACGCCGAGTGCAGACCCGGTTGACACCGCTGCACCACCATAGGTCCATGAGGCTCACGATCAATCTGGAACCCGACCTCTACGCGGTAGCCGTCTCGCTCTCCAAGGCCGAGGACTGCAGCATCAGTGCAGCGGTCAACCAACTTCTGCGCCGCGCGCTGCCGGGGGGGCCGTCGAGTGCCGGACCCTCGGCGAGCATGGCAAGGCGCAACGGGCTGCTTGTCTGCGATGGGCGGGACGGGAGATCGTTTCGCCACGTGTCCCGCCACGCAAGGTGCCTTGCTGCGCGTGCACATGCGCATCTCTACCGTGGGTACCGCGGCGGCGGCTTGGGAAGCTCTGCGCGCCGTGTCCCAGCGTCCTCATCACGAGTGGTGGGACGAGCCGTTGAGCTATCTGGACGTTCCGCACCGCAACCTGCAGGGCTACAAGCAAATCACCGACGCTTGGCTTGCCGAGCTCGCCCGTCGCCGTGGCGGGCGGGTAGCCACTCTCGATTCCGGATTCGCGACCCTGCACGGGGATGTTGCGGTCCTGCTTCCCCGCCTGAAGTAGCCTCCGCGGTCTCGGCGAGGTCCTGCACATGAACTCCCCGCACGGCGCCATCTGGAGTGTTTCTATGTGCGTACAATGCTATCTTTAGGCCCATGCGTCTACACATTGTCCTGGAACACGATCTGGTGCAGGAGATCGACCGGCGTGCCGGCGTGCGGCGTCGCAGCGCTTTCATCGCCGAGCTCATCCAGCGCGGCCTGGAAGATGAACGGCGCTGGGACGACATCGAAGCCGCACTCGGCGCCTTGCCCGACACTGGACATGAGTGGGACGACGATCCCGCAGCGTGGGTGCGCCAGCAGCGTCGCGCGGATCCGCGGCGCGTGGGTTGACCGTGGCGCGTGTACTCCTTGATTCGACCGTGCTTATCGATGCGCTTCGAGGCCGATCTGCCGCGGCTCGACTGGCGGCCCTGAGAAGAACGGGCACGGAGCCCTGGGTCTGCGTCATCTCGATCGAGGAGATTTGGCGCGGTTTGCGGCCGGGCGAAGAAGCGGTCACTCGCCGCCTGTTCAGGGGTCTGCGGCTTGCCCCGCTCGGAGTAGCAGAAGGTATGCGAGCGGGGGCGTGGCGCCGCTCCTTTGGGCGACGCGGCATCACGTTGCATCAGGCAGACTGTCTGATCGCCGCCGCGGCGGTTGGTGTAGGCGCCTCACTGGCGACCGCGAACGGCGACGACTTTCCCATGCCCGAGATCAACGTTCAGCACTGGCCCTAGCGGTTCCCCGGAAGAAAGTCGACCCGTTCCAGGTCTGTTATTCCATAGCGCGATCAGCAAAGCGGTTGCCTGCCAGCGCCTGCTGCTGACCCCGCCCGCTGGCCCCAACGGAACGGAGCCGCAACGGCCGCCGGCGCCGGGAGGAACCCGATCCATGCGCCGATTCGCAGTCAGTTTGTTCGTACTGTGCGCGGTGTGCGCAGACGGCGAAGCGCTCGCCCAGAACACGCGCGGCGCCGAGACCCACGACGTTCAGATCACCGGCACCGTGCAGACGCCGGACGGGTCCCGTCTGCCCGGCGTCACGGTGCGGGTGTTCGGCACGCCGTTCAGGGCCGTCACCGACGGTGACGGAGCGTACGTCCTTGCGTTCACGCGACCTCCAGGCCGGCTCATCCTGTTCGCGGAACTGTCCGGCTTCCGCACCGACGACGCCGCGCTACAGGTGACGGGACCGCTCACCACCGGCATCGACTTCACGCTGACGCCGGAGTTCGCATCCGACGTGACGGTCATTGCCGAGGTCCCCATGCTCGATGCCACCGACGATGTCAGCCGGATCGAACTGGCCCCGGAGCAGGTTTCGGTGCTGCCCAGCCTGGGCGAACGCGATCTCTTCCGGGCATTTCAGCTTCTGCCGGGCGTTTCCGGCAGCAACGAGGCGTCGTCCGGCCTGTATGTTCGCGGCGGCACGCCGGACCAGAACCGCGTCGAGTACGACGGTTTCCGGATCTACCACGTGGACCATCTGTTCGGCTACTTCAGCGCCTTCAACATGGATGCGGTTGACACGGTGGAGCTGAGCAAGGGCGGATTCGAGGCCCGGCACGGCGGCGCGCTTTCCAGCGTCATGCAGATCAGTGGCAAGAGCGGCCGGCTCGACCGCGCGGCGGGCAGCTTCGGCGCCGGCCTGCTGAGCTTCAACGGAGTCTATGAGACACCGCTCTTCAACAACCGCGGTTCGGCCCTGCTGGCCGTTCGCCGCTCGTTCCAGGGTCCGCTCTACGACAGGATTCTCAACCTCTACGACAACAGTCCGGCCCCCGGGCCGGCACCAGGCGGCGGGGGCGGCCCCGCGGGCGGCGGATTCGGCCCGGGGGGCGGCGGGCGCTTCTCGACCTTCAGCAGTCAGCCTTCGTCCAGCTTCTACGACATCAACGGCAAGCTGCTGTTCAATCCGTCGGCGTCCGACTCCCTGTCTCTCTCGCTCTACAAGGGCAATGACAACATCGACAATTCCCGGTCCCTTCAGGTGCCGGAGGGACTGTTCGAGAGGCTCCTGGCGCGCGGCATCGACCCGGCGGCACGCGGGCTCGATCCCGGCAGTACTCTCGACATCACCGACGTGGGCGATTCCGGCAACACCGGCGTCGGCCTCGTCTGGTCGCGGCAGTGGCGCCCCGGCGTGCTCAGCGAAGTCTCGCTGGGCTATTCCCTGTTCAAGGATGTCCGGGATCGAAGCCGGCTAATCGGCTCTGACGACAATCCATCCTCCGAGGGCAATCAGGTGGAGGACATCACGTTCAGGGCCACCGTGCCCATCACGATCGGCGTCGGCCACACGCTTGAAGGTGGGGTCGAGGTCACCGGGAACCGGCTCTCCTACAACCTGATGTCCGGACCGGGGCGGGGCGCCCAGGAAGGCGCCGGGGTGCTCGCCAGTGTGCTCAATCGCGACGAGGCAGGAAGGCTGGCGGCAGCGTTCCTCCAGGACCGCTGGCTGATCGGATCGAGACTGATCCTCGTCCCCGGCATTCGCGCGACCAACTTCGACCGGACGGGCGCGTGGTACACCGAGCCGCGCTTCGCCGCCACCCTCTTCCTGACGGATGAGCTCAAGCTGAAGACGGCGGCAGGGCGCTACTACCAGTTCACGAACCGCATCACGCGCGAGGACGTACTGCAGGGGAACCGCGAGTTCTGGAGCCTGTCGGACGGTGCGACGGCGCCTGTCGCGGAGGCGACCCATCTGGTTGGCGGCGCGAGCTACGAGCGGGGCGGCCTGCTCGTCGACTTCGAGTTGTTCGCCAAGGACCTGACGGACCTGACGCAGTTCGCGCCCCGCTTCGCGGGCGCTTCCGACGATGTGGACTACGAGGACTTCTTCTACCAGGGCACGGGAACCGCCCGCGGGGCCGAGCTGCTGTTGCAGAAGCAATCCGGACGGCACACGGGATGGGTGAGCTATACCCTGAGCCAGGTGGAGGAGCGATTCCCCGACCTGCAGGCGGCGCCGTTTCCCGCCACCCACGATCAACGGCACGAAATGAAGCTCGTCAACCTGTACCAGATGGGCGACTGGCGCCTTTCCCAGACCTGGATCTACGCGAGCGGCAAGCCCTACACCGAACCCGTCGGCCTCGAGTCGGTGGAGCTTCCCTTCGGCGGCGCCATCGACCGCGTCGTCACGGGAGCCAAGAACGGCGGCCGGCTGCCCGCCTACCACCGCCTGGACGTCGCCATCAACCGAGAGTTCTTCTTCCGGGACGCCATGCGAGGCGTCTTCAGCGTCACGCTGTTCAACCTCTACAACCGCCAGAACGTCTGGTACAAGGAGTTCGAGGTCATCGAGGACGAGATCATCGAGAACGACATTCGGCTCATGGGACGCACCGTGAACGCGGCCGTAACGCTGAAGTTCTGAATGCACCGGAGGGCGGCGCCGGAACTGACGTAGCAGAGTCGCATCGAAGTGACACCGGCGGGACGGCGAGAAGTTGCCGACGCCCGAAGCCGCGATCGAGACTGTCCGGGACGAGCCCAGACCCTTCACCTGAAGCGCTGACCCGTTTCAAAGTACCCTCCCTTGGTGCGTCGCCAGTCCGCCGGCCTCCAGGCCGGCTTTGGGGGCGCATCCGCAGAGGCCCCGACGCGTACGACGTGCCGGCCTGGAGAGGATGCCGGCTTGGGGGGTATGCCGGCCTGGAGGCCGGCGCACCAGGCCGGCGCACCGCCGTTTTCGCATCGTTCATGTCCTCGTGACAAAGGAGAGTCCAGATGGAAGAACTGCCGAGCTTCGATTTCAATCGCGTGCAACTGCCGCGGATTCCGCCGGGGGTTGTGAAGGCGGCCGTCGCCCTGATCGTGGTGGCGACTGCGTCCCTCGGCACGCTCTATCAGGTGCAGCCGGAGGAAGTGGGCGTGGTCCTTCGATTCGGCCGCTACGTCCGCACTACCGAGCCTGGCCTGCGGGCGAAGCTGCCGCTTGTGGAGCAGGTCCTCAAGGTGCCGGTGCAGCGGCAACTCAAGCAGGAATTCGGCTTCCGCACGATCGAGGCGGACGTCCGCAGCCAGTTCGCCGCGCCAAGCAACGAACTCGCAGGCGAGGCGGTCATGCTGACCGGCGACCTGAACGTGGCGGTGGTGGAATGGATCGTGCAGTACCGCGTTGCTGATCCCTATCTCTACCTGTTCAAGGTCAGGAACCTCGAAGATACGTTCCGCGCGATGAACGAGGCATCGATGCGCGAGGTCGTCGGCGATCGCACCGTGACCGAAGTCCTGACGGTCGGTCGTCAGGAAATCGAAGTGCGCGTCGAAGAACGGCTTCAGGAGCTCGCCGATCAGTATGAGATGGGTATCACGATCGACCAGGTGGTGCTTCAGGACGTCAACCCGCCGGATCCCGTCAAACCCTCGTGGGACGAGGTGAACCAGGCGCAGCAGCAACGCGATCAGATGATCAACGAAGCCCGCGCCGACTACAACCGCGTGATACCGCGCGCCCGCGGCGAGGCGCAGCAGACGGTGCTGCAGGCCGACGGCTACCTGCTCGAACGTGTCAACCGGGCCGAAGGCGACGCGGTGCGCTTCAGCGCGATCTACGACGAGTATCGCCGGGCGCCCGAGGTGACGCGTCAGCGGCTCTATCTCGAAACCATGCAGCGCATCCTGCCCCGCGTGGGCCGGAAGTTGTACGTCGACAGCGACACGCCCGGCGTGCTGCCGTTGCTGTCGCTTGACGGTTCGGCGCCCCGGCAGGCCACCGCAACGGCTCCGCCGCCGCCCGCTCCGCTGCCAACCGTGGGAGGTGCCCAGTGAACCGGACAACCCTGATCCAACTCGTCATCGGCCTTGGTCTGGCGATCGTTCTCGTACAGTCCACCTACACGGTCAGTGAGACCGAGCAGGTCATCGTCACCCAATTCGGCGAACCGGTCGGCGATCCGGCCGCGACACCCGGCCTGCATTTCAAGCTCCCCTTCATCCAGCGGGCCAATGTGTTCGAAAAGCGGTTTCTGGAATGGGACGGCAGCCCCAACCAGGTGCCGACGAGGGACAAGCGGTTCATCTGGGTCGACACGTACGCGCGATGGCGCATCACGGACCCGCTGCTGTTCTTCCAGCGCCTGCGGGATGAACGCGGAGCGCAGTCGCGGCTCGACGACATCCTCGACGGCGAGACGCGCAACGCCGTTGCCCGTCACGATCTGATCGAACTGGTACGCAGTAGCAATCGCGCCGCGTCCGACGTGTTGATGGAGTCCGATGAAGAAGCGGTCATTCTCGAGGCCATCGAGCGCGGACGACAAGAGATCACGCGCGAGATTCTCGAGACCGCAGCGGAGCGGACCGCCGATCTGGGAATCGAGATCCTCGATCTGCGTTTCAAGCGGATCAACTACGTCGACGAAGTGCAGCAGGATGTGTTCGCGCGGATGATTGCCGAGCGGCAGCGGATCGCGGAGCAGTTCCGGTCGGAGGGTCAGGGCGAGGCGGCCCGGATCCAGGGCGAGCGCGAGCGGGATCTCGCGCAGATCCAGTCGGAAGCCTACCGGGCGGCCGAAGAGCTCCGGGGGCAGGCCGACGCGGAAGCGACTCGGATCTACGCCGAAGCCTACAACCGGGATGCCGACTTCTACGCATTCACCAAGTCGCTGGATACCTACGAGCAGACGATGGATGCCGAGACGTTGTTCATCCTCGGCACCGACAGCGAGCTGCTGCGGTTCCTGCAACGACCGCAGTGAGCCGGCCCGCCGTCGAGTTGGACCTCGCCGCCGGAATAGAGCCGGCCCGCCCCTGGTCTGTCATTCCGTAAGGTGATCAGCCAGCGGTTGCGTGCCAGCGCGTGCCGCTGACCCGCCGGCCAGTTCGTTCAGGACAAGGCCCTGGACGGTCGGCTCTCATCGGAGGAACTCAATTGATGCGCCGAGTCGTATTCACGATTCTTGTGTTCGGACTGTGTACGGCGTGTGCCGCCAGCGTGGCGGTCGCCCAGAACGCACGCGGTGCGGAGACGCACGATGTCCGGATCACCGGCACCGTGCAGACGCCGGACGGGTCCCGTCTGCCCGGCGTCACGGTGCGGGTGTTCGGCACGCCGTTCAGGGCCGTCACCGACGGTGACGGAGCGTACGTCCTTGCGTTCACGCGACCTCCAGGCCGGCTCATCCTGTTCGCGGAACTGTCCGGCTTCCGCACCGACGACGCCGCGCTACAGGTGACGGGACCGCTCACCACCAATGTCGACTTCACGCTGACGCCGGAGTTTGCGTCCGACGTGACGGTTGTCGCCGAGGTGCCGATGCTGGACGCCACCGACGACGTCAGCCGCATCGAACTGGCCCCGGAGCAGGTTTCGGTGCTGCCGAGCCTGGGGGAGCGCGATCTCTTCCGGGCGTTCCAGCTTCTGCCGGGCGCTTCCGGCAGCACCGAGGCGTCTTCGGGTCTTTACGTGCGCGGTGGCACGCCGGATCAGAACCGCGTCGAATACGACGGGTTTCGCGTCTACCACGTGGACCACCTGTTCGGCTACTTCAGCGCGTTCAACATGGACGCGGTCGACACGGTCGAACTGAGCAAGGGCGGGTTCGAAGCCCGGCACGGGGGCGCCCTTTCCAGCGTCATGCAGATCAGTGGCAAGAGCGGCCGGCTCGACCGCGCGGCGGGCAGCTTCGGCGCCGGCCTGCTGAGCTTCAACGGAGTCTATGAGACACCGCTCTTCAACAACCGCGGTTCGGCCCTGCTGGCCGTTCGCCGCTCGTTCCAGGGTCCGCTCTACGACAGGATTCTCAACCTCTACGACAACAGTCCGGCCCCCGGGCCGGCACCAGGCGGCGGGGGCGGCCCCGCGGGCGGCGGATTCGGCCCGGGGGGGCGGCGGACGCCTCTCGACCTTCAGCAGTCAACCCGCGTCCAGCTTCTACGACATCAACGGCAAGCTGCTGTTCAATCCGTCGGCGAACGACTCCGTCTCCCTTTCGCTGTATCGGGGGAACGACAATCTGGACAACTCCCGCTCGTTGACGCTCCCCGAGGGACTGTTCGAGCGACTGCGCGAGCGCGGCATCGATCCCGCCGAACGCGGACTCGATCCCGACGGCGCGCTGGACATCCGCGACGTGCGCGATTCCGGCAACACCGGCGTCGGACTCGTGTGGTCGCGGCAATGGCGGCCCGGCGTGCTCAGCGAAGTCTCGCTCGGCTATTCCCTTTTCGAGGACGTCCAGGATCGGAGCCGGCAGTTGG
>CAZWUJ010000030.1:0-52121 GCA_964636705.1 uncultured Vicinamibacteraceae bacterium
GTGGAACTAGCGGGATGTAGTGAGAGTGCCGAGGGTGGGGGTTGAACCCACACGGCCCCTGAGGGCCACAGGATTTTAAGTCCCGTGCGTCTGCCTGTTTCCGCCACCTCGGCACATGACTCAGTGCGTCTGCATGCTCCCTTGCGCGTTGGCGAGAACGCGACTGATGGTGGCGGTCAGCGTCTCGACCTCGGCGTCGAAGGGTCCGGCCACGACGGCGCCGCTGGGGATCTCGATAAAGATCGCGACGCCGCCCTCCACCTCGTTGACGATCCAACTGAAGCCGTGCAGCGTGACCGGACGTTCTTCAGCTCCGTCGGGCTGCTGCACCGCGTCGAACGCGCCGAGCGTCGACTCCAGCACGCGGCGGACATCGTCGTCCGCCCATGCTATCGGCTCCGGTCCGTCGAACTCCACGTGACGCTCGACCACCTCGTCGTGCCCCTTCAGGAGCACTTCCACCATGAACTTCATCGCGCTGCCACCTTACCAGTCTCCTCCAGTTGCGCCTCGAGCCGGTGCGGCTCCGTGACGGGCTCGCGGCAGGCGAAGTCGGCGCAGACGTAGGCAGTCGGCCGCCCGTCGATCTGACGCATCGCGCCGATGAATGGCGCACGTTCGGCCAGCCGCGCCTGCGCCTCACCCGGCGAGACGACGAGCCGGACGGCGAACGGCAGGTAGCGCGCGGCCACCACCCGTTCGAGGGCCTGCGTCGCGGCGTCGCCGGGAGCGCCCAGTATCACCACCTGCGAGACGCCGCCGGGCGGCGCATGGTGGCGGGCGAGCGCCGCCATCATCATTGGCGACGAACGCGCCGACTGGCCGAAACGCCCGCCGAAGCCGGCAAGCACCTCCGCCGCGCGACTGGTCGCGGCGCCGTCGCCGGTGAGATGCAGAATCGTCTGCAGGTTGCCCACGGCGATGGATCCGGCGGCCGGTTCCGCGCCATCATGCTCCTCCTTCACCCGCAGCAGGACCGACGGGTCGTCGCCGGTCGTCGCGAACCAGCCGCCGTTCGCTTCGTCGCGGAAGAGCTCGTCCTGGCGTGCCTGCAATTCGAGAGCCCAGTCGAGCCACTCGGCATCGCCCGTCGCCTGGACCAGCTCCAGCAGGCCCCAGATGACGCAGGCGTAGTCCTCGGCGTAGCCGTCGATGGATCCGTTCCCGCCGCGTGTCTGACTCGCATGCCAGCGGCGCGCGAGCACGCCCCGCCCGGCGTCCCACAACCGGTCGCGGACAAACGCCGCGGCCCGGACCGCCGCCCGGCGGCTGCGCTCGGCGGCTTCTCCGTCCAGCACGTGGGCGGCGCGTGCGAGGGCGGCAACCATCATGCCGTTCCAGGCGGCGAGCACCTTGTCGTCGAGATGGGGACGCGGACGCTCGCAGCGGACGTCAAACAGCCGCTGGCGCCCCGCCTCGATGGCGCGCTCCACGTCGTCCGGCCCCCGGCCGGTCAGCGCGGCGATCTGCGGAACATCCTGCTGCACGTAGGGGATGTTCTTGCCGCGAAACTCCCCCAGCGGATCCTGCGGCGCGTTGCCGTTCGGCTCGATGCCGAAGCGGCGTTCGATCAGGTCGGCGTCGTCTCCCAGGAGGGCGTTGACTTCCGACAGCGTCCAAAGGTAGAACGCGCCCTCCGCCTTCGGCGCGCGCGCGCCGGCCGCCGCGGCCTCGGGCGGCACGCTGTCGGCATCCTCCGCCGAGTAGAAGCCCCCGTCCGGGTGCGTCAGATCGCGCAGGACGTAGTCGATGGTGTCCGCCGCCACCGCGAGGAACGCCGGGGCTTTGCTCGCCTGTCCCGCCTCCAGATAGGCCAGCACGAGCTGGGCCTGGTCGTAGAGCATCTTCTCGAAGTGCGGCACGCGCCAGGCGGCGTCGACCGAATAGCGGTGGAATCCCCCGCCGATGTGATCTCGGATGCCGCCTCCCGCCATCGCTTCAAGCGTGGCGACGGCGATGCGTCGCGCGTTGACGTCCCCCGAGCGGGCCGATTCGCGCAGCAGGAAGAGCAACTCGGCCGGGCGCGGGAACTTCGGCGCGCCGCCGAAGCCGGCATGCGTCGCATCGAAGGACGACAGGAACTGCGCGGCGCCCGCTTCGAGCGCGGGGGCGCCCGGCGGTGACGGCGCCTCGGGGATGCCGCCGGCCGACGATACGCCGGGGATGATGATCCCGCCCGGGGTGCCGGGCGGCGGCGGCGCCTTCGGCGCCTGTATGGCGCGCAGCCGTTCCAGGATGGTGTCGGCCGACTGCTCCAGCTCTGCCCGGTTCGACGACCAGCGCGACGCCACCTCGCGCAGCACGTCGGCGAAGCCGACACGCCCCCAGCGCGAATCGGGCGGAAAGTAGGTGCCGCCGAAGAACGGCTTGAGATCCGGCGTCAGCCAGACGCTCATCGGCCATCCGCCCGAACCGGTCGTCGCCTGCACGAACGCCATGTAGACCCGGTCTACGTCGGGGCGCTCCTCGCGGTCCACCTTCACCGGGACGAAGTGCTCGTTGAGGAGGGCGGCAATGCCGGCGTGCTCGAACGACTCGTGTTCCATCACGTGGCACCAGTGGCAGGTGGAGTAGCCGATCGACAGGAAGATGGGCCTGCTCTCCGTCCGGGCGCGCGCAAACGCCTCGTCGCCCCACGGATACCAGTCGACCGGGTTGCCGGCGTGCTGCTGCAGGTACGGACTGGGCTCGGCGGCCAGGCGGTTCGGCATCGTGCTACTGCCGCCAGGCCTGGTACGAGCCAAGGGTACGGAGCGAGCGCGCGAACTCCGCCAGGTGCATCAGGGCGCGGGCGCACGCCATGTCCTCCCGGTCGGCGGCGACATCGGCGTAGAAGAGGTACTCGAACGGCCGGTCCGGAATCGGCCGCGACTCCAGCTTCAGCAACGCGATGTCGCGCAGCGCGAAGACGCTGAGCGCCCTGAACAGCGCGCCGGGAATGTCCCTGACGGTGAAGACGATGGTTGTCTTGTCCGGGTCGCCGAGCGGAGTCGAGTCGCGGCTGATGATCAGGAACCGGGTGGTATTCCCCGCATAGTCCTGAATGGCGCGTTCGAGGATCGTCAGATCGAACAGTTCGGCCGCCCGCTCGGAGGCGATGGCCGCGGTGTCGGAGAGCCCCTGCTCCTGAATCATCTTGGCGCTGCCCGCAGTGTCGTAGGTGGCGACAATCTCGGCGCCATCGAGGGTCCGGAGAAAACGCTCGCACTGCGCCAGTCCCTGCGGGTGGGAATAGACCCGGCGGATATCCCGGAGACCGGTTCCTTTGCGCACCAGCAGGTTGTGCACGATGGGGTGCTTCACCTCCGCAACAATCGGCAATTCGTGCTCGAGCAGCAGGTCGTAGTTCTGGTGGATGCTGCCGCCGATCGTGTTCTCGATCGGAAGGATGCCGTGCGTCACCTCTCCCCTCTCGACCGCCTTGAAGACGTCTCCGAATTTTGGCAGCGGCAGGGTGTCGGTGTTCGGGTTGAAGCGAAGTGCCGCCGCCTCGCTGTAGGCGCCCGGCTCCCCCTGGTAGGCAATGCGCACCGTCGTGGTTCCTCTGGAGAAGAATACAGGGATCATGGTGCGCAGGCGTCCACGCCGGCACCATCTAAAGCCGCGCACCGCTGACCCATGGTGCGCCGGCGTCCACGCCGGCACCATCAGAGCGCGCCGGCGTCAGCGCGCGCCTCGCGTATCCAGAAGTGCGTGAACTCCGCGCCGAAGAGGAAGATCGCCGCCGACGTGTAGACCCAGAAGAGAAAGGTGACCACCGCGGTCAGGGACCCGGCCAGGGACACGTCCGACAGGGCGCGAAGGTACCACGAGAAACCGGCCAGCCCGACCTGCCACAACAGCCCGGTCACGATGGCGCCAACCCACACCTCGCGGACCCGGATGGCGGTATTGGGCACGAAGGTGAAGACGTATGCGGCCATCAGGATGACGGCGCATACCGGCAGGTACCGGCTCGGAATCGCGAGCAGCGTATCGAGCAGCGGCAGCGCCTCGACGAGGCGCTCGCCGATCCGGCTGCCGCGCACGAAGTCGCCAACACTGAGCCAGACGAGCGAGACGACGAACAGGATCCCGGCGGCCCCGAAGAGCGCGAAAGCCGCCCCCTGATGACGCAACAGGGAAGGTGGGCGCTCGAGATCCCAGATGCCGTTGATGGCAGTCGATATGGCGCGGAAGATGCCCGCCGCCACCCAGATGGTGACGATCACGCTTGCGACGCTCATCCCAATCGTGGCCCCGGCGACCGCATCGAGCTGCGTCCGCACCAGGTCGATCTGGGCCGGAAAGAACTGGGCGAGGAACCGTGCGACGTCCGCGCGCGCCGTCACGTCCGTGGTCCAGAGGCCGATCGCGGCGGCGGACAGCAGCAACAGCGGGAAGAGGGAAGTCAGCGCGTAGTAGGCGATCGATGAGGCATAGGTGAGATCGTTGCCGGAGAACAGGCGGATCGCGGCGAACCGGAGCGCCCGTCCGAAACGGCGTATGCTCCGCGCCACCCCGCGCTACTGAACCAGACCGGACGGGGGCGGCCCGTTGCCGGCACGGTCTCCGGACTCCGGCGCCTCCCCGCGCGTAACGGCCATCATGTCGTCGAAAGCGCGCCGTCCTTCCGCTACTGCGTCGCGCGCCTTCTCGACCGTGGCCCGAGCCCAGTTGATTTCCTCGACGAAGCTGTCGAGCGCCGGTTCAATCTGCTCCCGCACGTCGTGACCGCGCCGCGTCAGGTACAGGAAGCCGATCAGGCCGCCGGCTACCGCGCCGAGCGTGACCGTAAGCAGCACTCGCGAGCGTTCATCCACGTTTTGCCTCCAATGTCCCTACGCCATGATACCTGCCGCAATGAGTCGTGTCGCACCAAAGGGGGCGCACCCTAGAACCGGAAGGCCAGTCCGGCCGAGGTCTTCCAGAAACGCACCTCGCTGAGCTCGAAGTCGCGCAGACCCCCGCCGGTCGTGATGCCGCGGACATATCGGACATCGAATCGCGCCCCGACCGGCCCGATGAAACCCATCACGCCGCCTCCCGCGTTGATCGCTATGCCGTCCGTCTTCTGATCCGACGCCTCCGCCCGCAGCCAACCGAGACCCCCCGCAACGTAGGGACGTCCCGGACCGATCGGCAGGCCGAGCATCAGGTTCCCGAAGATCGTCGTGACCCGTCCCTGGCCGGCGAATACGCCAGTGTCGGGCGCATCGGCGATCCGCGCGTAGTCGGTTTCGAAACCGATGATGCCGCCCGCCATCGCGGCGATGGACACGCCGAGCGTCTCCGCCTGGACCTGGTCGTCCGGGCCGGCCGAGCGCCCGACGTACGGCGTGAAGATGGTGTCGGCACTGGCCGGCGCCGCCGGAACCAGCGTCCACGCCAGCAGGACGAGTGTTCCCGCGGCAAACAGCGTGCAACGGCGCACCTGCAGAGCCTACCGCAAGTCGGACGCGGGTGGCGGCGGCGGCCGGTATAATCGACGGGTGCCGGGTCCGCCGAAGCTCGCGCAGCCTCTCACCCCGCCAACCCCCGCCGCCACCCGGCCAGACCGCGATCGGATGGTGACCCCGCTGCGCTCCACCGCGCCTCGGGCACCCGCCGACGACGCCGTGATCTGCGAGCGCTGCGGCGCCGAGATGTTTCGGATGCATGCGGTCTGGCGCTGCCCCAACTGCCGGTACAAGACCGACTGCTGCGGCTGGTGATGGACCGGCTCCGCTCCTCCATCCGGACCGATTCGGAGGACTACCGTGCGAACCATGCGGCGATGTCGGCGCTGGTGCGCGAGTTGGAGGAACGCCGGGCGGCCGCGCGCGAAGGCGGCGGCGGCGAGGCTACGGCGCGCCAGCGCGCCCAGGGCAAGCTGACGGCGCGCGAGCGGATCGATCGTCTGCTCGACGACGCTTCGCCGTTCCTGGAGCTGTCGCCGCTCGCGGCCGACGGGATGTACGACGGCGCCGCCCCCGGCGCGGGACTCGTCACCGGCATCGGACGGGTCTCCGGTCGCGAGGCGCTCGTCATCGCGAACGACGCCACCGTCAAGGGCGGCACGTATTTTCCGATCACCGTCCGCAAGCATCTGCGCGCGCAGCAAGTGGCAGCGGAGAACCGACTCCCTTGCGTCTACTTGGTGGACTCGGGCGGCGCCTACCTTCCGTTGCAGGCCGAGGTGTTTCCCGACCGGGAGCATTTCGGCCGGATCTTCTACAACCAGGCGCGGATGTCGGCGGCCGGGATCGCACAGATCGCGGTCGTGCTGGGTTCGTGCACGGCCGGCGGCGCGTATGTCCCCGCGATGTCGGATCAGACGATCATCGTCCGGAACGCGGGAACCATCTTCCTTGGCGGCCCGCCCCTCGTGAAGGCGGCGACGGGAGAGGAGGTGACGGCGGAAGAGCTCGGCGGAGCCGATGTCCATACCCGGATCTCGGGCGTCGCCGACTACCTCGCGGAGGACGACGATCACGCGCTGCGGCTTGCCCGCACCGTGGTCTCGACGTTACCGGACGGAAGCGGGAACGCGCGGGCGGCGGGCGCCGACGACGCACCGGCAACGCCCGACGCGCCAGAAGAGGATCCGGCCTACGACCCTGACGAACTGCTCGGCGTCACGCCTTCCGACCCCAGAACCGCGTACGACGTCCGCGAGGTAATCGCGCGCCTGGTGGACGGCTCCCGCTTCGACGAATTCAAGGCGCGCTACGGCCCGACCCTGGTGAGCGGCTACGCGCGCATCCACGGCCAACTCGTGGGGATGGTGGCGAACAACGGCGTTCTCTTCTCGGAGTCGGCGCTCAAGGCGTCGCACTTCATTCAACTCTGCAACCGGCGCGGTACGCCGCTCGTCTTCCTGCAGAACATCACCGGCTTCATCGTCGGCCGCGACTACGAGCAGCGCGGCATCGCCAAGGATGGCGCGAAGATGGTCAACGCCGTGGCGAACAGCGTCGTGCCGAAAGTGACTGTGATCATCGGCGGCTCGTTCGGCGCCGGCAACTACGGGATGTGCGGTCGCGCCTACGATCCGCGATTCCTGTGGAGCTGGCCGAACGCCCGGATCTCGGTGATGGGAGGAGAGCAGGCGGCCAACGTCCTCGCGACGGTGGCGGCCGATCGCGCCCGACGGGAAGGGCGCGAGCTGGACGAAGCTGCGATCGAGGCGATCCGCGCGCCCATCCTGGCCAAGTACGCCAAGGAGAGTTCGCCCTACTACGCGACCGCGCGGCTCTGGGACGACGGCGTCCTCACGCCGCTGGAAACGCGGGCGGCGCTCGCGCTCGGCCTTGCCGTCGCCCGCCGGACGACGGGCGGGACGCCTGCTTACGGCGTCTTCCGGATGTAGGCGATGCTCCGGCGGGTACTCATTGCCAACCGCGGCGAGATTGCCGTCCGCATTATCCGCACCTGCCGCACCCTTGGCATCGAAACCGTGGTGGTCTTTTCGGACGCCGACCGGACGGCCCGGCACGCCCGCGCGGCCGACCAGGCCCTGGCGATCGGTCCGGCGCCCGCCGCCGCCAGCTATCTGTCCGTCGACCGCATAGTCGACGCGGCGCGAGCGAGCGGCGCCGACGCCGTCCACCCCGGCTATGGATTCCTTTCCGAGCGTCCGGAGCTGGCAAACGCGTGCAACGACGCGGGGCTGGTCTGGGTCGGTCCGCCGGCCGAGGTGATAGAGCGGTTCGGCTCGAAGATCGCGGCGCGGCGGGCCGCGGAGGAAGCGGACGTGCCGGTCGTGCCGGGAAGCACCCCGGACGATCAGACGCCGGCCGGAATCGCGGCGGCGGCGCGCGCGGTCGGCGTCCCCGTGCTGTTGAAGCCGTCCGCCGGCGGCGGCGGCAAGGGCATGGTGGCGGTGCACGCGGAGGATAATCTCGACGAAGGGATCGCGCGGGCGCGGCGCGAGGCAGTCGCCACCACCGGCGACGGAACCCTCTACGTCGAGCGGCTGCTCGATCGGCCGCGGCACGTCGAGGTCCAGATCGTCGCGGATGGCCGGGGCCAGGTGCTGGCCCTGGGCGAACGCGACTGCTCGCTGCAGCGCCGGCACCAGAAGGTCATCGAGGAGACGCCGGCGCCCGGTCTGTCGGATGCGCTGCGCCTGCGCCTGGCGGCGGCGGCGGTCGACCTGGCGCGCGACGCGCACTACGAGAACGCCGGCACGGTCGAGTTTCTGTTGGAGGGCGGCGGCGGCGAGAGCGCGGGCGAGCGGTTCTATTTCCTCGAGATGAACACGCGGCTGCAGGTGGAGCATCCGGTGACCGAGGCGGTCGCCGGCGTGGATCTGGTGGCGGCGCAGCTCGCCATCGCGGCGGGCGATGCGCTGCCCTGGTCGGCCAGCGACGTGACGCCCCGCGGCCACGCGATGGAATGCCGCGTCTACGCGGAAGATCCGGCGCGCGGATTCCTGCCCCAGGCGGGACGGATCGACCGGTACATGGAGCCCTCCGGACCCGGCGTCCGCGTCGACTCGGGCGTCGGTCCGGGGAGCGACATTCCGGTGCACTACGACCCGCTGCTCGCGAAGCTGATCACCCTGGGGCGAACGCGCGACGAAGCCAGGCGGCGCGCGCAGGCGGCGCTTGGCGAGTTCGTGCTGACCGGGATTACGTCGAATGTTCCCTTCCTGCGGGCGGTGCTGGCGCACCCGGCGTTCGCGGCCGGGGCGGTCCAGACGGGATTCCTGGCGGATCACGCCGCGGCGTTGGCGCAGGCCACGGCCGGGTTCACGGAAGCGCCGGCCGCCGTGCTGCCTACTGGCGAGGATGCCTGGAGTCAACTCGCCGGGTGGCGTATCGGAAGCTCGGCGAAGGAAACCTCACGAATCTCTCGACCGTATCCTGAACCATCGACCGGAGTGGTCGCCGATCCGGCGCCTCGGTCGAACGCCGACGCCCTTTCTGCTCCGATGCCGGCGACGGTAACGGCCGTCATCGTCGAACCGGGCGCCACCGTGACCGCGGGTGACACGCTGATCCGCCTGGAAGCGATGAAGATGGAGCTGGCCATCCGCGCCCCGGCCGACGGGCGGATCACGGCCGTTCACTGCAACATCGGCGATCTCGTGCAACCGGGGCGTCCGCTGGTGGTTCTCGAATAGGGGGAGCCGGCCGTGCGAAAGTGCCGGCCTGGAGGCCGGCGAACCTGGGCCGGCGCACCCGGGCCGGCGCACCTGGGCGTACCAACGCGATCTGTTAGAATTACGCCGTCATGTGGACCAAGATGATGAACCGGCCTCGCAAGAGGCCGCCCAAGAAGATCGCCGTCATCGACCCGGAGCGTTGCTTTGGGGCGTTCGCCTGTTCCATCTGCCAGGCCGCCTGCCCGGTAGAGGACTGCATCATCGAAGTGCCCGACGCCTACGGGCGGATGGTCTGCGACGTTCGCCTCGACAAGTGCATCGGTTGCGGCCTGTGCGTCACCGTCGGCAATCCGACCGCGCCGCAGCCGCGCGACTTCGGCTGTCCTCCGGACTACGACGCGATCGACATGTACGCCTACGACGAGGTGGTGCAGCCGGAGCCGAAGGAGCCGGCGGAAGGCAGCGCTCCGGCCGCGGGCGGCGCGACCGCGTAGGCAGGTTCCGCTCCGCGTTCCGAGTCCCGGGCTACGTCGACCGTCCCCGGGCCGCGATCGGCCAGATTGCTTCGACGCGTCCGTTTCTGACCGCGTACATCTGATCGTACAGATTCACGACCGGATCGCAGTGCGAGACGATCAGCTCGAGCTTCTCCCCGGCCCGGTAGGTGCGGCTGGCGTTGTCCTCATACCGGATCGTTCCAAACTCGTCGGAACCGGAGGTGTAGCTCATGCCGGTCTCACCCTTGACGATGGCCCAGGGCCGATTGATGGTGCACGCCTTCGCCCCCGCGTCGGTCGTCGCCCGCCCCTCGTACTGCGCGTTCACGACCGTGGCCAGAATCGTCAGGGCGGGCTGGAAGTCGCTGTACACCTCCGGGTCGTCGGCCCCGCCAATCCCGATGTACTGGGCGTCCATGAAGACGTAGCTACCCACCTGGACATCGGTAAAACCGGGTGTCTGGTGATCGATGTTGTACGTCCCGGTGCCTCCGCCGCTGAAGATCTCCGTGTTCAGCCCGGACCGCTCCATCTGCTCGCGCGTCTCCCCCGCCGCCGCGAGCCGCTCGAGGGTCTGCGCCTGCCGCGCATCGAAGCCTCTGACATGCTGTGATCCCCCGTCGTAGCAGAGGATGCCGCGGAGCCGAAGGTTGGGCAGCCGGTCGACCAGTTGCGCGAGTTCCAGCGCCGGAGCGCCGGGCGTGATGCCGGTCCGGTGGCCACCCGGATCGACATCCACCACGACGTCAGCCTCGACGCCCAGGGCGGCGGCGGCCTCCGACAGATCGCGCGCATTCTCAGCGGTGTCGGTCGCCTGAATGAACGTCGGACACTGCTGGCGCAGGTGCATCGCCCGGTTGATCTTGAAGGGCGTGACATTGATGGTCGTCATCAGGATCTCTTCGATTCCGTGATCGAAAAGCGCCTGCGCCTCACCCACCTTGGCTACGCACATCCCGACCGAGCCGGTCTCGAGCTGCCGCTGGGCAATCGCCGGCGTCTTGTGCGTCTTCGCATGCGGCCGGCTGGCAATGCCGTTCGCGCGGACGGTCCGCTGCATCTGGGCGATGTTTGCTTCCATCGCGTCAAGATCGACGATGAGCGCCGGCGTGTCGAGCTCCTCGACCGCGACACCCAGGTCGTGCGGTGCTCCTCGCTCGGCTGCGGACGCGGCAAGACTCGCCATTTCTGCCGCCGTGTAGCCCTTGACAGATGACGGAGCCCAGACCGCGGCGGCGCCTGCGCCAACCGCGGACGCCTGAAGAAAGCGACGCCGGGAGAGCGGCGCCGGTTGAAACGACGACGGGTTCCGAGGGGTGATTGGTGCTGTCATGGCGTTGTTGTACTCCAAGTCGGACCGGTTCGCCAGCCGAAGGCCGGATCCCGCGTGCAACCGGTGCGCCATGAGCCAGTGTTGGGCCCGTGGGCGCGCTACATCGGAACGTACGGCATCGCCAGGTGAATCAGGAGCGCGGTAGCCAGCAGCACGAGGAAGCCGACCAGCACCTCGGCGCGGGCAGTCCGTAGCAGTCCATAGGTCTCGTAAGCGCTGCCGAGGCGTGGTGTCAACCAACGCCAGTTGCGAAGGCCAAGGGCGCCGGTCAGCAGGAACAATCCCACCTTGGCGAGCAACACTCGGCCATAGGTGGTGGTCCAAAGCTGATCGACCGTCTCCAGATGGAAGACGGCCGTGACAACTCCGGAGAGCGCGACCGCGGTGACCGCGACGAGCGCCAGGGGCGAAAAGCTCCGAACCAGCAGCGCGACGTGCCCGTGCCCTCCCAATCCCCGGATCAGGACCGGTGTTACCAGCACGATGCCCGCGAGCGTACCGATCCAGACGCCGGCCGCCAGCCCGTGCAACGCCTGCAGCATCCACGGAAGCGACGAGTCGAAGCTCATTGCATGGCCGGTCATCGGCAACGTCATCCAGCCCGCGAGCACAACCAGGGCGGCACTGCTCCACCCGAGCCTCGGCCAGCGGCGCCAGACGAGTGTGGCGGCGAGAGCCAACCCTGCAATCCCCGCCTGCGGCTGCCAGAACGCGCCCCATTGGCTCTCGAGGCCGACGACGCGCATCAACTCCAGGGTTACCGGCTCATCAAGGCCGAAAACGGACCATGTCTGCGCATGGAGGCGCATCACGGTCCCGAGAACCAGCAGGAGCGCGGATCCGACCGCGAGTCGGCCAACAACCCGTTCGACTCTCAGCCCTGTCTCGCGAGACACGGAAAGCAGCGGAAGAGAGGTAACGGCGCCGGTGAGGCCGACAAGGCCCAAGAAGGTAACCCAGGCAGCCACCGTCTGCAGGACAAGCGGGAACGTAGTGTCTTCCATTAGATCGCACCCGCTCCGGCGGGTCGAGACAGTCTGGAAGCCCGGCCCGACCATCGTCGCCTGCGGCTCCGATGGCCGCCCAGCCGCGCCTATCCCAGGAGTCTGCACCGTTCCACGGCGCAGACTCCTGGCCGCGTCAGTCGGCCGCGCGAACGCTGAACGAGAACTCGCCCCGTTGCGTGTGGCCGTCGTCGCCGGCGGTACGCCAGCGCACGGTGTACGACCCGGCGTCCAGGGCGGACGGTACGGCCGCGCGCAGCGACCTGTCGTCCCGGATGTCCAGCTCGCCTAGCGCGATCTCGCCCGACGACCCCTCGAGCGCCAGAAGGCTGATCGCGGGATCCGGAGCTTGCGTATACCAGATCCGGATCTCCGCGGGGGATGCCGACAGCACGGCATCAGCCTCCGGCATGGTCTTCGACACCGCCATGTGCGCGGAGACGGCGGCCACCGCGGCCGCGATCAGCAGGACGGCGCACGCCGCCCCTCTCCAGGTTCGCATCGAAATCTCCTTCAGAATCCGAACTCCATACCAATGTACGCGTTACGACCAACTTCGGCAATGCGCAGACCGGTAAAGGGATTCAGCGAGTTGAGATGATTGACGTAGTACTCGTCAGTCAGGTTCTGCACGCCGCCGCGCAGAGTAAGGCCGTCACCTAGTCGCATGCCGGCCGCCAGGTCGATGGTCGTCCAGCCGAGGGTCACCTGCTCGAGACGCCGCGCCGCGACACGATCCTGGGCCGCGGTGTTCGTCACCTGCACCTCGAACCAGGCGAGGCGGGCCGGATCGTGGAACTCGATCGCGTACTGCTGTTCGAACGGCGGAACGCCGAAGAGAGGCTCGTCGAACAGCAGATCCTCGGCCCGGACATACGACCAGCCGCCGCGCAGGTCGATCCAGGGGCCGGCCGGCGAGCTGGCGGTCAGGTCGAAGCCAGCGAACCGTGCCGCGTCCGCCTGGACGTAGCGGTATAGCGTGTCGGGACTGAGCGGCAGCCGCTTTGCCAGGTTGGGATCTGACGCCACCGTGATGTAGTCATCGATGTGCCGCACGAAGAGGTCGAGGCCGACGGCGGCCTCCGCCGCACGGAACGTCGTGCCCGCGTTGAACTCCAGGCTCTTTTCCGGACGCAGGCCGGGGTTGCCGACAAACTCGGCCGCCGTCTGGAACTTTACGGCCGGAAAACGGTCGGCGTAGCGCTCCAGCGCCGACGGGTTGCGCACCGCCCGGCCGACGCCAAGGGTTACGAGCCAGGTGTCGGTCACCCGCAAGCTGGCGTTCGCGGCGGCGCTGAGGTTCGTGTTGGTCTGCGCGAACTGATCGCCGGAGACCAGCACCGTCATCCCATGACCGGCGCCGGCGTGGTCCATGGCGCCATCGTCCGTCATCGTGCCGTGGCCGGTCATCGGCGTCGTCGCGCCGTGGCCCGCATGCGCGTCGGTCATGTGTCCGGCGTCCATTCCGTGGCCGGTGTGCCCCATGCAGACCGCGCTGACGCAATGGAAGTGCCCGTGCACGTCGTGCAGGCTGTAGGCCGGAATCGCGTTGTGCGCGAAGAAAGACGAAACCTCACCGATCCGCGCCTGCTCCCGATCGACCCGCACCGTCCCGCCGATGGTGCTGCGCTCCTGTTCGAACAGCACCTGGACGTAGCCACCCAGGTTCGTCAGGTCGGCGTCCGGCCAGACGGGATGCATGTTGTGGTGAATCTGGCCGGTGCTACGGTCACTCACCGTCTGCGTCGCCGACTGCCGCAGCCGGTAGGCATCCATCCCCAGCTTGTACCGGAACGGCCCTGCGGCGAGCGCGGCGTGGAACCGGCCGCCGATCGTGTCCGCCGAAGTCGGCAGATCGACCCGGATCGGAAACGGCGGCGTCCGGTGAGGGTCGGGTTGCGCCGTCGGCTTGGCGTCGTTGTTCATCAGGTGGTCCTTCAGGTTGAGGTACACCTGACCCGCCAGCTCCGTGAGGGCTCCGCCCGTCGACTGGTGCGTCACGTCAAGCGCGTGCGACTGCGTTTCGAAGAAGGTAGCGTCAAGGATCCGCCCCGGATAGTCGATATCGTTCTGCCGCTGGAATCCACCGCTGTATTCGAGGACGGTCCGCATTCCGAGGCGTGCGCCGGCGTTCCAGCGTGTATCGAACGACTCGTAGTCGCCCGGCACGAGCTCGCCGTTGCCATCGGTATAGTCGCTGCCGGTCCGGCTGTTGTGCTGGAACGCGAAGCGGAGACGGTCGCTGCTTCCCCACAGGCCGGCGAAGCCATCGCCCGCCGCGCCATTGCCGCCGTAGTTGGCGCCGGCGCGCCCGCCAAGCCGAAAGTCACCGCCGCCGAACGCCGGCTTGAACGTCTCCGCCTGAATGGCGCTGAGCGTCCCGGCGCCCCAGGTGAGCGCGTAGGGACCACGCACCACGCGTAGCGACTGCAGGGTGTGGGGACTTACGTGGCTCAGGCCGGAGTCCATCCGGGCCGGACCGGCCGCGAACGTCCGCGTGCCATCGACGAAAACGCCAATCTGCTCGGCGTACAACCCACGGACCGACGGGTCGAGATTGACGGCGCCGCGCCGAAGCGCCGTGACCCCGGCGTGGCTGCGAAGCGACTGGGCCAGATCCTGCACCACGCGCCGTTCGATCTCCGCCGCCGGCACGACCATCTCGGTCGCCACCTCCGGCATCAGCGCGACGACGGTGACTTCCTGCGCGAACGTCCCCACCTCGAGCGTGATCGCGATCGGCGCGTTGCTCCGCGCATCGACGGGCGTCGCGGCCGGCGTGAACCCCAGCAGCGTCGCCTCGACGACATAAGAACCTCCCTCAGCGTCGGGAAACGTGAACATCCCGTCCCGATCCGTCACCGCAGACGCCACGAACTGCCCGGCTTCCGTCCGGAGCACGACCGTCACCCCGGGGAGCGGCAACCCCTGAACGTCCGCTACCGTCCCGTGCACGCTCCCGGGCTGGGCCCGCGCCGTCGCCGGCGCCGCAATCAGTATCGCCAGCAGCGTCCCAACCATCCAGTACGCCCAACGTCCGCCTCGCCAATGCCCTGACTTCCCATTCATCATCTGAACTACCCTCTGCACCATTGCCACCAGAATCCGGCGCGGCGCCATTGAATCGGCGCGCGCACCCTGCCCGCGGTAACTCCAGCCAGCCACGGATCGGCGCCGCAAGCGCCGATCGACAGCAGACGGGTACCGACGCCGGACCGATTCAGGCGCGCGGCGGAGGTGCGTGAGGGGAGGCGACGAACGAAGGGGCCGCGGCGTGCGCGGCAACGACACCCCCAGCGACCGTGACGTCGGCCGCCAGCGTGAACGCGTCAGGTGTGAAACCGGTCAGGCTGACCAAGCCAAGCAGCGCATCGTCAAGCGAGTTGCAGCCGATCATTCTGGACTGGGCGGCCTGACCGTCTTCCGGGCCATGAGGCGATTCGGTGGCCCGGTTGGGGGACTGCGACATCGGACACATGGCGCCGTGGCTCTCGCCGTCGCAGCAAGGAAGCGACCCGCCGGGATCCATCGTTGCCTGACAGCAGAGGACCGCTGGCAACAGGGCCAGCGCGGTCAGCTTCCAGGCGATGACGCCGACGACGGCGCCCGTCCGAAGGGTCCGCAGGGATCCCATGCTTCCGTCGATTATACAGGACGAGCGGGGCTTTCGACGCGCCTGACGGCTGCGGTAGGATCGGCCGCATGCCACCAACACTGAGCAGCTACGAAGAGACCTACCGTCGCTGGCAGGCGGATCCTCAGGCATTCTGGGCCGCCGCGGCCGAGCCTCTTTACTGGCACAAGCGCTGGGAGACGGTGCGCGACGACAGCCGCCCGCCGTTCTACCGCTGGTTCGCGGGAGGCCAGTTCAACACGTGCTACAACTGCGTCGATCGCCACATCGACCGGGGGCGCGGCCGCCAGCTCGCCCTCGTGTACGACAGTCCGGTCACCGGCGCCATCCGCCGCTTTACCTTCACGGAGCTCCGCGACGAAGTGGCTCGCGTTGCCGGCGCGCTTGCCGCACAGGGGGTGACGGCGGGTGACCGGGTGATCATCTACATGCCGATGGTGCCGGAGGCGGTCTTCGCGATGCTCGCCTGCGCCCGGATCGGAGCCGTCCATTCGGTGGTGTTCGGTGGCTTCGCCCCCAGCGAACTGGCCAAGCGCATTGACGATGCGAAGCCGAAGCTGATCCTGTCGGCCTCGTGCGGCATCGAGGTGAACCGCGTGGTCCCGTACAAGCCGCTGCTGGACAAGGCGATCGAGCTTGCGTCGCACAAGCCGGCGCACACCGTCATCCTGCAGCGACCGGAGGCGGAGGCGGCGATGACCGCCGGGCGCGATCTCGACTGGCGCGAGACGGTGGACGGCGCCGAGCCGGCCGACTGCGTGCCGGTGGCATCCACCGATCCGCTCTACATCCTCTATACCTCGGGGACGACCGGCGTGCCGAAGGGCGTCGTGCGCGACAACGGCGGCCATGCGGTGGCGCTCAACTGGAGCATGGAGAACGTCTACGGCGTCGGCGCAGGCGAGGTGTACTGGGCCGGCTCCGACATCGGGTGGGTGGTTGGCCACTCCTATATCGTCTACGGCCCCCTCCTGCGCGGCGCGACGACCATCCTCTACGAGGGGAAGCCGGTCGGCACCCCGGATCCGGGCGCGTTCTGGCGGGTGATCTCGCAGCACGGCGTCAATGTCTTCTTCACCGCGCCGACGGCGTTCCGTGCGATCAAGAAGGAAGACCCGGATGGAGCGCACATGCCGCGCTACGACCTGTCGCGCTTCCGGACTCTCTTCCTGGCGGGCGAGCGATGCGATCCCGACACCCTGATCTGGGCGCGGGAGCGCCTCGGCGTGCCGGTCATCGATCACTGGTGGCAGACCGAGACGTCCTGGGCGATCGCCGCCAACTGCATCGGGCTCGGCATCCTGCCGGTAAAGCCGGGATCGCCGACGCGGGCGGTGCCCGGCTTCGACGTCCGGGTTCTGGACGATGAAGGAGCGGAGATGCCGGCGGGGCAGATCGGGGCGATCGTGGTGAAGCTGCCGTTGCCGCCCGGGTGCTTCCCGACCCTCTGGAACAACGACGACGGCTTCGTGCAGTCCTACCTCTCCCGTTATCCCGGCTACTACCTGACCGGCGACGCCGGGTACCGGGACGACGAGGACTATCTCTACATCATGAGCCGGGTCGACGACATCATCAACGTCGCGGGACACCGGCTGTCGACCGGCGCGATGGAGGAAGTGCTGGCCTACCACCCGGACGTCGCCGAGTGCGCCGTCGTAGGCGTCGCCGACGAACTCAAGGGCGAGGTCCCGATCGGCTTCGTCGTCACGAAAGCAGGAGTCACCAAGGGCGCGGACGAGTTGGTGCCGGAGCTTATCGAACGTGTCCGCAGCACCATCGGCCCGGTGGCCGCGTTCAAGCAGGCCACCATCGTGCCGCGGCTGCCGAAGACCCGCTCGGGCAAGATCCTGCGCGGGACCGTCAAGAAGATCGCCGACGCCCAGCCGTGGACGATGCCCGCGACGATCGACGACCCGGCAATCCTCGACGAGATCACCGACGCGCTGGCGGGTCTTGGTTACCCGAAGCACTCCGGGAAGGACGCCGGATGACCGTGAAATTCGTCCCCGAGGGATACCAGCAGGTAGGATGCCCACCCGGTGCAAGCTCGACTCAGAAGGCTGTTGCACGACATCCTGACCAGCCGGGTCTACGATGTCGCCCGCGAAACCCCGGCCGATTCGGCGGTTGCGCTATCCGACCGCCTCGGCAACTCCGTGCTGCTCAAGCGCGAGGACCTGCAGCCGGTATTCAGCTTCAAGTTGCGGGGCGCCTACAACCGAATCGCCAGCCTCGATGAGGCGGAGCGCGCACGCGGCATCATCACGGCGAGCGCCGGGAACCATTCCCAGGGCGTCGCCTACTCGGCACGGAAGCTGGGGCTGCGCGCCGTGATCGTGATGCCCCAGACCACTCCCCGCATCAAGGTCGACGCGGTGCGGGCCTTCGGCGCCGAAGTGGTGCTGTCCGGCGACAGTTATCCCGAAGCCCAGGAACACTGCGACCGTCTGGTGGCGGAAAACGGGATGACGTTCATCCACCCGTTCGACGACCCGCTCGTGATAGCGGGCCAGGGAACGATAGGCGCCGAGATCCTGCAGCACACGCGCCAGCCGGCCGCAGTGTTCGTTCCCGTCGGCGGAGGCGGGTTGATCGCGGGTATCGCCGGCTACATCAAGTCGCTGCAGCCAGCGGTGAAGGTAGTCGGCGTCGAGCCGTTCGAGGCTGACGCGATGTACCGGTCGCTCGACGCCGGACGTCGCGTGACGCTCGATCATGTGGGCATCTTCGCCGACGGCGTGGCCGTCCGCCGGGTCGGCGCCCTGACGTACCGGCTGGCGAAGGACACGGTCGACGAGATCGTGCGTGTGAACAACGACGAGATCTGCGCGGCGATCAAGGACATCTTCGACGATACCCGCACCGTGATGGAGCCGGCCGGGGCACTTGCGGTGGCGGGACTCAAGCGCTGGGTCGCTCGCGAGGGCGCGCGCGACCGGACGCTCGTGGCCATCGCCAGCGGCGCCAATATCAACTTCGACCGGCTGCGTTTCGTGGCCGAGCGCGCCGAAGTCGGCGAGGCGCGAGAGGCGCTGCTGGCCGTGACGATTCCCGAACGCCGGGGCGCGTTCCGGGAGTTCTGCGCCACGGTCGGCCGTCGCGTCGTGACCGAGTTCAACTACCGCCTCAGCGGACGCGACATCGCCCACATCTTCGTGGGCCTGGCGGTTCAGTCACGCCAGGACGCCCTCGAGGTGGCCCGGACACTACTGGCCAGGGGCTACGAGGTCGTGGATCTCACCGACAACGAGATGGCGAAACTCCATGTCCGGCACATGGTGGGCGGGCGTTCCTCGGAAGTTCGCAACGAGCGGCTCTGCCGGTTCGAATTCCCCGAGCGGCCGGGCGCGCTGATGAACTTTCTCGACAAGCTGGCGAATCGGTGGAACATCAGCCTCTTTCATTACCGGAACCATGGCGCCGACTTCGGCCGCGTGCTAGCCGGTCTCGAGGTGCCGGACGCGGAGCTGGCCGACTTCCGGGCGTTCCTCGAAGCGCTCGGGTACGCCCACACCGTCGAAACCGACAACCCCGCCTACACCTTCTTCCTGCAGGAAACGGGCTAATCCAACAGTCTGCGCCGTGAACCTAGCGCAGGACGCGGCTCATCGGCGGCCCGGCATAGCCCGTCATCTCCAGGTACCCCTGCCCCGCCACCACCGCGCCGCCGCGCGCGCCACGGGCATCGATGGCGCCCTCCCAGTAGGTCACGCCGGTCGACTCGCCCGTCTCCAGCTCCTGGGCGTCGATCACCGCTTGCACGTCGAGGTCGATCCCGAGTGACGGCACGTCGATCTCCCACGCGACCGGGTAGGACGCACCGCTCGACGGCGAAGTCCATCGCCTTCCGGGCGCCAGCGCATAGTCGCCGGCGCGAAGTCGCGTGATGCTCCCGTCGGGGGCGACGAATGTGCCGCTGGAGCGCGGGTCGGCTACGCCGTCGTCCCGCCGCATCGTGTAGACCATCAGATCGCTTCCGTCGTCGAGTTGCAGCGAGAACCAGTCCCATCCAACCTGCGCCGGTTCGAGAAAACTGGTGCCGAACTCATGGTCCATCCAGCTCAGGCCGCTGACTTCGAACGCCTCGCCGTCGACGATCATCCGTCCGGTCGTCCGCAGCCGCGTGATCGAGTAGTAGTGCGACGCGTTGCCCGCCTCGGCGCCCTTCTGGCTGTACCCGGCGACGCCGTGCAGTACCGGTGGTAGTACCGGGACGAGGCGGAGGTCGACGGCAAGCGACCCGTCGTCGCTGGCCGCTTCCAGGAGGTGCGCACCCTCGCTGGCGGCCCCGTCGAGCCTCACCGACCAGCCGTCGTTCCAGACGTGCAGCGCCTCCGTGCTGGCGCCCGCCCAGCCGACGCCGGCGCGATTCAACCGCTCCGCCACGTGGTGCTGCCCGCCCGCGACGTCGGTGACGGCGAGGTGCGCCATGTGCAGGTTCCGCACCGCCCACCGTGACGGATTGATCGGCTGCCGGTCGACGCCGACCCGGAAAAACGTCAACTGGTAGCCGAAGCGCCTGCCGCGGGAGGTCTCGACGTTGCCGGTGTAGTACCACCATTCAATCCGATGGTCCGGATGGGACGCGTGATCACGGGGGAACGCGAGCCGGTAGTCCGGATCCGCCGAGAGCCATGCCGTCCTATCGTCCTGCGCGCTTGCCACAACGGCTGCCGCCAGCAGCAGCAAGGGGAGCGCGTGCCCAATCCGCATCAGGCGTCGTCTCGCAGTCCGGCGAGGTCGAAGCCCGCCGCCAGGCGCGCCGGCCAGAGACCCGCCAGTGCCGTGGCGGCGAGCACGGCTGCCGTCGACTGCGCCAGGAAGGCCACCGGGAGATCGAACTGGATGGTCCAGCCGAAACTCTGCACGTTGATGACGTAGATCAGGATGAGCGACAGGGCCAGGCCGACCATAAGTCCCACGCCCTGCGTGACAGCCCCCAGCACGACCGCCTCGATCACGACCATTCGCCGGACGTGCCGGCGCTCCGCCCCCGCAAGCCGGAGCATGGTGATCTCGCGCCGCCGTTCAAGCGCCAGCGCGAGCAAGGTCGCGGCAATGCCGAACATCGCGACCGCGATGGCGATGGCTTCGAGCGCCCAGGTGATCGCGAAGGTGGCGTCGAAGATCTCCAGGACGGTGGCCCGTAGCGAGCGGTTGGTGGTGATGAATACCCGCCGGTCAGGTCCGAGGGCGGCGCGCAGCTCGTCCTGCACCACTTCGGGATCGGCATCCGGCCGAAGGTAGAGCGTCAGACCGGCGGGCCGCTTCGAATCGAAGTGGCGGACGAACGTCCCGTCATCCATCGAGGCGATGCCCCGGTCGTTCGAGTAGTCGAAGTAGATGCCCTCGACTCGGAACGCGGCCGGACCCTGTGGCGTCGGCAGCGTGATCCGATCGCCCGGCGCAACCCGATGCTTCAGCGAGAACGACTCGGTGACGACGACGCCGCCTGTCTCCGCCGCCCGCGCGAGCGCCGCCTGACCGTCCGCCGGCGCCTTGAACAGGAGCGCGCCATGCTCTCGCAGCACGTCGAAGCGTCCCGACCCAACCGTGATGACCGACCCCTCGTACCGTGTCTCGACGGCGGTGAAACCATCGATTGCGAGCACCGCCGGGTGCGCCCGGAGCACCGATTCGGTTTCCTCCGAGAGGCCGCCACGCCGCGCGACCGGACCTCCGCGGGCGGCCGAGACGAACAGGTCCGCCTGCAACGTCTGCCCCACCCAGTAGGCCACGGTCTCGCGGAAGCTGCCCACCATCACCGCGATCGCCACCATCATGGCCAGGCTGACGCTGAGCGCGGCAACCGAAATCGACAGGCGCGGAATTGCGCTCCCCAGGTTGGCGTGCGCCAGGCGGCCCTCGACGCCGAGCCAGCGGCCCATCGGCCGCCCCGCCGCCTCCCGAAACACGAACAGCACGACCGGCATCAGGCACGCAGCGCCCAGGACAACGGCGAGCGCCGCCAGCATTCCGCCCAGCGGCAACTCCCCGACGGGTGGCCACGTCGCCAGCCAGATCCCCAGGAGGAAGAGGGCGACGGCTCCCGCCGCGGGACGCCAGGGAACGCGGGCGCGCGCCTCGACGTCGCGGTCTCCCCGCACCGCGGCGAGGGGCGGCACGCCCGCCGCCTCGAGGGCCGGCGCCGCGGCGGCGAGCAGGGCCAGAGGGAGCCCGACCCCGAAGGCAAGGACGATCATCGGAAGGTCGAGCGCCGGCACGCGCGCGGCCGAAGCAATCCAGAACTGGCTCACCGTCGAGCTGGTCAGTCCAACCGCGCCATGCGCCATCAGCCAGCCGAGCGGCGCCCCGATTGCGCAACCGATCAGGGCCAGCACCGCCGCCTCGCCCAGAAAGAGAACGACGATGGTGGCGCGCGTCGTGCCTGCCGTCCGCAGCAATCCGATTTCCGCCCGGCGCGTGATCACGGAGACCGACACGGTGTTGTAGACCAGGAACAACCCGACGAGGAGGGCGATCAGACTGAGGGCGGTCAGGTTGAAATGGAACGCGCGCAGCATGCGCTCCACTTCGGCCCCGCGCGACGACGGACGGCGGACGCTCAGCCCGGCCGGCAGACGCGCCGCGATTTCCTGCTCGGCATCGGCGACGGCGACCCCGTCCCGCAGCCGGACGTCCACGCGGTCGACGTAGCCGAGACTGCCCATTGCCCACTGCGCGGCGGCGATATCCATCAACGCGAAGTTGCCGTTGAGCACTTGGGCGGGACCGTCGTCACCGAGGAGGCCGGTGACGCGGAGGGGAACGGTCCGGTCGCCGATCAGGAGCGCCGCGCCGGCGCCGACGGTGAGGCCGTGGCGATCACCGAAACGCCGGGTCAGCATCACCGACTGCGGATCGGTCAGCCGATCGAGGAAACTGTCGGTCGTTTCGTTCAGCTCGGCGCCGTCCGGGCCGTCGTCGACCAGCGGATAGTCACGGAATGGCCGATCCCGAAGGATGTCGACGCCGAGGAGGCGAACCGTCTCCGTCACCTCGCCGACATCCAGCAGGACGTCGGCATCGATCACCGGGCTCACTCGCCCGTAGCCGCGCAACCACTCCATGCCGGCCAGCCGGGCTTCATCGACGCTTCCGCCGTCCGCCGTGATCTCCAGCGACGTCTGTCCCGCCACCGCGTTCAACGCCGTCGCGAATCCACTCACCGAGCTTGCGTTGGCAAGCTGAATGGCGACTACGACGCCGACACCGACGGCCAGGCTGGCGATGGTGGCGGCCGTCCGCAACGGTTGCCGGCGCAGGGGCCGCACGATGAACGCGTGGAAGAGCGTCACGGCGTCAGGGCGGGCGTGTCGCGCGCCGCCCGTCGGACCTGGGCCGGTGGCTCCACTCGCCGTCGGGAATCACTCACGATATGCCCGTCACGCATCGTGATGACGCGCCCGGCTGCCGCCGCAACCGACGCGTCGTGCGTCGCGAGCAGTATCGCCGCTCCCGACTGGCGGTTGACGTCGCGGAGCAGATCGACGATGCGCGCGCCGTTCGCGCTGTCGAGGTTCCCGGTCGGTTCATCCGCCAAGAGAAGCGCCGGCTCGTGCACCACTGCCCGCGCGATCGCCGTCCGCTGCGCCTCGCCGCCGGAAAGCTGCGACGGCAGGTGATCCAGCCGGTGTCCGATGCCGACCCGCTCCGCCCACGTTCGCACCCGTTCGCCTACCGCCTCGGGCGCCGCGCCGGCCAGAAGCAGCGGCAGCGCGATGTTCTCGGCCACCGTGAGCGATGGCAGCAGATTGAAGAACTGGAAGACGAATCCGACCCGCGCCCGTCGCAGCCGGGTCAGGTCGTCGTCACCGAGGGCGCCGATCGACCGGCCTTCGAACCGCACCTCGCCGGCCGTCGGACGATCCATCGCTCCGCACAGGTGCAGCAACGTCGACTTTCCGCATCCGGACGGTCCGACCAGCGCGGCGAACTCTCCCGCGTCCAGGGCGAGTTGCACGCCGTCGACGCCGGTCACCTCGACGTCGCCCCGCCGGTACCGTTTCGTCAGCCCGCGCGCTTCGAGGACCGGCACGAGGTTCACGATACAACGCCCGCTCAACCTTGGGACAGCGGGCAGCTCACCATCCAGTTGACGCCGAAACGGTCCTTGCACATGCCGAAGTAGGAGCCCCAGAACTGCTCGCTCAGCGGCATCGTCACCGTGCCGCCCTCGGACAGCTTCGCGCAGAACGCGTCACACTGCTCGCGCGTCTCCGCCGCAATGGAGATCGAGAAGTTGTCGCCCACCACCGGCGGCGGCGCGAACTGCGTGGAGCGATCGCTCCCCATGAGGACGCTGGATCCGATCGTCAGCGAAACGTGCATGATGCGTTCGGCCTCGCCCTCAGGGAGCGGCGTGTCCGCAGGGGCGTTCCCGAAGGTGTCGATCGTGTCGAACTCGCCGCCGAAGACGGAACGGTAGAACTCGAACGCTTCGCGGCAGTTGCCGTCGAAGGTCAGATACGTGTTGAGCGTGAGAGGCATTTTGAAAAACTCCTTCGGATAGGGGGTGGACGTTCGCGCAGTCAAGCAGGATAAGCGGGAGCGCTACCATAGGGCAATGAGACGGATGGTTTGCGCGGCGGCCATCGCCTTCATCGCCAGCCTCCCGGTGACGGGAGCGGCCCAGCCCACCGGTTTCGAAGCGGGTGCGGCGGCGGTGGAGATCACGCCGGTGCTCTGTTCCGACGCGGCGCCCGATGCGGGACCCGAACCGTACGATGCCGCCCGCGGCTGCTTCCGCTGGGTCCACCTGTCCGGGTTCTCACCCTTCGTCCCGTTCCGCGGGGACATCCGCCTCGTGACCGGCATTCACGATCCACTATGGGCGCGCGCCCTCGCTGTGCGTGACGACGCGGGCGACACGGTGGTGCTCGTGGCGCTCGACCTGCCCGGCATTGGCCGGCAGCATACCGGCCCCATCCGGCGCCGCATCGAGAGCGAGTTCGATATCCCGGTCGAGCATGTGGTGATCCACTCCACGCACACGCATTCGGCGCCCGACGCGAGCGGCTACTGGTCGACCCTGCGCTCCGATCACAACGACCACTACACCGAGTGGCTGCGCGACCGGACCATCGAAGCCATTCGCGAGGCGGTAGCGGCGCTTCGCCCGGCAACGCTGACGACCGCCACGACAACCCACGTCGCCTGCGCCGACCGTCGCACCGGACAGTTGAAGCACGAGAGCGACTGCCTCATGCCCGCCGCGAATCACCAGCTCGACGATGCGCCGGACGCCTGGGACCGCTTCGTAATCCAGCGTGACCTGCGCGATCCCATCGTCCGCAACACGAACATCGTCGTCGCGGGCCTTGACGATGCGGTGACGGGGACGGCGATCGCGACTCTGGTCAACTGGCACAACCATCCGGACACCCTCGGCAGCGCCAACCGGTTGATCTCCAGCGACTACCCGCACTACCTCCGCGCCTACGTGGAGCGGGAGCGCGGCGGGGTTGCCATCTTCGTGGCCGGGACGGTCGGCAACCAGATCAGCGGATTGCGCGGCACGCCCGTGCCCCTGTGGGACGAGGCAGGCCGGCGTGTGACGGAATCCGCTCCGGGAGGCGGCATGCGGCCGGTAATGGTGACGGACGACTGGGCGAAGATCCGCTCCACCGGCTACGAGATCGGCAACGCCGCGGTCGCAGCGCTCGCCGAAGCGCAACCCGTGCCGTCGCCCGGCGTTGCGATTGCCACGCGGCGGTTCGACACACCGGTCGACAACTTCATTCACCTGCTCGGCACCTGGCCGGTCTGGCACCACAACGTCGAACCGGAGGACGGGCCTCGCTACGCCTGGCCGAACTGCTGGGGCCTGCTCGGCTGCGTGCGGGCCGAGGTCACCCTGATCGAAGTGGGCGACCTTGCCATGCTCACCGCCCCGGGCGAGATCGACCCCGCCTACGCTCTGGGCCGCCCGGCAAGCGTGGCGGACTACGGCGACTGGGGCGTCTGGGAGTTTCCCCCCATGGACGGCGTGGTCCATCTGATGCCAGGCCGGCATCACGCGTTCATCGGCTCCGCACACGACTACCTGTCGTATCTCGTGCCAACGTCGGACAACACCGGCTGGTGGAACTTCGATCACCCGAACCACTACGAGGAATGGGTGACGATCGGGACCCGGTTCGGTGAAGACGTCCGCCGCGCCTGGCGTGATCTGCTCGAGGCGCGGATGCGCGGGGAGCCGTGACGCCCTCCGGTCCGTGGAGCGCGTTCGCGCCGGCAATCCACACGACGTGCGAGCCGGCCGTCGCCGGATGGATCGTGCATCCGGCGGAAACCGTCTCGGCGCTTGCCTACGTGCTCGCCGCTGTCCTCGCACGGCGTCAGGCGCCCGCCATTGCCGTGCGAATCGGGCTCGTCGGCCTGATCGCGACGGGATTCCACGTTTCCGGCACCGCCTTCATGCAACGACTCGACCTCGCGGTCGTGATAATGCTCAACGGCCACCTGCTGGTGTGGGCGTTGATCCGCAACGGCCACGGCGTCCCGGAACGTGCGCGCCCGATGGAGGGCGCCCTGGCCTTGGTCCCCGCCGTGGCGGGATTCCTGTTCAGTTGGCTCGCCTACGTCCTCGCCACGGCGCAGGCGCTCGTCGCCCTCGCCCTCTGGCGCCGTCTGGCGCGCGTGAGATACGACATCCGGGACGACGTGCGGCGGATAGCCTGGCTCGTGCTGCCGGGAGCGATCCTGCTCGGGCTGGGACACCTGGGCATCGGCTGCGTTGCCGGCGCCGCCGCCCATATCGTGCAGCCGCACGTGATCTGGCACGCGGCCTCGGCCGCCGCGTGCGTGATCATCTGCCGGATGGATCGGACCCTCCGGCAATCCACCAGCCCGCCGCCGCCGAGGCTGTGACGCAGGCCGCACCCGCGAACAGGCTGATCGCGAACCCCGCCAGCCCCGACGCTCCCGGCGCCAGTGACGACACGGCAGCGACCAGCAAACCACCCAGGAGGCCGGCGGCAGCGAAGACCAGACCGGCGACGCCAACCCGCGCCCAGCCGCTGCCGGGACTGGCCTCCTCGCCCGGGGGCCCGCTCAGGGCAGAGCCGATCGCTCCGATCAGGCCGTAGGCGAACGTGAAGACAAGCGGCAGACCGACCGCCAGTTGCCGCAGCGTCTCCCTCCCGGCAAGCGCCGGCAGAGAGCTCATCGCGAGCAGTGGTAGCCACAAGAGCGCGGCGAACGCCAGGGCAAATGCGACCGGTCCCCGCCAGCCGGCGCCGACCGCAGTGCCGGCCACCGCTCCGCCAGCCGCGCTTGTGGCCACCAGCACGCCGGCCGGGAAGGCGAAGGACGAGCCGGTAAGGAAGCCGAACATGCCGAGCCCCGGCAGCACGATCAGCCAGGCGGTGATCGGGATCGCCGTCCCGGCCGCGAACCGGACCGCCCCGTACCGCCCGGACTCTCGATGCTCAGAAGCCAATGTCGGAGAAGGCCGCACCCACCCAGCGCTTCACGCCATCCACAGGATTGAGAGCGTAGCCGAGATCGAACCGCACGCCGCCCCGCGTGGCCAGGCGGTTGCTGCCCAACAGCAGGCTGACCCCGATGGCGCTCCGCAGGTCGCCGAGACGGACCGGCTGTCCCTCCGGCCAGACGAAGCCGCTGTCGACGTAGGCGGCGACGCCGAGCGAGAGAAGCTGCCAGACATCGTCCGCGACAAACCACCGTTCCTCGATCGACAGCAACAGCGACCGATTGCCCGTGAACTGTCGTACGGGGTACCCGCGCAAGCCGCTCTCTATCCCGAGGCGCAGTTGAACCTCAGGATCGAGGCGGTGGCCATGTACGTAGTCCGCCCGCCCGATGAGCGCGGTGCGGGGCGACGGCTTCAGCAGGTAACGCGCCCCCACCGACGCGCTCAGGTTTCGCCACAAGGCTCCTTCCCGCCGCCCACCCATGGCCGCGTTCAGGATGACGAAGTGATCGTCGCTGAAGACCACGCCCTGCTGATGTCCGGCCGCGAGAAAAGTCGCCGCCCGCGCGCCACCCAACGCTTCGGATGCCAAACCGAGTGTCACGTGAGACTCCGTCCCGAGGTTGAAGTCCTCGGTCCGTTCGAACTGGTTGACGTGCGTCAGGCGGACGAACCGGTGCGACACGGCCTGCAGGCCCACTTCGGCGATCCCGAATTCGCGGCGATCCGCCCCGACACGATCCGAGCGGAACCGGTACGCACCCGTCAACCTGACTGCGTGCGCGTCGCGACGAACGATCGCGCGGCCGAGGGCCAGATCGCTCCACCGCCCCCGATGCTGCAGGCGATCGATTTCCACTCCGTGCTCGATGATCGGGTCGGTCCGCCGGAATCCGCCGCCGCCGATCGTGTAGGCCCACGGATCCCGTAGCGAGAGGAACGGCCGGTCGATAAGGAGCAACCGGTCGTAACCGTCACTCAGTTGCGAGAGCGTTCCCGTGAGGGTGATGTTCGTGTGGAAGAGTTGCTGATCGTCGTACGTCAGGCGATCGATCGTCCGGTCGAGATTCTGGCGGTGGGAGAAGGTGATCGCCTTGCCGAAGCCGAACAGGTTCTTCTCCGAGGCGCCCAGCTCCCACAACGTGCGGTCCTCGACCTGCTGAAAGTCGATACGCGGGGAAAGCGTCCAGCGATCCCAGGTCGTGACGCGGATGTTCACATGGTCGGTCGCACCGTCGCCGTCGCTATCCACGTCCGTCGTTTCGAGCCGCGCGTCGCGAAGAAACGGGAGGTCCCGCAGGTTTCGCTCGGTCTGCGCGATCAGTTCGTAGTCGACCGGATCGCCGCTTTCGAACAGGAGGTCGTTTCGGACAATCCGCTCGCGTGTGCGAACGTGGAGACGGTTGGCGAAGCGATACGGCGCGGTTCCCCCTGCTTCGAACACCTCGTGGCGGATCACCTCGATCTCCCCGATGACGGGCGTTGCGGGCTGGGCCGGGGAGGCGGCGGGAATCAGTACGAGAACGCTCAGGAACGCTTGTGCACGCACGGGGATGTGGGCAGACGAGAAAAGGCCCTGAACGCCTCAGGGGTAAGCTGAGACGCGCAGGGCCCTTTCAGTACTCAGTACAGTGTCGTTCGAGACGAACGACCGGGAGCGGACTAGCGGCCGGGCTCAGTCGGATCGCGGCCGTCACGCGGCGCGCCCGTGCCGGACGAACCCATGAACAGCTTGCGGCCATCACGGAACGTCAGGTCGCGACCGTTGCCCTTGTTGGAGCCATCCTTGGCCTGATAGCCGTCCACGATGATCTCCGTGCCGGGCAGCAGCGAGTTCTTGGTGAACCCACGGCGCAGCAGAGTGTTCGGTGTGCCGCCTTCGACCATCCAGACGGTCGTGCTGCCGTCCTCGTTGGTCACTTCAAGATGGACCCAGGCGTGCGGGTTGATCCACTCCATCTTGACGACCACGCCCTCGAGGTGGATCGGCCGATCCGCGTCGAACTCCGCCGAGAACGCGTGGTGAGCAACCGCGGGAACTCCAGCCAGAGCCACCGCCGCAGCCGTCAGTGCCAAGATTGTCCTTGCTCGCATCGATTTCGCCTCCTGTTTAATCACGAACGACTCGCCAATTATGGTCGGTCTCTTCGATTCCGTCAACTGCCGACCGCGAACTACCGCGGGCCCGGCGCTTCGCCCTCAAAGGCGGATCCAAAGCCGCTCGGCCGGTAGGTCGGGGTGAGGTCCGGATCCTTCCGCAGGTGCCCGTACATCAACTCCTCGGCGAACTCCACGCACTTGTACTCGAGAAGCTGCATGTTCTCGTCAATCCGGCGGTAAAGGGGCAGGCTCAGCGTCCAGGGGCGCGTATAGACCTCCGGATCCTCGATGGTCGCCTCGTACATCAGGTGGTTCGGGCCGATGGCGGTATACCGCTCGACGACGTGGATCGAGTTGCTGTGGTGATTGCCGGCGCGGTCCAGCCACGTGTCGGGCACCTGCGCGGTCACGTCGATCACGAGGGTCTCGCCGTCCCACGAGCCGAGCGAGTGCCCCATCCAGGCATCAACCGGCGCCTCGAAGTCGGGCCGGTTCATGTAGACGACGCGGCTGGCGCTCGCGAACTCGTAGGCGAAGAGGATGTACTCCTCCGTCTGCACGATCTGGAACGGATACGGCTGATAGGTCGCTCTCGGAATGCCCGGCATGTAGCACTTGACGGCCGGATCGCGCTCCACCCAGTACTGCGCGTTCTCCTGCTGCTGCGCCCGGGCGGCCGGAGTATAGGGAATCTCGCCCCCCTCGACGATGCCGAGGCCGCCCGGAACCGAAAAGACCGCGCCCAGCTCAACGACCGGTCCATGGCTGGCCGCGTGGGGCTCGATGTTCCAGTGGTGAGCGCCAATCGCCTGCCAGATCCCGTTCAGGTCAGGCGTACCGAACGCGGTGCGAGGGGCCTGGTAGTCGCCCTGGCCCTCCAACTCCGCCGTTCCGACCGAGAAGACGATCGCCACCGCCGCCGCAACCGCCACGGTGGCCGCGACCAATGTCTTGTGGAAACTGCTCCGCTTTCGCATTTTCAGGGTGTCTCCCGGCCAAGTCCACCGGACGGCACTATGCCGCCGGCCGCCCGCCGCTGGTCCGACGCCCCTCGAGGGGGCAGCCGGAAGGTACAGTCCGGTTTTCGCTCAGGGTGAACGATATAAACTGCTTTCCCGCTCAGTGTCAAGGCATCGGCCCCGGAATCAGGCGCCACGCTAGGACAGGAGGCCGATCAGCCGCGCGCCGATAGCCACACCGGTCCAGATCGAAATCGAGAATATTCCCGCCACCTTCGGCCAGACCGGCCCGAGCTTCGCCTCGTCGGTCAGGGTCAGCTTCCGGCGGATGGTGAAAGTGAACACCAGACCCAGAAGCAGCAATTCCATCTTCCACCAGAAGAAGGGACTGTAGTACTGCTTGAGGGCAGTCGACATCACGGACGGCCAGCCGGTGATGAGAAGCGCGACGAGCCCCCAGACCATCCACGGCATGGCGTCCGAGGCCACCTTGGCCAGGGGCACGCGCGTCAGCCCGACTCCGAGCAACCGCAGGTCGACCACCAGCACCGCGCCGGCGAACACCGAGAGGGCGACCAGGTGCATTACCTGCACGATCGGCGCGAACCAGGTGGTGTTCAGGATGTACGCGCTGAACGCGTGTTCCTGCATCCAGAAGAAGAACGGTTCAAAAGACATGCGCCTGCTCCTGCCCTACCCCGCGAGGTTCAGATCCCTCCACCACTGCGGCACGAGATCCGCGTAGGCGATCATCCGGCCGACGACGATGACTGATGCCCAGAACGCGATTGACAGGGCGCCCGCCATTCGCGCGGCCGGTGGCGGCGTCCGGTCATTGTCCCAGCGCGACACCGACTGGTACGTGGTCGCGTGGAAGTACCACATGTTGAGGCCCGCCAGCACGAGCAGCAGGTTCTTCATCCAGAAGTAGAAGTTCGTATAGAAGCGCATCGGGTCGCTGTAGAGGAGCAGCAGGCCGGTCACGATGCTGATGGCGAAGCCCAGCATCTGCCAGGGGAAGAGGCGGCGCTGCACGTCCGTGACCGAGCTGTTGAAGTTGCCGATGCCGGCGAGGCGCAGATCCATCATCAGGATCAGGCCGGCGAACATGCACATCCCGATGACATGCGACGTCAGCATGATCGGATACGCGTTCAGCGATTCGCGGAGGGCAACGCTCGACTCCAGGGCGCCGACCCATTCGAAGAGGCCACGCATGTCGTTTACCGTGGGATGCGGACTGGAAACCTGCGGCGGGCGGCGCTACGGGGTGCAGCGGGCCTTCGGCGGGTCCGTGTAGCTGTCGCGGTAGACGCTATGGCAATTCGAGCATGCTTCGGCCACATCGCCCGTGATGAAGAGCACTTCGTCTTCGTCATACACCCGGCGGCGCGCCCACTCGGCCGCGGCCAGACCCACTTCGCGCAGTCGCGCGGTGTGCTGTTTCCAGTCGTCACGCTCGATCGGAACCGCCACGCCGTTGCGGGCAGGATCGTCCTCCACGTTCTCGCAAAGGCGGGGCAACGTGATCAGGTTCGCGGACTCCGCCAAGGCAATGGCGGCGTTCTCCACCTGCTCCCACCCGGTGTAGATTCCGGAGAAGCGGGCCGTGGTCGAATCCCCTGCCGCAGCCTCCACCGGCGCGCCCGGATCCACCGACTGCGCGTCGAAAATGATGTTGGAATTGACGAACAGGATGCTGCGCATCACTTCGGCCAAGTCGCCCGCCGCCTCCGGCGGGGGATCCTGCTGCTGGGCGAACGCCGGACCCGCGCACAGCAGCAGTAGCGCGAACAGACACCATACACGCATTTGGTTTCGCTCCTCCGTACGGCTCCGCTTCGTGAACAGGGCCGCAGTGTACCCCGGCCTCCGGGGACGGTCAACTTACGCCATCCTGAAGCTGGCGGAGCACGTCCCCGGCGGTGTAGTCTTACAGCGAGTCTTTGTCGGAAAGAGGAGGCGTAGTCGTGTCCAAATCGAAGCATATGACGCTTGCGCTGGCTGCCGTCCTGGTGGTGCTTGCGTGGATCGCGCTGTCCGGGTCGCCGGCCCCGGTCGAGGCGGCGACGGCCCCTGCCGCTGCCGCGGCCACCCAGGACAACCCGGTCGAGGCGACGGACGAATCGATCGCGGCGGGCCGGCGAGTCTATGGGCGGTTCTGCCGCTCCTGCCACGGCATGACGGGCGACGGACGCGGCATGGCGGCGCCGGCCGGGTCGCAACCGGCCAACCTGATCGACGATCAGTGGGACCACGGCGACACCGACGCCGCGATGTACAAGGTGATCCGGGAAGGCGTGCCCCCGAGGTACGACATGGACGCCTGGGAAGGCCGGATTACCGACGAAGAGATCTGGCACGTCATCAACTATCTGCGCGACCTCGCCTCCGAGTAGCCGAGGCATCGGGTAACCGATGAGACCACAACCGGCCCGTGTCCCGCACACCGCCGGCGTGGCTGGCGGCGCGGCGCTCGCCGCGCTGCTGACGATTGCCGTGCTGCCCGCGGCGACCCCCCGCATCGATCTCGACGAAATCGAACCGGGGATGCGCGGCGTAGGAATCACGGTCTTCAACGGCGCAGAGCGCGAGGAATTCGGCGTCGAGGTGCTGGGCGTCATCGATAACGTGATGGGCCCCCGGCGATCGCTCATCATCGCGCGGCTCGACGGCGGTCCACTCGCCGAGACCGGCGTGATCATGGGGATGAGCGGAAGTCCCGTATATTTCGACGGGCGCCTGGCCGGCGCGCTCTCCTACTCGCTCGGATCGTTCTCGACCGAGCCGATTGCCGGCATTACGCCGATCGGCGAGATGGCGGCCACCGACGCGGCGCCGTTGCGCGCGGCACGCCGGCGCGCGTCGGAAATCGTACTTGCCGGCGGTGACCGCGAACACCTGGCGGCCGGATTGCGTCGGGCGTTCGCGCGCACCGAACCGTTCGCCGGACGGCCGGGAGATGTCCGTGCGACGGGCCTTGCGCCCGGCGATGGGGCCCGACTGGGCACGCAGCTCCAACCCATCGCCACGCCGCTCCTGCTCAACGGCTTCGTGCCGGACGTGATCGATTTGTGGACCACGGTGTTCGACGGCAATGGCTTCGTGACGACCATCGGGGGCACGGCGGCGGGGGGGGGCGAACAGTCGAACGATGACAGCGGACCGCTCGCACCGGGCGATCCCATCGGAGCGACGCTGATGCAGGGCGACTTTGCGATGACCGCCACCGGCACCGTGACGATGGTCGATGAGGGGCGTGTCTTTGCCTTCGGCCACCCGTTCTACAACCTCGGCCGCGCGGCAATACCGATGACGCGCGCACGGGTCACCACGGTCCTGCCGAGCCTGGCGATCTCGTCCAGGATCGCGACGATCGGCGACGTCATCGGGACCATCGATCAGGATCGCGCGACCGGGATCTACGGCAGTCTGGGCGGCGGCCCGACCCTCATTCCGTTCGACGTGAGGATCGCGGCAGCGGATGAAGACGTGACCGAGTCGTTCGCGTTCGAAGTGATCGAGGATCCCTTCTTCACCCCGGCCCTCACCCTGACCGGCCTGCTGAACACGCTCCTGTCGTGGACCCAGGACCTGTCGTCCGCAAGCACTCTGGAGGTCACGGGCGCCGTGCATCTTCGGGGCGGACACGATCCGATCCGGCTGCACAACGTTTACGCCGGCAACGGGGCCGCGGTCAGCGCCGCCGTCTCGGCCTCGGCGCCGCTGACGACGCTACTTGGCAATCGCTTCCTGCCGGTGGAGTTCGACCGCATCGAACTCGCCATCACCACACACGAGAGGCCGCGCGTGGCGCAACTCGAGCGCGTGCGCATTGACGCACCCCGTCCGCGGGCGGGTGACACGCTGCCGGTAACCGTCTCGGCCCGTACCGCGGAAGGCGAGCTGATCGTCGAAACGATCAATGTGAATCTACCCCGCGATCTGACCGGCGCCGCGCAGATCCTGGTGGCCGACGCGGCGACCCTACAGTCGCGTGACGCTTCCGCCGGACGGCAGCCGCAGCAGGCCCGGTCCATCACACAACTGATCCGCGCGCTGAACAGGACGCGCCAGCAGGACCGCTTCTATGTGCAACTGCTCGCGGCACGGCCGGGTGCGGTGGTGCACGGCCAGCCGCAGTCGGCGCTCCCCTCGTCGGTCCGCGCGGTCCTTGCTGGAGACCGCGCCGGCGGCGACGTGGCGCCGCTCGCCGAAGCAACGCTCGGTGAGTGGGACCTGCCGACCGGTCACGTCGTTTCCGGCTCTCGCCTGATCACGCTGACCATCGAGCCGGCCGGGGCGGGATGATTCCCCGTGCGCCCGGCTCGATCGCTCTGCTCCTGATCGCGACCGCGGCCCTTGTGGGACAGGCCGCGTCGCCGGTCTTCTGGAGCGTCTCGACACAAGCGGAGTTCCTGGAGGGAGACGCCGAGAACGTCTCCATAGACGCTGAAGGGCGCCTCCGGATCGGTCCGGGAGCCGAGACGATCCACGATGCGGAAGCGTCGTTCCTCTGGACGGTGGCGCGCACGGACGACGCACTCTGGATCGCGGGTGGATCGGGCGACGAAGCCGGTGGCCTGATCCGGCGAATCGATCCCGATGGCAGCGCGGAAACGCCGTGGCGGGAAAGCGGGTTCGACGTGCACGCGCTCGCGCCGCGGAGTGAAGGCGGCGTATACGCCGCCACGTCGCCCGACGGACAAGTCATCGCCATCGACGATGACGGCGCCTCACGGAACTGGTTCGACCCGGACGAGACCTATGTTTGGGCGCTGGCCGCGCAGCCGGACGGCACACTCCTCGTTGGTACCGGCAACCCGGGACGGATCTACCGGGTGGCGTCAGACGGAGTGGCTTCGCTCCACTACGACACCGGCGCCACGCATGTCCGCGCGCTCGCCGTCGATCCCGCGGGACGGCTCCTGGCCGGCACCAGTTCACCGGGACGCCTGTTCCGGATCGATGCCGACGGCGAAGCTTTCGTCCTGCTCGACTCGGGACGTGAAGAGATCGTGTCGATCCGGGTGAACGACGACGACATGCTGGTGACCGCGGCCGGCCAAGCGTCGACGACCAGCGGCAACGCATCGGCATCGTCTGCCTCCACCACCGCGAGCGCAACTGTAACCGCGGCCAGCACCTCTGCCGGCGCGGTTGCCAGCAGCGGCCCTGGCGGCGCCGTCTACCGCATTGCTCCCGATGGGGTCTGGGACATCATCTGGGAATCGACCGAAGCGACGCCTTACGACGCCGTGCGCGATGCCGGTGGCGGCATCGTCATCGGCACGGGTCCGGACGGCAAGCTGTTCCGGGTTACCGGGGAGCCCGCCAGCACCGTCCTGCTCACCACCGCCCGGGCGCAACAGGTAACCCGGTTCGCGGTTGAACCGGACGGCCGAATCGCCTGGACAACCAGCAATCCTGGCGCCGTCTACCGGATGACGCCGGCGCGCGCAGGCACAGGCATCTTTACCTCCGCCGTCCACGACGCCGAAACCATCGCGAACTGGGGAATGATCCGCTGGCGCGCGTCGACCCCCGACGGAAGCAGCGTCACACTGCGGACCCGTTCGGGCAACACGGCAACGCCCGGCGACACGTGGAGCGCGTGGTCAGACGCCTACGATGCCCCGGACGGCGCGGCGATCACCAGCCCCCGGGCGCGCTACCTGCAGTGGCGAGCCGAGTTGCGCGCCTCGGATGAATCGCCGGTGCTGCGGTCCGTCACCGCCGCGTATCTGCCGCGCAATCTTGCGCCCGAGATTACCGGACTCACGCTGCACGACCCGGGACGCGTCTACCAGCAGGCCGCAGCGGCGGGCGATCCGCCAATTGCCGGCCTGAACGGCGGCCGCGATCCTGCCGCCCCACCGACTGGCGCCGGCGCTTCGACCGTAAGCTCTGTCGGGCGACAGGTCTACCGCAAGGGTCTGCAGGCGTTCGCCTGGGAAGCGTCCGATCCGAACGACGATACGCTGCGGTACGAGGTGCGATACCGGGAGGAGATGGAAGAGAACTGGCGCGTCCTGGCCCGGGATCTGACCGGGCGGCTCTTCACCTGGGACACTACCTCTACCCCCGACGGCACCTACGTGGTCAGAATCGTGGCGTCGGACGCCTTGTCCAACGCGCCGGACGACGCACTTACCGCCATGCGCGACTCCGCGCCGTTCGATGTCGACAACTCGGCCCCACGGATTGTGCTGTCCACGCCTGGCGCGGCGGGTGGTGACGACACGGTAGTGCGGGTCACCGTAACGGACGCGCAGTCCGCTGTCGCGCACGTGGAGTACACCCTCGACGCCGAGACGTGGCAGGTGGTCTACCCGATTGACGGAATCTCGGATGGCCGCGAGGAAGCATTCGACGTGACGGTCCCGGCGAGCGCCATCGACCGGTTGGTGATTCGCGCCACGGACGGCATGAACAACACGTCGACCGCCGGCACGCCGTAGCGCCGCTCCCCGGCGCAGACTTCTGGCCGCGTTGATCACGCCGCTGGAGTGGCGGGAACGGCGGTCAGATCAGCGGCAATATCACCCTGGATGGTCACCTCCTCGACCACCCAGACCATGTTCACCGCGACCGGAGCGCCGCGGTACTCCGCGGGCACGAACCGGGAGCCCGCGGCGGAGCCGACGAGATAGGGCCAGTCGGGGGGTTCCGGCCCGCTCGATCCGAGCACCTCCAGAACAGAAACGGTTCCCTCCTGCGTCAGGACGAGCGCGAACGTCACTCCGGTCGGCTGCCCTGGCAGCGGGATTCGATCGGGCCGCGACAGCAGCAGCGCGTCGGGACTCAACTGCGGCGTCACCATGCCCGTGCGGAGCCCGAGGGGATTCTCGTTCGACCCCGGGTTCGACAGCGACAGCAGCCGCGCCGCGAGCGACCCGGGCTGAGGAACGGAAACGAGCATGCTTGCCACCAGCCCCGCGCAGACCAGTGTGAGAGCACAGGCGGCGCCCGCCGTCCAGAGCAGATGCGGGTACTCCGTCAGCCGGCGGACGCCGGTGGTGCGCGCCACCTCGCGCTCCGCCGCGATCCGGCTGAGCACCATGTCTCCCGAAGCGCGGAGGCGTTCCGCGTATCTCGCATCCATCAAGTCTTCCCCCGCCCGCATGACCGCCCGGCTGAGGGCGCGCTCCCGATTCGCTACGCGCGCGCAGCGCGGGCAGGCGGCCAGGTGGTGATCCACCGCGATGCGGTGAGGGATGGACAGCTCATCGTCCAGGTATGCAGCCAGACGTCGCCGATTGAGCCAGCAGGTCAGCATGGCCGCACCTCCTTGAGTGCGCGGCGGAGCGCCACCCGACCACGCGCGAGCCGCGACTTGACGGCGCCGACCGTAACCCCGAGCGAAAAGGCGATGTCCTGATAGCGCATGCCATGCATCTCGCGCAGGATGACCGCCGTGCGCTGATCGAAGGGCAGGGTCGCGATAGCCGAACGCATCCGGTCCGCCAGACGCTGCCGCTCGAGCCGGACATCCGCACAAGCCCCGTCCGGCGCCGCCGGCTCGCCGTTGATGTCGGTGTAGGCCTCAAGGGAGACTTGCGATACCCGTCCGCGTCTTGCCCACCAGCGCCGCCGGTTTCGCGCCTGATTGACGGTGATCCGGTAGATCCAGGTCCTCAGCGCGGCGTCGCCGCGGAACGTGGCGAGCGTGCGAAAGACGCGGAGGAAAACGTCCTGGGAGAGGTCCAGCGCCTCTTCACGGTCGCCGAGCAGCGAGCAGGCCAACTGAAACACCATCGCCTGATGGGTCTCGACGAGCTCGGCGCACGCGTTATCGTCACCCGCGATGCACCGCTCGACGAGCAGCGATTCCGGTGTCGCGACGTGTGACCACTCGACCGCCGATGTCGTGCGCATTCGTTCGTCCCCGCCCCGGACGGGCAAGCGCCCGCGCTCACGGCAAGCGTCGCACGTCGCGCGCGATAGCGCAACCGTGCAACGGCAAACGCCGCAGCCGCCACCGCTCTGTGTGTTTAGACACCGTGGGCGTCGAAATAGTCTCGTAGCGGCTGCTACCATTGGCTCCGCGACGCGGGCTGCCCGATTGCCGCCTCTGCTCCCATGCTGAACGGTCTCTTCATCGCGGTCACGCTGCTCTCGGTCCTGATTGCGGCGGCAACCGGCCGAATGGAAGCGCTGACGGCTTCCATCGTCACTTCCGCACGAAGCGCGGTCGATCTGGCCATCGGCCTCGTGGGCGTAATGGCCTTCTTCCTGGGCCTGATGCGCGTCGCCGAAGAGGGAGGCGTGATGGCAACCGTCGCCCGGATGGTCCGGCCCCTCATGCGACGGCTGTTTCCCGAGGTGCCAGCGGATCATCCGGCGATCAGCGCGATGATCCTGAATATCTCCGCCAACATGCTGGGGCTGGGAAACGCGGCGACGCCGTTCGGGATAAAGGCGATTCAGGAACTGAACCGACTGAACACCCGTCCCGGCACCGCGACTAACGCAATGGCCCTCTTCCTGGCGATCAACACGGCCGGGCTTGCACTCCTGCCGACCGGGATGATCGGCGTTCGCGCCGCGCTCGGCTCCAACGACGCGGCGGGCATAGTCGCCACTACCTGGTTCGCGAGCGGGGCGGCGACGCTCGTAGGGATCACCGCCGCGATCCTGTTGGCCCGGCTTCCACGCTACCGCCGGGACGAGCCGCCGCCGCTCGGCGCCGACGCGGAAGCCGCGGGCGACGCCCCGCGGTCCACGGAACCCGAGGCCCCCGGCGACGACGCGGTCGACGAACCGCCCCCGCCATCCGAACGGGTGCTGGCGCGGGTCTGGGCCGCCCGCCTCTTCTGGCTCGTCGTGTTGGGGCTGGCGGCCCGGGATCTGCTGTCGCGTCTCGGTACCGAGCCGCTCGCCGACGCGATCCGCGGGATTACCTCGTTCTGGATGCTCCCGGCGATAGTCGCGGCGTTCGTGCTGTACGGCTGGGTGCGGCGGGTTCGCGTCTACGATGCGCTGGTGCAGGGCGCCAAGCAGGGCTTTGACGTCGCGCTGCGGATCATTCCCTACCTGGTCGCGATCCTGGTGGCGGTCGGCATGTTCCGGGCCGCAGGCGGAATCGATGCGCTGGTTGGGACGCTCGGCCCGATCACCGGCCTGATCGGCCTTCCCGCGGAAGTCCTGCCGGTGGCGTTGCTCCGGCCCCTCAGCGGATCCGGCGCGTTGGGTGTGGCGTCGGAGACGCTCACCGCGTACGGGCCCGATTCGCTCATCGGCTACATGGCCAGCACGATCTACGGCAGCACCGAAACCACGTTCTATACGCTGGCGGTCTATTTCGGCGCGATTAGCGTCCGGCAGACGCGGCACACGCTTCCCGCCTGTCTGCTGGCGGATGCGGCCGGCATCCTGGCCGCGACGGCAATCGTGAATCTGCTGTTCGGTTGAGCGCGCGACTGCGGCGTCGCCGTCAGGCTATTCCGCTTGCCACCGCCCGCCAGCGGGATAGAATGCTTCCGATCCACAGGTCCGGACAGGTCAGGAGGTGCAGCGGTGGCTATCTCACGACGCAAGGCGATCTCCATTTCGGGTTCCACATTGGCAGGGCTGTCTTTGGGCGTCCTCCACCCCGCGAAGGCCGGTGCCGGCCAAGCCGGCGGGCAGCAGGAGTGGCCGGATCAGCTTGTCGAACGGCCGCTTCGCGAGGGATTTCCGGCGCCCCTGCCGCTCAATCCCGATGGTTCGGCGCCCGAGCATCCAGAGAGCGCCGCGGGCTCCATCAGCGATCCGGCCCTGTGGCGTACTGAGGGTCGGCAGACGCCGGAGATCGATTTCGACTACCAGCGGATGCAGATCAGGGTGGACACGCGCGGCCTCGGCAGACTGGCCGGCACGCTGCGCTTCTCGGATCTCGAGGGACTACCGGTCGTGTCCCACACGTTCCTGCTGCAGTGCGGGGCGCCCAACCCACGCGGGATCGTCAAGTGGACCGGCGTACGCTTCAGCGACTTCGCCGACATGCTGGGTCTGGTCCCCGGCGTTCACTACTGCCGGTTCGTCGGGTCGGACCGCTTCTACGTGGATGAGCCGATGACGACGCTGCGCCAGCCACAGGTGATGCTCGCGTGGCTGATGAACGACGAGCCGATCGCCCCGAGGCACGGGGCGCCGCTACGCTTGATCGTGCCGTTCCGATACGGCAACCGCAGCATCAAGGCAATCACCGAAATGACGTTTTCGACGCCGGGACCGCGCATGCCGCCGCTCCCGGCCTGACTCGTGGCGACCGGGTGCCTGTCGCCGGATCGCAGGGGAGGATCGATGAGGACGACGCGTTCGAGAAGCCGCACACTGATGAAGCGGTACGTTCCGCTGGTCGCGATCGCAGTTGCAGGCGCGGTGTCCGCGGGTTGTGGCGTCGACATGGGCGTCGCCCAGCCGCAGGTACGGCTCAACAAGGTGATCGAGGCAATCGAGGACGGACGGCCCGCCATTGCCAACCAGGAGTGGCGTTTCGTCGACATGGAACACTCCGCCTTCTCGGGCGAGCGCATCGATCGGGTGCTCGATGAAATGGATCAGGATCGGGACGAAACGGGCCGCATGACACTGACGCCGATCGTGCGAATCCCGATGGACGGCGACGAGGATTTCAAGTGGGCGATCAAGCAGGTCCTCGATCTGGGCGGCTTCGGAGTGATCGTCCCGCACGTCGATACGGCCGAAGAGGCGGAGCGGCTGGTCCGCGCGGCCCGCTATCCGCCGGCGCTGGACGCCGCGCAACCCGAGCCGCGAGGCGAACGGGGCTGGGGTCCGGGCGGCGCGATCCGGCGCTGGCGCGTCGCGAGCGCCGCCGACTACTACGCCAAAGCGGACATCTGGCCGCTCAATCCGGACGGCGAGCTGTTCATTGTCGCCATGATCGAATCCGCCGAGGCGGTCTCGAACCTCGAAGCGATCCTCCAGACGCAGGTCAGCGCCATCATGGTGGTGCCCGGCGACATGAGCATCGACCTCGGTCTCGGCCCCGCCCCGGGCCCGGAGAATCACCCGGAGGTCGAAGAAACGTTCGACCGGGTGCGTGAGATCTGCCAGGCGCAGGATCGCGTCATCTGCGGCATCGGAGACGGGGCAGCCCGGCTGCAGCAGCGAATCGACGAGGGCTGGGGGTTCATCCTCCCCCTCGGCGGCTAGCCCGACCAGGCCTATCCAGCAGCCTGCACCGTTCCACGGCGCAGGCTCCCGGCCTGAGCTACTTGGCCAGCGGGTCGGGGCGTGCTGTCGGTCCGGCCGTCGGTTGCCGTCCCCCAGTCCCAGAGCGTGACGACGACATTCCGCTCGGCGCCCGTCGGACGCGGCGGCGTCTGCGCGGGCGCCTCCCCCGCCGCGATGCGGTCGGACCAGTCGGCGAACATCTCGCGCTGATCTCCCAGGCCGCGCCACATCCCGGCCATCGATGTCCCCATCGGACCCATCGCGACGCGCTGGTCCCACGCATCGAGGTGGGAATCGGCGCCGGCCAGGATGCTGCCGGGTATCTCGCGAGTCGCCTGGTTGCCCACCTGGTGGCAGTTGAGACAGCCGGTGACGCGGCTCCCCAGCTCCTGCTGCGACTGCTCCCCCTCCGGGAGGTGCATCATCGACAGCCACCAGGCGGCCGGATAGACCTGGGCGGCGGCGATCGGATTCGGCGCGACGGCTGCCCCCAGGTCGAGCCGCTCGCCCGGCCGCGCCGCGACCCGCTCGGAGTCGACGAGGCCGTAGCCGCGTACCCAGACCTCGTAGGTCGCCTCCGGCAGGTCCGGCAGCACGTAGCGCCCCTGTTCGTCGGTCGCAACGATGCGGATGAAGCGGGTGGGCAAATCCGTCGTCTCGGCGACTACCCAGACGCCCGCCTCCGGGCCGGCCGCGCCTCCCACGACGCCGCCGATGTCGTCCGCGTCGAGGGCGATGCCTCCCGCCGGTCCGTCGGCCGGCTGGAGCTCGCCGCAGGCAATCGCTCCCGCCGCCAGCACCGCGGCCGCCAATGCCCACCAGGTCGTTCGCGCCCGTACCGTCATGGATCGTTCCTTCCGTAGTCCAGTTCCTCGTAGCCGCCGCCGGGAGTCCACCGCGCTCGCATGACCGGGGTGTTCCCACCTGTTCCTTGACCTACCCGGTAGATGTAGACCAGGACCTCGTCATGGCCGCCCTCAAGGGGCGCGATCAGCTCGCGGGCAACGTCACCGCCAGTCTCCACATCGTCCACCTCCACCTCGAGCGTGATGACGCCGTGCGCCGTCGCCATCCTGACGATCTGCCACGCGTCATTGACGATGGCGGGGCCATCGGGGACCGTGTCGACCACCGGCGCCGGCGCGTCCCGCCGGTCCGATCCCGGATCGCGCGCGCCGCCGCAACCAACTACCGCTGCCGCCATCAACAGCGGGCCGAACCGGCCGCCGCCGCGCACGCGGCGCATGGTGCTATCCCAGGCTGGCCAGGAACGCGTCGATCCCCGCCTGCGCCACTACCTCGTCCTGATCCGGAGTTCCGGAACTGCAGCCGACACCGCCGACAATCTGACTGTCGACGAAGATCGGCAGCCCGCCCGCCACGATCATGAACCGCCCCTGGTTGCTGACGTGAATACCGAACGCGGGACCGCCCGGCCCGCTCACTTCGCCGTAGGCACGCGTCGACCGGCGTGCCGCCGCCGCCGTGAACGACTTGCTGATCGCCACGTCGATGCTGGTAATCCGCCCATTGTCCATCCGGTGAAACATCAGCAGGCTGCCGTTGTCATCCGTGATCGCAATGTCCATGTCGACGCCGATCTCACGCGCCTTGGCCTCGGCCGCATCCATGATGATGCGCGCGTCGTCGAGCGTCAGCTTCTGTACCGTCTTCATCCCGCTCCTCCCGTCCAGGTCCGCCGATATCTCTGCCGGCCGCCCGAGCATAGCACCGCATCCACTCCTGATACAGTGTCGGCAGCCAGGAGGATCCGATGCGCGATCAGTCCCGATATGGGCTCACCGTAGCCGCCGCCCTCGCCGTCGCCGCCGCCGCGCTTTCCGGCGTCACGCTCCCGGCCGGACAGGATCTGGCGCCCGGCTTTCTTGATCCGGAACCCATCCTGCGCGCCGCACGTGATGCGATCGGAACCGACAACCTCCGCTGCATCACTATCGCCGGGACCGTCAACTACGGCGGGATGGTGGGTCAGCAGCGACACCATGGCTATGAAGTGGACTGGCCCCGCATGGGCCCGTGGGCGAACTACGTCAGGACGATGAACTGGAACGCCGGCACCCTGACCGAGGCGTTCGACCGCGAACCGGGAGTGGCGCCGGCATCATGGCGCTGGGGCCTGGGTTGGCTCGGCGGCACCCCGATTCAGCAGGAGACCCGGCAGCACTTCTACGTCAACGGGATGCTTGGCTGGTCGCAGGACGGGACCGGGGGCGAGGCGGTCGCCGCCCGTCCGGAGGATGCCGAGCGCTGGCAGCTCGACATGTGGATCAATCCGCACGGCTTCCTGAAGGCGGCGCAGAAGCCCGGCGCGAACCCGCACGCCACCTGGCGGTGGGAGCTGGGCGAGATGGGACGCGATGGCGTAACGGTCCGGCCCGAGAGGATGCGGATCGTCTCGATCAGGGTAATGGACAAATACCGGGTCGACGCCACCATCAACAGCGAGAACCTGTTGCAGCGGATTCACACCTGGGTGGGCGACCCGGTGCTCGGCGACCTCAACTACGAGCACGAGTTCACCAACGCGAGCTACGTCGACGTCGGAGACGGGATCCGCTTCCCGACCGGCTGGCATCACCACCAGGGGTGGGACGACAACTACCAGGCGCAGAGCATCAACGCCGGCCACAACGCGTTCGACGCCACGCTGGACGACATTACCGCGAACGGCGCCGACTGCATGGCCCCGGTCGAGGCGCCCGCCTCGGTGCGGGACGCAACCTTCCCGGTGACGGTCGAGACCGACGAGCTGGCCGAAGGCGTCTGGCTGATGGGCGGCGGCTCGCACAACAGCGTGGCCGTGGAGTTCGACGACTTCATCGCGGTAGTGGAGGCTCCGATCAGCGAGGAACGCAGTCTGGCGGTGATCGACGAGGTGGTCCGCCTCGTGCCGGACAAGCCGATCCGCTTCCTCGTCAACACGCACCAGCACCACGACAGCATCGGCGGACTGCGCACCTACCTGCACATCGGGGCAACCATCGTCACGCACTGGAAGAACTACGAGTTCTATACCCGCGACGTGCTCAACTACGCGCCGCGGACGCTGCTGCCCGACATGGTGTCGCTCTGGCCGCCCACCGAGCTGGCCGAGGGCTACCAGTACGAGGTGATCCGGGAAAACTACTGGCTGACCGACAAGTCAGGCTCTCAGCGGATGCACGTCAGCTACGTCCACCCACTCCGCCATGTGGAGGGGATGCTGATGGCGTACCTGCCCGACGAACGGATCCTGATCGAGGCGGACCTCTACGATCCGCCTCGGCCCGGCGCGCCGGGCCCGCGCGAACCGAATGCCGACCACCGCAGCCTGCTGCGGCAGGTCACCAGGTTCGGCTTCGACGTCGACACGATCGTCCCGATCCACGGCGATCCCGTGCCGTGGAGCCAGTTCGAGTCCTTCGTGGAGAGATGACGCTCGCTAGCGGCGCGTGCCGGTGACGTCAGTCCGGATGCTGAAGAGCGTCTTGCCCGAGGTGACGTACAGGGTGCGGAGGTCGTCGCCGCCGAATGCGGCGTTCGTAATCGTGTCCTCCGGGATCGGGATGTGCTCGATCAACTCTCCCGACGGCGAGAAGACATGGATGCCGGCGACCGTGTCCAGCGTCTCGCTGGTCCCGCGCAGGCGGTTGAGCCCGGCCGCCACGTAGAGGTTCCCCTCGCTGTCGATCGTCATGCCGTCGCCGCTCCGGCCGGGATAGAAGTCGTGGAAGACCCGGCTGTTGCTCGCGACGCCGTCCGGGGACAGATCGAAGGCGCGGATCATGCGAGCGCCACCCTCCTGCTGCTCGGTTTCGATTACGTAGAGGGTCGTGTCGTCGGGCGAGATGACGATGCCGTTCGGACGGACCACCTCGGGTTCGGTCAGGATGCGGGCAACCGTCCCGTCCGGATCGATCCGGTAGACGCCGTGCACGTTGGTCTTGTCCGGATCCGGGGGCACGCCCAGGTCGGGGCGATCGGTGAAATAGACCCTTCCCTGTCCGTCGAAGGTCAGATCGTTCGGCCGGTGCAGTCCCCTGCCTTCGAACGCGTCGGCCAGCACCTCGATCTCGCCGGTCTCGATGGTGGTCCGGCTGATGCGGGGTGGGATGTCCGCACCGTTGCCCGCTTCGGCCGCCAGCAGCCGCCATTCGCTGTCGAAGACCAGGCCGTTGGCGCCGTTGCTGGGCTCACGAAACGTGGTGATCGTCCCGTCCGGTTCCATTCTCAGGATCCGGCCGTTGACGCGAAGATCGGTGAAGTAGACCGCGCCGGCCTCGTCGACGGTGGGTCCTTCGGTGAAAGAGATCGTGCCGGCGATCCCAACCGCGCGCGATGAGGTGACAGCAGGTTCGTCGACCGCCGGTGTGCCGGCCGGCGCCTGCTCCGCGGGCGACGGTGCCTCCGCCGCCCCGCAACCGGCCAGCAGCACGACCGTCAACGACACAACAGCCAGCGTCCGCACCAGCATGTCCAGGTGCATCCAGGTCATGGTGTGTTCCTCCGTGCCGGCTCTTCGCCCGCCGGCAATCCGATCACCAGTCCCAGGCCCCGGCGTTCTCGTCCCAGAGCGCGTAGCATTCCTGCGCCACGCCCGCCTCCAGGAAGGCATCGGGCAGCCGTGACATCGTACCGATCGGTTCGATCAACTGCCCGTCCGCGTACCACGACGCGCTGATCGCGCCCTGCACCGGCGCGCCGCCGGGCCGGGCGATCGACGCGAAGTCGATCGTGACTCGCCAAGACACGTCGTCGCCGTCTGCGCGCCGCTCGGTGAAGCGGATGGAGTCCCCTTCCCGCTCGAGTCCTTCTACCGAGCTGACGCCCTCGATCTGCTCCACAAACGAGGTCTTCAGGTTCTCCTCACCGGGCTCGACCGCGCAGGCGGCGAGCACGGAAAGCACGGCAAGTGGCAGGACGGCACGCCGCAACGAGCGCATCGGATCAGTCCAACTCGTCGAAGATCACTTGCACATAGGCCTGGAGCCGCTCCGCAGGCGGGCTGCCGAACCCATCGAATTCCGCCGGCACGGACCAGCCCTCGGCCACCTGCTGGGCGGACTGCCCTGCCGCCCTCCCGGCGCGGACGGCCGCAACGAACGCGTCGACGTAGTCAGCCATCTGCGCCAGGTCGTCGCGCGTCATCTGCGTGCTGTGGCCGGTGATGATCTGATCGATCTCGGTAACCCCGGCGTGCGCATTGCGGAGCGTCTGCGCGTAATCGACGCCGCTCCCGCCGTTGCTGGCGTCCATGATCGGCACTTGCTTGCCCGGAAACATGTCGCCCGCGTGCATGATGCGAAGCGAAGGAAAGACTACCCAGGTGTCGCCGCCGGTATGGCCGCGGCCGAAGTAGTAGAGATCGACCTGATCGTCCCCGCTGCCCAGTGTCATCCGGTCGTCGTAGGTCTGCGTCGGCAGGCCGTGACCCCCACTCGTCTCGAACACGTCCGGAAAGTCACCCGGGAAGCCCGTAACCGGATTCCACTCCTCCATCAGCCGGGCCGCGTTCGTGTGCGCTACGAAATCGACCGAGGCGGGGAATTCGACGTTGCCGCTCACATGGTCGAAGTGGGCGTGGGTATTGATGATGGTCGTAACCGGGTTGTCGGTCAGTTCCGCAATCCGATCGATGAGCGGCTGGCCCCAGCCCGCGACTTTCGTGTCGACCAGGACGACGCCATCGCTCGTGATGAACGCCGCGGAGTTCCCGCCGCCGCCGCGCAGAACGTAGAGGCTGTCGTTCAGACGCTCCACTTCCACGACCATCTCGCCTTGCTGGGCCGAGGTCGTACTGATGGCGATCGACGCCGCACCGGCCGCCAGGACCGCGCCGAGGACAATCAGCCGCACCTTCGCGATGTTCCACCTCTTCATGCCATACCTCCCGACAGAAAGACCCGCTCCACGAACCAGAACGCGCCGGCCAGGGCAACCGCCACGGATCCGACCACCATCAGGCGCCGGCCGGCAACCGGACTACGCGCTCGTATCACTCCGAGCAGCGCGGCCACTACCACGACGACCGCGAGCTGCCCCAGTTCCACGCCAAGGTTAAACGAAAAGAGCGACCATCCGATCGCCCCGGTCGGCAATCCCATCTCGCGCAGGACACTGGCGAATCCGAAGCCGTGGATCAAGCCGAAGACCAGGGCAATCCAGACGCGCATGTCCTTGCCGCCGCGCGACAGCAGGTTGTCCAGACCGACGTAGACGATGCTCAGCGCGATGATCGGCTCGACCATCTGCGCCGACGGGGTCACGACGTCGAGTACCGCCAGCGAGAGCGTCACCGAATGCGCCACCGTGAAAGCGGTGACCACGAGGAGGAGTTGACGGACGCGTCCGCCCAGAAGGAGAAGGCCGATCAGGAAGAGGATGTGATCCGGGCCGATCAGGATGTGGTGGACGCCCGACGGCACGAAGCGCACCATCACGGCCCAGACGCCCTGGCGGGTTCCGGTGAAGTACTCGTAGCGGATCTCCTCCCCGCCCAGGATCGCCTGCGTCATCAGCTCGGCGCCCTCGTAGACGTTGAGAAAGGTCTGGTGATTCGGATCGTACGGAAACAACTGCGCGGCGACCACGACCGAGCCGGGTCGCTCATCGAGCGGATACCGGGCGCGAAGACGGACTGACTGGCGGTCGGTCAGTGGCTGCGGGTCCGACCAGCCGTCCAGCGTGACTGGCTGCCCGTCCACGAACACTTGGAAACGCTCGCTGATGATCGCGGCGAGCCGGTCGCCGCGCGGCCGAAGGATGTCGGGATTGAGCACGAGGGCGGGATCGTCCAGATCGAACTCATAGGCGACATCCCACACATGGACGACCACGGTCACGTCCAGCTCCGGGGCGCCGCCCGCCAGGGACGCCAGCCGGACGTCGACGAAGCTGAACGGCGCCGGATGAGCCAGCGCGCGTTCCGCACCGGCGACTCCCACAGCCGCGAGCAGCAGCACGCGCCAACCGAGCCGGTTCATCGTGCATCATGGTAGTCGAACGCCGCCGTATGATGGTGCTGCTTGCCGTCCTATTTCGATCGCCGCCGCGCGGCAGTAGTCGCCGCGATGCTTCTCGTCCTGGCTTTCGCGCCCAGCCTCGCCGCCGCGCAAACCCCGCGCCTCGCCGCCGGCTACTGGACGCGCGGCCTGGTCGCCGGCTGGGGCCACGGCTGGCGGTACGGGATCCCGGGCTACGGCAAGACCGAGAGCCCCATCCGTTTCGTCGCCTTCCATCCCCAACTCGGACGATTCGTCACGAACCATCTGGAGGTCTACGGCGAGGGAACGCTGTTACTGTACGACCGGCCGGCAACGGCGATCAGCGCGGGACTGGCCGGACTCGGCGGACGCTATCACCTCTGGCGCGACCGCGCGTGGACACCCTACATCGTCGGGATCGCCGGACTGCTATGGACGTCGCTCGAGGTTCCGGAGGTCGACCGCGTCTTCAACTTCCAGCTCGTCTACGGTGTTGGGGTCCGCACGGTTCCTCCTCGCGGACCCGGCCTGATGCTGGAACTCCGCAACCACCACGTCTCGAACGCCGGCACCCGCGGAGAGAACCTCGGACTGAACGCGGGGACCGTCATCGCCGGGGTTCACTGGGTATTGCGCTGAAGCGTCGACCCGGCGTATCAACGAGGCGTGTCGACGATCCCGGACGCCCGCAGCAGCCCGTCGGCCGACTGCAGTACCTTGGCACGGAGACGCGGGGCGAGATCCTGGCGATCCCTCAGGTACCCCTCCACGATGGCGGCAGCGGTGGCGGTCTGGTGGCCACCCAGCGTCGAATCGAGCCAGCGCAGGGGGAAGAAGATGTCGCCCGTCCGCTGGATCTCCTCCAGCAGATCGAGGCTCGGCCGGATGTAGGCCTCCGACTCGCGCGCCCGCAACGGGTGATGCAGGAAGCCCAGTGCGGTCAGCACCCACGGCTCGCGGGCTCGATTGGCCGGATCGCGGAGCGATTCGAAGAACGCATCACGCACGCCGCGTTCAGCCGACAAGGCCGGTATGACGAACTCGAACGCCGCGCGCCGATCCGGGTTGGCGATGCGTTCGCGCTGAGCGGCAAGGATCTCCGCGCCGGCCGGCACTTCCCGAGCCGCCAGCCCCTGGGCGAGCGCGGTGAAGTCCCGCTCGGCAAGTGGCAGGCCGGGCACGTCTTCCTCCTCCCGCCAGATGCGCTCGAGGCGCGACAGAGCTTCCGCGGACAGCGCAACGTTGCGGTAGGCGCCAAACCAGACCGCGGCCAGACTGCGGCTGCCTGCCTCGGTGGTCCCGCGCCACAGCAGCGCCTCCATCTCCGGCGACAGCTCGGCCCGCCGCTCCGGCATCAGGTAGCGCCAGTACGCCGAGGTGAGGTACCCGAGGACGCGCGAGACGTTCTGCTCGTCCGTCTCCACGACGAGCGTGCGGCGCGCCAGATCGATGAGCGCCTCGGGATCGACTTCGCCCTCAAGGAGCAGCTCCCAGAGCGAGACCCAGGCGATCGCCCGGGTCAGGTCGTCCTCGATGTCCGGCAACTCCGCGAGCAGATAGTCGCGGGTGCGCGGATCGAGCGCCATCAACCCGTAGCCGAGACCGCCGCCGTTCGCCAGAACATAGTCGGGCGCCGGACGTCCGGCCGCCTCGGCAACGACCGCCTCCGGATCCCGCAGGTGAACCTCGAGGATGTCCGACATCCCACCGCCGTACCCGAGTCGCAGGTCCAGCCGCTGGTTCCAGAGGCGTCCTGCGTCCGACGGGTCGGACTGCTGCACTGCGAGGCGCGCGATCGCGCCTCCGTCTGTCTCCAGCCGCACGTCGACGCGTGGCCGGCCGCTCTCCTCTACCCAGGTTCGGCTCCAGGAGTCCAGATCCTCGGGTGTCCGACTGTCGAGAATCGCGATCAGGTCGGACCAGCTTGCGTTGCCATAGGAATGGGCCGCGAGATACTCGCGCAACCCGTCGCGCAGTGTTTGCTCACCGACGAGCCTCTCCAGGTGGGCGAAGACTATCGGCGCCTTCTGATAGATGATGGCGCCGTAGAGGGTACCCGCCTCGTTCAGGTTGTCGAGCGGCTGCCGGATGGGGTTGGCCCCCGCGGTGCGGTCGACGCCGTAAGCCGCCGGATGGTGCGCGAGCAGAAAGCGCAGCTCGTGGTTCACGTCCGGGAAGGCGGGATTGACGATCTTCGCGGCCAGGAAGTTGGCGAAGGTCTCCTTCAACCAGACGTCGCTGAACCACGTCATGGTGACCAGGTCTCCGAACCACATATGGGCCGTCTCGTGCGCAATCAGGCTGGCCCGCCCGAGATACGCGTTCTGGGTGGCGCTCTCGTCGAGGAGCAACGCGTCGGCGCGGTAGAAGATTGCCCCGGGGTGTTCCATCCCGCCGTACTGGAAGGCCGGCACCAGAACGAAATCGAACTTCTCGAAGGGGAACGGAATGCCGGTGTAGTCCTCCAGCCACGCCAGGGCCGACGCATGCAGATCGAATACGGCGGCGGCGTTGCGCTCGACCCGCTCGCGGTCCGTTTCGCGGTGATACATCGCCATCCGCCGGCCATCGCGCTCGGCCTCCTCCACCTCGAACTCGCCCGCCGCGAAGGCAAACAGATAGGTGCTGATCGGGTCGGTCTCGGTGAACGTAAGGAGCGCACGACCGCCGCGGTCCTCGCGTGAGGCCAGCGAACCGTTGGCGACGGCCCGCCAACCGGCCGGCACGTCGAGCTGCAGACGGAAGCGCGCCTTCAGGTTCGGCTGATCGAATATGGGCAGGGCAACGCGGGCGCGATCCGGCACGAAGAGCGTATAGAGGAAGTCGTCTTGCCGGTTGAGCGATCCGTCGCCCGCCGTGAAGTCGATCTCGACGGTGATCGGGTCCGCTCCGGCGGGAATCGGAACGATCAGATGTTCGTTGAGCAGCGTCGCCTCGACCGGCGAACCTCCCACGCGAACCGCGCGCACCTGGTCTGGTTCCGCGGCGAAATCGAACGCGACCGGCCCGGCGCCCTCCCAACTGAACGTGGCGGACACACGCCCTTCGATCGCCTCGGAGCGCGATGGCGGCAGGACTAGCTGGACGTCGTAGCGCAGATCGCGGATTGCCGACGCCCGCGCCTCAGCCAGTTCGAGCGGAACGCCGGGTTCGATATCGACCTCCGGCGTTTCTCCCGCGCACGCGCTCGCAATCAGTCCACACACCGCGACCACCCCGGCAACCCGCATTCTGCGATAGTAACGGCCATCGCCGCATAACCTGCAAGAGTTCCTGGGCATACGATTACGGACGTGGTGCTCGCCCAGACGAACCTGGCCTGGATGCGTTATCCGCTGGAAGACCCGCGCATGGCCTCGATGCGGGACGAGATTGACCGCATCAACCGGATCGGCGACGACTCCCCCGGATTCATCTGGCGGTTCCAGACCGCGGCGGGAGACGCGACCGACGTGCGCGTGCTCGATGACCCGAGGGTGCTCTTCAACCTATCGATCTGGAGATCGGTCGCGGACCTCCGGCGCTACGTCTATCAGACGGAGCATGTGGACTTCCTTCGCCGCCGCCGCGAGTGGTTCCTGCCACCTCCGAGGGCGCCGCTCGCCATGTGGTGGATCGCGGACGGGGAACGGCCCGCGATCAGCGAGGCGATGGCACGCCTGGAGCGACTCTGGCGGGACGGCCCGACACCGCAGGCGTTCACGCTGAAGGTGGCGTACGGAACGGACGGGCGGCGTTGCGCCACGGGAGTCAATCCGCGATAGCGGCTGGCATGCAACCCGGCATCCGCGCGGCGGGCGCCAGTTCGTCGTCATCGCGGCGGGAGGGGGCCGGATGGGACCTCCGGTGGCCCCGCTATCAGAGTCTAGGAACAGCTGGACCCGGTTCGCTCCCCGCGAACCCACCCGGCCAGCATCTGC